>DASSFI010000044.1:0-60301 GCA_035694465.1 Pyrinomonadaceae bacterium | reverse complement strand
GGCTTTGGGTTTGGAGGGCGACTTCGCTTTAACAGCGCGTTTCGCGCTTTTCGCTGGTTTTGCCTTTGAACGCGATGTTGACCGTCTCAATCCTTTTGTGAGACTGCTGCTCATGTGCGGATCTCAAAAGGCTGCTCGCTTGAAACGAGCAGCCGTGGAAAACGCCGGGAGCTTACCATAGATGGGCCTCTAAATCAACGGAGACAAGTATTTGCGGGTGCTTTACCGGCCGAAAATCCCGCTGCAAATCCGTGAAATTTACAAACAAAGAAAAACACTTGATGGTCATTGTTGGGCTATGTTAAAGTGCTTTCGGCTTACGGAGGCTTAATCCACCTCGGCAAATAGCCCCAACCGAATAAGTAACCTCTTTTAGTTTCAGAACTTGCAATCCGCGGAACAGGCGTTTCAGGTTTAACTCTCCAAGGAAACATCCCGCCCCGGCCTTCAACAAAGAGTCGCACAATGGCAGACACACCAATCCTGTTGCGTGAACAGCAATACCACCAAATAAAGGCTGTCCTGGCGCGATTGCGAATGGACGCCTCAGCCAAGGTGGTCTTCCTGGTAGATAAGGACGGTCAGGAGATCGCTTCCCAGGGCGAAGTGGGAAATCTTGACACAACCAGTTTGGCATCCCTCGCTGCCGGTAACGTGGCTGCGACGGGTGGCATGGCTCAACTGATCGGAGAGAAAGAATTTCCGACGCTCTCTCACGAAGGTGAGAAAGACAGCATTCACATCTCCGTAGTCGGCAGGCTCCTGCTCGTGGTCGTCTTTGACGAGCGCTCCAGCCTCGGACTAGTGAAACTCCGCAGTAAGCAGGTTTCTCATCAACTGGCCGCAATGTTCGAAGAGATTGCCGCCGGAGACTACGACGACCTCGATTCACCCTTTGCCGGCATTACCGACGAGGACATCGACAGTCTTTTCAGCTAACGACACGCCTTATGACCTTTATTAACTACGCTTCCAGAGAAATCAACTGCAAGATCGTCTACTACGGCCCCGGCTTGTGTGGTAAGACGACGAACCTGCAGTACATCTTCGACTCGACTGCGCCACAGGCGCGCGGCAAACTGATCAGCCTCGCGACCGAAACCGACCGGACATTGTTTTTTGACTTTATGCCGCTTGAGTTGGGTACGGTTCGTGGATTCAAAACGCGCTTTCATCTTTACACGGTGCCGGGTCAGGTCTTTTACGATGCGTCGCGCAAGCTGATTTTGAAAGGTGTTGATGGAGTTGTGTTCGTGGCGGATTCGCAAGAGGAGCGAATGGACGCCAACATCGAGTCGTTGTACAACCTCGAAGAGAATCTACAGTCGCAGGGTTATGATCTGATGAAGCTCCCCTACGTACTGCAACTGAACAAACGCGATCTGGGTAATATCATTCCGGTGGAGGATCTCGCCGCTGAATTACAGCGCAAGAGCGAGCCGGTCGTTGAGGCTGTAGCGTCAACTGGTCAGGGTGTGTTTGATACGTTGAAGGCTGTTGCGAAACAAGTACTAACTGAATTACGAAAAGGATAGGCCACAGATGAACGCGGATAAACACGGATCTGAATTCAGATCCGTGTTATCGGTGTTTATCTGTGGCTTTAGTCTAGACTTTTGAGCATCAGCAGCCCGTCGCCGCCGTTGGAGTAATACTTCGGAAGTTTTTGTGTGACTGCGTAGCCGAGGCTTTCGTAGAGTTGCTGCGCGGCGATGTTCATCACCCGCACTTCCAGGCGCACGAGTCTCACGTTGCGTTTACGGAAGCCTTCCTCGACTTGGGCCATCAATCTCTTTGCCAGGTTGCGTCGCCTGTGTTCCGGAGCGACGCCGACCGTTGTCACGTGTCCGGTGTGATCCGGTTCGACGAGTCCGATCACAAAACCCGCCATCACGCCGCCGGTCGTTACCGCGCGGTACGAAACTGATTCAGGAGCAGTCAGCAGATAGTCGAAAGTTTCGCGGCTGTAGGCTTCGCCGTCGATGAAGCAGCGCTGATCGAGCCGCCAGCATTCATCGAGCTGCGAGATGGTGAGCGGGCGGATGTCGTAGCTTGTATTCCACGAAGGCGTCGGAGCGCTGTCCTTCTTCTCGCCATCGTATTGAAGCTCCGACTGTGACCACCAGCGGGACCGAAATTTCTTGAGTACTGCCATAGCCCTGCACTTCGAAAACCAGCCCTAGTTTACCATCGACGTTTAATTAACGGCTACAGGATTAACATGCAGTCGCCGTAGCTGTAAAAGCGATATCGTAGCGCGACGGCATACTCGTAGGCGCGCAACGCAAACTCACGACCGGCGAAAGCGCTGACCAGGATCAGGAGGGAAGACTGTGGTAAGTGAAAGTTGGTCAGCAGAGCGCCAGCGACGCGAAACTGGTAACCGGGCTTGATTGTCAGACTCGCAACACCCTTGCCTGCTACGACACGGCCGTCCTCTGTTGCGGCCGACTCGAGCGCGCGCATCGTCGTAGTCCCGACGACAATTACTCGGCCACCACGCGCGCGTGCTTCGTTGATAGTTTGCGCTGAAGTTTCCGAGATTTCGAAGTGTTCGCTGCTGACTGAATGCTGGTCCACCTCCTCGACACGCACGGGTTCGAAAGTGCCATAACCGACGTGCAGCGTGATCTCTGCGATCGAAGCAATCTCGGCAACTTGGGCGAGTACTTCTGGCGTGAAATGTAAGCCCGCCGTCGGCGCCGCGATTGCGCCACGATGTTTGGAGTAAACAGTTTGATAGCGTTCACGATCTGAGTTTGAAACACCGGAAGGTCGTTTGATGTACGGCGGCAGTGGCGTCGAACCGATCTCCGCGAGTCTTTCGTCAAACGAACCATCGCAGTGGAACCGGACCTGTCGTAATTCAGCTCCGGGTTTGTCGATCATTTCGGCGATCAGCTTGTCTTCGCCGAAGACTGCGCGTGAACCCTGCTTCAATCTCGCGCCTGGCCGAACCAAGGCTTCCCAAACAAGAGGTTCAATTTCGCGAACCAGGAAGATTTCAACGTGGCCGCCAGTGGCTTCACGCTGCCCGATCAGTCGCGCCGGTATCACACGTGAGTTGTTGACGACAACAATGTCGTTCGTCCGCAGAAAACGAGAAAGCTCTTTGAACGACGTATCAGTCCACGTCTCTTCCTCCCGGTCCAACACGAGCATTTTTGAAGCATCACGTTCTGCCAGCGGCGTTTGTGCGATTAGATCCGCCGGCAACTCATAATCAAAATCCGTGATCTTCATCCGTTTTTATCTGTGGCCGAAGGATGTTCGTAATGAAAAGTCGCGGTGAGTTGAGCGCCAAAAAGCAGGATCAAGCTTGAAACATAGCTCCATGTCAGCACAGCAACTACAGCGCCAACCGAGCCATAAATCTGATCGTAGTGAAAGTAGTGGAGACTCCACGCAAAGACGTACTTCGCAATTTCCCAGAGGGCTCCGGCGAGAAAAGCGCCGGGCAAGGTGTCGCGTAACGTAACCTCTGCTTTCGGCATGAAGCGATACACGAATACAAAAAGCAAAACAGTAACGAGGTAGCTCGCGGCCGCGAACAGCACTTGCCAGAAGGCACTGCCGACCGACGCCAGTAACGTGTAGCGCTCGATTTGTCGTGGAGAGAACCGGCCTGCCATTTCTCGAAGCGCGACCAGAAACGACGTCACCAGCACAGAGATTGCCAGCAACAAGCCAACCGCCCCAACCATGCCGACGGTTAACGCTCTTCCGTGCAGGAACGTTCTCGACACTGCGCCCCAAATGCGATTGAGTGCCCGTTCGATGACGGCAAAAACCCACGAGCCCGCCCAAAACACAATCACGACACACGATGCGATCGCGCCGAAGCCGAGATCTGAAAACGCTTCAATCGTTTCCCGAAGAAACTTTGCCGAACCCGGATAAACGTCGACGGCGTGCGTGAGCAGTTCGCTGCCGGCGGCGAGCTTGTTGCTGGTGGCGAACATTAAAAGCAGGGCAGGGAAGAGTGCCATCAGACCGAAGTAACTCATCGCTGCGGCCGACGTGAAGAGATCGTTTTCATGAAACTGATGCAGCGTGTGCATCAACATCGACCCCCACGGTGAACGATTACGAACGCCGAATGAGTGACGTGAGAAGGAAAGAAATCGCTTCGTTAGACCAGGCTTAGCCACGGATGAATACCGATTACACGGAAAATCAGCGGGGGTCGAACAGGTTGGGTATTCCTGCGCCGGGAGTTTTAATACCGAAGTGTTCGTACGCGCGCGGCGTCGCCAGACGTCCGCGTGGGGTGCGATCCAAAAATCCAATCTGAATCAAATACGGTTCGATGATCTCCTCTATTGAATCTTTCTCTTCGTGAATCGACGCCGAGATCGTTCCCAGTCCGACTGGACCACCACTGAACTTCTCGATGATCGTCAACAGCAGTTTGCGATCCATTTCGTCGAGTCCGTAGGTGTCAACTTCCATTCGATTGAGGGCATCGTTTGCGACTTCCCTATTGATGCGACCATCGTAGTCAACTTGAGCATAGTCGCGGACTCGACGCAGCAGACGATTAACAATGCGCGGCGTTCCTCGTGCGCGACGCGCAATCTCACGCGCCCCTTCGTTGTCGATCTCGACGCCGAGGATCTCGGCTGAACGTTTGCAGATTATTTCGAGATCTTCGTGCGGATAGAAGTCGAGATGGAAGACGATGCCGAAGCGTCCCCGCAAGGGCGACGTGATCAGTCCGGCACGCGTCGTGGCGCCGATAAGGGTGAACTTTGGCAACTCGAGTTTTATGGAACGGGCGGCAGCGCCCTGTCCGATCAAGAGATCGAGTTGATAGTCTTCCATCGCCGGGTAAAGCTTTTCTTCCAGCGCCGGCAGCAGGCGATGAATCTCGTCAATGAACAGTACGTCGCTTTCCTGGAGATTTGTGAGCAGCGCGGCGATGTCGCCGGCTTTCTCGATTGCCGGGCCCGCGGTTGATTTCAGTTCCGCACCCATTTCATTCGCGATGATGTTTGCGAGCGTGGTCTTGCCCAGTCCGGGAGGACCCGTGAGCAGGACGTGGTCGAGGGCTTCGCGACGATTGCGCGCGGCCTTCATGTAAACACGAAGATTCTCTTTGACCTGGCGCTGGCCAATGTATTCCTCGATGCGAGTTGGGCGCAGCGTGAGATCGAATTGACGATCGTCGTCGCTTGGGAAACTGTCTTTCACGCGCGCTGATATTGACTCAGGAGCCATGTGGTTTTCAAACTCTGGATAACTTCTTGAGTCCGCGTCTCAGGATGGACTCGACTGTTATATCACCGCCTTCGCCGAGTGCCGCATCGATTGCCTTTTCCGCCGCTGATCTCTGGTATCCGAGATTCATCAAAGCAGACAAGGCGTCGCCGCGCACTGAATCTTCAGAAGATACGTGGATGGCCTCAGGTTTTGTTCCGGCTTGATCGGCAACTTGCTCCTGTGAGAGTTGGGTCATCTTGTCGCGCAGATCGACTACGAGTCGCTCAGCGGTTTTTCTACCAATCCCGGGAATCTGCGTCAGTCGCACGAGATTGTTGGATTTGATCGATTCAATCAGTTCGTCCGCTTTCATGTGCGAAAGTAGCGCGATTCCCAATTTTGGTCCAACGCCGCTGACGGAGATGAAGCTAATGAAAAGCTTGCGTTCATTCGCCGTTTTGAAACCGTAGAGTTGCAGCGCATCTTCTTTGACGTGGGTATAGATGAGCAACTGAACGTTGGATTTCTCGTCGTCGAGGTCGTAGAACGTCGAAAGCGGTATGTTGACTTCATAACCGACGCCGCTGACGTCTACCACGACCTGGTTCGGTTCTTTGGAAAGCAGGGTACCGCTCAGATGCGCAATCATTTCGGGCGGATTGTAGCGCAATATGACCAACGCGACCTATTAGCGTTATACTTGCAGCGTTCATGAAGGCCGAGAAAATATCAGAGCTAACAACGAGCCGTCTGAGTGTTTACCTGCGATGTCTGAATGCTCTTCACGCGGCCGGTATCAAAACCATTTCTTCGCAGGCGCTCGCCGAGCAGTTCAATTTGAACTCAGCGCAAATTCGAAAAGATCTCGGTTACTTTGGCGAGTTTGGCGTGCGTGGCGTCGGTTACTACGTTGATGATCTGCGCGATCACATCACGAAGATACTTGGGCTCGACAGTCCGCATCGTGTCGGCATCATCGGCGCCGGCCGATTGGGGACTGCGCTTGCAAACTACAACGGCTTCGGTAAATCGAATTTCACCGTGGTAGCGCTGTTTGATAACGATCGCCAAAAGATTGGGCAACGGATTGGCGATGAAGAGATCGCCGTACATGATGTTGACGAGATAGCAAACGTCATTAGAGACAGAGCGATCGACGTGATGGTGATCGCAGTTCCGGCAAAGGCGGCGCAACGAGTTCTCAATCAGATCATGTCAGCCGGTATTAAAGCGGTGCTGAATTTTGCCCCCGTCTCGCTGACTGCCCGACGCGGCGTAAAAGTAAAAACAGTTGATCTCACGACTTCGCTGGAGTCGTTGTCGTATTTTCTATCTCAGCCTTCAAGCAGCACAGTCACTCAGGCACGACGGAGAACTTCAGAAAAACAAACATGGATGAGCAAACAATCAAACGAGATCTGATCCGCGTTTGCCACCTGATGTACGAACGAAGCTACGTCGTCTCTTCTGACGGCAACGTCAGCGTGCGTCTGGACGACGGTCGTATCCTTGCGACGCCGACGATGACGTGCAAGGGTCGTATGACCGAAGACCTGATTGCGGTTACGGATATCGACGGCAAAGCACTTAACGATCGAAAAGCTTCGAGCGAACTCGCGATGCATCTTTTGATTTACCGCGAGCGTCCGGACGTGAAGGCTGTTTGCCATGCACATCCGCCAAACGGAACTGCCTTCGCCGTCGCCGGGCTTGCTATCGATCAACCGATTCTTTCGGAAGTAATTTTGACACTCGGGTGCGTCCCGCTTGCTGCTTATGGAACACCGTCGACCGAAGAACTAACCCGCGAGATGCAGCCGTTCGTGAAACATCACAACGCGCTCTTGATGGCGAATCACGGCGCAGTCGCTTACGGCGCGGATCTCTGGCAAGCGTGGGACCGTCTCGAAACTCTCGAACACACCGCGAAGATCGCGATCCTTTCGCGCATGCTCGGCGGTTCGAAAAATCTGCCGCCTGACGCGATCGAGAAGTTGATCAATGTGCGCGAGGCTGCCGGTTACCTCGGTGAATCCGCCCGCGGACAAGCGTGCGGCTATCTAAATCCGCTCGAGAATGGCGATAGCGCGAAGATTTCATTGACGCGTGAAGAGCTGGTCGAATTGTTAAGTCAGGCAGTAAATGGTAAATAATCCGTAATTAAATCTGCGTTATCTGTGGCTAAAGGAGTATCTGAATGCAAGAAGCACTCGGAATGGTTGAAACTAAAGGCCTCGTGGCGATGATCGAAGCAGCCGATGCAATGGTGAAAGCTGCCAACGTCACCCTCGTCGGTTACGAAAAGATCGGCGCTGGTTTTGTGACCGCGATCGTGCGCGGCGACGTTGCGGCTGTGAAAGCTGCGACTGATGCCGGCGCCGCAGCGGCGCGACGCGTCGGTGAACTCGTGAGCGTGCATGTGATTCCGCGCCCGCACGGCAGCGTCGATGAAACCCTTCCCATCGGGCTCGATCGCTAGTCATGATCATTGCTCGCATTCTTGGGACTGTTGTCTCCACGCAAAAAGACGAACGGTTGAGCGGCAAGAAGTTGTTGATCGTGAGACCGCTTAACGTGGACGGCAGTGATACAACCGGCTACGTCGTTGCGGTTGACACAGTGGGCGCCGGGTTTCACGAACGGGTTCTCGTGGTTGCCGGTTCGAGCGCGCGGTTGGCCCAGGGTATGAAAGATGTGCCCGTGGATGCGGCTATCGTTGGCGTGATCGACACTGTTGATGTGAAGTAAAGAATGCAACTCGCACGCGTCATCGGCACTGTGGTAGCAACAGTCAAGAACGATTCGCTCGCAGGCCGAAAGCTGTTGATTGTGCAGACACTCGATAGAAACCTGAACGACTCAGGCAAACCGATGGTGGCGATTGATTCGGTGGGCGCGGGTGTCGGTGAGCTGGTGTTCTGGTGTCGTGGTAAGGAAGCGAGTTTTCCATTCAAACGCGAAGACACGCCGACTGATTGCACGATTATCGGCATCGTTGATTCTGAGCAGCACGTAACCAGATGATTCTTGCGCGCGTAGTTGGAAATGTCGTGGCCACGAAAAAGAACCACCGCTACGAAAGTGCGCGGGTGATGTTGTGCCAGCAGATCACGCCCGAAGGCGAGGAGACGAGTTATTCTGTGTTGGCGCTTGATTCCGTTGACTCGGGTGTTGGTGATACGGTGTTAATCGTGCAGGAAGGCTGGAGCGCGTCGACGGCAGCGACAGGGAAGGCAGGAGCAGCGATCGATTCGGCGATTGTAGGAGTGGTGGATCGGATCGATCTGTTATAGCGATGGAAGATCAGGCGAGAATGATGGCGGAAAGAATCGCGCGGCGTGTGGCCGCGGGTTCGATGACGCCTGCGAGCACTGACATTGGGTCAGAGCTGGCGGCGATGCGTGCGAGTCTGAGTGAGATGCAGAGCCGGCTGGCACAGATCGAAGCTAAAGTGAGTGTGCCGCGGGTTCATTCACCGTGGCATCCGAGTCTGGATCGGTTTGGGGTTGAAGAGGCGACCGTTTCGGAGCTTGTCGATTTCTTTCAAAACGATAAGGCTTGCAGCCTGGAGCCAGGCGGCAAGCCTTGTGATCACTGTGCGATGTGTAGTTCTCGTGGGTTTTAGCCACGGATAACACGGATTTACTTGCTATCGGGTCGCAGAGAGTTTGCGTTAATCTGCGGCACCTGTTTCGCACCTTCCTCAGCCTTGAAGTAAGGCTCCTCTTTAAATCCGAAAAGCTTGGCTCCAATCACCGTCGGGAAGCGAGCGCGGTTGGTGTTGTAATCCTGCACGGCGGCGTTGTAATCGTTTCGCGCCGTCGCCACACGGTTTTCAGTGCCCGCCACTTCGTCCTGTAACTTCAAAAAGTTTTCATTCGATTTAAGAACGGGATAGTTTTCCTGAAGGACCAGTAGCCGGCCCATAGTTCCACCGAAGCTGTTGGCGGCATCGATCACAGCCTGCTTCTGCTCTGGCGACTTGTCGCCGCCCTCACCCTGCGGCGCCGCTTGCTGTGCGTTCAGCAGTTGTGATCGCGCACGCGCGATTTGGCCGAAGACTTCCTGCTCCTGAATACCCGCCATCTTTGCTGATTCGACGAGGTTGTTTATCAGATCGCCGCGACGCTGTAACTGAGTTTCAACTCCGGCCCATTTGCCTTTTACATTCTCGTGTTTAGTCGTCAGCGTGTTATAGCCACAGCCGCTGGCAGCCAATGCAATCACTACCAGGCCGGCTAGAGTTGTTAATCTTCGGATCTTCATCTCAAATCTCCCATGTATAAGTTACTGTGTTGCTTCTCCAAGCTTGTCCACAGCTTCAACAACCTGCTCGATCTGAAACAGGTATGCTCCAAAAAGATCGTTAGCTTCTTTTTCTGATGCGGGACGGCGGTCACTCGCGCGCAACTCGAAAATTCTTTCAAAAGGTTTCGGATCGAGTTTCAATAACTGCGCGGTTGCACGCACACAATCGGGTTTTGAAACCGGCGCTTCGTGACCGTGCAACATCAGCACGGCTCGAAACAGCGCCGCGAAACTCGACAAACTGTCGTTCATCAAATCGCACAACTTCTCGATCGAAACTGAAGCGGGAATGTAGAACCGGCGTAACTGAATCAACTTGCTTCTCAGCTCGTACTCCGTTTGATGTCGCAGATTCGCGTCGGAAAGTTTTACAAACTCGAATGGATCGTGACCGTAAAGCACGATGCGCGCGTTGGCCATCTGATGAAACTCGATCGGGAAAACGTCAGCCGCGTCGGCGAGTTCTTCAACAGTGAAATAGACTGGCAATGGATGGCCCAACCGTTGCCACTCGCGCATCGGCGCCTGTGCCTGGCGCAGATCTTCCGGCGTGATGCGGTTCAATGCGATCAGGATGTTGTAGTCAGAACGTAGTTCGATGTGATCGCCGGCTGCAGCTGAACCGTAAAGGACCACGGACGCGAGATTGTCTCCATGCGTCACACGCAGATCCTCGACGAGTCCGTTGAGCGCTTCTTGTACTATCGTCTTAGCCATAGTTTTAGCCACGGAATTTAATCCGCGAAATCAGCGTTACCAACTACCTCCCGAACCGCCGCCGCCAAAGTCGCCACCACCACCGAAGCCACCTCCGAATCCTCCGCCCCCGCCGCCGCCGCCGAAACCGCCACCACCACCAAAACCGCCGCCGCCCCAGCCGCTGCGTCCACCGCCACCCAGATTGCTAAATAAAGAGCCCCATAAAAGAGCTTGCAAACAACCGCCGCCGCCACCACCTCTTCGTCGCGACGCAGATGACAGCAGGACCACTATTACGATGATTACGATCATGATTCCGCAGACTGTGCTCAACCTCGACTGCGGAGTTCTTTGTGGCCGTTCTGGTTCACCTCTGTAAACTTTGCTTTCGCCGATGCCTTCAACACTGAAGCCACGTTTCGCTCCGAGTGTGGCAGCGTAAGCTTCAATCGTATCGAGAATGCCTTTGCTGTAATTCCTTTGCTTGAACTGCGGCACCAGTCGTTCACGCTGGATCTGGCCCACGAGGCCGTCCGGCAAGTCGCCTTCGATGTGGCGGCTCACCTGAGTGAAATACTTTCGATCCTGAATCGCGACGACGAGCAGCAGTCCTGCTTTCTCGCTGTCCTGTGCCCCAATGCCCCAACCACGCGCAACTGCGAGCGAATAGTCGAAGATGTCGAGATCGCCAGTCGTGTCTACCGTCAACACTGAATACTCGATGTTTCCGCGCTCCTTGAGATCACGATAGATCTGTTCGAGTCGGGTTCGAGTTTGGTCGTCAATTACGTGCGCGTTGTCGACAACGGGAGTGAATGGAACGGGTAGTGGAACTGGAGATGGAGGTGTGGACTGGGCCTTTACCTGGAACGCCGTTAGCGAAAAGACCAAAAGCAGGCCCAAACTGGCCCATGCAAACTGTAATTTTCTCAAGCTCAAACGCAATGGCGAAATTCTCGTCAGTGCTAACCCTCGATCAACTTGTGTAACACGTAAAAGAGGGCGACTCCTCCAAAAACGACAATAGACACAATGGGGTTTCGTTCTTCTTTGTGGTTCACTTCGGGGATCAAGTCACTTGCAGCCACATAGAGAGTAACGCCAGCCGAAAACGGTAACGCGTAACCAACGACGTTTGTCATTCTTTCGTTGACCAGCGCCACGACAATTACGCCTGCCAATGTCGCAGCCCCAATCACGGCTGTTGCAATCAATGCAGTCCGAGCCGAACGACCACTCGCAAGCATGATCGATGCCACAGTGAAGCCTTCAGGCATTTTGTGGAGCAGAATCGCTATAAAGACGAGAATGCCGACCTTGAAGTTGACGAGAAAAGCGGATGCAATCGAGACACCGTCGAAAAAAGTGTGAATCCAAAGACCACCGACAGCGGTGTAGGCGGCTGAGGGTTTCATAAACGACTCAGGGTGAGTTTCGGCGCCGAAATGGAAGTGAGGCGCGAGCGTGTGCTCGAAAAACTGAATCGTTAGATAACCCGCCAAAAGCAGCGTCATCGCCTCGACCACTGCCTCGGGAGCGGCGACGCCCCCGGACCGATTCAGCCAGATACCGACAGTTTCCGGAAGGATTTCAATAAAAATGGCGGCCAGCATGAAGCCGGCACCGAGAGCGACGAGGTACTTCAAAAAACGCTCGCCCAGGCGGTGAGCGCCTGATTTAACCAGAATCAGCCCTCCGAGGACATTGGCGCCTGCCGCCAGCAACCCAAACAGGAGAATGGATGTCATTTGTCGGTGGCCCAGTTTAGCACGGTCGCCGCGCACAAAAAGGCCAACAAAGGGCGATCATCTCAGCCGTTTTATCTATTGACACAGTCTGGAGCGCAGCGTAGTATCCGGCCTTGGGTGGTCAAAAGTGGTCGGAAGTGGGTCCAGCCTCGTAGCAACACCGATCATCAGTAACACTTTTCCTTTGGGCCACCCACCAATGCTCTCTCGTCAGGCTCGAAATTATGCTGCGAGGAAATTACACGGCGCGGATCGATGTCAAAGGTCGCCTCAAAGTTCCAACGGAATTTCGGCGGCTGATGGAAGAGAAGCACGGCAAAGACTTTTATATCACGAGCCTTACCGGTGATTGCGTTCGAATTTACCCCTTGCCGGAATGGGAATCGATAGAGCAACGGCTTTCGCTGTTGCCTTCAATGGATCCGGCGCGAAGAAAGTTCCTTGACAGAACCAATTACTACGGTCAGCAAGCCGCAATTGACGGGCAAGGCCGCCTGTTAATTCATCCTTTGCTACGCAAAAGCGCGGAAGTTTTGGGCGATGTGGCGGTTTTGGGCTACCTGACCTACCTGGAAGTTTGGGAGCTCGACAAGTTCAAGGCTCGCATGCTCGCCGATCCGTACACGGAAGAAGACGAGGCCGCGATTGCTCGACTTGGTATTTAGTGGTTTGGCATTGGTACTTTGTACTTTGTGAAGCATAAGACAAAGAACAAAGCACGACGACCAAAACACAAAGAGATCTTTGAACAAGATCACGGGGCGGTGGAGAAGGCTGCGCCATTGGGGGGCATTGGCGCGCCCCATCGCCCCGTGCTGCTGGAAGAGACGTTGATGTTTCTCGCTCCTGAGCGAGGCGGTCTCTTTGTCGATGGCACGGTTGGACTTGGCGGACATAGCGAAGCGATTCTGAAATCCTCGCAGAATACTCGCGTCCTCGGAATCGATCTCGACCAGGCGGCGCTGGCTTACACACGTGAGCGTTTAGCGCCTTTCGGGGAAAGATTCCAGGCCTTTCAAGCCAACTTCCGCGATCTCAACGCCGTCCTGCAAGAGGTGAATGAGCGCGAACCAAACGGCATTCTCGTCGATTTAGGTGTTTCTTCACTGCAGTTTGATTCACCTGAGCGTGGGTTCAGTTTTCGCTTCGACGCTCCGTTGGATATGCGGATGGACTCGACCAGGGGGGACACCGCAGCCGATCTTCTACAGCAACTTCCCGAATCGGAAATTGCCCGAATCATTTTCGAATACGGCGAAGAACGACACTCACGACGCATCGCCCGTCGCATCGTTGAATGTCGCGAACAGGGGAAGCCGATCACGACCACCGCGGAATTAGCTGACCTTGCGCGGCAAGCTGCCGGGGGGCACAAGCGGAATCAGATTCATCCGGCGACTCGCACATTCCAGGCCTTGCGAATCGCCGTCAATCACGAACTCGAAGGGCTGGGAGAGTTTGTCGAGTCAGCAGTCGATCTTTTAATTCCCGACGGTAGATTTGTTGGTATCAGTTTTCATTCGCTCGAGGATCGGATCCTCAAACGCGAATTGAAAAAACTTTCGGGTCACTGCGAATGTCCACCGCGCCTGCCGGTTTGCGCGTGTGGTGCCCGCAACGTTGTTGAGGTGCTGACGCGCCGGCCGGTGGCGCCGAGTTCTCACGAGATTGATGAGAACCCGCGCGCACGCAGCGCAAAGCTGAGAGCTTGCAGAAAGCTGTAACGATCATGAAGAGATTTCCGGAACATCAACTGAACGCGAAGATTCGCCGCAGTCGTGACGTTAGCGCGTTATCGAGATTGGGGCTCTTGTTGTTTTGTGGATTGGTACTGGCCGGTGGTTTTGTCTTTGCAGCGAAGCAACACTTTGCGGCCGTTCAGTACGGTTATGAAAACGAAAACTTGCGCACCGAGCGCAAGCGTTTAATAGAGGAGAATCAACGGCTCGCTCTCGAAAAGGAACGCGCCATTGCTCCTGACAAGCTCGAACCCGCCGCTCGGCGTCTCGGGTTAAAGCCGGCCAGGCCCGGACAAATTGGTAACGCGGTCAAACACTAATCCGTGTAGATCCGTGGCTAAATAAGAGCGTCCTCATCACGCTACTGGGTAGGGGGATACAAGTAGGTGATGTTGGCACGCCTCATTGCTCGATCAAAGTCCAGACCGGATGTTTCACCAGGCCGCGCGCTTTTTGTCGCGGCTTTTATTGGTTTCTGGATGTTGTTAATTTCGGCTCGCCTGGTCTATCTCCAGTTCTCGCAGTACGACAACCTGGCCAATCGCGCTCGCCAGCAACAGCAAAACGCAATTGAAACCAGTCCGCAGCGCGGCGAACTCCTCGATCGACAGGAGCGCCAGCTCGCCCGCAGTGTGCAGACTGTTTCGCTCTTTCTCGATCCGGATGGTCTCGATGCCGCCACTCTCGATCACAATGCGCAGCAGATCGCGAAGTCGCTTGGTCTGAAACAAGCGGAACTCGCGAAAGACTTTCACGATGCAGCCGCGGCGAAGAAGCGATTCATCTGGATCGCACGCCGTCTTGATGCGGATGTGGCGAACAAGGTCGTTGAGTTGAAGCTTCCCGGTCTGCAGACTCAACTCGAATCGAAGCGTTACTACCCGAATGGTTCGCTGGCTGCACACGTACTTGGCTACGTCGGTCTCGACGGCAAAGGTCTCGGCGGTGTCGAACAGTTTTACAACGCCAAAATCTCGGGCGAAGCAGGAAAACTGTTTGTTGAGAAGGATGCCAACGGCAAGCCTTACGAGAGTTACGAGATCGCTTCAAAGCCGGGCCAGACAGTCGTGCTGACGATCGATCAGACGATTCAGTATCAGGCGGAACAGGCGCTCCAAGCCGCCGTACAACGCTCGCACGCGAAGTCCGGAACGGTCGTCGTTCTCGATCCGCGTAGTGGCGAGATTTTGGCGCTCGCAAATGCGCCGACGTTTGATCCGAACAAAGTTTCCGAGGCTAAGCCCGAAACGAGATCGAACTGGGCGCTTCAGAATATTTACGAACCGGGTTCGACGTTCAAAGTCGTCGCTTTCTCGGCTGCCTTAGAGAAGGGACTGGCGAAGGTTGACGATCACATCGACTGCCAGATGGGCTCGATCACTGTCGCGGGACGATTGGTCCACGATCACAAACCGTTTGGAACGTTGACGATTGCCGAAGCGCTGGCGAAGTCGAGCAACGTCGCTGCGATCAAACTCGGTATGCGTGTCGGCGATCCAACGATGTACGACTACATCAAGCGTTTTGGTTTTGGTTCACGAACGGGCATTGAGCTTCCCGGTGAAACCAACGGCATCCTGCGCAAGGTTGAACGCTGGCAGCCGTCGTCGATCGGTTCGATCGCGATTGGCCAGGAAGTTGGCGTGACGCCGGTGCAGATGGTTGCTGCGTTTGGCGCTCTCGCGAACGACGGCGTCAGGATCGCGCCGCACTTGATCCGCGAAGTTCGCGATGCCGGCGGCAACGTTGTCTATCGCGCACAACCGGAACAACGGCGAGTGATCAGTGCTGAGACTGCCATCGCCCTGCGCGGCATGCTCGAAGGTGTGACGCTGAACGGAACGGCGAAGAAAGCTCAACTCGACGGGTACTCAGCCGCCGGCAAAACCGGAACGGCGCAAAAGATCGATCCAAAGACGAAGGCTTATTCGTCGACGAAGTTTGTCGGTTCATTCGTTGGTTTTGCACCCGTGAGCAATCCGCAAGTCGTCATCATCGTCGTGATCGACGAGCCGGCTGGTGCTTATCACGGTGGCGACGTCGCGGCGCCGGTGTTTCGTGAAGTCGCTGAACAGGTTCTGCCGACGCTCAATGTCATGCCCGACATTGAGACAGCGTCTACGGATCTGATCGCGCAAGCTCCCGAGAATCCCGAGCGGGCCGCGAAACGTCAGGAAGAACAGGCGCTATCCGAAGCGCAGCGGCAAGCCACAATGCCAACCGTGGATAGCAACGGGGGACGAGGCGGTGAAGTTGTCTACGCTCAGGCGACGAAGAAGGCGATGCTAATGCCCGACCTGCGTGGGCGCAGTGTTCGGGATGTCGCGAGGACTTGTGCGCAACTCGGATTGCAAGTCGAGGCGCGAGGGGAAGGGCGAGTCTTGAAGCAAAATCCGTCGGCGGGAGCGGAGGTGACCTCAGGGCAGCTTATCTATGTTGATTTTGGGAGGTTGCAGTAAAACACCCGAATGAATACCCCGACCATGGATGAAGAAACTCTGGCAGATGACGTAAACTACGGCATTGCTGACTGCAGAAAGAGAGTGCGCAGCCGGCGATCATCCCTCCGGGCACAACATCATCCCCCAATAGATGGCTCGAATGACGACGAGCGTCCTGCTGTTGGACGTGTTGGAAGCTATGCCGAAGTGCTGGCAAATGTTTCGCTGAGCCAGAGCTCGCTTTCAAGACTTGTTGAATGCCTGCTCGATCCAGTTAGCAACACGGCGGCGCGGGAAGAATCGATGGAGCAGGAAGAGGCCGTAATCACGTGAAGGTTGGCGAGGCAGCAGCTTTAATGAGCGCGAATGCAACAAGCATCAGCGCTGAGATATTTGACAAACAGATCAGAGATTATTCCATCGACTCGCGTTCGGTAGGCGCGGGCGAACTCTTTTTTGCGCTCTCGCAAAAAGACTACGCCCGCGCCGGATTTAACGGCGAGTTTGTCGACGGTCATCGTTTTATCGGCGACGCGTTTGAGCGTGGCGCAATCGCCGCCGTCGCACGCACGGATCATGTCAGCAGCGACTCTTATCTCGAAAGCGTGAAAGATCGCTTGCTGTTGGTTGACGACGCGATTGCAGCGTTGCAACTGCTTGCGCATCGCGTTTACACGGCGTGGGGGAAACCGGTCGTAGCAATCACTGGCAGCGCCGGCAAAACAACAGCGAAAGAGTTGACCGCACACATTCTCAACAGTGCCGGTAATCGTGTTTTGAAAAGCGAGCGGAATTACAACAACGGTTTGGGATTGCCGTTATCGGTCCTGCGAATGGTGAGTGAGGAGCGTTCACCGGATCAGTTTGATCTCGCGGTGCTGGAGATGGGCATGTCGTCGCCCACACATGAGATTCAGCGACTCTGCCAGATCACACCGCCTGATGTTGCCGTGGAATTGATGGTCGCACCGGTTCATCTGGAATACCTGGGCACGATCGAAAATATCGCCGCCGCGAAAGCCGAATTGATTGAAGGACTCAAACCCGAAGGCACTGCGATTCTCAACGCGGACGACGAACTGGTGATGAAGATGCGCGACAAACATCGCGGGCGCACGTTGACATTCGGCATCGACAACGCGGCCGACATCACGGCAACGGCAATTGATACCAGTTCACTCGGCAGGATTGGATTTCGTTTGCGAACACCGTTGGGTGAGGCACAAGCGACACTCGCGATGAGCGGCCGTCACAATTTGAGTAACGCTCTCGCGGCCTCCGCGGTGGGCACGGCGTTTTCGATCACGCCGGAAGAGATCGCAAAGGCTCTGAAGAGTGCGCAACCGCCGAAGATGCGTGGCGAAGTGCTCGACTTTGCCGCCGGCTTTACGGTTGTTGACGACTCGTACAACTCGAACCCGCGTTCGTTGCTGAACATGGTGCGGACGATGGTGGAAGGTGGTCAGAACAGCAAGCGACTGATCATGATCGCGGGAGAGATGTTGGAGCTCGGCCCCGATGAAGCATCTTTGCATCGCGAGGTTGGTCGAGAAATCGTTCGCAACGGGATCAAATTGCTTTGGGGGGTTCGTGGTCTCGCGCAAGAGATCGTCGACGGAGCAAAAGAAGCGGGGCTATCGGCGGCAAAGTTTTTTAACTCTTCTGACGAAGTGGCAGCGGAGATAGTCAGGGAAGTCAAAGAAGGTGATTTGATTTTGGTGAAGGGCTCCCGTGGTGTGGCGACGGACAAGATCGTGAAAGCGTTGAAGGAGCACTTTCCGTTGGCTGGAGCAGACGAAAGTTAGTTTGTCTAAAACGGTTTTTGAAACTAAATGATCTACTACTTCCTTTACGAGCTTCTTTACGTCCACTTCAAGGACAAGGATTGGTTTCTCGTAAAGGCCCTGAACGTCTTTCAGTACGTCACCTTTCGCACCGCGTACGCGACGATCACGGCGTTGTTGATATCGCTTTTCTTCGGCGGCAGGTTGATCGAGGCGTTGAAGACCTGGAACGTGGGCCAGCAGATTCGCGAGGAAGGTCCACAAGGCCATCAGGTCAAGCGTGGCACACCGACAATGGGCGGTGTGTTGATAGTTGGTTCGGTTTTGATCTCGACGTTGCTTTGGGGGCGTTTGTCGAGTGTCTTTGTTTGGACCGCGATGGGCGCGACGTTGTTGTTCGGGTTGATCGGATTTGTCGACGACTACTCGAAGATCGCAAAGCAACGCAGTCTCGGTTTGACCGGACGGCAGAAGCTGTTGGCGCAGTTGTTGGTGGCAGTGATGGTTTGGGCAGTGTTGTTTTTGTCGACGAGATTTTGGGGCGGCAATGATTACTCCTGGAACGTAAGCATTCCGTTTATCAAAGCGACTGCCAAACCAACTGGTCCAAGTTTTATTGGACCATACCTGTATATGGTGCTTATCGCGGTCGTGCTGCTGGGATCGTCGAACGCGGTGAATCTGACGGATGGTTTGGATGGGTTAGCGATCAGCATAACGGTGATCGCGATGGGCGCGTTGACCGGTTTCACATACATCAGCAGCGACGCGCGTTGGGCCAACTATCTGGATATCACGCACCGGCCGGAAGCGGCTGAGTTGACGATTTTTTGCGGCGCCATGGTGGGAGCAAGTCTCGGCTTTCTCTGGTACAACGCGCCGCCGGCACAGGTTTTTATGGGCGACGTGGGTAGTCTTGCGATCGGTGGCGCCATGGGGACCGTGGCTGTTCTCACGAAGCAGGAATTCATGTTGCTGATGGTGGGCGGCGTTTTTGTTATTGAAGCGATGTCGGTGATGTTGCAGGTGAGCGTTTTCAAGATGACGCGACGCACCACCGGAACCGGACGTCGTTTATTCAAGATGACGCCGTTGCATCATCACTTCGAGATGGGGGGTTGGAAGGAGCCGAAGATTGTCTTCCGGTTTCTGATCCTCGCGATCTTGTTTGCATTGTTAAGTCTCTCGACGTTGAAACTCAGATAGCGTTCAGTGGGGTTTGTGCTTCTTAGTGGCAAGAAAGTTTTGATAGTTGGTGCGGCGCGGAGTGGGATCGCAGCCGTGAGATTTCTGTTGGCCCAGGGCGCAGTTGTCGCGCTGACCGATCAGAAGCCGCTGGAGAAGTGGACGCCCGAGGCGTTGGCGCTGAAAGACTCCGGTGTTGGTTTATTACCGGGCGATCCGCCGAGTTGGCTGCTCGATCAACTCGATCTGGTGATCGTAAGTCCCGGAGTTCCGGCGACGATCATTCCAATTCGTTACGCCGAGCGAGCCGGCGCGGAAGTAATCGGTGAAGTTGAGCTTGCCTATCGATATTTGAAAGGTCGCATCGTTGCAATCACGGGCAGCAACGGTAAGACAACAACAACTTCGCTCATCGGCGAACTGCTGCATGATGCGGGATTGCACGTGCAGGTCGGCGGCAACATCGGCAAAGCGCTGATCTCGATGATTGAGACTTCGCGTGAAGACGGTTGGACTGTCGCTGAGCTTTCCAGTTTTCAGTTGGAAACGATCAAGGACTTTCATCCGGCGATTGCGACAGTGCTGAACGTGACGCCGAATCACATGGATCGTTACGAGACCTTCAATGATTATGCAGCCGCGAAGCACCGCATCTTTATGAATCAGACTCCGGAAGATACAGCGGTGCTCAACGCCGACGATCCGACAGTTTCATCGTGGGCGAACACGTTGCGAGCGCGCGTGTTGCACTTCAGCGTCAGGAAAGAAGTTGAAAGCGGAGTGTTTCTGCGCGGACGTGAGCTGGTTTTTCGCGGGCCGGAAGGTGAACGGGTGTTGCTGAATGTTGACGAGATGAAGTTGCGTGGCCTGCACAACGTGGAGAACGTTGCGGCCGCCTTCGCGGTGGGAATTGCGGCGGGTGCAGGAATCGAATCGATGCGTGAGACCGCGAAGCGATTCGATCCCGTCGAGCACCGGCTCGAGTTTGTCGGCGAAATCGATGGCGTGAAGTTTTACAACGACTCGAAAGCTACCAGCGTCGATGCGACGTTGAAAGCCCTGGAAGCATTCGCGCAAGAGGCCGGCAAAGTGGTTTTGATTCTCGGCGGGCGTGGCAAGAAAGCGCCTTACGCTCCGCTCGAATCGTTGGTTCGATCGAAAGTGAGAAGGCTCGTACTCATCGGTGAAGATGCAGACACGATCGCGAATGAGTTGGGAAGCAGCGCACCGTTTGAGCGTGCGATCGACATGAAAGACGCAGTTACACGTTCATTCAACGCAGCCGAAAAAGGCGATGTGGTTTTGCTCGCGCCCGCCTGCGCGAGTTTCGACATGTTCGACAGTTTCGAACATCGCGGGAAAGTCTTTAAAGAAGAAGTGTTATCCACAGATTACACAGAATCTGCGTAATCTGTGGATGGATTTGAGATGGCCAGGAAACTAGCACCAGATAAATGGCTCTTTGCGGCGACTGTCGGGCTTGCGCTCTTCGGCGTCGTGATGGTCTATAGCGCTTCGGCAGTGTTGGCAGCGAAAGAGAACGGCAATCAGTTTTACTACGTTGTGAAACAGGGTGTTTGGGTCTTCATCGGTTTCATCGTGATGTTGCTGGCGATGCAGTTCAACTACCAGCAACTGAAAAATCGCCGGATTGTTTACGCGTTACTGCTGCTCTGCACGATCGGTCTCGTTTCCGTGTTTGGTTTCAGCGCCACGAACGGCGCGCATCGCTGGATCAAGTTGCCGGGCTTGTCGATGCAGCCGTCAGAGATTTCAAAACTCTCGCTGATCATTTTTCTCGCGTACTTTCTCGAGAAGCGAGCGGGTGAAGAAGGTGACTTCTGGCGCACGTTTGTTCCCTGCGGCATCGTGACCGGCTGGCTCGCGGCGCTCGTCGTGATCGAGCCTGACTTTGGCACCGCCTTGATGCTGGCGTTGATCTTTACGGTGGTTATTTACACGGCCGGCGCGCGCTTGCTACACCTCGGCATGGCAGCAGCGCCTGCCCTCGTTGTCGCCGCGGGCTTGTTAATCTTCGTTCCCTGGCGACTGAAACGTCTGGTCACGTTTCTCGATCCCTGGGCCGATCAGCAAGGCTCGGGATTCCAGGTGGTCCAATCCTTGATCGCGATCGGATCGGGCGGAACGAACGGGCTTGGATTCGCGCAGGGCAAACAGAAGATGTTGTTTCTTCCGTTTGCGCACTCGGATTTTATCTTCGCTGTTGTCGGTGAAGAGTTGGGGTTGGTCGGCGCGCTCGCGGTGGTGGCCGTGTTTGCACTTTTTCTCTGGCGCGGTGTGCGCACGGCGTTGCTGGCGCCGGACCGCTTTGGAATGTTGCTGAGTCTTGGAATTGTTACCAGCATCGTCGCGCAGGCGCTCTTTAATATCAGTGTGGTGCTCTCCCTCGTGCCGACAAAGGGAATTCCACTGCCGTTTATTTCGTATGGTGGATCGTCGCTCGTGCCGACGCTTGCGGCAGTCGGGATTTTGCTCAACGTTTCGCAACACGCGAGCGGTTCACTCGACGTAGGGTTTCTTGAAAAGGCGACGAAGAAGCTTCGCGACCGACAGACTTTGGACGTGCCCGCGCCGATTCGCGTGGGCGTCACGCGTTATTGATCATTGAAATGCGCGTCATGATCGCAGCCGGTGGCACTGGCGGACACATTTATCCGGGCATCGCAGTGGCGCAGGAAATCATGCGACGCGATGCGAATTCGAAAGTGCAGTTTGTCGGCACGGCACGTGGACTCGAAACGCGACTCGTGCCGCAAGCTGGCTTTGAGTTGTCGCTCATTGAAAGTGCGGGACTGAAAAACGTGAGTCTCGGCGCACGCATGAAAGGGATCGCAATCCTGCCGAAGAGTTTTTTCTCGGCGCGCCGGTTGATGCGGGAGTTTAAGCCGGACGTGGTGGTGGGCGCCGGTGGTTACGTTTCCGGTCCGGTTGTTTTGACGGCGGCGTTGACGAAACGTCCGACGCTCGTGATGGAGTCGAACGCGTTGCCGGGTTGGACCAACCGGATGCTCGCGAGGTTTGTGGATCGCGCCGCAGTTTCGTTCGAACAGGCGCTGCCTTACTTCCGCGGCAAGGCGAAAGTGACCGGCAATCCGGTGCGCCGAGAGTTTTTTGAAATACCGCGCAAGCAACGCGAGCCGGGAAAGTTTTCCCTGCTGGTGTTTGGCGGCTCACAAGGTGCGCGCGCGATTAACGAAGCGATGGTGGCGGCGTTGCCGCAGTTGAAATCGATTCCGGTCGATCTGCGGATCAAGCACCAGACCGGACCGGCTGATTTTGAAAAAGTTAACGTGGCTTATGCGGCCGCGAGTTGGAGCGAGCGCGCGGACGTTCGCACCTACATTGACAACATAGTGGCGGATTTCGCTGGGGCTGATCTCGTGCTCTGCCGTGCCGGCGCCACGACAACCGCCGAACTGATCGCTGCGGGCAAAGCCTCGATCATGGTGCCGTTTCCATACGCCGCCGACGATCACCAGCGCAAGAACGCAGAAGCGCTGCAGGCAGCCGGCGCCGCAAGAATGATCTTGCAGCAGGATTTAAGCGCGGCTCGGCTGGCAAGCGAAATTGAGAAACTGGCGACCATGCAAACCGATTTAGATCGTATGGAAGACGCCAGTAGAAAATTGGCGCACGGCGACGCTGCCGTTGCAGCAGTCGATATGATCGAAGAGCTGGTTCGTTAATTTGAGTTTTATGTGCCTTTTTGTGGCTAGTTATGTTCCGTAGGATTCAACATGTTCATTTTGTAGGCATTGGCGGGATCGGTATGTCCGGTATCGCCGAGGTGCTTGTCAATCTCGGTTTCCGCGTTTCGGGTTCTGATCTGAAGCGTTCCACTGTTACCGATCGCCTGCAGCACATGGGTGTTGAGATCTTTGAAGGTCACGCTGCTGAGAACGTGGGCCAACCGCACGTTGTCGTACGTTCTACTGCCGTGCGTGACGACAATCCCGAGGTGCTCGAAGCGAACCGTCGTTCGATTCCAGTAATCCCGCGCGCCGAAATGCTGGCCGAGTTGATGCGACTCAAGCCGCACACTGTTGCTGTCGCCGGTTCACATGGAAAGACGACTACCACGTCGATGGTGGCCACGGTGTTGGGCCATGCCGGACTCGATCCGACGATGGTCGTCGGTGGCGTCGTCGGCGCCTTTGGTTCGAACGCACATCTCGGCACCAGCGATCTGATGGTCGTGGAAGCGGATGAAAGCGATCGCTCGTTCCTGATGTTGACGCCGACAATCGCCGTCGTCACCAACATCGATCGCGAGCACATGGACTATTACCACGACATGGACGACGTGCGTGCCTGCTTCGCGAGCTTCGTCAACAAGGTGCCGTTCTATGGTTCGTCGGTTTTGTGTCTCGATGATCCGAACGTGCAGGCGATCATTCCGCTCCTCGAACGTCGCCGCTTAACTTATGGATTCAGTGCCCAGGCTGACGTTTCTGCGCACGGAATCAGGCACGACAACAACTTCGGATCGTCGTTCACAGTCTGGCGTGGAACTGATGTGATGGGCGAGATGGTTCTGCGCGTGCCCGGCTTGCACAACGTCTATAACGCACTCGCTGCGATCTCAGTCGGATTTGAGCTCGAAGTCTCGTTCGAAAAGATTGTCGAGGGTCTGCACAGCTTCACCGGCGCGGGACGGAGATTTCAGGCGAAGGGCGAAGTCGATGGTGTGCTGGTGGTTGATGACTACGGACACCATCCGACGGAGATTCGTGCGACGTTAGCCGCCGCAAAGCTCGGCTCCGGCGGCAGACGCATCGTGGTGTTGTTTCAGCCGCATCGTTATTCGAGAACTCACGATCTGATGCAGGAGTTTGCGCGTTCGTTCAATAACGCAGACGTGCTGTTCATCACAGACATTTACGCGGCGAGTGAAGATCCGATCGAAGGCGTAACCGCCGAAGCGTTGACGGCGGCAATCAAACGTTTTGGTCACAAGGACGCGAATTACATTGGACCACTCGATAACGCGGCCGCGACTTTGCGTGCAACAGTGCAGCCCGGCGATCTCGTGTTGACGCTCGGTGCAGGAACGGTCAATCGAGTGAGTGAGCAATTGCTGGAGTTATTGAAAGAAAAGTCACATGGGGCCACGGATAGACACGGATAACACGGATCAGATCGCTGAACGTGATCGGGCAGTTGAAGAAGTTGCAGCACGACTCGGAATTCGTGCAGAGCGTGGAAAACGTTTTGCCGACTTAACAAGCCTGAGAGTTGGCGGCGCGATCGATTGGGTGATCGCTCCCGACACCGAAGAGCAGGCAGCGGCAGTTGTTTACGAACTCGAAAAAGCCGGCATCGGCTGGCGACCACTCGGATCGGGCAGCAATGTGCTGGCAGATGATGGTGACCATCGTTACGTGGTTTTGAACTTGAGCAACATGAAAGGTGAAGTCCACATCGACGGCGAGCTTGTTTCGGTGAGTGCGGGGTATTCACTCCCGCGACTCTGCATCGATTGTGCGCGCGGTGGTCTATCGGGGATCGAGGGACTCGGCGGCATTCCCGGCACCGTCGGTGGCGCACTCTGGATGAACGCCGGCGCCTATGGTCATGAAATCGGCGCTGTTACAGAAGCTGTTCGCGTCGCTCGCGAGGGAAAGGTCGTTGAAATTCCCGGTGAGAGCATTCAGTGGAACTATCGTCACACTTCGTTTCGCGAAGGTGAATTGTTACTCGGAGCTACTCTGCGACTGAAGCCTGACGATCCCGATCTCATCAAGGCGCGGATGGACGATGCAAAAAGCCGTCGTCTCTCAACTCAACCACACGGTTCGCGATCAGCCGGTTGCTTTTTCAAGAACCCGCCGGAAAGCAAGATCGGAACGGGCAAGATGATTGACGAGATGGGAATGAAAGGACAGCGACGCGGCAGCGCAGTAGTTTCGCCGGTGCACGCGAACTTCATCGTCACTGAAGGTGACAATGCGAGTGCGGCTGATGCACTCGCGCTCGCAGAAGAGATTCGCGAACGCGTCAAACGAGAACAGGGGATTGAACTGGAATACGAGGTCGAACTTTGGAACTCTGCGGAGTCTGTGCCATCTGTCGAGGAATCGGAAGAAAGGAAAGGTGAGCTATGAGAGAACAAGTCGTAGCTCAAAAAGTTGGTAATCGCACCGGGATGGGCAAGAGTCGATCGGGTGCGAGCCAGCGTCCGGCAAAACGCGGCGCCAATGAGTCGGTTGGCGCACGATTCAAATCAATCTTGAGTTATGTGCCACTCGCATTGCGCATCGGCGTGATTGCGATCATCGGTTTGATTGGCTTTGTCGGCTATCGCGCGGCTGCTTCGGCGAGCTTCTTCCAGGTGCGAACTGTCGAGACACGAGGTGTTTCGCGAGCGTCGGCTGATGAGATTAAGAACGTCGTGCGGCGCGATGTGAGTGAAACGGGTGTTTGGCGCGCTGATCTTCCAGAGCTCAGCAAACATCTCGAGCGGCTGCCGTGGGTACGCACCGCGATCGTGACGCGTGTTTTGCCTGACGGCATTCGCGTGCGCATCACCGAACGCGAAGCGAAAGCGGTGGTCCGAAACGCGGCGGGACGTTTTATCTGGGTCGACGACGACGCAGTGTATCTCGGCGAGATGTCGGCGACAGATCAGATGCCCGCTTTCTTTCTCCGCGGCTGGAACGAGGATGCGACACCGGCGGCACAAAAAGAGAACCGCGAACGTGTTGGCAAGTTTCTCGAACTGCAGCGCGACTGGGGTGCGCAGGGAGTTTCGGAACGCGTGAGTGAAGTGAATCTGCTTGATCTGCGAGACGTGCGCGTGCAACTCGCAGGCGACGATTCGCAGATTGAAGTTCGACTGGGCGGCCAGGAGCAAAGCACGAGATTGAGTAAAGCGTTGAGTGTGCTCGATGCGCAACGACAGACAGCGCGTGGTCCGCTGATCAGCTACATCGATCTGACACAGGGTAAACGAGCGATCGTGGGGTTAGTTACCGGCAACCACACGGTAGCCGAAGGAAACAACGAGTAAAACACAGATACGACCCGACATGGCTAAGCGAACACAACACACGATCGGTCTCGACATTGGGACAAGTAAGGTGACGTGTATAGCGGGTGAACCTGGTGAGGGGAATTTGCTGGAAGTGGTTGGCATCGGCGAGGCCGAAGCTCGCGGCTTGCGCAAGGGAGTGATTGTCAACCCTGATGCGGCAGTTGACGCGATCAAGAAAGCCGTCGAAGACGCGGAACGGATGAGCGGGCTTGAAGCGGAAGAAGTGACAATCAATCTCGCCGGTTCGCACATCCTCGGTTTCAACGGGCAGGCGATTGTTGCTGTCTCTGGTCGCGATCGTGAAATCGTTGCCGAGGATGTTCGTCGCGCGATCGACTCCGCGTGTGCGATTCAACTTCCGGCTGGTCGCGAGATTGTCGATCGACTCCCGCAGGAATTCATCGTCGACGATCAGGATGGCATCAACGATCCGGTGGGAATGATCGGAGCGCGTCTCGCAGTGAAGGTTCACATTGTCACCAGTCCAGTCACGGCGCGACAGAACGCTATCAACGCGGTCAATCGTGCTGGACTAGTAGTCGCGGACATGGTGCTGGAGCAGCTTGCCGCTGCTGAAGCGACGCTAACTGAAGATGACAAAGAGTTTGGCGCGGCGCTTGTGGACGTCGGCGCGGAGACAACCGGTCTCATCATCTACCAGCGTGGGGCGGTTCAGCACACTGCTGTGTTTCCACTCGGCGGCTCGCACTTCACCAACGACATCGCGTTTGGTCTGCGCACGCCGATACCGGAAGCGGAAAAGATCAAGCGCACAGTTGGTTGCGCGTGCAGCAGTTCGTTGAGTGAGATGGAACGAGGAGAGCTTGTCGATGTGCCGTCGGTTGGTGGACGTCCACCACGCCAACTCTCGCGCCAGATCCTTTGCGACATCCTGCAGCCGCGCGCTGAAGAAGTGTTGATGCACGTTGCAGACGAGATCAAAGACGCCGGTTGGGAACGACAACTCTCGAGTGGTGTTGTGTTGACCGGTGGTGGTGCGTTGCTGCACGGCATGACTGAGATCGCAGAACAGGTTTTTGATGCGCCGGTGCGAATTGGGTATCCCGAACGAGATCGCTTCGGTGGTTTGGTTGAAGACATCCAGAGTCCTGCGTGGGCAGCCGCCGCGGGTCTCGCATTGCTTGCCCATCGCGCGCAGGCAGCAGAGATTCGCACGGGTGTCGGCAGGCGTGGATCCACAGGGAAGTTGACACATTTTGTGTCAAGATTTCGAAATAGATTCGGTAGTATTTTCTGACCAGTTGTTGTATGCTTGCGCCCCGGTTGCACAAGATATTGTCCGCAAGATATCGATGCCGATGGCGCAAGAAACGCAACATAGAAGGAAGCGGCCTTGGACGCCATCCCGTTTTGGGAGAGAGGAACTAACTATGACACCGGACACTCGTCAACCGGGAGCAGGCATTAATATTTTCATTGATGATGATCCGCCACTCACCGGAGCGCGGATAAAAGTGATCGGCATCGGCGGTGGTGGCAGCAATGCCGTCAATCGCATGATCGAATCCGGCATTGAAGGTATCGAATTTCTCGTTGCCAACACAGATCTACAAGCACTGAAGCGCTCGCGTGCGCCAATCAAGATTCAACTCGGCAGCCGTCTCACGAAAGGACTCGGCGCCGGCGCCGATCCAAATGTCGGTCGTGAAGCTGCACTTGAAGACACAGACAAGATCATCGAGGTGCTTGAAGGCGCCGATATGGTTTTCGTCACCACTGGTCTCGGCGGTGGTACCGGCACCGGCGCTGCTCCAATCATCGCTTCACTCGCAACTGAGCTCGATGCATTGACAGTCGCAGTAGTGACCAAGCCTTTTCAGTTTGAAGGTCGTCGCCGCATGCAACAAGCCGATCAGGGATTGCGTGAGTTGCGCGAGTGCGTCGACACTGTAATCACGATTCCCAATGAACGCCTGCTGCACACAGTCGAGCGCGGAGTTTCACTGTCCGACTCGTTTCGCGTAGCCGACGACGTTTTACGCCAGGCAGTTCAGGGCATCAGCGATCTGATCACTGTACCGGGTTTAATCAATCTCGATTTCGCCGACGTGAAGTCGATCATGCAGGGAATGGGAATGGCCCTGATGGGCGCCGGACGAGCCAGCGGAGAGAACCGAGCGATCGAAGCCACTCAGCAGGCGATTTCGTCACCGCTGCTCGAGGAAGCGACGATTCAGGGTGCGAAAGGCGTTTTGATCAATATTACCGGTGGACCTGATCTGACGTTGTTTGAAGTAAACGCTGCTTCGTCGATCATTCGCGAGTCTGCCGACGACGATGCAAACATTATTTTTGGCGCAGTGATCGACGAGACTCTTACCGACGAGATGAAGATCACGGTCATCGCCACCGGATTTGACAGAGAAGCCACATCAGTTGCGTCTGCCGCCGCAAGTACGGCGATTCCCGCGCCGCCGCCACGTTATGTAGCAAGGCCGGCTGATGATCTCCCGCGGCCTATGATGGGTACTCCGCGCGTTGATGATCTTGACGTCCCGACTTTCATTAGAAAGAAGGCCGACTAGAGAGCGCATCATCGCCCTTTGAAAAGGGAAGGCCGTCGGGGGCCTTCCCTTATTTTTCTGCGCAAATTGCTGATATTGATTCTTGAGAATCTGTGTAATCTGTGGCTCATGCTTGCATCATTTCTTGCATGTAAATCTTTGAAATCAAACACGCTTTTCCCCTTTGCTTTTTCTTCCTGGGTTGTGTAGCATGTCCGTCATTCCTTGCAGGAAATTCCATTACGGGTATTGTTCGTTCCTCTCCTCGGATGGGCCGCAGCCTGCGAGAGCTTTGACACTGATCTGACATCTAAGCCCTGTGACTTATACATCGCTAGTTCTCGACCGGGTGAGATCGCCCGTCATAGATTTTTTGGAGGTAATAATCACGTGAACCGTAAACTCATCAGAACCACACTCGCGGAAGTGAAGGGCAAAGCCCGAGAAGTTCCGCAGCCCAGAGAGCGTTCGAATGGGAGCTCCCGCGCCTCAAACGATAGTGGACCGCGCGAACGCGCGCCACAACAGCATGCACCTGTTCAAGTAAAGAAAAGAGTTCCGCCTCCCAACGAAACTAACGCGGAGATCTTTTATTACAAGAAACAGATCGATGCTCATACACTGATGGTACTCGTGCTGCTTGACGGCGAGGAGATTGAAGGCACTATCGAGTGGTACGATCGTGGTGCACTGAAGGTGAACCGCAAGGGTGCGCCGAATCTGCTCGTGCTCAAACGGAACATCAAGTACATCTTTAAGGCCGACGAGCGGGTTGAAAACGCCAGCGACTAGAGGATTCAATAGCGAAACTACACAGCCTCGCCCACAGTTCTCGCTGAACCAGTGCGTCGCCTCAAGCAATGCGACAACCAGAACAAAGCTCAGCTAATCCTGGTCCTCGTCCCAGGCGAGTTTTGCCGCGCATCGGCATAACGATGGGAGACCCTGCCGGTATCGGTCCGGAAGTGGTGCTCAAAGCCGTTGCCGAAGATGAGGTCAGAAAGGTTTGCGTGCCGGTAATTATCGGCGATGCTCAGTTGCTCGCTCACACGGCACGCACCCTGGATTTGCAGTCGGGCTACGACATCATTCGCACTGGAGAATCGTTTCCTGATCAGCTTTCCGAACCGGTTATTTATCATCTCGACAATATCAGCGGTCTCATTGAACCTGGCGTTGAGTCGGGCGCGGCTGGTAAAGCTGCGGCCGGTTACATCGAAGCGGCGGTGGAGCTGTGCGCTGCCGGCAGTATCGATGCGATTGCGACGGCGCCGATCAATAAACGCGCGTTGTTTCTCGGTGGGTACAGTTTCCCCGGTCATACGGAGTTTCTTGCTCATCTGACCGGTGCGGAAGAGTATGCGATGGCTTTTGTCGCCGCCAACCTTCGCATCGTGTTGTTGTCGACGCATGTTCCACTCTCTGAAGCGATCCGCCTGGTTGAGCGCGATCGGTTGGTGAAGGTGATCAACCTGGCGCATCGCGAGCTGCAACGCTGGGGCATTGAACGGCCGCGTTTGGCGGTGGCCGCGTTGAACCCGCACGGAGCTGAAGGCGGACTATTCGGAGTTGAAGAGGCTTCGGAGATCATGCCCGCGATCGAGGCCGCGCGGAGAGCCGACGATATCGATGTGCAGGGACCCTTCTCTGCTGATACTGTGTTCTTGCGTGCTTCGCGCGGCGAGTTTGATGCAGTGGTTGCGTGTTATCACGATCAGGCAATGATTCCGGTAAAATGTTTGTCGTTTGGCGAAGCCGTTAACGTAACGCTCGGTCTGCCATTCATCAGGACTTCAGTCGATCACGGTACGGCGTTCGACATTGCGGGTAAGGGACTCGCTGAACATTCGAGTATGGTAGCTGCGATTAAGCTGGCCGCAGATCTTTCCACTCAGGCGGGTGAAAGCTGTCGGGCAGTAGAGGTTTAAAACGGGAAAGTAGAATACTCACACATGGAGAACAACAACCTTACTAATGAAACAGAGAACCGGCGGATGCTGGTGGCGGATGACGATCCGGCGATTCTTCGATTGATCGCGACGATTCTCGAGAAAGAGAATTTCAGCGTGGTGACAGCGCGTGACGGGCGCGAGGCTTACAAGATTTTGCAGGCAGATCCGAATTTCACTGCCGCGATTCTCGACGTTGTGATGCCGCATATTTCCGGACCTGAGCTGGTGCGCTACATGAAATCGGAAGAGCGCTTAAAAAAGATTCCGGTGATGATGATGACGGCCGAGCAGGATCCGAAGCTGTCGTCTGACAGTTTCTCTGCCGGCGCGATTGTTTTCCTGCCGAAGCCATTTACGACGGCGCAGCTTCAGATCATGTTGCAGATGTTGGTTGGTAAGAAAACCGCTGAGTAGTTGCTGATGCGACGATTTATCCGCGTTCATCTGTGGCTTATCACCGTCGCGTTGTTCGCGATCGTTGGTCCAGTCCCTGCCCGCGCAGATCTCAGTCAAAAACAAGCGCGCAAAATAATTCAGACGATCGGTGGCTGGTCTCTGCCCGGGAGTGCAGTTCGACTCCAGATCCGATCGAACAGTGCTGAAAGCGCGGAAGCCAGTGCTGAGATTCAAGCCGTGTTTCGGCTGCGGCTGTATGAAGGTCACTGGCGGTTGTGGGAGATCAGGAGCGCACCCGATCGTTGGGAGCGTTTGGAAGTAATAGCGCGCGCCGCGAAAGTGGACCTGCCTGAGGACGAGTGTGATGCGTCGCCACAGTTTGCGCGCGGCAGATTCTCGACGGCGTTGACAACCAAACGAGCGCGTTGTGTTGTGGCGAGTTTATTCGGCGTCGCGCTTCCCTCGGATGACGTGAGGATCAAAGAGATCAGTCTAGTCGGCTTCTCGATTGGATCTGAGTCCTCAGCGCTGGTGACGGCGTTGATTCGAGTAGACTTTCGTTTCGCGCGTGATAAGAGTGGCTGGCAGGTTACTGAGTTCAAAAGTGGTGCGCGCAACTGGGTGAACATCAACGATCTTCCGGCAGCGATTAATGAGGCCAAACGCTCTGCTGCGTCTGATGAACTTTCAATCATCGCGCGGGCGCTTGGTGACTATCACCGCGACCGTGGTTATTTCGTAGTTTCTGACAAAGAATCTGTGCTGATCGATCACCTCAGCCCGCGCTACTTAGCGCGCGTGATCCGTGTCGACCCCTGGCATCGTCCCTATCAATACGACGGCCAACAGGATCGCTACTCCCTCCGCTCCCTCGGCCCCGACGGCAAACCCAACACCCCCGACGACGTAGTCGTCGCTGGCCCATAAGACGGTTCGTTCGTCAAAAACAGTCGTTGACATTGCCTTACCACTGGGCGTAGAGTGCGGCGCATCCGAATCGGTTTGTTGGTTTAGCGACTCCCCGCGATCACGAATCGTTCTCACTCTTTGTCATTAACTTGATTCGTTAAGTCCTCGCAAACCCCCTTCAGGCGCAACGGGTCATTAGAATCAGGCGCAACGGGTCATTAGAATAAAGCGGCTCACTGTTTCAGGATGTTACTGGAGAATTCCTCATGTACCAGATCGCCCAGAACTTCACCTTGCGGATTACTCTGTCTCTTACACTCTGTATTGCACTGTTGTTGTTGCCCGGTGTTCCCTTACTGGTGAGCGAAGCATCGCAGGGTCAAAGCACGGCGCACTCAGCGCGACCACGGCACAAAAAGCCTGAAGGTACATTTCCTAATCTGGAGGATGTAAAGAACGAGTCAAACGTGGAGCGTGAGGCGGCGGCTCCGATACCGTCGACTGTGCGTTCACCAATGTCGGTGGTGGTGACGTCGGATATACAGATGTCGATCTGGCCGCAGCCGCAAAGATCCTAACCAATGCACCGGGCTACCCAGTAGGGAACGATCCTAATCTGCCTATCTGGCAAGTTACTGCTAAGATGACAGAAGACGCGGGAGACTACTGGCATAATCAGCTCAAAGAATACTGTCAACCACAGAAGCGAGTATACGACATGAAGGAGGCTCTAAAAAGACCGGGATTTTATTTGCAAATACGATGAAAACAAAAATAGGAATCACAACTTTACTATTGCTGCTAGTTTGCACCTCCGCAAAAGCCAGGTCATGGCGGGGTATTGAACCTCTGCATTCAACGCGGGCTGATGTTGAACGGCTTCTGGGTTCCAAGGTTGTGCGATGCGGTGGTTCAGCATGTATCTATGAATTAGCTGAGGAAATTGCTTTTATTCTTTATGCTTCTGACTCTAGTTGCAAGAACGATAGTGCGGAGAGCGCTTGGAAAGTACCGGTCGGCACAGTCATCGAGATAGGAATACACTTCAAAAGAGATAAGCCGATTTCCGAGTTGGAGTTTGATCTAACGAAGTTTGAAAAAGTTGAAGATAAACACATTCGCGGCTTGGTTTATTTTGTGAATGCAGATGAAGGTCTTAGAGTGGAGGCAGGATTAAGCACTGTACGGGGCGTCACATATTTTCAAAGCTCAAAGGACAGCTATCTGCGGTGTCCTGCGGTCAACAATAGAGTCAAACCATAAGTAGACTAATTCTCCCGATAAACAAGTTGAATCAAGGCGACTTTTGATGGAGTGGTTGGCTTCCATTTTACTCACCGTTTCGGCTGCATCATCCTGCGGGCATTTCTCATCAGTTGGTATTACCCCTAAAACAAACTCTTGACTCACACTTACCCCGGGTGATAGGTTTTCTGTCGGGTCTCTTTCCCGAGACCAGCTTCGTGAACTTGCCCGCGCCATTCGTGCATACGCACTAGGCCCGCCGATGGTGCAATTCAGCTAAAGGATTCGCTTTGCTAGCTGGACGCAAACTCCTACTCGCCGACGATTCGGCCACCATTCAGAAAGTTATCGACCTTACGTTCGCTGACGAAGGTGTGCGAGTCGTGGCTGTTGGTAATGGCCAGGACGCTATTGACCAGCTCCTGGAGCTTGAACCCGACATAGTTCTCGCAGACGTTTTCATGCCCTCTCCCGACGGCTATGAAGTGTGCAGATATGTCAAAACACACGAAAAGCTGAAACATATTCCTGTCATGCTGCTCGTGGGCTCGTTTGAGCCGTTCGACGAAGCGGAGGCGCGCAGAGTTGGCGCGGATGATATCTTGACCAAACCATTTCAATCGATTCGACGACTGATCGACAGGGTGGGAGCCCTGGTGTCGAAGCCGCCTGTCGAGAAGGAAAATCCGACCGCTGAACTTCCCCAGGTTGAAGAACCTGAGAATGAAGAAGCGTTTATGGATACATACGAGCTCGAAGTCTCGACGGCGGATACCCTCCAGCTAGAAGAAGCAATAAAAGAATCCGAACAGAAGGTGGAACAGCCGGTTGCCGCAACGGAGTCGTTTCCACGTGAGGAGAACATGGAAACCGCAGACAGAAACGATTCACAAAGCGATTCCGACGTGCTGCTGGATCTCGGCGATTATGAACCCGTGCACGCGAGTGCGGACGATGACTTTGTTTTAGATCTTGACGACGAACCGGCTGCGTTACCCGAGCCTGCTTACACAGCGACGCCGATGCGCGCGTTTGTCGAACCCGAAGTGAAAGAAGCGGCTGTTGCGGCCAGTGGTTATGAATCGACTTACCAACCTCAGGTTCACTCGTCGTTTGCCGACACGCAGGAAGTTCCGTATGCGTCTGCGGTGGCCGACGTCGAAGTTATCGAACCCGAACCAATGTTCGCTCATCCAGAACCTGAACCGGTGTCTGCTTCGGCCCCCTCCGCACCGGTTAGCGTTGACGGTCTGAGTCAGGAAATGATCGACGCCATCGCCCGACGGGTGGTCGAGATGATGTCAGACAAAGTGGTGCGCGAGGTCGCGTGGGAAGTCGTTCCTGATTTGGCGGAGTTGTTGATTAAGCAACAGTTAGAGAAGACGAAGTAAGTTCGTTACAACTTTGAATCAATGAGGCAGGTGACTCCAGCGAGTCACCTGCTTTCGTTTTTAGGCTGCTGAATTAATAGAGTTTACTCGGCACGTACTGTAGGGGCGGCCACGGAGGGTCGTCCCTACAGTACGTGCTCAGCCCTCTATTTTGACTAACCGCGCTCGTATCGTAGACTCTACCTTTTCGTTTCGAGTCGATAAAACAAATGGATATCCCCAAACAATACGATCCCAAAGAGGCCGAGCAGCATCACTACGAGCGCTGGGAGAAGAATGGTTATTTTGCGCCGGAGATTAACCGGGATTCGCAGGCGCCGGTTTTCTGCATCGTTATCCCACCTCCGAACGTCACCGGCTCTTTGCACATGGGCCATGCGTTGCAACACACCCTCATGGACGTGATGACGCGTCACAAGCGAATGTGTGGCTATCGCACGCTCTGGTTGCCGGGAATGGACCACGCCGGCATCTCAACGCAACTGATGGTCTCGCGCGCGCTGAAGAAGGAAGGAAAAACGCGACACGATCTGGGACGCGAGCAGTTTATCGAGCGCGTGTGGCAGTGGAAGCAGGAGTCGGGCGGACAGATCACGGTACAGATGCGTCGCGAAGGCGCTTCGGTCGACTGGTCGCGCGAGAAGTTTACGATGGATGAGGATCTCTCTCGTGTCGTACGCGAAGTGTTTGTGCGTCTGTACGACGAAGGGATGATTTATCGCGGCAACCGAATCGTTAACTGGTGCCCGCAGGACCAGACCGTGTTGTCGGATCTCGAAGTCGAGAAACTCCCGCAAGCCGGCAAACTTTATTACCTGCAATATCCAATCAAGAACAGCGACAAACGTGTGACTGTCGCCACCACGCGTCCGGAGACGATGCTCGGCGACACCGCCGTGGCTGTTAATCCGAACGATGAGCGCTACGCCGACCTGGTGGGCCAAACAGCTCTGCTGCCGCTCACCAATCGTGAGATACCGATCATCGCCGACGAATACGTCGATCCGCAGTTTGGCACCGGCGCAGTGAAGATCACGCCCGCGCACGATCCAAACGACTACGACATGGGACTGCGTCACAATCTCGAGCAGGTGGTCGTGATCGACTCACATGCCAAGATGACTGCCGAGGCTGGCGCCGATTTCACCGGACTCGATCGTTACAAAGCGCGCGAAAAGGTCGTCGCTGAATTTGAAGAGTTAGGACTACTCGAAAAGGTCGTCGACTACGAGTTCTCGATCTCAAAATGTGAACGCTGCAAGACAGTCATCGAACCATTAATCTCCACGCAGTGGTTCATGAAGATGGACCAGCTTCGCGATCTCGCTCTCGACCTCATGTCGCGCGAGCAGTTGCCGCGATTCACTCCGGAAACTCCGTACCGAAAGGTCTACACTGATTGGCTCGAAAACCTGCGCGATTGGACCATCTCGCGACAACTCTGGTGGGGACATCAAATTCCTGCCTGGTACACACCGAACGGCGACGTCATCGTCGCGCGATCTGAAGAAGAAGCGCGCGCGAAAGCAGGCACGAACGAACTAACGCAGGATCCGGACGTGCTCGATACGTGGTTCTCTTCCGCTCTCTGGCCATTCTCTACCCTCGGCTGGCCCAGCGACACGGAGGATATGAAGACCTTCTATCCTACGTCGGTGCTTGTAACAGCACGTGACATCATCTTCCTGTGGGTTTCGCGCATGGTGATGATGGGACTGAAGTTTGTCGGTGACGAACCGTTCGCAGATGTTTTCATCACGGGTACGATTCTCGACAGCCAGGGCCAACGCATGTCGAAGACGAAGATGAACGGCGTCGATCCGATCGACGTGTTTGACAAGTTTGGAGTTGACGCAACTCGTCTGACGCTCGCACAGGTTGGCAGTACCGATACTCGTTGGAATGAGAAACAAGTTGAGTCGTATCGCAACTTTGCCAACAAGATCTGGAACGCGGCACGGTTTTGCCTGCTCAACTCAGACGGCGCCGAAGTCAAACCGGACATTTTCGAGCAGAGTACGGCGCTTCACGATCGCTGGATCGTTTCGCGACTGAACCACACCGCACGCGATCTCAACGCGGCCATCAATGCGTACGAGTTTCACGGAGCTGTGCAAACGTTGTATCACTTCTTCTGGGATGATTTCTGCGACTGGTACATCGAACTCGCAAAAGCTGACGTGACTGCGGAAGAGGAGAGCGCCACACGCTCCGAGGCTCGGACGAGGCTGTTGACCGTGCTCGAACACGCGTTACGTTTGTTGCATCCGTTTATGCCGTATATCACTGAGGAGTTGTGGCAGCGCTTGCCGGGCGACAAACATCTGCATGCGGCTTACGCCGGCGCACAACCAACAGTGATGCTGGCTGCTTATCCCGCAGGCGCCGCAAACTTGATTGACGAAACAGCCGAGTCGGAGATGCAGGCGATCATTGAGTTAATTTCGCGCGTGCGAAACATCCGCTCTGAGATGAATATCAAACCGGCCGAAAGAATTCCGGTGGTAGTGGCTTCGCCTGACGCGAATTTGCGTGACGTCTTCTCAGCGGCGCGAGATCAGATCTCGCGGCTGGTTCGTGCGTCCGAAGTTACCGTAAGCGAGCGACTCGAAGCGCCGAAAGCTTCGGCGCGTGCGGTACTGAACGGCGGCGCAGAGTTAGCCGTACCACTCGAGGGTTTGATCGATTTCGAACAGGAGCGCCGTCGTTTGCAACGCGAACAGGAAAAACTGCAGGCCGAAGCAGCCAAGCTCGAAGCGCAGCTCGGTAATCCTAACTTTGTTGAGCGTGCTCCGGCCGAAAGAGTCAACGAAGTGCGCGACCGCATCGCTGCAATCGCGCAACAGTCTTCTCAACTTCAGCAGACAGTCGAGAATCTACAATGAATTGGGTTGACGAAGGCGCACTCTACTCGCAGATCGGTCTCTTCCTGCGCGAAGACCTCGGACGTGGCGATATCACGACGCAGTCGATTATCGTTCGTAACACGCGTGCGCGCGCTCGGTTCGTGGCCGGCGAGAACATGATCGTAGCCGGACTCGAAGCCGCGGAAGAAGTGTTTCTAACACTCGACTCGCAGCAACAACTGGAGGCGTTTGTTTCCGACGGCGAACCGGTCGAAGCCGGTAAAGTGATCGCCCGCATGATTGGCTTCGCCGACGTGCTGATCTCCGCGGAACGAACAGCTCTCAACCTCCTGCAACGACTTTCAGGTATCGCGACGCTTACGAACCAATATGTGAAAGCGGTCGAAGGCACCGGCGCTCAAATCGCAGACACGCGCGCAACCACGCCCGGTTTGCGTCTGCTTGAAAGATACGCAGTCGAACTCGGTGGTGGAACAAACGGTAGTTTTGGTTTAGACGATGGCGTTATGGTGACGGCAAATCACGTTTCGATTCTCGGCGGCGTGGCGACCGCTGTAAAAACTGCGAAAGAGAAGTTGGGCTATTTGCACCGGGTCGCGGTGGAAGTCTCGAGCGAGAGTGATTTAAAGGAAGCGATCACGGCAGGCGTCGATACGGTTGTAATCAAAGATCTGGACGCGACTGAATTTGCGCGGCTTGCGAAAGTTGCGAAGGAGCTGTCGAACTCGATCCGAATCGAGTGCGCGGGCAAAATCACGACCGCTGATGTGCGTGAGTATGCCGCTGCAGGCGCACAATTGATCCGGATCGAAGCGCTGACGAGTGCGGCCGCGGCGATGAATATCAGTTTTAATGTTCAGCCTTTCTAGCCACAAAAAGGCACACAACCACAAAAAATGAGTTGGGGAAACAGAACCAGGCGAAAGCTTGCGCACCGGGCGCTCGAACGGCAGCTTGCTTATCAGGAGCGCAAGGCCGAACACGTTCGCGGGCATGAAGACGAGTTCATCAATGCGATGAAGCGATCTTCGCATCGTGTGCGCGAGTTGCTCGAGACGTTTCAGCCGATCGGTGACGATGCGCGAGTGATCGAGGTTGGCAGTGGGGCGCATGGACTGATCTTCTATTTCGGCTCGGGGCCTGGAATCGGTGTCGATCCGCTCGCCGTCAGTTATGGACGACTGTTTCCGGGCTGGCAACACAAGGCGCAAACAGTTGCGGCGTGTGGCGAGTCGTTGCCATTTGCAGATCAGAGTTTCGACGTAGTTTTGTGCGATAACGTAGTTGATCACGCCGAATCGCCAAAGCAAATCGTTGCTGAGCTTGCGCGCGTGCTTGCTCCCGGCGGTCTGCTCTATTTCACCGTAAACATTCATCATCCGGTTTATGCCGTGGCCGCGGGCCTCCATTCGAGCTGGCGGTCGATTGGCGTTCCCTACGAGGTTGGCCCGTTTGCCGACCACACCATTCACCTGACACTGGAAACAGCGGCCAGCTTGTTCGAGAACCTGCCGTTACAGATTCTGAGCGCGAAAAGCAACATCGACGAAGCGCGTGCACGAGCCCGCCAACAGGCGCCGCGGCACGCCGGCGATCGGTTCAAGCGCGTGTTTTTTAAGAATGCGCTGTATGAAGTGGTGGCGCGGCGCCGCTAGTTTTTGGAACAGGTCGCCCAAAGACTCATGAAACCCTCGGAGCATCGGACTGAAGCTTGATGGCATCTTTATTTGCGGGGTATCTTAGGAAGGCAAAGGAGCACCACCATGCCTGTTTGGATTCGTAATTACATAAAGTTCCTCATTGCTGCGTGCCTGATCGTCAGCTTTTGCCTGGTCGAGGGCGACGCGCAAACGCGCCGTAAGAAGCGGCGCCGGAGCGTGCCGGCAGCGCCAAAACCGGTGATCACGAATCCTGCGATCGCGCCTCCTGACGCGAGCAAGACCCCTGCTCCTGACGGAGACGTAAAAATTATCAGCACCGCAGATCCAAACGCCACGACGAAGGAATCCGGTGAACAACTGCAGGGTTGGAAGCCGAAAGTCACTGTCCCCGAGCCGACTGAAGACGAAAAAACGCAGCAAACGATCAACAATCTCAGCAATCAGGTGGAGCGGCTCAACAACAAGCTTTCGCAGATGCAGGAAGATGATCGTTATCAAATGGACATGGAGCGACTCACCCGCGCCGAACAACGTGCGGAGCAGTTGCGCTCGCAGTTGATGGATGTTCAGAGCAAGATTGCCGATTTCGAAGCGAAAATCGAGCAGCTCGATTGGGCGTTGCGTCCTGAGAATCTTGACAATTCGATGGCGGGCTACGGCAGCACGCGTCCTGAAGCCGCGCGCGACGCACGCAGGAAACAGCTCGAAAGCGAGAGAACGAGAGTGCAGGCGCAGTTGAAACTCGCGGAAACGAGTAAGACGCGTCTGGAAATCGCGGTCACGAACGCGGACGCGGAAGTTGACTCGTTGAGAGCGAAGATGGAACAACGACGAGCGCAGATGGATGCGGAGCCACCAGCAAAGCCTAGAAAACCTCAAAACTAGCCACAAAAAGGCACAAAAAGCACAAAGAAGAGTTTCAGGAACTCGTGTGGAGGGCGACGGCTCTCCACACGCCTAGCTGGTTGATGAATGTGAGGGTGTAGTTTGTGCCGCGCACGATAGCGGTATCGCCATAGACGGAAATACTCATCTTCGCGGGATCAGGTTTCTCATACTTCACTTTCCGCGCGCGTAAATCATCTAGCAACTGCTGCCGTGTGGTTTGGATGGAGCTGTGTGTCCAGATGAACGTAGGATCGGTTAGCGCAGTTATTTGATCGAGATTTGCAGATGTTATTGCGGCGTGAAATGCAGCGTCAGCGGCGGTGACTTCAGTCTTACTTTCGGCTTCGGTGCGTGGCATTCGTGTCGACTGCCAGTTCACTACCTGCCACTTGCCATCGCGTTTGACGAAGGTGCCGCTGTTAAGCAGGTTTGCGACGTGCTTCTCGCCGCCGCTTTCGGTTGTGGCAACGAGTCGAAATGCGACGACGGCTGTATCGCCGTACTGCTGAATCTGAATGTCCTCGGCGGTGTAGACCGTTTTGGGATCGGTTGGTTTTGGAGCAGGAGTAGAGCGAACGTCGTGCATGACTTCCGACTTGTTCACACGACGTCCCGCGGAACGCGTGTAGATCAAATCATCTGCCCAGAAGCGCTCGTGAATCGACGCGTCATTGCGTGATGCGCCCGCCAGAAAGTCGTTCAGGAGCTTCGTCAATTCGGCGGCATCAGGTGCCGTTTGTGTTTGTGCACACAAACCGCTGCTCATCAACACAATGACTGCAAACGCGATAACAAATTTTGTCTTCATGATTTTACTGTAAGGCGGCTCTCCGTGGCCGCCCGTGCTTAGCTTACAAGCCTAACTAACGCCGCCGCGAAACTCAGCCACGCATTCGTACCCGAAAGTACTAATCGCAACGGTTGCATGACGAGTAGAAAAATTCCACCCCACAGGAAAACCGGATGCAGCCGGCGATGCTTGATCGTGTCGAACGCAATACACCCGAGCAAAACCAGATCTGTCAATCCAAAGAAAGCCAGTGGACCACCATTGGTAATGAAGCTCAGCGGAATGCGTGCAATGGCAGGCGTCAATAAGTTGATCGCAGCCAGCAGCATCAGACGTTTGTGCACGTCCAGTTTGCGACGGTAGTAGAGTGCGAGTCCGATCAGCAGCGCGAAGATCACCATGTCGCCGATCGGGATGATCAGAAACGATAGCGCCGGTGGACCAGGACTATGGCCCCGCGCCGCGGCGTAGAGGCCCGTCAAGATCCCGACGATAAAGACGAGCGCGGCCAGCACGCCGCCGAAGATTCCGAGACGCTGATGAACTCTTGTGCGACGTTTTGCTACCAGGGAAACTTGCACGACAAACAGTACGACCCATGCCGTCATGACGATGCCGTGCAGGTGGACGATGCGCCCGGGAAGGTCGGGAGTATTGAAGAATGGCTTCAGGTAGTAAGTGCGTCCAAAACCTGCGAGTACGATCAGTGGGACAAAAATCGCTGCGAGTATGTAGAGCCGTCGATCGTTAACACGGACGGGCATTCTGGGGGTGGCCGCCATCGTTTCCTCCGGACAGGGGAATTTAGCGGCGACGATATTAGCAGAATCAGGGAGCTTTCTCCGCTACTGTAATCGCCCACCATGAGCCGTGATCGTGTTGCAGCGCCGACCAGTACCAGGCTGACACGTCGGTCCATGTTTGGCCTGAGTCGGCGTGGATTTGCTCGAGTACGATCAGGCGCTCGGTACCTTTCGTGGCGGTGAATCTGGACCAGAGGGTGCCGCGTTCATCACGATGAGCGGCGAGCGGTGTGACGGGGTAGCCGAGACCTTGAAAACAGTCAGACGACGGATGCAGTTTGCGCGTAGGCTCAGTCACCCAGCGAATGATTAGCTCGCGTTCGCCGTCTGTGAAGCGGGCAATGTGGCCGGGAAAGTCGGAGGCGAAGCTCGTCTCCATTTCGTTGAGAGGGAGGGGAGTCAGAGTCTTGCCTGCAAACGTCGTGGGCCAACCGGGAAAGATGACTGATGTGGCAGTTCCACTCGCCGTTTGATGTTGCGCAGATACGAACGGCACCAGAGCCGCAACCGCGCAAGCAACGAAATAGAAGGCAGTAGTCCTTCGCATATTCAACTTGATTTGGGCGTAACTGTAGGGGCGGCCCTCTGTGGCCGCCCCCGCGTTTGAATTCTGTGGCTGAGTTCCACCCGGGGGCGGCCACGGAGGGCCGCCCCTACAGTTGAACCGATACGGGCGTGATACCCAAGTCGTAAGAAATGCACTGCGGAGATGATCCCAAGGGCTTCCAGCACAAACGCGATCACGCCGGCGTATTCGTGACTCCACGACGGTAAATCCAAAACGCCGGCCTCGATATAAAACAAAGCCACGGCGCGAAACACATTTGCACTCATGATCACGATTCCCACGAGCGGCATCAACACGAGCGTTTTACGAAACGTCAACTCATAGAAACACAAGACCGCAAATGTTAAGAACAAACCGACCCAAACCATCTTGATCCCGCTACACGGCGCGTCGATCCAGATCAGGTGTCCAGCCCAATTCAGGCATGTTCCCTCGGCAACGACGGCAAAACCTGCGCTGCGCAGAATCGGAGCCGTTAGCTCGGCTACGACAATTCGCAACGGATAACCACCGAAGAATTGCAGCGTCGGGATCGTCGGCAGGGAAAGATAGATGAGACCAAACAATCCCGCGTGAAACGCTTTTCCAAAACGCAGCAAACTCAGTGTCACTGCTACCGCCGTGAACGCGATCGTCGCTCGCGCGAGCGGAGGCAGCACGAAGTAAGTAGTCGCATAAGTAAGAATTAATAACGCGGGTAACAGCAGTGATCGTTCGTGCTGAGGTAACGGTTTGCGGGATGCAATCAGGAAGATTATCGCCGCAACAAGTGCGAGTACTCCCCAGGGTTGATCCCACGAGTAGACCGCGCGTGTGACATACCAGTGCCACACTTCCCGGAAGGCAAGCACCTGAAGCCCTAGAATTACGAACAGTCGCTTCATACCGTACAACGGCCTGAACCCGATTTGCGATACTTCATGAACGTAATCCAGATCAGAAACCCGCCCGCAATGATCAACAGCGCCACCATCTCCGGCTCCGGAATCGTCGGCACTGTGCCGGCGTTCACCGGCTTCAGATCGTTAGCCCGATACTGTTGGTCTGTTTCGAGTACGACGGCTCCGCTCACGGGAGTCACCAGTTGATATTGCGCGGCGAGTGCAATCGCTTCATCCTCTAAAGACGAGTCGCGCGGAGCTAGGATTCGTGCGACCTCATCGTTGGCCCACAGTCGCGCGAGATGATCAGACGTCATGATTGCCTTTTCGCGTACTGATTGATCGTCGATCTTTTTACTTGAGCGAACGAATGCCAGCGTCTTTTCGCTGCCGGTTAGTCGTGCAAACAGATTCTTCAGATCTGTGGCCAGGTCGCTCGTACGCGCCACCGATTTCATTTCGTCGATCCGGTCGAGTTGGCGCTCGATTTCGTCAGTGTCGCTCGCTGTCCGCACGGAATAAAGCGTTGGTCCATACGGACGATTCTCCCAGCGTTGTTTGAGTGTATCTACGGAATCGATCAGGAGGCGTTGGGGATGATGAATCCAGACGATGGCGTTGTTGCCTGGTGTTTCTGCCGCGAGGTCCCATGCTTTGCGCAAGGCAGGCGCGTTATCTGTGCCGCCGGCAAATGTTGTTACATCCAGCCTGCTTGAAATTTCCCCCCGCTCGATCGCCGGCAGACTCTCCGCGCCATTGCCGTCGCTTTCGGTCAAGACAAGCTTGACGTCAAAATCAAGCGGCAGAGTTTTGATCGCTGACTGAATGTCAGCAGCCGCGGATCGCATCGGTTCTGATGTATCGACTACGACAACTATGCGACGCAAGTGTGCGGGTGAGTGTTCTTCGATCTTTTGCTGGATCACAAATTCTTTATTGAACGGATCCGGGCTCCACATTTGATCGAAATTGCCGCGCAACTGGCTGATCGAGCTTATCGGCAGCGAGAGTTCTGTATCCGTCAAATTGGCGGTAAGACCGTAGTACTGGGGCGTAAGGTTATCCGGAGTGTACAGGCTGGTCCACATCATTTCCGTTTGCGATTTGATCCGGACTGCGTGTTTGACGTCGTCAGGTATGCGGAAATTTCTGTTTGCAAAGTGAGGCAGCAACAATCGCACATGCGCACGATCTTCCAACAGCAGCGGCACTGAAATTCCGAAACGAATTTTCATCTCGCCGGACACAGGCACCGGAAAACATTGGACCAGGATGCGGTCGCGGCCGGCAGTCGTAACGAGCACGGGATCGCGTCGCTGTCGAATCGCGACTTGCTGGTACGCCGACGTGACCTTATTGCGACCAGCGAACGCCGCTTCACGCGGTTCACCGTTGACCCATAACGACAGACGCGACACAACGCCACCGGGTGGTAATTGAACTTCGGCGCGCGCTTCTCTTTGTTCGGCTGATACGTTGCGAAAGACGAGTGTCCACTCCAGGTAGCCAACGCCGCCAAACGAATCGACCGTGCCTTCGATCTTCGAGTCAGCGAGTGAGAGACCTTTCAATTTACCGCTGATGCTTCTGCCACCCTGATCTCGATCGAAGTCAATTGTTTCCTGGGGAACGACGCGCCCGGCAACACGCTCCGGCGGCTCCTCGAGATCGAAAGTTTCTCCGGTCACGCGGTAATAGATCTTCTGGGCTTCTGCCGGAGTTACAGGATCTTTGAGTGATAAGACGTAGCCGATGAGATCGGGAGCGAGGCCGGTTTGGTTATAACAACTTCGCAGCAGCGCATCTCTGCTGCCGTAAGAACGCAGAAAGCGAATGCCTTCAGCCTGCGTTTGCGGCGACGCTGAAACTGCTTTTTGCAATCCGATTCGCGTGAGCGTCGCGGGAAGTTGAAGCACTCCGAATATCGCCAGCGCCAGTCCCACACCGGCGAGCAGACCGCGGTTCTTGAGAGTAAAACTCTTTTGCGGTGACGTTGCCGCGATTCGATTTAACTTGTGTCGCATCACGAGCGCCGTGATCAGCGAGAAGTACGGCACTAATGGCAGAAATCCGATGCCAAAGAGAATTGCGAGCAGTGCGAGCGGAACGAGTGAAAGGTAGACAATCGAGTAAAAGATTGAAATCCCGATGACGATGGCATTCAAGAGCCCCGCGAGTCTGAGCCGGTCGGTCGAACCGCGACGGATCACAAACCAGACCTGTAGTTGTGCGAGCGGGACAAAGATAACGAGCAAAAGATGCCAGACTGAGGGAATCGGGTCGAAGAAGACGATGCCGCAGATATGCGTGGTTGCTTCGACGGTGATTGAGATCGCGGGCATGATCACGCCCAGAATCAACAGACCCCAATGGGATTTAGGCCGGTATTCCTGCTCCTCCATCGCCCCTCCTGCGTTTTCAATTGGCCGGAGACTTTACGTTACAAAGTAATTTGCTGCAAGCAAAAAGTCGCTTCATGCTTCGGGCTTTGTGCTTTGATCTTCGTGTCGTAGACTTACGCACACGTAAGACACGGCGCAAAGTTCCAAACACAAAGATGTCGACTATTCCACAACGCGATCTCTATCGCCTGATCAATGATGCTGCGGGCCGTGGCGAGCGTGTAGTAGTGGCTACCGTGGCGCACACTCGTGGCTCGACGCCGCAACAACGCGGGGCGAAGATGCTTTTCTTTCAAAACGGTGAAGTTGCCGGGACCGTCGGCGGTGGTTGCATCGAGGCTGAAGTGTGGGCCGAAGCAAAAGAAGCATTGCGCTCAGGTAAGTCTGAGTTGCATCACTTTTCACTCACGGCTGATGAAGCGAGCGAAGAGGGAATGGTTTGCGGTGGGACGATGGATATTTTTATCGAGGTAATGAATTCGTAGAGATGGCTCAGGATTTCTTTGCCAACTATAAAGCCAAGCATCAGCATCCGCTGAACCGGCTCACGCACAGCTTCGGTATCCCGATGATTGTGTTGTCGTTGCCGTTGCTCTTTTTTGATTGGCGCTGGGCTTTGCGGCTGTTTATCGTTGGTTGGATCTTGCAGTTTATAGGACACGCGATTGAGGGGAATCAACCTGCCTTCTTCAAAAATCCCGTCTATCTCCTGGTTGGACCATTGTGGGTCCTCCGGCGGGCCGCGTCTATGTTTGGTTTCGACAAGCAGAGAGTGTCGAAGTAAATTCCTTCCGGCTTTGAAACACCAACGATGACTGAAGCAAGTGAGCAAACATCTTCGGTTACGAAGATGATTGAGGAGTTACTCGAACGCGGGGAAGTTGCGCTCGTCGTTACGAAGGTGAGTGGCCCGGAAATGATTGGGGCCAAGCTACTCGTGCGCGCAGACGGTGTCGTAGTAGGAAGTCTCGGCGATCAGGATCTGGACGCATTGATCAAAACGTATGTGTCACGCTTTCTTGCATCACGCGAAGACACGCGAATGATCAACGCCACTGAGTTTGATCCGAACTTTCCCGCTGCACGCGAAACGAATCTATTGTTCGAACGACTACAACCAGCGCCGCGTCTCGTGATTTGTGGCGCCGGACACGTTGGCGCATCGCTGGCGCGACTGGCCGCATTTGCCGGTTATCACACCACGTTGATTGACGATCGGGCTGACTTTCTCAAACGCGAACGCTTTCCTGAGGAACAGATCGATCTGGTTGTTGCAAAAGACTGGAGCCTCGCGCTGGTTGAGGCGATTGGAAATGGACGTGGTGTGTCGGTGGCAGTTGTGACGCGAGGTCACAACGAAGATGAGCGGTGTCTGCAAGTGGTAGTGCGCGCTAATCCTGATTATGTCGGGTTGATTGGAAGCAAGCGACGCACGTCGATTGTGATCGATCGGCTGCGCGAATCGGGTGTTCCCGAACAGCAACTCCAGAATATTCATGCGCCGATTGGCCTCGACATCGGGGCAGTCACTCCCGAAGAAGTGGCGCTTGCTATCATGGCTGAGATTGTCGCCGGGCGCCGCGGTGGCACCGGGACACCGTTAAGCCACAAAAAGCACAAAAGTAAGTTTAATGCCCAGTGAGATAGTAGTTACCGCCAAGCAACCTGTCAGTCGACGCAGCGGAATGTTCCGCGCGCTTTCTCATCGCAATTATCGTCTCTTCTGGATTGGCGCTTTTCTTTCGAACGTCGGCACATGGATGCAGGCGGTGGCGCAAGCGTGGCTGGTATTGCATTTGACCAACTCATCCTTCTGGTTGGGTCTCGACGGTTTTATGGCCACCGCTCCCGCGTTCGTTTTCACGCTGGTGGGTGGCGTGTTCGCCGATCGAATCGATCGCCGCCGTTTGCTTCTCTACACGCAGGTGGTCGCGGGAATGGCGGCTCTGACACTTGCGCCTCTGGTGGCCACTAACGTGGTGAATCGCTGGATGGTCTTAGGGTTTTCCTTTGTGACTGGTTGTTGTATGTCGCTCGCGAGTCCTTCTTATCTGGCGCTCACCTACGATCTCGTCGGTCGTGAAGATCTCGCAAACGCAATCGCGTTGAACTCAACACAGTTTCAGTTGTCGCGGGTGGTTGGACCAACTCTGGCCGGTATCGCGTTTAGTGTCCTGGGACTCGCCGGATGTTTTTTCGCCAACGGACTTTCCTTCATTGCCGTGGTAGTAGCGCTTTGGATGGTACGAATGGACCGCCGATCGGATTCGGCGGTTCCGGTGGTAAAAGAAAAGGCTCCCATCTGGCGCGATATTGCGGAAGGTTTGCGTTACGTTCGGAACCGTCCCAGAGTATCCTCACTGTTGTTACTCGCGGCAGTTAACAGTTTGTTTGGTGCGCCTTACTTCACGCTCGTACCGATCTACGCGCGCGATATCTTTCACCTGGGCGAAACAGGTTTTGCCCTCATGATGGGGACGGCCGGTGGCGGCGCTTTTCTCGGCTCCTTGTTGGTGGCCTATCTCGGGGATTTCAAAAGAAAAGGCTGGTTTGTTTTAGGTGGCGCCATCTTGTTTGGTTCGTGCATCACGGTCTTTGCCTTGTCTAACCGGCTGATGGTGTCGTTAATTTTTCTTTTCGGGTTGGGGTTTGCCCTGGTAGTGTCGGTCGCTATCACCAACACGCTCTTGCAAAAGCTCGTGACTGATGAGATGCGTGGTCGCGTGATGAGCATGTTCATTCTCTCATTCATGGGCACGATTCCGATTGGCAACATTGTCGCCGGCACTGCTTCCAATCATTTCGGTCCGCAGCTCACCCTCGCGGCTGGGGGCCTGGTTGTAACCATCGTCGCCGTAGGCGTATCGATTTTCAACCGGCGTCTGCGGGAACTCTACTGACTGCAAGAACTCTCAAACCGCGGCGTTCTAACTTCCAGCAAGCGGGTTAATGCCAATTCCGGGAGACTTTTATGCGATTGCGAACCACGATAAAGCGGCTTTTTCTGGTACTTTCGATCTGTTCAGCCCTGGCGACTGTCGCCAGCGCGCAGGGAATCATCGTTCCGGGCCCGTGCCGGCGTTGCCCCGATCCCCGACCTGTCCCGCTCCCGCGAGCCCTCCCGATTAAATCAATCAAGATCGACACGAAGATCAGTTCGCAAGTCGCTACCACTCATGTGGAACAGGTGTTTCGCAACGACACGGGAGCGACACTAGAAGGCACGTATCTCTTTCCGATTCCCGAATCAGCCTCGATAGCGGAGTTCGCTATCTGGGACGGCGATCGACGACTCGTGGGCGAAGTCAGAGGCCGGGAAGAAGCGCGACGCATTTATGATGAGATTGTGCGACGCCAACGCGACCCGGGATTGCTCGAGTACGCCGGTAAGGATCTGTTTCAGGCGAGTATCTTTCCGATCCTGCCGCACTCTGACAAGAAACTCGAGATCACTTACACGCAGGTGGTGCGCGCCGAAGGTGGGACGGTTTCCTATCGTTATCCTCTCGGCACCGGCAGGCAGATAGCGCAAATCGGTTCGGTGGCGGGACGAGTTGAAGTCGAAAGCAAAGAACCACTCCGGAATATTTACTCACCCACGCACGCCATTGACGTCAAACGCAGCAATGACCGTCACTCGCTGGTTTCGTTTGAGAGTGCGACCGGCAAGGACCCTCAGGATTTTCAGTTGTTCTACACGATCTCAAAGGAAGACTTCGGCCTGACCCTGCTGACTCATCGCGAACCAGGCAAACAGGGTTACTTCCTGCTGATGATCTCGCCCAAAGACGATTGGACCGATCAGGAATACTCGGCCAAAGACGTTGTGTTTGTGGTGGACACATCGGGCTCGATGGCTGAGGAAGGGAAGATGGAGAAAGCGCGCGCGGCGTTGTTGTACGGCGTGCGAATTCTGCGCCCGCAAGATCGCTTCAATATCATTTCGTTCGCCGGTGAAGAGCACCTGATGGAAGTGCGGCCGATCGCTGCGGATGAAAGAGGTCGCGCGCGTGGTGAGGCATTCATCAAAGCGCTCAGGCCGGTCGGTGGCACAAACATCAACCAGTCGCTACTCGCTTCACTGCGTCAGTTCAGCGATGCAGATCGAGAGCGACCGAAGATGCTGGTGTTCATGACTGATGGTCTACCGACAGTTGACGAAACCAACGTTTCAAAGATCATGGACAATGTTCGCAAGGCGTCGAGACCCGGTGTGCGATTGTTTACGTTTGGTGTTGGTTACGATGTGAATACGGCGTTGCTCGACAAGCTGGCGGCTGAAAACGGCGGCGTTGCCGATTACGTCGAACCGAAAGAAGATCTCGAAGTCAGAGTCTCGAACTTCTTCTCGAAAGTAAATTATCCGGTGCTGACCGATATCCAACTCGACCTGGGCGGAGCACAAACGGATCTGGTCTACCCGCGTGGTATACAGGACGTCTTTCGCGGCTCGCAGGTGACACTAATCGGGCGTTACAGCAACGAAGCGGATCTAAACTCCGTGCAGTTGAAACTGTCGGGCAAATCAGGTGGCGCCGCTCGTAGTTATTCCTACCCGAATCTGAGTTTCCCGTTGCGTACCGATGCGAATGATTATCTGCCGCGTTTGTGGGCGACGCGTCGCGTTGGCTGGCTCATGGAACAGGTACGGACAAACGGCGAGCAGAAAGAATTACGTGATGAGATCGTCGATCTCGGAACTCGCTACGGCATCGTTACGCCGTACACTTCGTACCTTGCACTGGAAGAGACTGAGGTGTCGAGACGCGCCAATCTTTCCATCATGGCTCCGGCGACGAGGCAGGCGGGTAGTGGTGGCGCCGGTTTTCGCATCGATGGGGCCGCGAACTCCGCGCCGTCACCGCAAGTGGGCGGGATTACGACCGGCGCAGACGCGGTGCAAATGAGCAAGAAGGCACGCGAACAACAGGAGCGCGTGGTATTGGAAGACAAAGACACGCGTACGGATGCAGTCAAACGAGTCGCGGGAAAGACCTTCTATCTGATCGAAGGCGTTTGGACTGACACTGAATTCAAAGCTGCGTCACGGTTGCCGGAAACGGCCCTGGTATTTGGTAGCGATGAATACTTCGCCTTGCTCAAACAGAATCCGAAACTGGGCGCTTACTTCTCCTTAGGTGAGCGGGTGGTGGTCGTCTTGGAGGGCCGTGTTTACAGAGTAACCGCCCAATAATCAATTTTGTGCTTTTTGTGCTTCTTTGTGGCTAACTCTTGTCTTGGGTCTGGAGTTTAGGGTACAAAGCTGAAAACAAATCAGTATGAGTACCAAAACGATGAAGCCAATCCGCTTTACTGCGGTTCTCATTGTGTTGCTGATTCTGAACGGCTCAGCCCACGCCCAGGGCTGGTCGCAGATCAAGCTCAACACCGGTGGAAAAGACCTTAATACTGTCTATTTTCTCGACAGCAAACGAGGTTGGGCCGGCGGTGACGATGGTTTCCTGAGCCACACTGAGGACGGGGGCCGAACCTGGGTGCCGCAAAGCGTCGGCACCAAGTCGGCCATTAACGACATTTACTTTCGCGACGAAGAAAAGGGTTTTCTGCTGGCGGGAAATTCGATCTTCACCACTCGCGATGGCGTGAGTTGGTCGCAATCGCGCATCTTTCTTCCCGAAGAATTCGAAGGCGCCGACGTCGAGTTATACAGTGTGCGTTTTTCGAGCAAGAAGAAAGGTTGGGTGGTTGGCTCGATTAGCAAACGTGACCGCGTCGTGGACAGCATTCTCGTTTACACAGACGACGAAGGCCTGAGCTGGCGACGGCAACGCGCTCCAAGCAAACTCGAGTTGATACACATCGATTTTGTCAACGACAAACGCGGTTGGATCGTGGGCGATGGAGGCACGGTACTGTTCACGCGCGATGCCGGAGCGAGCTGGACAAAGCAGAATGTGGGCGCGACCGGAACCCTTTATCACGTGGATTTTCGCAACGACAAAGACGGCTGGGTGGTCGGCGAACGCGGAACGTTGCTGCGCACGACAGATGGCGGCGACACCTGGACGAAAGTTACGACAAACACAAACGCCACGTTGCTGAGTATTCAGTTTTCGAATGACGAGGAAGGATGGGCGATTGGTCGTTCCGGCACCATTCTAAAAAGCAGCGACGAAGGCCGGAGTTGGGTGCAACAAGAATCAACAACGAAGCAAAACCTTTACTCGCTCATTTTCAACAAGAAGGTTGGATGGATCGTTGGAGGCGGCGGAGTGGCGCTGCGTTACGAACGCGATTGAAGGTGCGGGCAACGTCCCCCCGCGCCAGAGACATCTCAGCCAGCGAGGTTAATCGGATCGTCGCAACGGAATAGCGACGACCATAACACTCGGTTCCTCCTGTGATTCGCCCGGCATGTCGGCCATGCCGGGCGCTTTTATTTTCGGATTAATCCTTACGGGCGCGGTTAGCTGGAATAGTTGCCGGGCGGCTTCATTGCTCCGTAGGAGCAATATGTTTATAGCAAGAAATCTTAATAGTTATTTCGCTCCGTTAGGAGCGACATGTATACCCAGATTTCTACAAATACATAGCACTCCTCCGGAGCGCAATCCTTCTCGTTGTTTAGCTATAAACATTCTGCTCCTACGGAGCAGGATTGTTAATCCTTTGTGCCTCTGAAGGGCAGTTCGGGTGAGTTTTGGAGCTTCATCGTGCCGTCCACCTGCTCGCCTTCAAACTTCGCGGAAACTTCAACTTCAACGCCGTGTCCATCCATTTCCAGCGACGTTTTTGCGTGGAACGAATTGTCGTGAATCTCGACCGATCCCAGATCGGCGTCGCCCATTTCGGAGTGAATTACCGCAGTGTGGCCGCCATTCGCGCGCGTAACGGTCAAGGTGGCGGGAATAGTTTGACCGAGCGGTGTTTCGACTTCGATTGACCAGGCGCCGGCCGGATCTGTCACGGAAGAAGCTTCAGCGGATTTTCGCCTGCCGGCGGTGTTATAGACTTCGATGTCCTCACAATACGGCTTGATCTGATCGAGCACCAAAGAACCGTCGCCAACGACGATCAACGCTGCTTCATCCGGTTTGACGTATTTCCGGGCAACTCGCTGGATCTCTTCGCTCGTAACGGCGTGAACGCGATCGCGATAAAGCTGAAGATAGTCGTTCGGCAGATTCAACATTTTGATCTGCACGAGCTGATCAGTTAGTCCTTCCTGCGTTTCGAGTCGAATCGGAAAGACACCGGTGAGATAGGACTTCGCGTCGGAAATCTCCTTGTCGGAAACCGGCTCACTGCCAATACGATTCAATTCATAGAAAAACTCTTTCAACGAATCACCGGTAACGGGTGTTCTCACTTCAGCGGTGACGCGGAAAGTACCGGCAGTGCGACGCGCGTCCAGTGTTGAGTACGCGCCGTAGGTGTAGCCTTTATCTTCACGCAGATTCATGAACAACCGCGACGACGCATTAGCACCGAGCACCGTGTGCATCAGCATCATCGGAAAATAATCCGGATTCGTCCTCGTGATGCCGCTGTTGGCGATGACGATGTTTGACTGCGCTGAGCCGGGTCGATCCACGAGATAAGCCTGACGGCTGGTGCGAACAGGCGGCTGCGGGAAATTCGCAACCACATCTTCGCCTCGCTGCCAGGTTGAAAACAGCGATTCAGCTTGCTTCAGAATGTCGTCGTAGCGAACGTTGCCCACGACGATCAGGACGGCGTTATTCGGAACGAGTTTGGCCCGATGGAATTTGACGAACTCATCGCGTGAAACCCGATCGATTGACTCCGGAGTCGGCGCGACGACGGAATACGGATGGTTACCAAACATGACTCGCGAAACCATTTCACTCGCGAGAAATGAAGGCTGTGCTCGTTGTTGTCGCAAGCTCTCCTTGGTGTTTTGTTTCGCGAGCGAGACTTCGTTTTCTGGAAACGAAGGTTCCAGGATTACTTCCGCCATCAACGCAACTATCGAATCGTTGAATTGCGAGAGAGCTGAGGCTGCCACAATCGTGTAGTCGGAAGTCGCGCCAGCCGACAGACTCGCGCCCATGCGCGCAACTTCGTCCGCGATTTCTTTACTCGATCTGGTTTCGGTGCCTTCCGGCAAAAGCCCGGCCAGCAGATCAGTCAGGCCGGGAATGTCTGGCGGGTCGAAAGCTCCGCCGACACGAAATGCAAGCCGGTAGCTGATCAATGGCAGCCGGTTATCTTCAACGACCACGAGAGACAATCCGTTAGACAGAGTTGTCTCCCTCGGCATAGGAATCGAGATCGGTCGCGGTGGTAGCGGCGCGGGCGCCTGGCTACGAAACGTTTCTGTTTGACTCATGTTAAGCGTGCAGCGGGCCGGAACCTGGCTTTGTTTGTGGCGAAACATCCGCCGGATCTTTTGGTCGTTCGGAGGCTGATGGTTTTACAACGTCTGCGTGTACTGGCGACTCGGGTTCAGCGCCTGGTTTTTCCGGCACTTGTGCCGGTGGCGCCGCTGGTTGCTGAGGCTCGCCGGGAGTTTGTGGCGATGCTGAAGCCGACATTTCTTCTTCTTCGGTTTCCGCAGCAGCAGTGGGAACGATATCGAGCACGACGCGATTATCAACGTTGATAAAGTTTGCGAGGGCGTTTTGAATGTCGTCGGCAGTGACGTTGAGATAGTGGTCCAACTCCGAGTCGACCAGGGTTGGATCAGAGTCGTAGAGTGCAAACTCAGCCAGCCGTTGGGCGCGATACATCGTCGATTGACGGCCTCGTACCGCATCGTTACAGAGAGAATTCTGCAGTTTCTCCATTTCGGCTGCGGTTGGTCCATTGGTCGCGATTAGCTGGATCTCGTCGAAGATCTGTTCGCGAATTTTCGTAACGTCCTCGCCTGGTTTTGGCAGAGCAAAGATATAAAGCGCCGATGGACCACGACGTTCGTCTACGCCGCCCTCGATTGAAACCACCGATTCATCGCCTTTGACCAGTTTTTGATACAGACGCGAACTGTCGCCCTCGAATAGAAGTGTGCCCGCCAGCGAGAGCGCATAGAATTCAGGCTTGCGTCTTTCCGGTATTTTCCAACCGAGCACAAAAGCCGGCGCCGGCGCTAACGGATCGTGAAACGTCTCCTCACGAATCGTCACTGTTTTCGGTTCTGAAACATCAACCGGCGGCGGCACGGCTTGCGCCGGAATGTTACTGAAATATTTATCGATTAGCGCCCGCGCTTCAGCACTGTCAAAGTCACCGACAATGGTAATCACCGCGTTATTCGGCGCGTAATAAATCCGGAAAAAGTTCTGCACATCGTCGATCGTCGCTGCATCGAGATCTTCCATCGATCCGATGGTCGAATGTGCATTGGCCGGATTCGTGAAGATCAATTCATTCATGCGCAGGAAGGCGTTGACGTAAGGCTGGTTGTCGTAACGAAGTCTTTTTTCTTCCTGCACGGCATTGCGTTGATTGTCGAGGTTCTCCTGCGTCACCTTCAGTGAACGCATCCGATCACTCTCGAGCCACAACGCGAGTGGCAGATAATTCGACGGCAACGTTTCGAAGTAATTTGTGCGTTCGGTGGACGTGGTACCGTTCATGGTCCCACCGGCGTTAAAGATGTATTGAAAGTGCGCGGCTTTGGGAACGTTTTCCGAACCCTGAAACATCATGTGTTCGAACAGGTGTGCAAAGCCGGTTCGACCCTCTTTTTCATTCCGCGAGCCGACGTCGTAGTAAACGGCGATGGAAACAACCGGGATGGCACGGTCAGGACTCAACACTACGCGCAGACCGTTAGCCAGGGTGAATTCGTCAATTGGAGTTGGCGGTAATTGAAATCGTTCTGTCACAAAATTTTTTCTCTGCCAGAAACAAAGGCGTGCTTTACCGTTCGCGAGGAAGGTAAAGCACTGCTTTGGGGGGAAGATTGTTAGACGGACGCAAAATTAAGGTGCGCCCCGCTTCGCGTGTTTCAGACGGTCTTGTCGGCGATCAAGCCGCGCAGCTCAGCGCGTAGTCGTTCGATCTCAGCGAGTTTTTGTCTGACACGCTCAAACAATGCCGACTGGGTTTTGATGCCCTCATCGATCAGGAATCCGGCTGCTTCCGCACGGCTGCGAAAGACGCCTGCCTGGACCAGTGCTTCGAGCTTCTCCTGCGCTTCAGGCGAGATCTTCACGGCCACAACGTAATCATCTTTTGCCGAGATTGCCTTTTCGATAGTCCGGCTGATATCGCGACCGATTGCACTCAGTGATTCCGGAATACGCGAGGCAATGTCGCGGACTGACGAAGCGGTTCGATTCTGTTCTTCCGCACCGAATCCCGGATCGTCGTCACGAAGCATCAGATCATCGACTCTTTCGGGCGTCGGGTTTTCTTCCTTATGATACGGACTGCTCATTTAAGAGACTCCTTTTGCAAACTACCGAATTCTAACTGCCCGTCTTTACGATTGTTTGCGCTTGTAAGTTCATTCTACGGAGCGCGGGAAACACGGTCAAGGCATCCACAGATTACACAGATTCTAATTATTCAATCTGTGTAATCTGTGGATAAGCATACGAACACAACCTTGCCCGCTCGGTTGGCATCCGTTATATTGCAAGTGCGACGTAAATTGTAGTTACGTCGCTGAAGTCTGTAAAAATATCGAGGTTTTGCAGTGAAAAGAATTCCAGCTCACGCCGCTCTCATCCTGCTCATTTTTGCTCTCCTTCTCCCCGGCTTTGTGCTCGCGCAAACAACTAATCCGGGGAACCCGGCAGGACAGCGCCCGACGCGAGGCGGACCGACCCCTCAGACGCAAGCGGTTGAACGGGATTTCAACGAAGCGCTGAGGATGATCGAGGAGCAATACGTCGACGGCAAAAAGCTGAACTACAACGACGTATTCAAATCATCGATCATCGGTATGCTCCGATCCCTCGATCCGCATTCCAACTACTACGACCGCGAGGAATTTGACGAGCTCAAAACCGACCAGCGTTCCGAATACTTCGGTATCGGAGCGTCGATCCAGAATTACGTTCGTGGCGATCAGGGCGACACATACATCACCGCCACTTTCGATGGCTCTCCCGCCGCACGTGCCGGTTTGCGCTACGGCGATCGCATCGCTGAAGTCGACGGCGTGAAGATGACGGGTAAGACGTCTTTGGAGGTGCGTGACAAGATTCGTGGCCCGCGCGGATCAACTGTCAGGTTGACACTCGAACGCGCCGCCGACAATCGGATTGAAAAGGTCGACATTGTTCGCGACGCTGTTCCGCAACCTTCGATACCTGACGCGTACATGCTGAAGCCCGGTGTTGGTTACATCGACATGACCCGCGGCTTCAACTACACCACCACCGACGAACTGCTGGATTCACTCGATCGCCTGCACGCAAAGGGAATGACTTCTCTCGTGCTCGACCTGCGTAATAATCCCGGTGGATTCCTGGACCAGGCGATTCACGTGGCGGAAGTCTTTTTGCGAAACGGCCAGGTGATTCTCACGCAGAAAGGTCGTAACGGTTATCGCGACAACACCTATGAGTCGCGAAACAACGCGCCCGACCCGACGCCGCTAGTGATTCTGATCAACGAGAACACTGCGTCCGCATCTGAAATTGTCGCGGGCGCCATGCAGGATCACGATCGCGCCCTGATTGTGGGCCAGACCAGCTTCGGTAAGGGTTTGGTGCAGAGCATCATTCCGCTCCAATTCGGCGCCGGATTGACGTTGACATCAGCTAAGTACTTCACGCCGTCAGGTCGTCTGATTCAGCGTGATTATTCGAACGGCGGTTTTTACGATTACTACACTCACGGTGGCGGCGTCGCTCGCGATCCAAAAGCTGAGCCGGCCAAACCAGTGGGACCGGAAACGAAGACTGACACGGGTCGTGCGGTTTATGGCGGCGGTGGAATTTCACCGGACGAAAACGTGAACCCGCGCACTGTCAACTTAACTCAGCGACGTTTGTTGAGTCCTGCATTTTCATTCGCCCGCGATCTGGTGAACGGTCGTATTCGTGGTTTCGAATCGAGTCGCATTCCCGGTGGCATCGATTTCCGTCACGATCTAAAACCGGAAGAATTCAAGGTTACTGATGCCATGTTCAAGGCATTTCGCGATTATGCGATTGCCGATCCGGCTTTCAAAGCTTCAGCAGCCTCGATCGATCGATATCGCTCGTTCCTCGAACTCGAATTACGCTTCAACCTGGTCACTGCTGCTTACGGTCGAGTTGTTGGCGATCGAGTGTTCATCACCATGGACGATCCCCAGGTTGCAAAAGCAGTCGACGTACTGCCCAAAGCCCGCGACCTCGCGATGGGCTCCAATCAGAGCAAAGCTCAATAACACTAAACTCAGATCGGCGTTTATCCGCGTCGATCCGCGTTTCCTGTTTCAGCCGTAACACACAGTCTTGCGTCTAAAACCGCTCTTGTGCTACGTTTACGCTCATGAAACGTAACGTACGTCCCATTAAAGGTCTCGTTAACACTGAAGAACTCGGACGCGCCGTCAAACGCAGACGTGAAGAGCTTGGACTGAGCCTGCGCGATGTCGCCGTAGAAACTGATGTCTCTGCTTCAACGCTTTCGCGTATTGAAAATGGCACTGGTAAACCTGACGCCGATAATATCGCTCGTCTCACCGCGTGGCTCGATGTGCCGATGGAAAGAATCCTCAGTGGACGCGATCTAAAAGCAGAAGATTCGCAGGCTGTCATTTACTATCCACAGGAACCGACGCCGCAGATTGTCGAAGCTCACTTGCGCGCCGATCGAAATCTCACTCCCGAAACCGCTGCGGCGCTGTCGGAGCTGTTTCGCGTTGCTTACACTCAGTTCAGTAAGAACCCTAAAGGGTCTAAGAAGCAGCGTTAGTTTTTTTGCAAATGAACGCGGATCTGATTGATCCGGTATACTCTTCAGGTGCTGCTTGGCGATCTACCTCCAGGTGAAAAGTGGCGAAAGTTTGAGTTGAAAGCTCTTGGCCTGCGTGACTTCGCCCGCGTCCGCATCGATCAACCACTAAATCCTTTTGAGCTCGCGCGTTTTGCTAATCTGATCGTGATTCGTTTCGATCAGATTGAGGGCCTCAGTGAGACTGCCCGGGAACATCTGCTCGGCAACGCGTCTGAGAGTTGGTCCGGCGGCGCTTGTACCTTACCCAACGGCATGAAATTGGTGATACTTAACCCGACCCACGGTCGTTCGCGCACCAATGCGACCCTGATGGAAGAGATTTGCCATGTATTCCTGGGCCATCAGCCCAACCGGCTGTCGATCGTAACCAGGGACGAACGTGGTAAGGTAATGAACCGTGATTACCGCAAGGCCGACGAAGAAGAAGCATACGCCGTCGGCGCAGCAGGTTTGGTCTCATACGCATCACTTAAGAGGATGTTGTTGCAGGGAAAGACTTCGCAGCAGATTGGATTACACTTTCGAGTAAGCCGGGAGTTGGTCGAGTATCGTATGAAAGTGACGCATCTCTGGCGTGAGTTCAAGGATGCAAAAGTTGACTGATGACTGAACGATTAAAAGCAGAGCTGGGATTATCGACTACCGATAAGCTCCGCATGCTGCTGGATATTACGAAGAAAATCAGCCGTTCGCTGGACCTCCAGGAAGTGCTCAACCTCGTGATGGACACGCTCGACTCGCTGATTCCGTACGATGCCGCGGGCATCTTTGTGTTGCAGTGTCTCGATCCGGAGCTCGTTCCCGAAGGTGAAGAGCCGTGCACGTTTAAATCCGAAGCAGTGCGTGGTTACGACATCGATGAACTGTCCGATCTGCATTTGAAACTCGGCGAGGGGTTCATCGGTAGTGTGGCGGTGAGCGGCGCACCCATCATTTCCCACGACGTTCGCAACGATCCGGTTTACATAAACGCGCGCGATCGAACGCGCTCGGAAATGGTGGCGCCGATCATTTCAAACGATGAAGTCATCGGCGTTTTCGATCTCGAAAGCGACGAACTCAATGCTTATTCAAATGATGATCTGGAAGTGTTGCTGTTACTCGCTTCCCAGGTGGCTATCATCATTGAAAAGGTGATGCTGCACGAGCAGTTGATCGAGAAGAAGCGACTGCAGGGCCAGTTGGAAGTTGCTCGTCAGGTCCAACTCGAGCTCCTGCCGGGAAAAGATCCGGATTTCCCGGGTTATGACATCAGCGCGTACAACTTTCCCACCGAAGAAGTCTCGGGTGATTACTACGACTGGGTCAAACTCTATGACGATGAAATCGGGATCGTGATCGCCGACGTGTCAGGCAAAGGTGTTCCCGCGGCGATTTTGATGGCTTTTCTGCGGTCCAGTTTGAGAGCGGCGACCCACATCGGCTATGCGCCAAACATTTCCATGGCAAAAGTGAATTACCTGCTGTGGGAATCGACTGAGAGAAATCAGTTCATAACTGCGTTCCATGGAATTCTCGACGCGTCGAATGGACTGTTGGCGTACTCGAATGCCGGTCATAATCCGCCGTTGCTGATGAATGCCAACCGCGAGACGCGTTTTATTGAGTATGGCGAACTGCCGCTGGGAATGTTTCCGGACACGCGATATCACCAGCATCATCTGTCTCTCAAACCGGGCGACGTGCTGGTGCTTTACACTGACGGTGTTACTGAGGCGAATAATCCCGCGGGGGTGGAGTTTGGACGCGATCGTCTTGCCGCGGCGGTGAAGGAGAATTACGATCGACCCGCGCGTGAGTTGATTGCGAGTCTTGAGATGGCGGTTTTGGAGTGGACCGGCAACGCCGGCGCCAGCGACGACGTAACGTTCTTCATCATCAAAGCACTCAACGAAAAAAGTTAATCTCAGAACGTACTGTAGGGGCGGCCCTCCGTGGCCGCCCCCCTGTTGAATTCCGCGAGGGGGCGGCCACGGAG
>DASSFI010000043.1:0-179248 GCA_035694465.1 Pyrinomonadaceae bacterium | reverse complement strand
GCTCCAAATCCGCACTTGGATCGGGTCAGTACCGTCCGCGGGAGCGGATGGGTCAGCGATTGGCATGCGACATCAACTATCAATCGTGTACCTCGGCGTTGACCCATCCGCTACCGCGGACGGTACTGACCCGATCTAAGTGCGGCGTCCAGACCGTTGAGGTAAAGCCCCTCGCATCTTACCCCGTAACGCCTCAACCCGAGCATAGTTTGTTCCAATTTGCCTTCGGACTTTTCCTGAGGGTTTCGAAGGATTTTCCTTATTGTCAGTGAAACTAAACAGCGCTAGTCTCAGCGCTCTTACCGGACATCGCCCTCGTTTAGTTTAAGAACCGCACCGTGCGGCAGCGGCCTTCTCTGAGAAAAAAGAGGTCTCCGATGACTATTTCATTAGTAGATCTGAATAGCGCGATTACCACCGCCATCACTGCGCATCTGTTGAACTTCGACGCGTTGCCACCAAACACCCACGTGCCGGAGCTGGCCAAAGAAATTACTGAAGTTGTCTTTGCTACGTTACGAAAGGAAGGAATCACAGAGGAGACACTCGATCGACTGGTTGTGGCTAAGACCGCCGCCGCAGCCAGTCAGGCGAAGTAGGTCGCGGGGCGGCAGGGGGCAAATCCACAGGTTACACTGACTCAGCTTTGTGTAATCTGTGGATTAAGTTTTTGCAGTTTCGCGCCTGTAACCGGGAGTTTGAATCGGAATAAAGACGTGGATCTGATCTTCGATACTGCCGCGATTCACAAAGTTCCACAATCGCATTTTCAGCGACGCGGTCGCCTCCTGTCCTTTACCGATCAATAGAACGCCGTTCGTGGCCACCACGTCAGCGGCGAGAATCATCTGCTCGGCAAGTTCATCAACTGTTACTGCGCGTTGCTGATACATCGTCTCGCTGTGCGCAACCACGTCGCGCAACGCCTCGATAGCGCTCGCCCCGTATCGATCGACGCGCGTTTCAATCTCGCTGAAAGCCTGCGAGCTACTCTTCTCACCTTCAATCAATTTGTCGAAGTCGAGTGCCAGTCTTAAGACGCGAGCCGCTTCCGGTTCGTTCTCATCACCAACGCGATCCTGGCAGCCGATGATTTCCGCCACTGGCTCGAGACGCGGAATACGCGCGATCAAGTCATGCGCAACCTTCGCATGGTTTGCGATCATTGCCTTCTCGTCGGCAGTCAGTACTTTGCCTTCATAAACCTTCGCTAGCGTCTCTTCAGGGACAGTAATACAGCCGATCTGCGACAACATGGCGGCGATCTCAACCTGCCACACATTATCGAGTTTCATGTTTGCGCCAAGCTCGCGCACGAGCCGGCGTACGCGTGCGGCCCGGCCAAACGCCGTCGGATTCACCATCGAAAGAATGTCGGTAAGCACCTGCAAACTTCCGGTGAGTGTCTTCTCCAACAATTCTTTTTCGGCGTGAATCAAATGATATTGTTTGATGGCCGCCAGCAATGAGTTCTTCAGCGATTCAGGCGGACACGGCTTATTTAGAAAACGAAAGATATTGCCTTCGTTGACGGCTTCGATGGCCGTCTGCTGATCTGCGTTCCCGGTCAGCATGATACGAACGGTCTCGGGAGCGACTTCTTTAACGGCGGCGAGCAGTTGCACGCCATCCATCTCGGGCATGCGCATATCAGAGACGATTACGGCATATGGACCATTAGCGCGAATCATCTCCAGCGCCGCCGCCCCGCCGTTGGCGATGTCGATGCGAAAATCTTTTCGTAAGGAACGCTGATAACCTTCAAGGATGTTCTGCTCGTCATCAACGCAAAGAACTCTTTCCATCTCTACTCCTCTGCCATCTGTTCCCACACAGGAATTTGTGCCGTTACTCCGAGCTTCTCGAGATAACTCAAATCGAGCGCGGTGCCGTCCGGTTGCACCCCAACACTCTTGAGACAGTCGGCAATGTGAACGGCTGTAACAACGTCAAACTTTTCCGAGGCATTAACACCGGGATGGTGATGAAAAGCGACTGCTTGGACAATCGAATCCGGCAATCCCCAGAGCCCCAGCAAGTAAGCGCCAACCTCGGGATGAGCCGCGCCGAGAAACTTTCGCTCGGCGTCAGTAATTGAGATCTGCTCTCGTTCTGCCGCAGCCAAAACGTCTTTGTACTGCTCACCCAGTTTTGCCGCCAGAATCAGCCGTCCAATCTCATGCAGCAAACCGGCGGTAAATGCTTCCTGGGCCAGCTCAGCGTTTTGGGTTTGTTTTTTAGCAATCGCTTGCGCAAGAGATGCCACACCCATGCTGTGTGACCAGACTTCTTCGATCGGGAAACCATGCGAGCGAGCGGAATCAAACTCCGAGAAGATCTGGATTGAAAGCACGAGGGTCCTCGTCATGTCGAGACCCAGCAGACTCACCGCGTCTGACGCACTCGTGATGCGGCGTCGCAAACCAAAGAAGGCTGAGTTGACGAGCTGCAGGATCTTCGCCGTCATGCCCGGGTCACGCGAAACTATGTTTGCCACCTGTTTGATTGACGGGTCGACGGTATCCAATTCCTCCATCAACTCGACATAGAGCGAAGGCAAACTCGGTAACGAGCGCATTTCCGAAATGAGGAGTTCCAGTTTCGGATTAGTGAGTAGCTCACGAAGAGCACATGCTCGGCCGACGATCTCTTTGATCACATCAGGTTCGCAGGGCTTGGAAAGAAATTGATGCGCCGCACTGACGGATTTCATGATCATTTCGTGGTCCGAGTGACCCGAAAGAATGATTCTCGCCGTGCGCGGGTAGAGACGCTTGATTTCAGACAACAACTGCGCGCCATCCATGCCCGGCATGCGCATGTCGGTGACTATCACATCGAATGGGCGCTCCGACAACAGTTGCAGCGCCGTTGGACCATCGAGCGCAAAACTCATATCCCACTGGCGTCGCAGCGGTCGCAGCATGCGTTGCAGCCCGTCGAGGACGTTTTGTTCGTCGTCAACAAACAATACGCGTTTCAGCGTGTCTTCTTTTTCCGGCGCTTCAATCATTAAAGGGGCAAGCGGATGGTGAAAGTTGTTCCGCGTCCTTCTTCCGAGTCGAGTGAGATGGTGCCACCGTGTTTTTCGACGATGACGTTGTGGGAGATGGCGAGACCCTGGCCGGTGCCTTTGCCGACTTGTTTGGTGGTGAAGAAGGGATCGAAGATGCGGGAACGGATTGCCTCGGGAATGCCTGAACCAGTGTCAGAAATACCAATCTCAACTGACTCGCCGGCACGACGCGTGGAGATTTTGATGGTGCCGCGGCCCTTCGACCCGTCACCAACCACATCCGTAATCGCGTGCGCGGCGTTGATGATCATGTTGAGCACAACCTGATTCAGCTCGCCTAAGTAACACGGAACGCTGGGCAGGTCAGTCTGGAAATCAGTTTCGATTTCGGCGACGTATTTCCATTCGTTCTTGGCAACAGTGATCGTGCTTTCGATCGCGCGATTGAGATCGATCGTCTGTTTTTCCACACTACCGGGATGAGCGAAGTCTTTCATCGACTGCACTATCTTCGCGATCCGCTCGATGCCTTCGAGTGATTGTTGAATTGCTTTCGGCATTTCTGCGGTGAGGTATTCAACGTCGGAGCTATCGATCGTCTCCTGCAACTCGCCGAGCAACTCGGGAGCTGTCTTGTTGGTGCTACATACTTCGAACAGTTCGGCGTATTTATTCAGCACTTCGGTGCGAGCCGCAACGCCTTCCTGAATAAAACGAATGTTATCGCCGACGTATTGGATCGGAGTGTTGATCTCGTGAGCGATACCGGCCGCGAGCTGACCAATCGACTCGAGTTTCTGCGCATGGCGCAGTTGCGTTTCGAGCGCTCGTTGTTCGGTTAGATCCATCATCGAACCGAGAATACGCACTGGATCGCCGCTTTTGTCGCTGATCACGTAGCCACGTTCGAGGATGTAAGCGTAGGTGTTGTCGACGCGTCTGAACCTGTACTCGCCGGAATAAGAATTCCAGGTATTGGCAATTGCGGCATCTACTGTCGCAATGATTCTCTCGACGTCCTGCGGATGAATGTGGTCGTACCACCAAGTTGCGTCGTGTCCGACCTGCTCGGGTGTGTAACCGAAGAGTGTTTGAATGTTCTCGTTCCACCAGACGTGTCCGGTGCTCAACTCCCAATCCCAGACGGCGTCGTTTGTGGCTCGCGAGATTAGCTGGAAACGGGCCTCACTGCGGGCCATGGCCTCTTCGGCGTGCTTGCGCGCGGTGATGTCAATACCGACGCCAAGCAGGCGCGTGGTGTGACCTGTTTCATCCTGAAAGGCTTTTCCCTTTGCGAGGGTCCACTCGGTAGTGCCGTTGGGCCAAACCATGCGGAACTCGACGTCGTACTCGTCACTGTTCTCGATGCTTCGGCGCAGCTCACTTTCTACTAACTCCCGATCATCGGGATGAATCAAATCACGAAACGAATTGATGTTGGGCTGGAGTCCTTTTTTGATGAGGTCATCCGAGACTGTCAGCTCATCGTTGGTAAGATTCCATTCCCACGTGTTGAGGCGAGCTGCCTTGAGGACCATGTTCAGACGCGCGGTGCTTTCTTTGACCTCACTACGCAATTGATCGTTCGCGCCACGCAGCGCGGCCTCATATTTCTGCTGCTCGATCAACTGAGTGACTTTAGCGATCAGTCGCGACTCGTCATATGGGACTTCAAGATAATCGTTCGCGCCCGCGCTCATTCCTTCGAGCATTGCGGGTGTGTCTTTGCGCTCGGAACTCACCAGCAGGATCGGCGTGGTGCGGAAGCGAGCGTCTGAGCGAAGTTGCCGGCATAACTCGATGCCGTCCATCCGCGGCATATTCACGTCGCTGATGATGAGATCGGGCTGGTTTGAGTTGGCGACTTCCAGACCCTCACGTCCATCGATTGCGGTGACGACGCCATAACCGGCGCCATCGAGCAGATGGTGCAAAAAGCCCAGGACTTCCGGAAGATCGTTGACGACGAGAATTTGGTTCATAGTGACGTGTCGGGAACTGAACCCGCAAATCTCTTATCGGCACGCCGCCACGAAAACTAAATAAGGAAAAAAGCCGCGGATTTAAATCCGCGGCTGGTACATTTATCGTCGTCTGAAACCACCTCCTCGCCTCGAACTGAAATCGCGTGTTCGCATTTCACCTAGTCCACGCGCGTTCTGTTGATTTTGTACCCAGCTTCGGTCCGCCGACCGTTGCACAGTTTCCCAGCCTGAGCTCGTCTTCTGCTGCATACCGGTTGACTTGTTGTAACGATAGACGTCGCCGTTTTTCGTCGCGTAGACGTTGTTATTTCCAACTGCGACTCCGGTGTCCGTCCGTGTGTTGTAGGCGAACCCGCCGCCGCCGGCAGTGATCTGGCCCGTTGAGCCATTTCTGACACCGCCGACGGCGCCCCCGCTGACTACGCCTGTTTGTGGATTGTAAGCCGCTCCTCTCGCGCCCGCGGCCGAGTTGCCGGTGTACACATTCGTGATGGTTCCAGCTTGTCCGGCGAATCGCGCGCCGGTTACGGAATTCACGCCCGTGATCGCGCCACCACGACCAACGTTGCCGGTGTACGGGTTGGCCCATGCCGCTCTCGTTCCCGAGTAGGCAACGTTACCCCACTGGCCGTAAACGTTCGTTGCTGCCACACCGCCCCAGCCGTATGGTCCATAGTGCGCAGCCGCGTATGTTCCCGCGCCGTACCAACCGTAACCGTATCCGTAAGCTAATCCCCAACCGGTCGCAACGCCCCAGGTGAAGGCGGCACCGTAACCATAGGTGTACGGCCAACCGTACCAGTAAGCGCCGACATAAGGCGGGTAGTACCAGCCCGTGCCGTACACGACGACTTTGCTTGCGGTCACAACGGTGCCGTAGTAGCCGGGTGTATAACCCACGTAGACGACCTCAGGAGTTGAGCCGTAGATCTTTACGTAAGTGACGTAATGCAGTGGCGAACTCACCGGTATCGTGTAGATGACTACCGGGACAGAACTGGCGACGGTCCATGGACCAACTGCCGACGTCGCTACAAACCAAACACCATTCTGCACTGCGTAGTAGTTACTTGAGTCAATTCGGATTACAGGCGTTGCGGTATTTGCGGCGTACTTTAACGTTGTGCTCTCGATCGATTTGAATTGTGGTGAACCGTCGTAATTGACTGTTAAAGTAGCGGCGGTTCGAGTGATCGTCGCCGTTTGTGGAATCGCATTAGCGATCAGCGCTTCTTTTGCTTGCGGTGTGCCGGGAACGGAAACGAGTACCGCGGCTTTTTGATGAGTTACCGGAATCTTCGCGAAGTCAGCCGGCAGCTTCTCACCGTCGACGAACTGCCATGGCCCCAGCATTGACGTTGCTTTAAACCATCGACCGGAAAGAAGAATGAAATGGTCTTGTGATGGTGTATGAACAAAGATGTCGTTTTCAGTATTAGTAAGGTAAATCAGATCGGTGCCTTCGATAGCAGCAACCTGCGGCTCACCTTGTGTCTGCAATAGCTCGGCGGGTTGAGTGCTGACGAAGACTGAGGGCACTGCATTCTGTCGCACTGCTTCGGCCAGTGTCGGTCTCGTGCCATTCTTCACGCCGTCCAGAAGATCGACTTGTTTCGTTGCAATGGCGGCTTCAACTGCTCGGCCCAGGTCCGGCGAGGTTCGACCGGCGATGGTCCATGGGCCGGAGATGTTTGCCGATTCCATCCAGCCGTCCATCAGATGCAGATAAAACTTCGCTGACATTAGATCGCGCAGCAGCAACACGCGCGTGTTGACGACGCGTTCGAGACCGGTGTCTTTGACGGGCCGCAGCACAGGAGCGCCATCGACGAGAACGAGAATCGCCGGTCGAGTGCTGAATAAAACCTCTGGCGGATCGTTCTTGACTGCGTACGAAGTGTTGTTCGTCGCGGCGTAATTGATCGCCATGTCGGCCAGCAGTCGGTCGAGCGAGATCACTTCGTCCTGTTTGGTGACGCGAGCCTGAAACGCGATTTGGAAAGCGGCTGCCTTGTCGGGCGCCATCGGGATGTTGAGTTTCGTGACTTTGAAGTCTGAGAGGGTGACGAGGCGATTGATCTTGTCGATCTCGGCCCGCGCACTGAACCACAACACGCCGTAGAGTGGTTGTTTGCCCTGGTTTTCAGTGATTGCGATTGCGGTCCGCGCCGAAAGGTTGTTACCGGACCATTCTTCGAGTTGTGGTTGATAAACGGCAACCGAACTCGACGCGATATTGAGCTTTCGTGGCCAACCGTTATCTGTCTGTGAAACCGCGATGATTGCGGAAAAGAGTACGAACAAAAACGCGCTGGTAATCCTGGTCATATGCATTCTCTCTGCTTTCTCCAATCTCATTAAGACGGTGGCAGATTAGAAAATTTGGAGGTGTAGTCACATGACCCGAAAGATACATTTTAATTTACGTACCGAGACGTTTAATTCTCTACGTGTATCGGAGGCATACAGCGTCAGGTTCTTATTTCTTCAGAATCAACACCATTTTGCGCGCTTCAATCCGTGGCCGTGAAGTTGCTCGGCGTTAGTTTGTAAAAGCAGCAATGTTCAGTGGGCAGGAATCGGATCGTCAGAAGCAATCTTTGACAGAGCCAGATGAGGGAGGATTGGACCAATGCGTGATGGTGAAGGAAGTGTTTGGAAAGGTGTGGTGGCGGGACTTGCGGGCGGTCTTTTGGCATCATGGACCATGAATCAGTTTCAGGCTGCATGGACGCGCATACAGGAAGGTACTGAAAAGCCGCATGGGGCGCAGGCGATGCAACCAAGCGAAGGCGGAGACGGTAATCAGGACACGGCCGAGCAGGACGACGCGACGGTCAAAGTCGCGAAGGCGATTTCGACTGAAGTTTTTGGACACGAGTTACAGCAGAGTGAGAAGAAACCGGCCGGCGCTGCTGTTCATTACGCCTTCGGAACCGTATCGGGCGGAATGTACGGAGCACTCGCTGAAGTAGCACCGCAGGTTACGACCGGCGCCGGTCTGCCATTTGGCGCCGCGTTCTGGCTCCTGGCCGATGAAATCTCGGTACCATTACTCGGGTTTTCAAAAGGACCAACTGCATATCCAGTCTCGACACATGCTTATGCTTTAGCTTCACATCTTGTTTATGGAGCGACGGCAGAATTGAGTCGCCGCGCCATACGAAACGTTCTGTGAGTAGACCGAGCTACTACTTCGGACAAATATGACAGCGCTGGACCCGTCGCTGACAGATGAAGAACTGAATCGACTCGAAAGCGACACTTTTAAATACTTTGCCGCCGAGGTAAACCTCGAGAACGGCCTCATTCCTGACAGTACGCGGCAAGGTTCGTATTCATCAATTGCCGCAGTCGGGTTTGCTCTCACTGCTTATCCGATCGCCGTCGAACGGAAATATTTGAGCAGAGCGGAGGCTGTGAAGCGTACGGCAACGACGCTGCGCTTCTTCCATGACGCTCCACACGGCAAGGAAAAAGACGCGACCGGTTATCGCGGTTTTTACTACCACTTCCTCGACATGAAGACCGGCCGGCGCGCCGGCAAATGCGAGATTTCAACCATCGATTCAACCTATCTGCTGGCGGGCGCACTCACCGCGGCGTGTTACTTCAACCGTGATACGAAATCTGAACTTGAGATTCGAAATCTTGTTGAAGCGCTTTATCAACGCGCCGATTGGCACTGGGCTCAAAACGGCGCGCTCACTGTTTCGCACGGATGGCGACCGGAGCGAGGATTTATCCGATATCGCTGGACCGGCTACAGCGAGGCATTGATTCTGTATGTCTTAGGTCTTGCGTCTCCGACTTTCGCATTACCGCCTGAGAGTTACCGCGCCTGGACCAGGCCGTATAAATGGAAAAAGCTCTACGGGCAGGAGTTTCTTTACGCCGGCCCACTTTTTATTCATCACCTCTCGCACATGTGGATCGACTTTCGCGGTATTCAGGATGAATACATGCGACGAAAAGGATCTGACTATTTTGAAAACAGCCGGCGGGCAATTTACGCGCAGCAAACTTATGCGATTCGGAATCCGAAGAAGTTTGCGGGCTACGATCAATTTCGCTGGGGGATAACAGCGAGTGATGGACCAGGTCCGGCGGAACAACGCATCAACGGGCGTCGCGTGCGTTTCTTCGACTATAAAGCGCGATCGATTCCGTATGGCCCGGACGATGGGACCCTCTCGCCCTGGGCGGTCGCGGCGTCGCTACCATTTGCGCCCGAAATCGTGTTCCCGTCATTGCGTCGTCTCAATGAGGATTATCCGGAGATCACGAGCCATTACGGTTTCAAATGCAGCTATAACCCGACGTTTCAGGCGGGAAAGAAAAAAGGATGGATCTCGGAAGGGTATTACGGATTGGACCAGGGACCGATTGTGATGATGATTGAGAATTATCGGACGGAATTCATGTGGCGCTTGATGCGGCGTTGTCCTTACATCGTTGCGGGACTGCGGCGCGCCGGTTTTCGTGGTGGTTGGTTGGACCAGGATTAACAGGATGAACAAGATTCGTGTCTTGTAAATCCTGAAAATCTTGTAATCCTGTCAAACAATCCCTTCTAGTTTCACGACGGGCGAGACCTCCAGCGGCTCAACCCCTCTCCGAAATATCCGCGCTCCCGTCGATCCACGCAAAGTAGTTTCACCATTCTCCACATGCAGCATCGCACCTTCACGCAGCCCTACCACCGTCGTCTCATTCTCCTCGAGAAACTGAACGATTCGTTCTTCGCGTGTTTCGCCCATGTGCTTTGAATTCGGATCCGGATCGAGATAGTGTGCGTTGATCTGAAACGACACCAGCCCGAGTGCCTTAAACGACGGCGGCTGCACGATCGGCATGTCGTTAGTCGTTTTGATCGTTGGACACGCCATGTTCGAACCCGCGCTCGATCCGATGTACGGCATTCCCGTCTCAACTCTCTCGCGAATGACATCGATGAGATCGAATTCGTAAAGAGTCTTCAACAACCGAAACGTATTACCGCCGCCGATAAACATCGCATCAGTTTCTTTCACTGCCTCTACCGGATTTGCGGCCGTGTGAATCGACGTCAATTCGTATCCCATCTTCTGAAAGCGCGCCTGCGCTGAGGCCGCATACTTGTCTCGATCGAACAAGGCGAAAGGCACGAACAAGACGTGTTTCACCGCGCCGAGAAAGTTTCGAATCTCCTGCTCCGCGTGATCGAGATAGCCGCCGCCGTGCAGCGTCGAGTTACTGATCAGAAGCAAGCGCCTGGTTTTGTTATTCATTAACATCAGTATAATGCTTCTGTATGACGAATTCCGAAAAGCGCGGCGAAATGTTGGAATCCTGGCAGGAGACGGCACAATACTGGACCAGGTACAGCGACATTATCGCGAGGATGTTTGCGCCACTCACCGAAGTGATGATCGAGCGTGCGGGCATTCATGAAGGACAATCCGTGCTCGACGTCGCGGGCGGGGCAGGCGAGCCATCGCTCACAATCGCCGCAACAGTTGGTCCAAGTGGCTCGGTGATGTGCACTGATGCGGTTGCCGAAATGGTTGAAGCCGCCCGCCGTGAAGCGAGCCGGCGTGGTTTGCAAAATGTTCAGTTTCAACAATGCACTGCCGACTCAGTGCCTTTTCCTGACAACTCATTCGATGTTGTCGTGAGCCGGCTCGGCGCCATGTTCTTTCTCGATGCACTCGGATCGATGCGCGAGCTGTTGCGCGTTACCAAACCAGGTGGCTCACTCACATTCGCCGTCTGGTACAAGAGCGACGTCAATCCTTTCTGTCATCTCGTGTCCGACGTGATGGACCAGCATATCAAAGCAGCGCCGGCAGACCCGGAAGCACCCAATGCGTTTCGCTTTGCGGAACCGGGCAAACTGGCGGACGTCATGATACGCGCGGGCGCGATTGACGTCCGCGACGAAGTTGTGGGTTTCGATCTCGCAGCGCCACTCACCGCGCTCGAATTCTGGACTATGCGCTCGCAGACTTCCGACACGCTCCGCGAGAAACTCGCGAAACTACCCGAATCGGAACAAACTCAAATTGCCGCGGAAGTCCAACACGCCGTTCAGCCGTTCTTTCCTGCCAACCAGATGAAGTTCCCAACGCAGATGCTGATCGCTACCGGTCGAAAGCCTGTTTGATCCATCTGTGTAATCTGTGGTTGCTGTCATACAATAGCCGGCATGCAACGGTCGCGTTTGGACCACAAATGGGCGGGCTACGCGGTAGCGGCGTTGAGTGTTGGAGTGTTGACGCTGTTGCTGAAAGTCGTGGGCACACACGTCAATGCGACTACAGTCTCCCTCGCACTCCTGCTGAATGTTTTATTCATCGCGACGCGCTGGGGCAGCGTCCCGGCGTTGGCGGCTTCAATCCTCGCGATGCTCTGTTTCAACTTCTTCTTTCTCCCTCCATTCGGAACTTTCACGATTGCCGCCGCGGACAACTGGATCGCCCTGCTCGCTTTTCTTCTAACTGCCGTAACCGCCGGCCAGCTCTCAGCGAGCGCTAAAAAACGGGCCGAGGAAGCAGAAACAGGACGGCGCGAGATCGAACGTCTCTACGCAGAACTGCGCGATGCTTTTGGACGCGCCAGTCACGCCGAAGCTCTGCGACAGAGTGAGAAACTCAAATCAGCGCTGCTCGACGCCGTCACACACGACCTGCGCACACCGCTGACATCGATCAAAGCCTCGATCACAACTCTACTCGACGAAGTGCGTGGTCGTATCACTGGCGAGCCACCCGTCGCCCTCGATGCGGAGTCGCGAGTGGAGATGATGGAGGTAATCGATGAAGAAAGCGATCGCCTCAGCCGGTTTATTAACGGACTGATTGAACTGGCCCGGATTGAAGCGGGTGAGTTGCAACTGCGACGCCGCTGGGGAGTTGTCGAGGAGATAATCTCCGCAGCTTTGACGAGAGCTGAGCCGATCACGCGCGAACATCGGATCGAGCTCGACGTCGAGAACGAGTTGCCGGGCGTGCGCGTCGATGAACGTGCCGTCAGCGAAGTCGTCTACACTCTGATCGATAACGCTGCGAAGTATTCAGCGAAAGGCTCCACGATCCGCATAACCGCACGGCGCGCGGGCGACGAGTCGATTCAGATGGGTGTGGAAGACGAAGGACCCGGCATTCCGAGTGAACTGCGCGAACGAGTTTTTGATAAGTTCTTTCGCGCCACACGCGATGGCGATATTCCCCATCACCAACCGACGGGCACGGGAATGGGTCTCGCAATCGCAAAAGGAATCGTAGAAGCGCACGAAGGAACGATCTGGATTGAATCAGGTCGCAACGGGAAGGGAACACGGGTAATGTTCACGCTTCCGATTGGTGATGAAGACGTGGTTGACGAAAAGCAGTACACGTCTGCGACTGTTGAGACACGATGACTGATCAGCCACGCATTCTGGTCGTAGACGACGAGCCGCAGTTGACACGCGTGCTGCGCACTGGCTTGAAATCGCGCGGCTACGACGTGCGTGCTGCGGCTGATGGTCTGGCCGGTTTCGAGGCTTTTAACGATTGGCATCCGGATCTCGTTATTACGGATCTGGCGATGCCAAACGTCGATGGTCTTGAGTTGTGCCGCCGTTTGCGCGCCATCTCGCAGGTTCCGATCATCGTGTTGTCCGCGAAAGGTGAAGAGAAGACGAAGGTCGAAGCCCTCGATCTCGGCGCCGACGATTTTGTCACCAAGCCGTTTGGTATTGACGAATTGCTCGCGCGCGTTAGAGCTTCACTACGCCGTGCAAAAGCCCCGCCGATAAACGAGGCGACAGCGACGGTTCTCGATTCGGGTGACTTCCATGTCGATCTCGAGTCGCGCGAGATCACCGTGCGCGGCAAACCGATTCATCTGACGCCGAAAGAATTTGATCTCCTGGTCTATTTCATCAAACACTCCGGCAAGGTCCTCACCCATCGCACTTTGCTTGCGGCACTCTGGGGTGGCAACTACGTCGAACAGAACGAATACCTGCGCGTGTTCGTCGGTAATCTTCGCAAGAAAATTGAACCTGACGCCGCCACGCCTCGCTACATCCTCACCGAACCCTGGATCGGCTACCGCTTCGACTCCGGCCAGAATTAGTCACAGATTTGCGCGAATTTGTAATGAATTGCGGTTCTAAATCCGTGTTGTAAATCCGCGTAGATCAGTGGCCCGGATCTTTACGAACTTTTTATAAACCCTTTACATCCTTTTTATACCGAGGGGCGTAAGGTTTGTTTATGAGTTCAGAACGAATGCAGCAGGAGCCAGGCGTTTGGGAGTGGTTGGCTGCGGTCGCGTGTTTCTTAATTGGCGCCCTCTCGCTTGCGATCGGATTTGTACTGACCACCGATAGATTGCTCGACGCGCATCTTCATCCATCACTGCACGCGCTCGGAATCGTCCTCTTAATCATCGGCATTCCCGTCATCATTCTTGGCGGTCATTGCATGGACCTCGGCGAGAAAAAAAACAAACACGTCGTTATCGCGTTGAGTTTTGTCTCCGTCGTTTTTTTGTTTGCGAGCACAACGGTCCAGGCGCAGCAAACGATTTTCAATGTGCCGAGCACAGACGTGCTCGACAAAGGCAAGGTTTATGCGGAGCTTGATGCGAGCTTAAAGCCGGCGGACAGTTCGGATGTGGCAAAGTTCTCGTCGTTTGTGCCGCGTGTCGTGATCGGCGCTGGAAGCAACATTGAGTTTGGATTGAATGTAACCGGCAACATTCAACCCGGGTCCGACTCGACCACGCTCGTTCCGACTATCAAGTGGAAACCGTTTCAACGCGACAACGGATGGGCCATGGTCGTCGGCGACAATCTCTTTGTTCCCGTTCGGAATCGTGGCTACAACGCCGGCAATTACGTCTACGCAGAGTTCAGCAAGACCTTCAAACAAGGAACCAGAATCACATTCGGTGGCTACGACTTCACGCGCAATGTTGTAGCCGCGTCGAATCGTGCCGGGGGCCAGTTTGGTTTCGAGCAACCACTGAATAAGAAGATCACCTTTGCCGCTGATTGGCTCACCGGCAAACACAGTTCCGGCTATTTCACGCCGGGCATAATTTTTAAGGCTGGTCCAAAGATCACCGGTTACGCCGGTTATTCGATTGGTAACCAGAATCCATCGGGAGGGAATCATTTTTTCCTGCTGGAGCTTGGTTACAACTTCAATTAAGGGAGACAGTTTGCGATGCGCGACATGATTTTTATAGCGGCGACGATTGGCTTTTTTCTGATTGCGATTGGTTATGTGCGCGCGTGCGAGAAGTTGCAGTAGGAGTGCACGGATGAGTCTCGAAACTGTGATCACCTTGGTTGTATCGGCTCTGTTACTTGTTTATCTGGCTTACGCGTTGTTGCGTGCGGAGAAGTTCTGAAAGTTTTTATGACGCTGAATGGTTGGTTACAAATCGCGGTTTTCTTAGTGCTGATATTGTTGGTGACAAAGCCACTCGGCATTTTCATGACGAGGGTTTTCAACCGCGAGCGTACGTTTCTCGATCCGGTTGTAGGGCCAGTTGAGAGACTTATTTATCGACTCACGCGTGTTGAGGCTGACCGGGAAATGCGTTGGACCGAGTATGCCGTGGCGATGTTGCTGTTTAGTGCTGTTTCCATGCTCGCGCTTTACGTGTTGCAACGACTACAAGGCGTGTTGCCACTCAATCCGCAGCAACTGCCGGGCGTCGATTCAACCGGCTTTGTAGGCTCATCATTCAATACAGCCTCGTCGTTTACCACCAACACAAACTGGCAGTCGTACGTGCCGGAAACCACGATGAGCTACTTCACCCAAATGGTGGGGCTGGCTTATCACAACTTCGTTTCCGCCGCCGTGGGGATCTCGCTCGCAATTGTTTTCATACGCGGAATCGCGCGCCGGCAAATGGAGACGATCGGAAATTTCTGGGTTGACATGACGCGCGCCACGCTCTGGGTGTTGTTGCCGTTCTGCATCGTGGCTGCGTTGTTCCTGGTGTCGCAGGGAGTAATTCAAAATCTGAGACCTTACGACAGCGCGAAACTCGTCGATCCGCAAGGACAAATCACTGAGCAACTGATCGCGCAGGGTCCGGTTGCGTCGCAGGAAGTCATCAAGCAATGGGGCACCAATGGCGGCGGATTCTTTAATACCAACAGCGCTCATCCCTTCGAGAACCCGACGCCGCTGACAAACCTGATCGCGCTCTTCTCAATCTTCGCGATCTCGGCGGGACTCACGTACACGCTCGGTCGCATGACCGGATCACCAAAACACGGTTGGGCCGTGTGGTCTGCGATGGCCGTGCTGTTTCTCGCAGGCGTGCTCGTCGCTTACTGGAGCGAAGCGCGTGGTAATCCGCTTTTGACCGGCACCGATCAAACCGTCACCGCACTACAGCCGGGCGGCAATATGGAAGGCAAGGAAGTGCGTTTTGGCATTGCCAACAGCGCGCTCTTTGCAACCGTCACGACTGACGCTTCGTGCGGCGCTGTTAACGCCATGCACGATTCGTTTACGCCGCTCGGCGGCATGATCCCGCTTGCCAACATCATGTTGAGCGAAGTGGTCTTCGGCGGAGTCGGTGCGGGACTTTACGGCATTCTGATCTTCATCGTGCTCGCGGTTTTTATTGCCGGATTGATGGTAGGCCGCACGCCTGAATACCTCGGCAAGAAGATTGAATCTTACGAAGTGAAGATGGCGATGCTCGTCGTGTTGGTTTTTCCGCTCACGATTCTGGTGTTCACAGCGATCTCGGCAGTGTCGCCGTCGTTCGGTACGTCGCAGTTGAACAATCCTGGACCACACGGGCTTGGCGAGATGCTGTACGCGTTCACTTCCGCCACCGGCAATAACGGATCTGCCTTCGCGGGAATTTCGGCAAACACCTATTGGTACAACACGGCGATCGGATTCGCGATGCTGGTTGGTCGCTTCATGATGATCATTCCGATGCTCGCGATCGCGGGCAGTCTCGCGCGCAAAAAGATCGTGCCGCTGTCGCTGGGCACATTCCCCGTCACGACGCCGTTGTTTACGACGTTGCTGGTGAGCGTGATCGTGATTGTTGGTGCGTTGACGTTCTTTCCGGTGCTCAGTCTTGGACCAATCGTCGAGGAGTTGTTGATGCGAGGGGGTAGTTAGACAGGATTACAGGATTTTCAAGATTAACAGGATTGCATCATGTAAATCCTGTTCATCCTGCAATCCTGTCACAACTTTGATCTTGAAATCATGAGTGCACAGTCAAAAAAAGCCATCTGGAATTCACGGATAGTAAAGCGAGCAGTACTCGACTCTTTTCTCAAGCTCCATCCACGCAAGATGATGGGCAATCCTGTCATGTTTGTCGTCGAAGCCGGCAGTATTCTGACAACGTTGCAACTGATCCGCGGCCTCATCGCTCCGATCCAAGGCGTCACCAATCTCGGCTTCGAGTTACAAATCACGCTCTGGCTCTGGTTCACGGTGCTCTTTGCTAACTTCGCTGAGGCGATGGCGGAAGGACGCGGCAAAGCGCAGGCCGACAATCTCCGCAAATCAAAAACAGAAACCATCGCACATCGCATCATTACGGGCGTGCAAACGGAAGACGTGCCCGCGCCGCAGTTGCGCAAAGACGACGTCGTCATAGTTTCCGCGGGTGAGTTCATCCCCGGCGACGGCGAGATTATCGAAGGCGTCGCTTCGGTGGATGAGTCGGCGATTACGGGTGAAAGCGCACCCGTGATTCGCGAGGCTGGTGGCGATCGATCCGCTGTCACCGGCGGTACGCGCGTGCTCTCCGATCAGATCAAAGTACGCATCACTTCGAATCCCGGTGAGACGTTCATCGATCGCATGATCGCACTTGTCGAAGGCGCCGAGCGTCAGAAAACGCCGAACGAAATCGCGCTCAACATCCTGCTCGCAGGTCTCACGATCATCTTTCTACTCGCCGTCGTTACGCTGCAACCCTTCGCGATCTATTCAAACGCGCCGCAGACGATCTTTGTGCTCGTGTCGCTGCTTGTCTGTCTGATTCCAACGACGATCGGCGGCCTCTTGAGTGCCATCGGTATCGCGGGTATGGACCGTCTGATTCAACACAACGTACTCGCGATGTCAGGCCGCGCCGTTGAAGCCGCCGGCGATGTGAACACACTCCTGCTCGACAAGACCGGGACCATCACGCTCGGCAATCGACAGGCGACTGCATTCATTCCGTTGCCCGGCGTCGATGAAACCGAGCTGGCCGAGGCGGCGCAGTTGTCGTCGCTTGCGGATGAAACTCCGGAAGGACGTTCCATCGTTGTGCTCGCAAAAGAGAAATACGGATTACGTGGACGCGAGCTGACGTCGCTCGAAGCGACGTTCGTTCCGTTCACCGCGCAAACACGTATGTCGGGAGTTGATTTCGACGGGCGTGAAGTGCGCAAAGGCGCGGCCGACGCGATTCAAAAGTATCTCGGCATGAACGGTAACTACCTGACGAAAGATCTGAACGACATCGTCACGCGCATCTCGCGCGAGGGTGGCACGCCGCTGGTGGTTGCGGACGATCGCCTGCCGCTCGGAGTGATTCAACTGAAAGACGTTATCAAAGGCGGAATGATCGAGCGCTTCAATCAGATGCGGCAGATGGGAATTCGCACGGTGATGATCACGGGCGATAACCCGCTCACGGCCGCAACCATCGCGCGTGAAGCAGGTGTTGACGACTTTCTTGCCGAGGCGACGCCTGAAGACAAGATGGCGCTCATCAAGCGCGAACAGGAAGGCGGAAAACTCGTCGCCATGACCGGCGACGGCACGAACGATGCACCGGCCCTCGCTCAGGCTGATGTCGGTGTCGCGATGAACACCGGCACGCAGGCGGCGAAAGAAGCCGGCAACATGGTCGACCTCGATTCAAACCCGACCAAACTGATCGAGATTGTCGAGATTGGGAAGCAGTTGTTGATGACGCGCGGCGCGCTGACAACGTTTTCGATTGCGAATGACGTAGCGAAGTATTTCGCGATCATTCCGGCGATGTTTGCGGCGGCGTTTCCGGTGCTCAACGCGCTCAACATCATGGGCTTGCGCACGCCGCAGTCCGCGATTCTATCGGCCGTGATTTTTAACGCGCTAATCATCGTCGTGTTGATTCCGCTCGCCTTGCGTGGCGTGAAGTACCGGCCGATGAGTGCGGCAGCGCTCTTGCGACGCAATCTGCTGATCTACGGGCTGGGCGGGATCGTGGTGCCGTTTATCGGGATCAAAATTATCGACGTGATGATTCATGCGTTGGGATTGGCTTGAAATGAAAAATCTAATAACAGCAGTTTTGATGACACTGGTAACAACGATCCTGCTCGGACTTGCTTATCCCCTCGTCGTGACCGGACTCGCGCAAGTGATCTTTCCTGACAAGGCGAATGGACAGCTAATCAGAAATGCGGACGGGACGGTCATTGGTTCTCGTTTGATTGGTCAGCCGTTTTCGTCGCCCGGTTATTTCCGCTCACGACCATCGGCCGCGGGCGCAAACGGTTACGACGCCAGCGCGTCTTCAGGTTCGAACCTTGGGCCAACAAATCAGAAGTTGCTTGATCGGATAAAGGCAGACGTTGAGAAGTTACAGGCGGAAAATCCCGGCAAACCGGTTCCAATCGATCTGGTTACAACTTCCGGCTCCGGTCTCGATCCACACATTTCGCCTGCCGCAGCCGAATTTCAAATCCCGCGCGTCGCACGCGAACGCGGTCTGAGTGAAGACGAATTACGACAGACTGTGGCGGCACACACAGAGGGCCGGCAGTTCGGTTTTCTTGGTGAGCCAAGAGTGAACGTCCTGGAGCTGAATATCGATCTCGATAACAGAAAACCGATCAAGCGCTGACTAACATGGTGGTTGAGCTGAAGAGACCATCACCCGAAGCACTGCTCGCCAAACTGCAAGGTGGCGACAAGGCAACGCTGCGCGTTTACATCGGCGCCGCTCCGGGTGTCGGCAAAACCTGGCAAATGCTTGAAGACGCACACGCGTTACAGCATCAGGGCGTGGATATCGTCATCGCTGTGCTCGAAACACACGGCCGCTCCGAAACTACTGCGCTCGCCGATGGTCTCAAGCGATTGCCTATGCGCGCGATCGAATATCGTGGCGTCACGCTCGAAGAGATGGATGTCGACGCCGTTGTCGCGCGCAATCCCCAAGTCGCGATCGTCGACGAGTTGGCCCACACAGACGTTCCCGGATCGAAGAACAGCAAACGTTACGAAGACGTGCTCGAACTTCTGCACCACGGCATCTCGGTCATCACAGCCGTAAACATACAGCACATCGAATCGTTGAATGACGTTGTCGCGCGCACCACCGGCGTGCGTGTACGCGAGACTGTGCCCGATTTCTTTTTCCGTCGCGCCGATGAAGTCGTGAACGTGGATGTTTCGGTCGATACCCTCCGCACGCGTCTGCGACAGGGAAAGATCTACGGCGTCGAGAAGATCGAGCAGTCGCTAAACAATTTCTTTCGCAAGGGAAATCTCTCGGCGTTGCGAGAACTCGCATTACGTCAGGTGGCGCAGGATCAGGCGACACGAGCCCACGTTTATCGCGAACGCGAAGGTCTGGACCAGGCAGTGATTCCCGAAAAAGTGATGGTTGCGATCGCTTCGCATGGCAGTGCGAAAAAACTCTTGCGCACCGGATCGAGGATCGCAGGACGACTCGCTTCAGATTGGTACGCCGTCTATGTCGAGACGCCACGCGAGGAGATGGGGCGCATCAAGCCCGAAGATTACGCGGCGTTACAGGAAAACATTCAGTTTGCGGAGCAACTCGGCGCGCGCGTGGTGAAGTTGAGAGCACGCAACGTAGCCGACGCGCTGATCGATTTCGCGCGGCGCGAAGGAATCACGCACGTGATCTTCGGACAAACCTCGCGCACACGTTGGGACATCATCCTGCACGGTTCTGTGATCAATCGGTTTCTCGACGAGGTGCGCGATGCGACTGTGCAGGTAGTGCCGCTGGATAACCAAAAGGAGGCCACGGATTCACACGGATAAACACGGATTAGATCAGTGTTCATCCGTGAAAATCCGTGGCTAAAAATGAGTCTTAGAACAAAGTTATTGACGGGATATGCGGTTTTTATCGCCGCGCTGGTTTTAATGGGGGCGTGGAGTGCGTGGCGTCTGCATGAAATGGGGAAGGTTTCGCAGCACATTATCTCGGAAAACTACGACTCTGTTATTGCGGCGCAGGAGATGAAGGAGAGTCTCGACCTTCACGATCGCGCGCGCTTCGATCGGAACCTGCAAAAGGCCGCAAACAACATCACCGAACCAGGTGAGGCCGAAGCCATCGCCGCCATCCGGCGCGATCGAGACCTTTACTACGCACGCCCGAATGATGTCACTGAAAAGCAATTACGTGCCGGCTGCGAACATCTATTGCAACTCAATCAACGGGCGATGCTGCTCAAAGCCGAAGCTGCGGCGGGCGTGGCTCAACTCTGGTTTTATCGCACCCTTCTGGTTGCCGGAGTCCTCGTGGCCGCGGGCTTGTTCCTGGCGTTCGTGCTGGCGCGCCGGATTGTTGGACCACTGCAACGTCTGACCGAAAGCACAGTCAGGATTGCAAGTGGTGATCTGAACGCGAGGGTAGTAGTCGATTCCAATGATGAAGTCGGCGTCCTCGCGGCTGAGTACAACCGCATGGCCGACAACCTGCGCCAGCTACGCAATTCGGACATGGGCAAGCTGCTCGTGGCTCAACAAACTACCGAAGCGGCGATCGACTCGCTCTTCGATCCGGTGATCGTCACTGACGCTGAAGGTCTGGTAACCAAACTCAATCACGCCGCTGAAGAAATATTCGGTTCTAAAAACGAAAACCGCGGGATGCACGTCGGTGAAGTAGCGCGGGACGTCCGCATTGCCGGTGCCGTTGCGGAAACACTGGAGTCGCAGCGTCCGGTAGCAGGCGATGGGATGTCGGCAGTTTTGCCACTCGCGGTTGCAGGTTTGGAACGAGCGTTTCGAATGCGCACGACGCCGATGCGCGATAGTGATCACCATCTGCTCGGCGCGGTCACCCTCCTCGAAGACGTCACTCATCTACGCGAGATCGATCGTCTGAAGTCGGAGTTTATTGCGACTGCATCGCACGAATTACGCACGCCGCTGACGAGCGTGCAGATGGGCGTTTATCTGCTGCTTGAACGTGCGGCTGGTGAGCTGACGGAAAAGCAGGTCGAGATCCTGAGCGCCTGTCGCGAAGACTGCGAACGTCTCGACAAATTAATGCGCGACTTGCTCGACCTCTCTCGCATCGAGGCTGGCGAAAGCAAACCAAACTTCGAACCGATTCGAACGAGAGAGTTGATCAACGACGCAACCAAAGAATTAGCGCCGATGGTCGAATCGAAGGGGTTGGATTTCCGGGTTGAGGCGCCGGTTGATCTGCCAACAGTCAACGCCGATCGATCGCAGGTCGAACGAGTGTTGGCGAATCTTGTCGTTAATGCCATCCGGTACACAAAACAGGGCGAGATCAAAATCAGCGTGCAGCCGCGGGGAAATTCGGTTTCCGTTTCAGTTTCCGACACGGGCAGCGGTATTCCGGCGGAATATCTGCCGCACATCTTCGACAAGTTTGTGCAGGTGCCGGGTACTGCGACTGGTGGCGCTGGATTGGGTTTGGCGATCTCGAGACTGATCGTCGAGGCGCACGGCGGCCAGATAAGCGTGCAGTCGGAACCAGAAAAGGGTTCGACGTTCACCTTTACCTTGCCGATCGCCATCTCGCAGGTCAATCCACAGATTACGCAGAAAAAATCGGCGTAATCTGCGGATAAACGGTGAAAGAGTTATGAACGAACGAATACTGGTTATCGATGACGAAGAGCACATTCGGCGCATGATGCGTTTGACGCTCGAAGCTGCGGGTTATCGCGTCGGCGAGGCGAAGGATGGCACGGAAGGTCTGAGTCTCTACGCTAACGGCTCACTCTGGGACGTCGTGGTCCTGGACCAACGAATGCCTGGTCTCGACGGCCTCGAAACACTGCGCCAAATCAAGAGTCAGAACCACGACGCACGCGTGGTGATGGCGACTGCGTACGCTTCGATCGAACTCGCAGTCGACGCGATGAAACTCGGCGCCACTGACTTTGTGCGCAAGCCGATGACGCCGAAAGTCCTGCGCAATGCCGTGAGTGCAGCGTTATCAAAATCAACCGCGCCCGCCAGGCCACCGCAGCCGCTTATCGAAACCATCACGATGAACGGATTCACCATCATCGACGACGACGATGCGCCCGCGCTCGACGAGTTGCAGCGTCGCTTCATCGTGATCAGTCCGGAAGGTCAAAAGCATGACGTGCTGGTCCAAATCGATCCGGAAGTGATCGATTACGTCGACCGCATGACCGGCCGTCGACTACCCGCCGACAGCTCCTTTTGGACCGCTCAAGCGCGCCGCTTGTTGAGTGACTTTCTGTGGGATAAACGCAACCTGCCGCCGATGAATCGACTCGTTCTCAAGAGTCTCGATCCCGACAGGTTGCCGGTTGCCGCACAGTGGAAAGCGGAAAGGATGAAGGGGTAAAACGTTAAATGGCAACTGCGATTAAGCGGTTACTGGTTGGAAGAGCACTGCGAACCGAGCAAGCCGCGCACGAGCGGCTGACGAAGAAAACTGCGCTCGCTGTTTTTTCCTCTGACGCGCTTTCATCGACTGCGTACGCAACGGAAGAAATCCTGCTTGTGTTGGCAGCGGCTGCGGCAGCGACTGCGAGTGGATCGTTCAATTATGTGGTGCCGGTTTCGATCGGAATCGCAGTGTTGCTGGCGATTGTGGCGACGAGCTACCGGCAAACGATTCATGCCTATCCTTCGGGCGGCGGCGCCTACATCGTGGCCAAGGAAAATCTCGGGACGACTCCGGGCCTTATTGCGGGCGCGTCGCTTCTGGTCGATTACGTGCTAACGGTATCGGTGTCGATTGCTGCCGGCGTGGCTGCGATCACATCGGCAGTGCAGGGAACACGTTACGCCTCGCTCAGCGATCACAAAGTGATCCTGTGTTTGATCTTTATCGCCTTCATTGCGACCGCAAATCTGCGTGGCGTGCGCGAATCGGGCGCTCTCTTCGCCGCGCCCACGTACGTCTTCGTCGTCAGTTTCCTGTTCATGATTGTCTTTGGGCTCTTTCATTATTTCATTTACGGCGGCGCCGCTCCGGTTCCGAGCGCCGAAGAGTTGAAGATTGCTGAAGGCTATCGGATGCAACCGATGACGCTTTTTCTGGTGCTCGCGGCGTTCTCAAATGGTTGTGCCGCGCTCACCGGTATCGAAGCGATCTCGAACGGTGTGCAGGCATTCAAAAAACCGGAAGCGCACAATGCCGCGACGACGTTGATCTGGATGGCAATACTGCTGACGGCGATGTTTCTCGGCACGAGTGTGATGGCCTATCTGTATCACGTTCATCCGAAAGAGAGTGAGACGGTGATTTCGCAGTTTGCACGCATCATGTTCACTGGACCATTTGGCTGGTTTTACTACGTGGTCCAGGCGGCAACGGCTGCGATTCTTGTACTCGCGGCAAACACTGCTTTCGCTGACTTCCCGCGTCTTTCGAGTTTGCTGGCGCGCGATCGATTCCTGCCGCGGCAGTTTGCAAATCGTGGTGACCGCCTCGTCTTTTCGAATGGTATCGTGATCCTCGCGATCTTCTCGGGTGTCCTCGTGACTGCGTTTGGTGGCGATACTTCCCGCTTGATCCCGCTTTACGCAGTCGGCGTTTTTCTCTCGTTTACCTTGTCGCAGTCGGGCATGGTGGTCCACTGGCTGCGCGAGCGAGGAACACTGCGCAAACCGGTCGAGAAAGACGAAGAGATACACCGATCATATTTCGTCACGGATGAAGTCACCGCTTCGGCCAACTGGAAGAAGTCGCTCGCAATTAATGCAGTTGGCGCGCTGGCGACATTCGTCGTGCTCTGCGTTTTCATCGCGACGAAGTTCATCCATGGAGCATGGATTGTAGTTGTTGTGATTCCGCTCCTCGTGTTGTTGTTCCGAGCGATTCACAAACACTATTTGATGGTCGCGAAGCAGCTTTCAACCGAAGGATTGGAGCAGTTGCAACCGATAAAACACACCGTCATCGTTCCGATTTCAGGGATACACCGTGGGGTGGTTTCGGCGTTGCAGTATGCGCGCTCGATCGCGTCAGACCGAGTGCAGGCGGTCTATGTGGACTTCGAAGAGGAAGCGACGGCGAGTTTGAAAGACAAATGGGAGCGTTGGGGCGCAGGCGTGCAGCTTGTCGTACTGCCTTCGCCTTATCGCGAATTGACGCGACCGCTGTTGCGACACATCGGACGGCTTGCCAGAGACAACTCCGACACGATCATCACCGTGGTCCTACCCGAGTTCATTCCCGCGAAGTGGTGGCAACATATTCTCCATAACCAGAGTTCACTGCTGCTCAAAGGTTCGCTGCTCTTCAAAAAAGGCGTGATCGTAACCAGCGTTCCCTACCATCTCGATCATTAGCCACAAAAAGCACAAAAGGCACAAAATCCGGAAATCATGAATGAGATGAATCGTCTTATTTGTGCTTTATGTGCCTTTTGTGCTTTTTTGTGGCCATGGACGATCTTCTGGCGGCGCGTTCGCAGATGGCGATGTCGCTCGCCTTTCACATCATCTTTGCGGCGATCGGGATCGCGATGCCGCTCTTGATGATCATCGCCGAATGGAAGTGGCTGCGCAGCAAAGACGAAGTTTATCTGACGCTTGCGAAACGCTGGGCCAAAGGGACCGCGATACTCTTCGCGGTCGGTGCGGTTTCAGGCACAGTGCTTTCATTCGAGCTGGGTTTATTGTGGCCCGCGTTTATGGGTTATGCCGGCGCGATCATCGGCATGCCGTTTTCACTCGAAGGGTTTGCGTTCTTCACTGAAGCTATCTTTCTCGGAATTTATCTTTACGGCTGGAAGCGCGTTCCACCACGCGCCCATCTCTTTGCGGGCGCGATGGTCGCCCTCAGCGGCGCACTCTCTGGCATCTTCGTCGTGATCGCGAATGCATGGATGAACGCGCCTACGGGCTTTCGACTCGTCGACGGCAAACCGGTTGACATCGATCCAATCGCGGCAATGTTGAATCCGGCCGCGTTCTCGCAAACTCTTCACATGATTATTGCCGCTTATGCGGCAACGGGATTTGCAGTTGCGGGTATTCATGCGTTCATGCTGGCGCGCAATCGCGAGAGTCGCTTTCATCGAGCCGCGCTTTCGATCGCGCTCGTTGTCGGCGGTGTAAGTGCCGTCCTGCAGCCATTGAGCGGCGACCGGCTCGCGAAATTAGTCGCACATACGCAACCAGTGAAGCTCGCGGGCTTCGAAGGTCAGTTTCACACCGAAAAAGGCGCTGCATTTCACATCGGCGGCATTCCGGACGAAGCTGCAGGCGAAACGCGCTATGCGATTCGGATTCCTTATCTCTTGAGCGTACTGGCCTACGGTGATCCGCACGCAGTTGTAAAAGGCTTGAACGATTTTCCGGCCGACCAGCGCCCGCCGGTCGCAATCGTCCACATCGCGTTTCAGATCATGATCGGTTGTGGGGTCGCCATGATGCTGGTTGCACTCTGGGCCGCGTGGCGCTATCTGCGCGGACGACGAAAGCAAACGTGGCTTGATTCGAAGTGGTTCCTGCGTGTGCTCGTAGTCGCGGCGCCACTCGGCTTCATCGCAGTTGAAACAGGTTGGGCCGTGACTGAAGTCGGGCGACAGCCCTGGATCATTCACGGCGTGATGCGTACGAGCGAAGCCGTCACGCCGATGCCCGGACTCGTTGTTCCGTTCATAACATTTACGGTGCTCTACATCTTTCTGGCAGCGATCACGGTCTGGTTGTTATTCCGGCAGGTCGTATCAACAGATTCGACGGAGGTACATAAGACTGTCGCTTGAAACGATCATAGCCGGCGTGATGATTGCTGCACTCGTGCTCTACGCGCTCCTGGGCGGGGCCGATTACGGTGGCGGCGTTTGGGATCTGTTTGCCTTTGGGCGTCGCGCGCGTGAGCAACGGAAACTGATTGCGGAAGCCCTCAGTCCGGTTTGGGAGGCGAATCACGTTTGGCTGATACTCGTCATCGTTGTTCTCTTCACTGCGTTTCCACCTGCGTTTGCGGCGATCGCCACCGCGCTTCACATTCCGATCACGCTGCTTCTTATCGGCATCGTTTTGCGTGGGACCGCATTTACGTTTCGCACCTACGATGTGCAGCGCGACGACGTGCAACGTCGCTGGAGTCTCGTGTTTTCGTCGGCGAGTATCATCACGCCGATTCTTCTGGGAACAACCCTCGGCGCCATTGCTTCCGGAACGATCACGGTTGAGGGTGGTGTGGTGACGAGCGGTTTCTTTAACTCGTGGCTCGCGCCTTTTCCGATTGCGGTTGGATTCTTCGCGCTCGCTTTGTTCGCCTTCCTCGCCGCTGTTTACTTGACGCTCGAGACGCAGCAACATGAGTTACAGGAAGACTTCAGAAGACGCGCGCTGGTATCAGGCGTTGTAGTTGGATTGTTAGCCCTCACGGTTTTTCTGCTCGCGAAGACGGGAGCGCCGACAGTGCGCGCCGGCATCAGTCGAACCGTTTGGGCGCTCGGATTACATTTTTTCACCGCTATCTTTGCGGTCAGCGCTTTCTATACTTTATGGACCAGGCGCTACCGGCTCGCGCGTCTCTTCGCCGCTGCACAAGTCACCATGATCCTGCTTGGCTGGGCCTTTGCACAGTATCCAAACCTGGTTGAACCGCATATCACGATCGCTTCCGCCGCCGCGCCGCGCATCACGCTTCAGTTACTGTTTGCCGCTCTCATCGCCGGCGCGATCCTGCTGTTTCCGTCGTACTACTATCTCTTCGTCATCTTCAAAGCCAGGCGTTAGTTTGACCTCGCCTGGATTCCGCGCGTCGCTGCTTTCTTTGGCGGTGGCGTAATTCTTTCGATTCTGGAGTTCTTTTCGGAAGCGTGGAACGAATCGAACTAGACGACAGTTTTATGGTACGGCCCAGGCTGCACCGGACAAGCGAAAACCAGGGCCGGCGATTTTAGGGTTTTTATTTTGGGTGAAATCGTGTAGGATTCCGTTAGCCCCTTCACCAAGATTTACAGGCGTCACATTAGGTTTACGATGTGACGCCTGTAATGCTTTAGGCCTTCGGATGCCGAAACGTAGCGAGCCTGGCTACGATCGGGCAATGAAATCAATTATTTAGAACAGTTGTTACGGTGACCGGTTATCTAAGCAGCAGGTGGCTTGCGGATGATGGACTTGCGCCGGATTCTTTTTGGTCGTCGAGCTTCTCCGAGTGTTTTGCTGTGACGCCGATCGATGATCTTAACCAGGCCCTGGTGGCTGACTCCGAGTTCTCGAGCCGCGCGGGTTACGCTGCCGTTTGCCTGTTCCAGTGCTCGGGCAATGAGCCGGCCCTCGAAGTGATTGACCTCTTCCGTGAGCGTGCCGCCGATCAAGTCGTCCTCAACGCTGTGCAATTTTTCCAAAGCGTCAAAGACTAAGTGACCGCAAAGGCGTAAGCTTTCCAACTCCGCGTGACTGGCGCGTTCACCTACGTACTCATCAGCCTTGCGGTATGAGTCGAGTAGTTCGGTTTTGGAAAGCACGTTGACCATCTCTTCGATCAGCCGCAGTTGAGCGAGGGCGGCTAAATGAGTATCACCAGCCGCTGCCGCTACCTCCGAGGCTCGATCGAATGCCTTGCGAGCGTTGTCGTGCTTGCCGCTGCCCGCAAATATGCTGCCCTCAGTCGTGAGCGCTTCAGCCAGTAGGGAAGCGTCGTCTCCCTGCTCAAGGACCGCGACGGCGGTGAAGATGGTGCGTTCCGCCTCCGCAAACCGCTTTTCCACAAGAAAGACGCGGGCGCGTGTTTCGTTGACCTGGGCTACCATGCGCGAGTCCTTCAGTGACACGAAGATCGTGCGCGCCTGGTCGAGATGAGCCAGCGCCTCCGCTGCTCTTCCCAACAGCAGCAGAATAAATCCGATGTTGTTTTCTACTCGTGCGAGGTAACGAACGTGACCAGCCTTCGCGAGGTGCATGCTCACCGCGCTGTATTCGATCAAGGCATGATCTAGATTCTCGGTCCCGCCCAGTTTTTCAATTTTGATCGTTGTAAGGCAGGCTTGTCGAAAGGTCGGCGGCAGGATAGACTCAATTCAGAAACCCCCTCGTCAGAAGTAGTTACCAAGCCGTTTTCCCCTCGGCGTTGAATCATTTGCACAATTGAATGCCCGACTCCTTATTCGAACATCCGCAATCGCAGAAGTATTACAGAACCTTCTCGATCGGTCTGGCGGCACTGGCTTTTTGTATTGGCGCCGCGGCTTTGCTGGGGTGGCTGTTCGACGTCGACACGCTCAAGCGCATCCATCCGTCGCTCGTCACGATGAAGGCAAACACTGCGGTTTGTCTCATGCTCGTGTCGGTGGCGGTTTTTCTACTCGAAGACACTCCGGTATCGCCGGTTAAACGTCGGATCGCGCTGATATTGGCGGCTATTGTAACGACCGTTGGGCTGATCACTTTTAGTGAGCATGTTTTAGGTTGGAACTCCGGTCTCGACCAGTTGCTCTTTCACGAATCAGTGGCCGAAGCGGGCGAGTCGTTTCCGGGTCGCATGGGTGTCGCCGCTTCACTCAACTTCACCTTCTTTGGCCTCGCCCTCTCGTTCCTCGACTCACGAACTACCAGATGGTTTCGCGTTTCGACGATGTCGATTCTCGGGATTCTGACGATCACGCTCCTCGTTTTTCTTTACTACTTCTACGGTATCGAACACGCCGAGCCGCTGGCCCGCTACTTCACGATCGCGATCCATACCGTCATTGCCTTCATGAGTTTGTGTGGCGCGATTCTGTTGACGCGCCCCGACCGCGATCTCGTTGCCGCGATCCTCGGAAACAGTCTCGGGGCTATTGTTGCGCGCCGGATGTTGCCGGCCTTTCTCGTCGTTATTCTGCTCGGCTGGATTCGAACTATCGCTCGGTCAAACGGATGGATTAGCCAGGGATTTGCGACGGCCACGTTTGTTTTGGCCGTACTCCTGCTCCTGGGCATCTTGATCTGGCTGACGGCGCTTTCGCTCAATCGTACTGACAGAGAGCGACGACGCGTCGACCTGGCGCAGCGACAGGCAGAGAACCGTCTCGATGTGTTGTTTCGTGTTAGTGAGCTGATACGAACGCTGCGCGATCCGTATCAGTTGTCGTATGCAGTGGCCGAACAAGTCGGCATTCATCTCGACGTGCGGCGGTGCTTGTTCAATGAAACTGACGTCGAACGCGATCTCGAAATTGTTCATCGCGATTACTGCGACGGCGTCGTTTCGGTTGCCGGCGAGCACCGGATCTCGGAGTACAGCAGCATCACGTCACATGAAATGCAGATGGGCGAGACTGTCGTTAACAACGACTCAAAAACTGATGAGCGCACGGCTGCCGACTATCAGAGAGGTTACGAATCGACTGGCGAGCGCGCTTATGTTGCCGTTCCCTTGATGCGCGAAGGGCGTTGGGTTGCGTCGCTTTGGAGCAGCGTCGATCAGCCGCGTGTTTGGACCAGGGAAGAAGTGGCGTTACTGCAAAGTGTCGCTGAACGCACCTGGACGGCAGTTGAAAAACTGCGCGCCGAAGCGGAGCGCGAGCGACTGCTTCAGAGCGTACAGGAAGCACGCGATACGGCGGAGAAAGCCAACCAGCTCAAAGATGAGTTTCTGGCAACGTTGTCACACGAACTACGCAATCCGTTGAACGTTATCCTCGGATATTCGGAACTGTTGTTGCGGATGCGCGAGATCGAACAGTCGCCGCGGCTGGTGCAAATGGGCGAAGCGTTGAGACGAAACGCGCTTTCACAGTCGCAGTTGATTAACGATTTGCTCGACTTGTCACGTCTGCAACGAGGCAAGATTTCGCTCAACCAGGAAACAGTTTCACTGCCGGCGATTATTGATAACGCTGTCGAGACTGTTCGCACCGACGCGGCGACGAAGGGTGTTGAGATTCGCCTGCATGCCAGCGAGCAACTCTTGCTGGTCGAAGGGGATCGTCTGCGTTTGCAGCAGATCGCGTGGAACCTTCTCAACAATGCGGTTAAGTTTACGCCCGCCGGCGGCTGTATCGAGATCAGTTTGCATAATGAAGGCGATCGAGCAGCACTCGTTGTTAACGACACCGGACAGGGAATCGATTCGAGTTTTCTGCCGCATGTGTTTGAAATGTTTCGTCAGGCGGATGGCAGTAATCGTCGCCGTCATGGCGGGCTCGGCATCGGTCTCGCTCTCGTACGTCAACTAGTTCAACTTCACGGCGGCACAATCAGTGCAGAGTCTGCTGGTCCAAGCAAGGGTTCGTGTTTCACCGTACGCTTGCCGTTGCTGCGCGAAACGGCGCCGTTGAGTGTTCCGGCGCCAGCGGCGGACGAGTTGAGTGTGTTCTCGAAGATGAGTTTTCTGGTGCTTGACGATTCCGAAGACTCGATCACGATGATGGCGGAATTACTAAAGCTGGTTGGCGCACGCGTGGTGACGGCGACGAATGGCGCCGATGCGTTGCGAATCGCGAGTAAGGACGAGTTTGACGTGATTCTTTCCGACATCTCCATGCCGGAGATGGATGGGTTTGAATTCTTGCGACGATTACGAACGTTTGCTGGCAGACAAGAAGTTCCAGTCATCGCCATCACGGGCTTCGGTCGCAGCGACGACATCAAACGCGCACGCGACGCCGGCTTTTATTCGCACATCACCAAACCGCTGAACCTACAGGCACTGACCGCCGTCCTCCAACAGATCACAAAAGGCAGTTAGCCACAAAAAGGCACAAAAAGCACAAAAGATGATATTGAGAGGAGGCGTCCTTTCTTCTAGAGAGGTTCTTGGACGCCCTCCATCAATAATGATTTTGTGCTTTTTGTGCCTTTTTGTGGCTAACTCTTCTTTGTGGCTTATGCGGCGAGGTAGCGTTCGATGACGCGTTGGAGTTCCTCAGGTTTTACCGGCTTTGAGACGTAATCATCCATGCCCGCCGCTATACAGCGTGCGCGATCGCCTTCGAGCGCATGGGCCGTCATGGCGATGACCGGGGTGCGCTGCGACGTGGCTTCGTAACGTCGAATCTCCGCTGTTGCTTCATAGCCATCCATCTCGGGCATCTGACAATCCATCAACACCAGATCGTAAGGAATGCGCGCGAGTGCTTCGATCACTTCACGGCCATTCGCAACCGCGTCGGCGCGATAGCCCAACTTTCGCAACTGCCGAATAGCCACTTTCTGATTAACCACATTGTCTTCGGCAATGAGAATGAGCTTGTTCGATGTTGGTTGGACTTCGATCGGAGTCGCTTTCGGAGTGATAGCGACTGGTGCCTTCGTGATGTGCGGTGCTCGCACAACGTTGGCAAGACACTCGAACAACGCCGACTGCCGGACCGGTTTAGCGAGAAACGCAGCGATTCCGAGTTGTTGGGCTTCGGTCGAGCCGCCGCGATCGCCATACGACGTGAGCATGACGAGCGGCGTTTTTGCGATCACCGGATCACTCTTGATTGCGTGAGCCAGTTCGAAGCCGTCCATACCCGGCATCATCAGATCCAGTATTGCGAGATCGAAAGCCTGATCGGTTCTTACTGCCGCTCGTAGAAATGCCAACGCACTGACCCCGGATTCGGCTTCAGTGTGTGTCATTCCACGCGAACCCAACTGGTGCGACAGGATCTTTCGATTGGTCATGTTGTCGTCGACGATGAGAACACGAAGCCCTGCCAAAACGTTGAGATCGATGGGCGATGTATTGATTGGCTCAACTTGTTTCTCGAATCTCGCCGTGAACCAGAAGACGGAGCCTTCGCCGATCACACTCTGCAAACCAACCTCTCCGCCCATCAACTCAACGAGCTGCCTCGAAATCGCTAGGCCCAATCCCGTGCCGCCGTATTTTCTGGTAGTTGAACCGTCGGCCTGTGTGAATGGTTGGAACAGCCTTTGTTGCGCGTCTTCACTGATGCCGATGCCAGTGTCGGTGACGCTGAAACGAATACTGACGTGCTTCGCGTCTTCGCTTTCCTTTTCAGCGCGGACCACGACCTCGCCTGACTCGGTGAACTTGATGGCATTACCGATCAGATTCGTGAGCACTTGTCGCAGCCGCCCCGGATCGCCGCGTAGTCCGAGTGGTACGTCTTTGTAAACGAGCGAGACAAACTCGAGTTTTTTGTCGTGTGCGCGAGGAGCGAGCAGATCGATTGTCTCTTCAATCGCATTGGTGAGCACAAAGTCGAGCTCTTCGAATTGAAGCTTGCCGGCTTCGATCTTCGAGAAGTCGAGCACGTCGTTGATGATGGTCAACAACATGTCACCGCTCGAGCGAATCGTTTCGGCAAACTCGCGCTGTTCGCTGGTCAGTTCAGTGTCCAGCAGCAATCCCGTCATACCGATTACACCATTCATCGGCGTCCGGATCTCATGACTCATGTTTGCCAGAAACTCTGATTTCATGCGAGCAGACTCGATCGCCGTGGTATGAGCGTGGGCCAGATCGCGCGTTGATTTCTCCATCTGGTTCTTGATCTTGTGTCCGTAGACGATGGCACCGCACACCATCAACAGCACGAGTGAAGCAATTCCATATTCAAAGCGACGCAGCGATTCGGCTGATGCAGTTTCCTTTTGCAACAGCTTCCCCTGGATCTCAGTAATGTCTTCGCGTAACTGGGAGAGCGAGGCCAGCAGGTTCGCGTACTTTTGATCCATCGTCGCCATGCGCTTGCCGGCCGGACCGGGCTGATTCTGTCTGAAGTAGTTAAAGATCAGATCTGCTTCGGAGGTCATCTGGTCCATCGAAGTACCGACAGCGTCGAAGTGTTGCGTCAGTATGTTGACGTGTGACTGCGCGAATTCGAGTCCCTGATCCTTCTTATTGACTTGCGCGAGCACTTCTTTGCGGGAATCGGTGAGGTGCTGGTTGAAGACAGCGAGCGCCGCACTCATTGCTCCGGATTCTGCGGCAACGTCATGCGAATCGAAGACGTTGTTGCCGGGAGCGTTGACAGCGCTGGCGAGTTTGCCGAGTTCATCCATATCGTTGCGGCGCTCGGTCCATTGCTGACTGGCTTTTGCGGAAAGTTCATAGATGTGCAGGATCTGGTAGTTCAGGACGAGTGTCATGAGTACGATGACCACATCGAATGCGGCCAGCAGGTAATAGACGCGATGCCATTTTGGCGACGAGGATTTTGTATTTTTGAAGCGCATGAAGATTAGTCGATTGAGATCGGATTTGAGGCACATCGCCCCGCGACTGAGGAAAAATGGTAGGGACTCACGTAGCAACCAGGTCGAAAACCCGGGGCTCTTGTCATCTCGGCACATTGTGTGCCACTCGGAACGTATTATCCGCAGATTACGCAGATTCTGATCAGTAAAGGCGCGGCTAAAACAACCTGAGGTTGACGCCGATGTTGGGCTCTACGGGGCGTAGCAGATGTTCGCCCTCGCTCTTCGCGTCGTTGACTTCGTAACTGACTGCGTGGCTGGTCATCTCCGAAGCAGGGAACGGAAGGAGGATGTCTTTCAGCTCGGGTTGTCTTGAGTCTTCGTTGAGCCAGAAGTCATATAACTCCGGCGGCAGGATCACGGGCATGCGAGTGTGTATAGTCGCCAGCAGCTCATTCGCTTTGGTGGTGATGATGGCACAGGAAGTAATGACGCGATCGTTCGTGCGCCACCGGTCCCAGATGCCTGCGAATGCGAACGGTTCGCCGTCGTTCAGCTTGAAATAATACGGCTGTGAGATCTTTCCGTTTCTTTCCCACTCGTAAAAGCCATCTGCAAAAATCAGACAGCGCCGCTTTTCGAACGACTCGTTGAAGCTCGCCTTCTCCGCAATCGTCTCGACGCGCGCGTTGATGATCGGCTTCGGCTCTTTGCTCCAAAACGGAATTAAGCCCCACTGAAGCAGCTTCGGTTCGCGAATACCTTCGCGCTGCACGACGCTGAGTACTTCCTGCGTCGGCGCGATGTTGTAGCGCGGCGGTAGAGTAGGAAAATACTCGTCGAAGTTGACCAGGTTGATCCGGCGCGGTGGCGCCTTGAGTGTAAATCGTCCGCACATGCTCAAGCATTATCGGAGAAGATCGAGCTACGGAAAAGCGGCTGGCCGGCTAGTGACGTGTAGAAGGCGAAACCCACCAGCCCCAGACCGATGATCGACGCGAGCACAAAGTCGGCAGCGTACCACGCGGACAGGTCCGACGTGATCGGGAAAAAGATCGTCAAATGCACGAAGTAAATCGCTGAGACTAGCGCCAGCAAGCCGAATCGGTACAACGACGCGACCATCAATATTACCGCGATGCAGGCGAAAGGAATGCCGGCGGCAGTTTCGTGCGTCAGGCTCAGCGCCACCGCCATGATCAGCGTCAACACCACCGCCGCGATTCGTTCTCGACGCAGAATGATGTACAGCAATAAAAGAAAGAACAGCAGCATGAACGACTGGAGCAGTGCGCCAAAGATCTGTTGGGTGATGCCGAATGCAAACGAACGAATGCCGAGTAACTGCGTAGCCGGGAAATCCATCCACGGAATGCCCGGCGCGTAACCGAACAGCCTCGGCACCGCATTCGCCAGATAAAAGTTGCAAATCACTATGCCGAGACCAAACACCGCACCGATGAGGATGTCGCGACCCACTAGTGGATCGCGGAAACCGCCGGCCAGCAGACGGCTCCACGAAACAATTCGCTCCGGCCAGCGCCGTCTCACAAACGGTTCGAAGGCCAGATAGACCACCCAGAAAAATAACGTCCAGGCCAGAATATTCTGGACTCCCGCAATGAAGTTGAATGCTTCAGCCTCGTTCGATACGTGATGCGAATAGAACAGCCAGCGGAGGAAGAAGACTGCTGCCATGAAAGCAGCGATTCGAAAAGCACCTTTGCGATCGCCGCGGCCGAGTTTTACGTTTCGCAACGCCAAAAATGAGCTGCCGAGCACTACGGTTATAAAAAGAGTCAGGAGTATGATGACGAGCACACGCTGGCGGTAACGCACAATAAAAATTTCCGCGTCGCGTGGCTGGTCCCACGCGTCGAAAATCTCAAAGTAAACCGGTTTGCCTTCGAATGCTCCAGCCTCGATGTGTATTTTGAAATCGGGCGCATCGGGATATGACCCCTCCCATGCTGCGCGTGAAGTTGTCTCGTGCGGTGGCGTCCAGATGCTGGGAACTGTTTGAAACTTTGTCTGGTCCAACCCGCTTTCGACGAATAACGGTGCCCAGTCAGCGGTTGCATCCGGGTTCGAACTCTTTGGCGGTGGTACTGCGTCAAGCGACCGAAGACGTCCCAAAGTGTCGAGAGTTACGGTCGTCATGCCGGAGAGGTTTTGCGCCGGCTCGTCTTCGATTACTTGTCCATAACTATTTGCTTCAAATGGACGTGGACTCTGTCGATACCAGAAATAGATCGCGGCCGGCTGGCCGCTGCGCAATCTGTTCCAGCGTCCTGTTGATGGATCGTTGTCGTGAACGTATTTGATATAAGAGCGATCGAGACCCATGCCGTAGGCCGAGTCCAACGGTGCAGCCGTGTAACCAAATTTCTTCACCAGTTCTGCGGCGCGATCTCTCAAGACTTCGGGTGACTTGTTTAGTGGGACCTGTTGGTACAAGGCCGTCGTTCGCGAGAGCAGACAGGTGGCGACAAGCAGGACTACTACGGCAGCGAGTAACGAAACCGCGATCGCTGGTTTCAAGCCACCTTGTTTCGGCGCCGCCGCTACCATCTCCGGTGATGGAGTTTCACCGGCTGCAAGCGCAGCGGCGAGTGGATCGCCGCCGGGCAGTGCAGCCGCGACTTGTAGTGTAGTTGCCGGTCGTTTCGCCGGATCTCTTTCAAGACAACGAAAGATCACGCGTTCGATCAATGGATCCAGTTCAGGTACGTACTGAGCGGGACTCGTCGGCGTCGTATCGCTGCGCCGCAGTCGTAGAAGATCCTGCATGCTTGAAGCTTCAAAGGCTTTCTTGCCGGTGAAGACTTCGTAAAGCACCAGACCGAGGGAAAAAATATCGCTCTTTGGGGTTAACTCGCGGCCTTCGAGTTGTTCCGGCGACATGTATGCCGGAGTGCCTGACAACTCGCGCTGATCGACTTCACTGGCAAGTGCGGCAATACCGAAGTCAGTAATGCGCACTTCGCCGTGCTCGTCGAGCATGATGTTTGCCGGTTTCAGATCGCGATGAAGTACGCCTCGTTCGTGAACGGCTGCGAGACCGGCGCAGAGTTGTCGCGCCACGTCGACGGCTTTGTCCTGTGGCAGACGGCCGATGCGTTTGAGCAACGATGAGAGTTCTTCGCCGCGAACATATTCCATCGAGATGAAGTGCTCGCCCTGATATTCGGAGACGTCGTAAACACGACACACGTGGCGGTGTGAGATCTGTCGCGCGACGCTCACTTCTTTATAGAAGCGCGCGAGTGCGGCGCCGTCGGCGCTCAGCGTAGTGGGAAGAAACTTGAGCGCGACCGCTTGTTTGAGTTTGAGATCGTCGGCGCGATAAACCTCGCCCATGCCGCCGCGACCGAGCAGACCCACGATGCGATAGCGTTCCAGGAGGACGTCGCCGGAAACGAATCTCGCGTCGTCGATTGAGTCGGAAGTATTTGGTGTTTTGATTCGAGGCTGGGTGATCAGTTTCGCGGCTACGTCAAAAACGTCGGTCTTGATGAAGTCCTCTGACTGCTTTTCGAAGTCGAGCATCTTCTCGACTTCGTGTCGAAGATCATTGTCGCTGCCACAGGCATGATCGAGGAAGGCGGCGCGACGGCTCGGCTCGTGCTCGAGCGCGGCCTCGAAGAGTTCATCAACTTTTCGCCAGCGGTCGGGTTTCACTCTCGGTCCCTTCGGAGATCATTCGGTAGAGCCATGCTTTTGAGCGCTGCCACTCGCGTCGCACCGTTCGCGGTGAGATGTCTAGTACTTCTGCAGTTTCCTCGATGCTCAAGCCGCCGAAGTAACGCAGTTCGACGATTTTACCTTTTTGCGGATCGAGACTCTCGAGTTGTCGCAATGCTTCGTCGAGAGCGAGAACGTTTGACGACTGATCTTCTGCGATCACGGCGACGTCGTTCAGTGAAACCTGAATTGCGCCACCGCCACGTTTGTCGCGTGCATGGGCACGAGCGTGATCGATCAGAATGTGGCGCATCACCTGCGCGCAGACGGCGAAGAAGTGTGCGCGATTCTGCCACGGCGAAGCCTGCTGACCGACAAGCTTCAGGTAAGCCTCGTTGACGAGCGCGGTCGCCTGCAAGGTGTGACCGGCGCGTTCCTGATTCATCTGGCGCTGAGCGATGCGTCTCAGTTCCGAGTGTACGAGTGGAAAGAGTTTATCGAGCGCGGAGCGGTCGCCTCTACCCCAATCGGCAAGCAGTTGCGTGACTTCCTGCGACGAAATCTCGGGCATCGCGCGAAATTCTGCCACAAAGAGGCACAAAAAGCACAAAAAGGAGCGGCGCTGGCCGCTTTTGTTTTCATTTGTCGCTTTCGGAGGTGAGTGGCGCTGGGGCCACAAATTAGACGGAGGATACTCATGAAGACATTGGTATTTGTAACGTTTCTTATGATGGGTTTTTCGGGGCCGGTGGTTGATTCGCAGGATAGTCGCGCCGCGGATGAGGCTAGTATGCGCGAGTGCGTTAAGCAGTTGGAGACGGGTTGGAACACGAAGAGCGGGGCGCTGTTTGCCAAGCCGTTTGCCGAGGACGCCGATTACGTGGTCATCAACGGCAGGTATCTCAAAGGTCGCGCCGAGATCCAAGCCGCGCACCAACAGATTTTTGACACCGTGTTCAAAGACACGAAGATTACGCTGAACGTCAAACAGATCCGATTCCTGAGAGCCGACGTCGCGGTTGTTCACGTCAGCGGACACAGAGATGGTCCAACCAACGAACTCAACCAGGATGCAATGTTGACGCTAATGATGACGAAGGAGAAACAGGGTTGGGTGATCGCCGCGTTCCAGAATACAGCCGTAATGCCAAGACAATAAATCAAACCACAGATTACACGGATCAATCCGTAAACGATCCGTGTAATCTGTGGCTAGGGTTGAAGCGCGCGATGGACCAGGAGCGTATCGACGTGCTGAATAAACCGAACCGCTTTTCCGTCCTGCAGCTTCCAGACATGTGCGAAGTTGGCTTCGAAACTCTTTCCGGTGGCTTTATACGTGCCACTGTACTTACCCAACGCAACCACGGTGTCGCCACCGTCGATGAATTCCTCCGCCACCGCCGCAAAGCCATTCCACTCCGCGCCTAAGCGCATAAACACCTCAGTCAACACCGAACCTGGACCATGATAAGTGCCGCCGTATGGGAAGCCTTCGGCTTCGGTCCAGGCGATATCCTTGCTCAACACGCCGAGGACTGTAGGAATATCACCTTTAGCAAAGGCCTGGTAAATAGACTGAACTGCGTCGAGATTACTCACGGGGTTCTCCTGCTGGGCTTGGGGAAAAAGAGCGGCTCATGCTATCACGGCAGGGATTTAGGCCACAAAAGAAGCTGAAGGTTCAACCATGATTGATTCGATGACAATAAACGACTGGGACCAGGTGTGTTTGATCTATCTCGAAGGCATACGCAGCGGAAATAGTACGTTTGAGACGGAAGCTCAGCCGTGGGAGGAGTGGGACGAGGACCATTTGCCGTTCGCACGGTTAGTGATGCGCGATGAGGAGCTACTGCTTGGTTGGGCTGCTTTGAGTCCGGTATCGAAGCGCGAGGTATATCGCGGCGTTGCTGAAGTAGCGGTTTATGTAACTGAAAGAGCGCGCGGAAGGGGAATCGGTCGCGCCTTGCTCGAAGCGCTCGTTACCGAGTCAGAGCGAAATGGCATCTGGACACTGCAAGCATCGATCTTCCCAGAGAACACGGCCAGCATCGAGATACATGTGCGATGCGGTTTTCGTGAAGTTGGGAGACGCGAGCGAATTGCAATGCTTAAGGGTGTCTGGCGCGACACGATACTGTTTGAGCGTCGCCGTCGCGATTGATTATTTCCTGCGCGCACCGAGCAGATTCATCGGAATGTCGATGGATTTTTTCAGAATCCGATGTGCTTCAGGCACTCCAAATCCGGCGCCGATCGCGAAGTAGAGAACGCCATAAGTTCCCAGCACGAGGATCGCGAGCGGAATTGCGTGAAGAGGAGGAAGGATCAGTTTCAGACCGAAGCCGATTGCCGCCGCGATTCCGGCAGCGCTCCAGAGTTTGATCAGATACATCGCCTTGACGCCGGTCGTCCCGATGCGAGCGTTCAGCGAGCGGCGCAACAACAGATACTCAATCCATCCCGCGATACCCGCGGATGCGGTCAATCCTGCCACACCCCACTTCGCTTCAAGACCCAGAACAGGCGGCAGCACAATCGCGAAGATGTAACCCAATCCAGTCGTCAGCAACACGCGAGTGGTCGCAAACCAGAGTGGCGTTCGGGTGTCGTGCAGCGCGTAATACGTTGATGAGTAAAGACGACCGTGTGTCGAGGCAAGCAGTCCGATCGTTGAGCCCGCCAGTATTCCCCAAATGTAAACCGAATCAGCGTGCTGAAATTTTCCGGTTTGGTACAAGGCACCCGTCATCACATCGCCGAAGACGAACATCGCCATTGATGAAGGCACGATGAAAAACGAAATGCGTTGTAAACCCGCGTTCAAACGACTGCGAAGTTTGACTGCGATCTCATCCTGAGTGCCGAGCGTGCCCGACATCGCCGGCAACTCAGCCGCCGAAACCGACATTCCGAACAGACTCACCGGCAGCGTGTAAAGACTCTGCGCATACGTCAACGCCGCCACAGCCTGTGAGCTGATCAGTCCGGCCAGCATCGCATCGACAAAAGCCGAGATCTGGACCACGCCACGACTGACAAACACCGGAATGAAGTTGGTCAGCACCGTGCGCACGTTGATATCAGCGGTATCGATTACCGGTCGTATCGACTTCAGCAGTTTCAACACAGTCGGTAACTGAACAACGATCTGCAGAACACTGCCCACCACCGATCCGAACGCCAGCATGATCACAAGGCGCGCCTGATCTTCACCGCCGCCGAAAACGATCAGGGTTGTGATCAGCGCGAGATTCCAGGCAACCGGCGCGATGTAGGAAAGAAAGAACTTACGATGACTGTTCAGCACTCCCAAACACCAGGCCGACAACACAAGCAGTCCGGCGCCCGGGAAGAGAATCTGAACGAGGCGAATGGTCAAGGTCTTCGTCTCAGGGGTGAAGCTGTAGGCAAAGAGATTGACGAAGTATGGAGTGGTCAAAACTCCAATCAGCACGATCACCGAGGTCACGAAGAAGAGCAACGTCAGCACGGCGTTGGCTACACGAGTCGCTTCTTTCTTGTCGCCGCTGGCCAGCAGCTTCGCGTAAACGGGAATGAACGAAGCCGAGAGCGCGCCTTCACCGAAGACGTTCTGAAGAAAGTTCGGAATACGAAACGCGGCACTGAACGCTCCGGCGGCATCGGACGTGCCGAGGTAATGAGCAAAGACTCGCTGTCGGATGACGCCCACAATGCGACTGATCAGAATTCCCATCCCCACCAGAAGTGCAGAGCGTCCGGTGGATTCCTCTGTTTTTTGGGTCGGAAAGTGGGCGGTACCTTCTCCGATCACAGAAGTTGATTCACCCGCTGCTTCCTGAGTGTCAACGTGAGTGCTGATTTCGATTTGTTTGTTGTTGGGGTCTTTTAGGTTTGCCACAGAGAAGCACGAAACGGCTCAAAAAAGCGATCCAGTTTACATCAATTTACGAATTCTGATCTGCGTTCATCCGCGGAAAATTGCCACTTAACACTTTAGTGTTAGTTAAAAACACTCAAATTGCGTGATGCAGAGAATCTGCAGGCCCATAATAATAATCCGAAATTCCTAATTAAAGATGGAGCACTAAATATGAAGACTTCAGTCGTTCTTGTTCACGGAGCGTTTGCCGACGGTTCCGGTTGGGGTGACGTGATTCCATTGCTCGAAAAGCAAGGCTACGACGTCATTGCAGTTCAGAATCCGTTAACGTCGTATGACGACGACGTCGCGACCACGCGTCGCGTTATTGACGCTCAAAAGAATCCGGTTGTGCTGGTGGGCCACTCATACGGTGGCGCGGTCATCACGAAGGCTGCCGTCGGGGCAGCGAATGTGCGCGCACTTGTTTACGTGGCTGCTTTTGCACCTGACGCCGGGGAAAACCTGGGAGCACTGCTCCAGCAATATCCGTCGAAGATCGGGGCCGCGCTCGTTCCCGACGCAGCGGGTTTCCTTTACATTGACCGCGCGCAGTTTAAGGAAGCATTTGCGGGGGACGTTTCCGATCGTGATTTGAGTATTCTGTCTGCGGCACAGAAACCAATTAACTCGCAGACGTTTGGCCAGATCTACGGACCGCCGGCATGGAAAGACATTCCGAGCTGGTATCTGCGAGCGACGGAGGATCACGCGATTAATCCTGAGTTACAGCGCATGTTTGCCGAGCGCATGGGCGCCACGACTCACGAGGTGAAAGCGAGCCACGTAGCGTTCGTCTCTCAACCCGCGACCGTCGTAAAGATCATCAGCGAAGCCGCTGAAGCGACTCAAGAAAAAGCCACCAGCGCCTAGCTCTAACGAAATAAGCCACAGATTAACGCAATGAAACCCGTCCACTGTCGTGGGCGGGTTTCCTAATTGCAACATCCACGTCTAAACTCTCACTAACTCTCGAAGAACAATACCTTGTCAGATAACGAATCCCGGCGGTGTACTTCTTTGGGAGACCATTTTTTCGGATCTGGGAGAGTCGTAGAGAATGAGGATTTTGCCGCGCTTCAATATGCCGACGCGAAAGGCGACGCGGCGCCTCTGGCGACACACCAAAGCCCACCTCACGCTGAAACGTATCTACTATTCGGTCGAATTTCTCGTCTTTCTACTGATTTACGTCGCTGTCTTTTCAGGCAGCCGGCTGCGTCTCATCGATAGCTGGGGCGGCCGCATGGACACAGTCGTGTCAGTGCTCCTCCTGCTCGTTTTTGTCATCACTCACCTCATCGCGCACCGCCGGTTGTTGCCAAAAATACAGCGCTACTACGCTCCTGCGCCGTATGACGAACGCAAGATCTTTTTTGACCTCGGACAAGGCTCACAACACGTCGCCAGCATCGATCAACTCTATCAACGCGTGGCCGAGAAGGTCAGAAACGCTCTCGATGCGAGCAACGCCGCCATCTTTATTCGCGACGATGTGAGTGGAAACTTTAACCTGCGTGTGCTAACCGGGGCCGCGGAAAGCTGTCCTCCGGGAAAGACCTTGCAGTTGAATAAACGCGCGTTCGTGGTGCGGCGACTCATGAATCTCTCGACGCCGTTGCTGATCGAGCCGCGTGAAATCGAAACCTGGTCGCAGGCACTGAATTCGGTTTTACCATCGACACGTGAAGAGCGCGCCAGCGAGCACGAGGTTTTGCGTTCGATCAAGTCGACGTTGCTGGTCCAGATCCGGCAGAAGAACGAGCTCGTCGGCATACTCTCGTTTGGTCCAAGACGCGGCGGTTTTCAATACGCGCTTGCCGATCGAGAACTACTGATGTCGATCGCGGCTCAACTCGCCCTCATCATCGATAACGCCCGACTCACCGAGCGTATGGTGGCGCAGGAACGAATGCGTCGTGAACTTGCTCTCGCTGCTGAAGTGCAACAACGGCTGCTGCCGTCGTGTGCTCCCAAAGGCGTGGGTATGGAGATTGCCGGTTTTTGCGAACCGGCGCGCGGCGTTGGCGGTGATTATTACGACTTCATCAACTTCGACAACAGCAGCCAGCTTGGTCTCGCTATTGCCGATGTTGCCGGTAAGGGAATGCCGGCCGCGTTGTTAATGTCGACGGTGCAGGCGACACTGCGAAGTTTGACGGCGCGAAATGGATCGAGCAGTCCGGTGCATTCCGAGTTGTCGTCAATTGTCGGCAAGCTCAACCGGTTGCTCTTCAACTCCACCAACGGCGAACACTACGTTACCTTCTTTTACGCCACGTTTGATGAAGCAACGCAGCTCCTTACCTACGTTAACGCCGGTCACAATCCACCGATTTATCTTCAGGCTGATTCGGATCTTGAAGTGCGCCAACTGACCTCGGGCGGTCTCGTGGCCGGCGCGTTCGAGCACGCAGTTTACGAACAGGAAACCGTGCAGATGAAGGCGAACGATCTCCTGTTCCTCTACACAGACGGACTTACCGAAGCGCTGAACGTCGAAGGTGAAGAGTTTGGCGCGAGCCGCATCATGGATACGTTGAAGTCGATAAAAACTCTATCAGCCGATCAGATTCGAGACGTTGTGGTGCGACGCGTCAAAGAGTGGTGCACCGGCATGTCGCTCTACGACGACCTCACATTCGTAGTGATGAAGGTCAAGTAGGCCACAAAAGGCACAAGATGAAAACTAGCCACAAAAAGGCGCAAAAAGCACAAAAAATAAGTTTCATTTGGGCGCGCCCAATTTTCTGATCAATTTGTGCTTTATGTGCCTTTTTGTGGCTAAAAAGGAGCTGTGGCATGAGGAACTTCGTCCAGGATTTGCGCTATGGCATTCGCATGATGGCAAAGCGACCCGGTTTCACTCTGATCGCTGCGCTCACACTCGCACTCGGTATCGGCGCCAACACGGCCATCTTCTCCGCCGTCAATGCAGTGCTGCTCAAGCCCCTGCCATTCCCGGAATCAGAACAACTCATCGATCTGGCGGAAACCTTCAAACCTGATGGCTACGGCTCCGTGTCAGTGCCGACACTCGAAGACTGGAAGAATCAAAACACGGTCTTCACGGCCATCTCCGCATACTCAGGCACCAGCTTCAATCTCGAGGGCGGCGACACTCCGCAACGCATTCCGGGTCTGAACATCGGTGCAAATTATTTCGATGTGCTGGGTGTGAAACCGGCCCTCGGTCGAGCCTTCCTGCAAGGTGAAGACGTTGCCGGTCGCGAACGAGTCGTGATCCTCAGCGATCAACTCTGGCGTCGCAGCTTCGGCGCTGATCCACAGATCGTCAATCAGACGATTGCTTTGAACGGGCAGAAGTTTACGGTGGTTGGCGTCATGCCACCCGAGCTTGCGTCGTTGTATCGCGGGGTGCAGATGTGGTCGCCGCTCGTGTTTCCGGAGAAGGATCGTCTCAATCGTGAAGAGCACAAGTACCTGGTGATCGGCCGTCTCAAATCAGGCGTGACGCTCGCGCAGGCACGCGAGCAGATGAATACGATCGCACAGCGTCTGGAAGCGCAATACAAGAACGGACGTGGCATTCGGCTGATGCAGATCGAGGAGCTGTGGGTCGCTGGGGTGCGCTCGACACTCTTGATGATGATGGTTGCAGTCGGCTTTGTCCTGCTCATTGCCTGCACGAACGTGGCGAACCTGTTGCTCGCGCGTGCGACGGTGAGACGTCGTGAAATCGGAATTCGCGTCGCCCTCGGCGCGGGACGGGCGCGATTGATTCAACAGTTTCTCACTGAAGGTCTTTTGCTCTCGGTAATTGGCGGCGCACTCGGAATCGCTCTCGCATGGTGGACCATGGGCGTGCTCGGCAAGATCGCGTTTCCGTTTTTACCGCGCTCACAGGACATTCGCATCGACGGACGAGTGCTGGTTTTTACCGTCGCGGTTTCAGTTTTGACGAGCCTCGTCTTTGGTTTGATTCCGTCGTTACAAGCCGGCAAGACTGATGTGCAGGAGACGCTCAAGGAAGGCGGCAACACGGTGACGGCTGGCGTCGTCGGTGGCTGGCTGCGTCCGGCTCTCGTCGTGGTCGAAGTGGCAGCGGCTGTTGTCTTGTTGATCGGCGCCGGGTTGATGATTCGCAGCGTGATGCGCATCCGCGAAGTTGAGCCGGGACTAAGACCGCAAAATCTACTCACTGCAAAAGTCACTCTGCCGCGTGAGAAGTACACCGACGTTGATTCGGCCATTCGCTTTCATCAACAGGTGCTCGAACGCGTGCAACATTTGCCCGGCGTGCAGTCAGCCGGATTGATCTCACATCTTCCAATCGAAGAGATGGGTTACAACGCGAATGTAGCTGTTGAAGGAAAGACGTATCCGCCGAACGAGTCTCCACTCGTCGAATTTCGTGTCGTGAGTAACGACTATTTTGAAACCGCCGGCATTCCGTTGTTGCGTGGGCGCGTCTTCAGTAATCAGGAAGGCGATGACAAGCAAGCAGTTGTCGTGATCAACGAAACGATGTCCAAACAGATCTGGCCCGGCGAAGATCCAATCGGAAAGCGACTCAGGGATGAAGATCCGGTGACGGTGATCGGAGTTGTTGGTGATGTGAAGAACTACGGTTTGTTGCGTCAGCCGGCAGCCGAAATGTATGCGCCATACACGTTGAAGAAATTCTGGCCTGACATGCGTTGGAACATGCGACTCTTGGTGCGCTCGTCGCTCGATAACAACGACATCGTGGCGGCCGTGCGACACGAAGTTCAGGCAGTTGATCCGGCGCAGCCGATTTACGGCGTGCAAACAATGAATCTCGTGATCGAGAATACCGTGCGCGACAAGAGTATGAATACAACGCTGTTGAGTGTCTTTGCTGGCGTTTCGCTGTTGCTGGCGGTGATTGGTGTTTACGGTGTAATGAGTTACACAGTAGCGCAGCACACACGCGAGATCGGCATTCGCATGGCGCTCGGCGCGCGGCCACGATCGATACTGAAACTCATCCTGGGCCGCGGCTTTGTGCTCGTCACTGTTGGTGTTGGAATCGGAGTACTGGCGTCGTTTGGTCTAACACGATTTATCGAAAACATGCTCTTCGGTGTCACACCGACAGATCCACTCACATTCGTCGCCATCATTACTCTCTTAAGTTTCGTCGCCCTCCTCGCTTGTCTAATTCCAGCTCAACGCGCAATGCGCGTCGATCCCATCGTCGTCCTTCGCCACCAGTAAGATCTAATCACAAAAAGCACAAAATAAATCCTTTTGTGCTTTTTTGTGGCCTGGTTTAAGCTCAATGCATGCGCATGGCGATCGACATGGGATCGGCTTCGACGATCATTTCTGTACGTGGTCGCGGCATTGTCGTCGATGAACCATCCCTCGTTGCGGTTGATACCGTAACCGGCGAGATCATCGACATCGGTCGCGAGGCGAAACAGAAGTATGGGCGTGAAGCGCGTGGTGTAACGGTAATCTCTCCGATGCTCAACGGCGTCGTGGCTGACTTCGAGAGAACGAGAGCGATGCTGGCCCACTTTGTCGGCAAAGCTCGCGGCGGTATTGCAGGTTTCAGCCGTCGTGGTTTGATGAGCGTGCTCTCCGATGTCACGCCGGTGGAGCGACGCGCCTTGCTGACTGCGGCGCAACACGCACACGTCGGGCGCGTCGGCATGATTGAAGAAGGCCTCGCGGCCGCTTTTGGTTGCGGCATCAGACCGGATGAAGTACGCGCTTCTGCGGTTGTTGATATCGGCGGCGGCACGACAAACGTCGCTATCGTCGCGAGTGGCAAGATCGTTCGCGCCCGCGCAGATCGAATCGGTAGCGCGAATATCGACGCCGCCATCATCAATCATGTGCGACGTCATCGTGGCCTGCTGATTGGCGCGAGAACCGGCGAACGTTTGAAACTCGAACTGGCATCGGCCACTGTGCCGGCAAATCTCGCCCAGGAAATTCCAGTCAGCGGTAGCGATGTGCTGACGAGAATGCCTCGTTCAGTCGAAATTACTGCCGGCGAGATTTATCCGGTAGCGCAGGAAGTGGTGCGTCGAATTGTGGAAGGCATTAGCTCGACTCTTGGCGAACTCGCACCCGAAGTCGCAGGTGACATCTATGATCGCGGAATAATTTTGACCGGCGGGGGCGCACTCTTCGGCGGTCTGGACGATTACCTGCGCGAAGAAACAAAACTGCCGGTGCGCGTCGCCGACGATCCACGCTACGCCATCGTGCGCGGGCTCGAACAAATGTTCGACGAACCGCTGCTGCTCCGCCGTCTCATGCGTCAGGAACCTCAGATAATTCTCGACGTTATAGAACCGGAAACGCTTTAGTTCGTCTGGATCACGCGCTGAACTTCCGCTGGCTCTTCACCTAACCACTCCGGATGTGACGCTGTCCCGTCGTAGATCGAGGTCGTCTTGAAAAGTTCAAACTCTCCGCGCGATGCTGCTTTTGCTGTTTTACTCAGCAAGTTTTTGACCTGCTCATCGCTCATCGGTTTGAAAGTGCGTGCGGCAGTCAGTGCCTGCTCGAGATTCTCCATGCTTTCACAACCTGTGATCACGACCGACGTCGGCAGGTTCATCGCATACTGAAGACACTCGATCGCACTTACCGTTTTCGATTTCAGAATCATTCCGTTAGCCATCGATTTCATTCCCAACACGCCAATATTTTGTTTGACCAGCTCCGGCAATACTAATTTCTCGAAACTGCGGTAATGAGCATCCATGACGTTGAGCGGCATCTGCACCGTGTCAAACTCAAATCCGTTTTCCTTTGCCACTTCGAGCATGTAAAGGTGAATACGCGGATCTTTGTGACCGGTAAATCCGATAAACCGAATCTTCCCCGCTTCGCGCGCTTCGATGAGCGCGGCGTTCGCCCCCTCCTCGTCAAAAATACGGTGCGGATCTTCAAAACGTAGAATTTCGTGGTGTTGGACCAGGTCGATGTGGTCGGTTTGCATGCGTTGCAACGACTCATCCAACTGCTTGGTGGCTTCCTCTTTCGTACGACCGTCGATCTTGGTCATCAGAAAGACACGATCGCGGTAACCATCGCGTAGTGCTTTCCCCATTCGCTTCTCGCTGGCGCCATCGTTGTAGTCCCAGCAATTGTCCATAAAGTTGATACCGTTATCGATAGCGTGACGAATGATGCGAATGCTCAGTTCGTCATCAATGTAATCAAACCCGAGGTGCCAACCACCCAGACCAACCAGCGAAACCTCGATTCCGGTTCGGCCCAGCGTGCGCATGGGCATATCCATTTGCTGCGACATTTGTTCCTCCAGCCTTCCGGAAAGATTACTCTGCGTTCTTGACCATTTCTTGTGTTTTTTTTGTGCTTATTGTCGCTAACCCGATCGTGGTATTCCGTTCCTATCCACCCGAGGTAGATAAAAACCCTCCCATTGCGTGATGTGTCTCATGTTCATTTCTTGAAAAATAGGCTGCATTCAACACGAAGCCCGCGTGATTTACGACAACGAGGAGATCAAAAAAACTCCGATGGATAGAAGTGCAGTTGAAAACACGGGACCACAGGATCTAAATCAATTTTATTCCGTCGCGCGACGCGACTTTCTCAAACAGTCGATGCTTGCCGGCAGCGGGATATTCATTGCCTCTCGATTGTTGACCGAAGGCAGTTTGAGCGAAGTCTCAGCCGCCACTACGCAAACGCCGGTAACTGAAACTGTCGCCATCAAGTTGAAAGTTAACGGAACCAACTACGGCCTGAAGATAGATCCGCGCACCTCAATTCTTGACCTGCTACGAGAAAACCTCGATCTGCCCGGCACCAAAAAAGGTTGCAATCACGGTCAGTGCGGCGCCTGCACGGTGCTGGTCGATGGGAGACGCCTCAACTCCTGTCTTGCGCTCGCGGTGATTTACGACGGAAGTGAAATCACGACGATCGAGGGTTTGGCGAAAGGCGAAGATTTACATCCGTTACAAAGCGCGTTCATTCGTCATGAAGGATTTCAGTGTGGCTACTGTACGCCGGGACAGATTTGTTCCGCCGTCGCGATGTTGAACGAGGTGGACCAGGGAACTGTCAGTCATGTCACCGAAGATGTACGCAAGCAAGAACGGGTGGCGCTCAGCGACGTAGAGATTCGCGAACGGATGTCGGGCAACATTTGCCGTTGCGGCGCTTATCCCGGAATTGTCGCTGCGATTCGTGAAGTGAGTGGACAAGTGACGAGCACGGGAGTTTGAGGATGAAACCATTTGCCTACACACGCGCGGTGAATCAGCAGGCGGCACTTCAGGCAATTGTGCAAAACGGTGCGAAGTTTATTGCGGGTGGCACGAATCTCATCGACTTGATGAAAGACAATGTCGAGCAACCGGCTCAACTCGTCGATATCAATCGTCTTGAATTGGCGCAGATTGTCGAGCGGGACGGCGGATTGAGACTGGGAGCACTCGCAAAGAACAGCGACACCGCAAATCATCGTCTCGTACGCGAACGTTATCCGCTTGTTTCGCAGGCGATTCTCGCCGGTGCGAGTCCGCAATTGAGAAACGCTGCGACCAACGGCGGCAATCTCCTGCAGCGCACCCGTTGTTACTACTTTTACGACGTGGCGATGCCCTGCAATAAACGTCAACCGGGCTCAGGTTGTGGTGCGCTCGAAGGTTTCAGTCGCATTCATGCGATCTTCGGTACGAGTCAGCAATGTATCGCGACACATCCTTCGGATATGTGTGTCGCGCTTGCCGCGCTCGATGCAGTTGTTCGAGTTGAAGGACCGCAGGGCGCGCGAACGATCCCGTTCGCAGATTTCCATCGTTTGCCAGGTGACACGCCGCAGATCGACACGAATCTCAAACGCGATGAACTGATCACTGCAATCGACTTGCCGGCGTCGGCGGCAAAATTCTCAGCCAATTCTTATTACCTGAAAGTTCGAGACCGCGCGTCGTACGCGTTTGCACTCGTTTCCGTCGCGGCTGCGCTCGACATCAGTAACGGAACGATTCGTGAAGCGCGTGTGGCAATGGGCGGTGTGGCCCATAAACCGTGGCGTGCAAACAAAGCTGAGCAGGCTCTCAACGGACAACGAGCGGATGACGCTACCTTCCGTCGCGCAGCAGAAGTTGCGATGCAGGGCGCACAGGGAACAGCACACAATCGATTCAAGATCGAATTGGGCCGTCGCGCGATAGTTCGTGCGCTCTCAATTGCTGCCAATAACGGGAGGTCAGCATGAACCAGATGCTGAAGGCCGCGATTGGCAAACCGGTCGAGCGCGTTGACGGACGTCTCAAAGTGACGGGCGCAGCGCGATATGCGGCAGAGTTCAAAGTCGCCAATCTCGCACACGGCGTGCTCGTGATGAGCACGATCGCGAATGGAAGTATTTGCTCGATCGACACGAAAGCTGCATTGAGCGCACCGGGCGTGCTCGAAGTGCTCACACATCTGAACGCGCCGCGCGTCCGATTTCCAGAACGCCCGCAAACCGTCGACGACTACGTCGCACCAGTTTTTGGCCGTTCACTTCCGGTGTTGCAAGACAACACGATCTACTTCAACAGCCAGCCAATCGCCGTCGTCATCGCCGAAACACTCGAGCAGGCGGAACACGCAGCAACACTCGTACACGTGGTTTACGACGAACGTAAACCGGCGACGAGTTTGGAAGCGGAAATGTCGCGCGCGTTTCCACCGCAGGAAGGCTTGCTGAAAGAACCGCCGATGGGACGACCCGCTGACGTCTCGCGCGGCGACTTGAACGCTTTGAGTAAGGCAGAGGTGACTGTCGACGAGACCTACACAATCCCTATCGAGACACACAATCCGATGGAATTGTTGTCGACGATCGCTCACTGGACCGACAACAAACTGACCGTACACGACAAGACGCAATGGGTACCGAACACGCAAGGTTATCTCGCGCTTGTCTTCGGCGTTCCGGAAACCGACGTTCACGTGATCTCGCCGTTTGTTGGCGGTGCGTTTGGTTCGTCTCTGCGTCCGTGGGCGCATCCCGTGGTTGCAGCGATGGCGGCGCGTGCAGTGAGGCGGCCGGTGAAACTGGTAGTGGCTCGCAACCAGATGTTCACGTCGCATGGACATCGCCCGTACACCGTGCAGCGTGTTGCGCTCGGCGCCGGACGCGATGGTCGCTTGAGCGCGATTGTTCATGAAGGCACGGCGCAAACCTCGCTTTACGAAGAGAACACCGAAGCACTCGTGAACGTAACGCGAATGCTTTACGCCAGTCCCAATTGCATCACGAAGTATCGTCTGGTGCGTGGCAATATTCAGACCCCGCTGTACATGCGTGGTCCAGGTGAGTGCTCCGGTGTGTTTGCCCTCGACAGTGCGCTCGACGAACTGGCGTACAAGCTGAAGATCGATCCGTTGGAAATGCGGATTCGCAATCACTCCGAGCGCGACCCGGACAACAACTTACCCTTTTCCAGCAAGTCTTTGCTCGAATGCTATCGTCGCGGAGCAGAAAAGTTTGGCTGGTCGCGAAGAACAATCGAACCGCGTTCGATGCGCGACGGTCGTTACCTGATCGGCATGGGAATGGCGACTGCGACATATCCGATGTACCGGATGCCTGCGGCGGCGCGGGCTCGTGTTTTCAGTGACGGAACGGCGGTGGTCCAATCATCAGCCAGCGACATGGGACCGGGCACATGGACCACGATGAAGATTATCGGCGCCGAAGCTCTCGCGATGGACCTCGGTCGCGTACGTTCTGAGTTGGGTGATTCGATCCTGCCGAAAGCTTCGGTTCACGGTGGTTCCGGCACGACCGCGAGCGTCGGTTCCGCAATTCATGAAGCGTGTCTGGCAGTGCAGGCGAAACTGCTCGCGCTCGCGATCAACGATACTCGTTCACCGCTCAACGGCGTCACTGCGGAACAAGTGAGGGCGGAAAACGGCCGTTTCTTTCTGAAAAACGATTCATCGCGTGGTGAAACATACGCTGATATCTTGCGCCGCAACAACATGGACTCGATCGACGCCTCCGCGGAATCAAAGCCTGGTGATGAGAACAAGAAGTATTCGATGCATGCTTTTGGCGCGCATTTTATCGAGGTGCGTGTAGATGCAGACCTGGGAAGCGTGCGTGTGGCGCGCGTCGTTACCGGCGTTGGCGCCGGGCGGATCATGAACGAGAAGACGGCGCTCAGCCAGCTAACGGGCGGCGTCGTCGGTGGAATCGGCATGGCGCTGACGGAAGAGACGGTGATGGACCATCGCATGGGCCGAATCGTCAACGCAAATCTTGGCGAGTATCACGTGCCCGTAAACGCAGATATTCCTGTGCTCGAGGCTTTCTTTGTTGAAGAGCACGATGAGCACGTCAATCCACTGGGTGCAAAAGGTATCGGCGAAGTGGCGTATGTCGGGGTGGCGGCTGCTGTTGCGAATGCGGTGTTTCACGCTACCGGCAGACGCATTCGCCAACTGCCAATCACATTAGACAAGCTGTTGTAACAGAAAGGTCTACAGATGAATGAAGCACAACTGATCGTTGAGGCGTTTAGGCGACTGGAGCCCGGACAGCGTGCAGCACTCGCCACCGTAGTTTCGGTCGAAGGCTCATCATACCGTCGTCCCGGCGCGCGCATGTTGATTTCCGACAACGGCGAAACCACGGGCATTCTCAGCGCCGGCTGCTTCGAGCAGGACGTTTGCGAACGCGCCGCAAAGGTGATGAAAAACGGTGAACCAGTGCTCGTCGAATACGACACCAACAACGATGACGACATCGTCTGGGGTCTCGGACTGGGTTGCAAAGGCGTGGTCCAGGTACTGATTGAGCCCGCTACAAACGAACGCATCGCGAGTTTGATGCAACTGCTCGCCGAGTGTTCGGAAAGTTCGACGGCGGGCGCGGTTGCCACTGTGTTTCGCGTTGCAGGCGACATCGACATGACGATCGGAACGAGTGCGCTCCTGTTTCCGGATGGGTCGGTCGATGGACAGTTTGTTTCCTCGTCGATCTTCAATGACTTGAGTGAAGCAATCAAGGTCGCGAGCAGCGATATCAAACGTTACGAAGTAGACGGCGGTTTCGTCGACGTCTTTCTTGAAGTCGTGCAACCACGTGTTCGCCTCGTTGTTTTTGGCGCGGGCTTCGATGTTTTACCAATTGTCGATCTGGCAGGGACTCTCGGTTGGCATACGACCGTTGTCGATACACGTGCGCGGGCTTCAAGTCTCGATCGTTTCCGGAAAGCGGATGCGGTCTTACTGTGTCGCCCGGAAGATGTGACGTCGCAAGTATCGCTCCTGGAGCGGACGATCGTTGTTTTGATGACGCACAACTATCTCCATGATCTCGAAGTGCTGCGACAAGTGTTGCCGTTGCCTCTGCGTTATCTCGGATGTTTAGGACCACGACGGCGCACGGAACAACTCGTGATGGAACTCGCAGCCGAAGAAACACTGAATGTTGACGCCGCTTTGAGACGTTTACATGCACCAATTGGGCTCGACATCGGGGCCGAAACGCCGGAAGAGATCGCGCTCTCAATCGTGAGTGAGATCAAAGCGGTGATGTCAGCACGAACCGGAACGAAATTGAGCGATCGCGAGGGTTCAATTCACGAATCGCTTTGTACGATCGAGACGTCGTTGAGTCCGCGATTCCCAGTGACTGTTGCCCAAATGGAAGTGAGCATTGCGTGTAAGGTTTAGTCTCGGCAAATGAGTGTTGGACTCATTATTCTTGCAGCCGGCGGATCTACACGGCTTGGCAGCCCAAAACAATTGTTGCCGTTTGGTGGCCAAACGCTCATACGTCGAGCCGCCGCTACTGCCGTCGCTTCAAACTGCGATCAAGTCGTAGTTGTGATTGGCAATCAACCGCAGGAGATGAGGCGCGAACTCGAGGGCATGCCTGTTTCGATCGTCGAGAATAGTGACTGGGAAAGCGGGATGAGCACTTCGATTCGTATCGGGCTCGCGGAAGTTTCCGATAACGATGCGACTTTAATCATGTTGTGCGATCAGCCGTTTGTTACCGCTGCTGTACTCGACAACCTGATCGAAACCTACCACAAAACGGGCATGCCGATCGTGGCTTCAGATTATGGACCGATTCGTGGTGTGCCCGCTCTTTTTGCAAAAGAACTCTACCCTGAACTGTCCTCACTAGCAGCGGATGAAGGTGCGAGACGGATTATCGCGAGGCACCCGGAGCTGGTGGCGACAATCGCGTTTGCGGATGGCGTTATTGATGTCGATACGGCCGAGGATCACCGGCGGCTGGTTAGACAGGATTTCGAAGATTTACAGGATTGACAAGATAAATCGTGTAAATCCTGATAATCTTGTAATCCTGTCTAACCAAACCTTCGATGTGTAAGCTCCTAATCATTCTCCTGCTACTGCCCTTTGGTCCAACCGTTCAGGATGACGACTGGCCTTCATTGAGTTACCTGAGACAGGACTACAAATCTGTCCAGCTTGTCGCGCACGTTCGTATCGAGCACGCGGAGATCACGAATCGTGTCGGCGGTTATGAGAATTGGAAGATCAACGCCGTCGTCCTTGAGTCGTTCAAAGGGAGGTTCAAGAAAGGCGATGCGATCGAATACTTCCACGGCGCTGAAGCCGGGTTCAAACAGGAATACTTCACGGGGGAGAAAATAGTTTTCCTCCTCGCGGAAAGGAATCGCGAACGACAACTTCACTACGCAGTGCTCGAAAACTCCACTTTGCCTTACAACAAAGACCGCATCACAAAGCTTCGGCAGATCAGAAAATCCTACCTGCCAAAACGAATCAAAAAATAATTCCTCTCCCTTCGGACCAACTGGTCTTCACTTTTCGCGTTACTTAGTTGTGGGGAGGAGATGGAAATGAAAGCAATAATCGTTAGATTAACCGTAATCATGGCCCTGGCGCTGGGCCTCGTGGCTTCAGCACAGGCGCAGACCGGTCAAAAATTCAAGACGTTCTCGGTGCCGTTTAGCTTCAACGTCGGCAGCAAGGTACTGCCTGCGGGTGAGTACAAAGTTACGGCGGATAACCAGACGATCCGCGTGCAGAAAACTGACGGCAAGGCAAACGCACTTGTGCTGAGTCAGCGCACACGCGGCGTCAGCCACGTCGAGAACAAGCCCAGACTGACATTTCGACGATACGGCAATGAGTATTATCTCTCGCAGGTTTGGTTGCCGGACAACCTCGGTCGCGAACTACCGCGCCGGCGTCCAGCGAACAGTGACCTTGCGAAAGACATGACCGTCGTCGAGATCATCGCCAACGTCATTAACTAAGCTTTTTATCCACAGATTGCGCAGATTTATTAATCAATCTGCGTAATCTGTGGATACAATCCTCACATATGAGGGCGTTTGCGTTAGTACTTGCTGTTTTACTCGTCTGGCCCTGTCTCTCCGTTAGTGGTCAACAAAAAATCATTTTCAAAGAAGTCGCGGAACAGGCCGGGCTGAGGTTTCAGCATTACAACGGCATGACCGGGAAGTTTTATCTGCCGGAAATCACCGGCAGCGGCGCAGCGCTATTTGATTTTGATAATGACGGCGACCTCGACGTTTTCCTCGTGCAAGGCAACGTCCTCGAACCTAACACTCAACCCATTTCGACACTCTTTCCCTGGCGCGGTTCCGAGTCACCACGAGGCAAACTCTTCCGCAACGATCTCATTGCCGGAAAGCTCTCATTCACCGACGTCACGCAGCAGAGTGGCATTGTCGCCAACGGCTACGGAATGGGAGCCGCAGTCGGCGATATAAACAACGACGGTCTGCCGGATCTTTACGTGTCGAATCTCGGCACGAATCAGATGTATCTGAACAAAGGTGGCGGAAAGTTTGCCGACGTCACGAAGGAAAGTGGCACGGACGATCCACGCTGGAGCACGAGCGCGTCGTTCTTCGATTACGATCGTGACGGCTGGCTCGATCTGATGGTGGTGAACTATGCAGAGTTTACGACTGCGAATAGTCCGGTCTGTTACGCCGCCACCACCGCGAAAGACTACTGCACGCCGCGCGTCTTTCGCGCCCCCGGCAATCGACTCTTTCACAACCAGGGCAATGGCGTCTTTGAAGACGTCACCGTTGCGGCACGAGTCAATAAAGACTTCGGACACGGACTCGGAGTCGTCACGGCTGATTTCAACAACGATGGTTGGATCGACGTCTACGTTGCAAACGACGGCGATCAAAATCAGCTCTGGATCAATCAGAAGAACGGCGCTTTTGTAAACGAAGCGCTGCTCGCAGGCGTCGCCGTCAATCGAAATGGGCAGACTGAAGCCGGCATGGGCGTCGACGTCGGAGATTTTGACGGCAACGGCACTGACGACATCTTCGTCACGCATCTGATGGACGAGACGAACACGCTTTTTGTAAACCTCGGCCAGTCGCTCTTTGAAGATCGTACTCGTGAAGCAGGTTTAGGAATGCCCGGACGTCGTTTCACGGGCTTTGGCACTTTCTTCTTTGATTACGACAACGACGGTTGGCTCGATCTGTTTGTCGGAAATGGGGCGGTGCAACTGTTGCCGGAGCTTGTGCGCCAGAAGAATCCGTTTCCGTTGGGACAGCCGAATCAACTCTTTCGCAATACGGGGAAGGGGAGTTTTGTTGAGATCATGGACCAGGCGGAATTGCTGCCACTGGAGGTTAGTCGTGGGGCGGCGTTTGGCGACGTCGACAACGATGGTGATACGGATGTTTTGGTGACAAACAATAATGGTCCGGCGCGGTTGTTGATCAATCAAGTGGGGAACAGGAACCACTGGTTAGGTTTGCGGGTGGTTGGGAAGACTGGTCGTGACATGCTGGGCGCGCTGGTCGAGATCGCGATTACCGAAAAGAATGTTTTGCGGCGACGCGTACGGACAGATGGAAGTTATCTGGTGGCGAACGATCCGCGTGTGCTCGTCGGCTTGGGACCGGTCACGAAGATCAAAGCCGTGCAAGTACGTTGGCCCAGCGGTACAGTCGAAGGATGGAAAGACGTCGACGTCGATCGTTACACTGTGCTGAAGGAAGGAACGGCGCCTCGTTGAAGAAAAGTAGTGTGAAAATTTTCTTGACGATGTTCTTACTGGTGCTAACACCGGCGGTCTATTCGCAAGTGTCCGATCGGACCCTCAAACCACCTCGAGAAGGCCTGATGGCATTGTACTGGCCGAATCTGTCGGATCTCGAAGAGAGTGTTCGCGAGCAGATAACAGAACAGCAAAACGCGCTTACTGTCGTCGCAAAAAATCCTGCCACATCGACGACCGAACTGAGCGAAGCCTTCGGCAAGCTGGGCCAACTCTATCACGCGTATTCACTCGTGTCGCCGGCCCGCGACTGTTATTTCAACGCAAATTACCTGGCTCCGAACGACTTTCGCTGGATCTATCTCTCGGCAGATCTCGATCGACAGACAGGTCGCGTCGTTGATGGGATTCGTCGTTATCGACTCGCGCGCACCTTGCGACCCGATTACATCGCTGCGCCGGTGAACCTTGGAAACATGTTTCTGGGGATGAACCGATTGGACGAAGCGCGCGCGAGTTTTCTGGCAGCACTCGAGATCGATAAGAACGATCCCGCGGCGCATTACGGTCTGGGAGAGATTGCCCTATCTGAGCGTAATTACTCTGAAGCGATTCAGCATTTCAACACGACTCTGGCCCGGGTACCGAACGCCAATCGCGTTCACTATTCGTTAGCGATGGCGTATCGCGGTCTTGGAGACGTCGAAAAAGTCAAAGCTCATCTGGCCCAACAGGGCCCGGTTGGCGTGCGCGTGTCTGATCCGCTCATTAACGGTCTGCAGGATTTAGTTGAGAGCGAGCGTGTGCATCTCGCGCGCGGCAAGATGGCGTTCGAGGCGCGCCAGTACACGGAAGCCGCGATTGAATATCGGAAAGCGGTCGCTGCAAATCCTGACAGTGTGACGGCTCGCATCAATCTCGGCGCGACGCTGTCGCATCTTGGTGACGCGATGGGCGCGATTGAACAGTTCGAAGCAGCATTACGGCTTGAACCCGACAGAGTCAACGCGCATTTCAACCTCGCAATTCTTTTTGCTCGTCAAAACAAGCACCACGAAGCAATCAGTCATCTTCAGATTGCTCTGAGAGTAGACCCAAACGACCCGGGCGTTCAGTCGTTGTTGATCCAGGAATTGGGTACGCTGGCAGACCTCGGACGCTGTAGCGAAGCGAACGACTGGCTACGCCGCATAATCGCGATAGCCGAACAACCGCACAACGCCGAGTTAGCTGCCAAACTAAAGAAACTCTTCGAGCAACCAAAATGCCGGCCCAACCGGCCATAACATTTCTTCTTTTGTGCTTCTTGTGCCTTTTTGTGGCTAAAAAATAAACTTCATCGCGAGCTGAAGATTTCGTGGTCCACCGCCGCCCATGAACGGATTCCCGATGCCGACGTCTGGGGTGACGGTGATCGGCAGAAAGCCAGTGCCTCGACCCGTAACCGGATCAACAGACGACGTCATATCCGCCGCAAAGCTTGGCAGCAATGGATTCGAGAAATTCGGATGATTGAAGATGTTAAAGATCTCAGCGCGCAGTTGCAGCCGCAATTTCTCAGTGAGCTGAGTGTCTTTGAAGATCGAGAAATCGACGTTTTGATAACCCGGACCACGCAACGCATTTCGACCCAGCGATCCAAAATGCCACGTACCCGGAATACACGACCCTGCACTGCCGTCACCAGACGGATCGAGCGTGCAAGGCACTTTGAACGCCGCGAGATTAATGAATCGATCCGGCGCGCTCGTACCTGCATACGGATCGCCAACGACATCCGGACGCGGGAAAAACTCGCCCGTGTTGTTGTAGTCGTCAAACAGCGTCAAGTGAAACGGATTGCCCGTGCGGAGCGTCACCACGGTATTAAGTTGCCAACCCTTGCCGAAACGCGGATGCGACTCGGAGAAGTTTGGCAACGCATAACTCGCAGTGACAACAAACCGATGTCGATTATCGAAATTCGAGTTCGCCTTCTCACACTTCGTGCAATGACTGTTGTCAGGCTGGGTGGCATTAGCAACATAATCCTGACCGTCCGACGCGTTATCAATCGAATGCGACCAGGTGTAGTTGATCTGGGTCGAGAAGCCTCTGCGATCACGCACTGAGAAAGACGTCTGCAGCGCGTTGTAATTCGAAATCGCGGTCGTCTCGAGCTGGTTCACGTAAAAGAACGTGCCGCCTGAAGGCGCGAATGGTCCATTGTCAAACGGTCGCGCCGAAGAGGCGCTCGGATTCAGTGGCTGATTGATATCGCGATAACGAAACAGCTTCGTGCCGTGCGAGCCGACGTATCCCACTTCAAGCACGCCATTTCGAAACAGCTCGCGCTGAATGTTCAGGTTGTAATTCTGGATGTACGGAGTGCGCAGATTCGGGTCGACCGCGAACACGTCCGAGTCGAGAAAATCCGTAAAAATCGGAACACCGTTTTGGATCACGGGCACGGTCGAAAACGAGAAGAGCACCGGAGCTGGACCAACCGGATTGAAAGCCGGACCCGGATTGAACGTATTGAACGGCAATTGTCCCGCGAAGAAGTCCTGCGAGAACGCGTCGTAGAAAAGTCCCCAACCGGCACGCACAACAGTCTTGCCATGACCGCGGACATTCCAGGCTACGCCGACGCGTGGCGAGAAATTATTCCAGTCGCGATCGTATAAACGGGGCAGTCCCGGGCTTCCGACCTGCACCAGACCCGTAGCCGGATTGAAGTTGCTCAACAGATGATCGCGTTCGTCGATCACGCCGAAGTAATCCCAACGCAGTCCCAGATTGAGCGTGAGCTGCGAACTGTGACGAAATGTGTCCTGCAAATAGCCTGCGTGCGAATTCTGAAAGGTGAAACGATTTGAATTGCCCCGCGCGGCGCGGCCACCGCTCAAGTTGCCGGCGAGAAAGTCTGCAAGCGAGCCGAAGTCCAGACGACCGCGATAACCGGCGTCAAAAAACTGGTCCACGGTGGTGCGACGAAACTCGTAACCAAATTTCAGATCGTGTTTCGTTAGCTTCCACGAGAAGTTGTCGATCACCTGGTAATTGATGTCGGTACGCGCACGTGGCACCGACAGGGTGGCGCCGATGTTGGCAATTCCGAGATCGTCCTGGATTCGAATCTGCGGCAGACCGAAATCCTGATCGTTGGTGATGCCGGTGTTGAGCCCAATCGAACGCGGATCGAAGTCGTTGTCTTCCGGAAAGAATCCTTCCTTGAAACGATTGAACCCAAAGCGCAGCTCGTTGACTTTTGTTGGGGAGAGTATCTTCAAATAAGAGATCGAGACGAGATGGACCTTCGTCGGCGTCGTCGTATTGAAACCGGGAAGAATGTTTCCGGCCAGAATCGCAAGTGGAAACGACTGATCGCTGGTACCGTAAAAATAGCGGCCGGTAAGCTGGTTGTCCTTATTGAATGAATGATCGATCTTGGCGATCAGACTGTCGACGTCATTTGACGCCCTCGTAGTGACGAAGAGATTCGGCTCGCCGCTGTTATCAAAGAGCGGCAGCGGCCGGTTTGGAGCCGGCCACGGATTACGGGCGAGCAAACGTGCAATCACCGGATTTGTTGGACCACCGAGCGCTGCGATCTCGCGCGGATCGGGAACACGTGCAGTTGAGTTCAACCCGACTCGTTCGCGTTGACCTTCGTAAGCGAAGAAAAAGAACGTTTGGTTCCGCTTGATTGGACCACCAACGGAACCGCCAAACTGATTATTTCTGAATGCCGTCTGCGGTTCGGAGTCGCGATTGAAAACGTTACGCGCGTCGAGTTTGTCGTTGCGGAAAAACTCGAAGAGCGAGCCGTGAAAATCGTTGGTGCCCGACTTGGTGACGATGTTCACGGTCGCGCCGGAGTTGCGGCCAAATTCCGCTTCGACGTTTGTCTGGATGGCAGCTTCAGAAATCGCTTCGATTGGCAGGATGGTGGCCGGAGTTCCGAAGACGCCGGCTTCGTTGATCGCCGGCAGGTTTCGGTAGCCGTCGTTCATGTCGGTGCCGTCGAGCAGGTAATTGTTTGCTCGACCACGATTGCCATTGGCGCTGAACAATCCGAATGAGCCGGGAGAATCGGTCGCGCCGGAAGGATCGCCGGTCGCGCCCGGAACCATGGTCAGGAATTTGGTGAAGTCACGGCCATTGATGGGCAAGTCTGCGGCGGCTTTGGTGGTGATCGTGCCGCCAAGCGTGTTGCTGGTGGTTTGTACCTGTTCGTCTGTGGCCACCAGTATTGTCGTCTGCTGTGAGGCAAGCCCCATCGCCACGTCTACACGGCGCTCATTGGCAACCTCAACGACAACGTTTGTCACGGTAGACATTGCAAAGCCCGACTGCTCGACCCGTACCTCGTATAGACCAATCGGCAACTCCGCAACGGTATAGTTTCCGTTTTCGTCGCTGGTCGTTGAACGTTCGAGACCAGTGTTTGCGTTTTTGACTGTGATCTTCGCACCCGCGACCAAGGCTCCATTCGGATCGGTGACTGTGCCGAGGATCGTGCCGCGAAACGTTTGTGCAGAAACAGTGATTGAGAGCAGCGAAATCAACAAAAGCGAAGGGATTGCAAATCGCATATTCTGACTCCTTTATCCACAGATTACACAGATTAATCTGCGTAATCTGTGGATACAAGGTTTATCCGCGGTTTACTGCGTCGTACACGAGGTGTCGTCGATCACAAACGAAGTTTGTAACGACGAGTCCTCAGTACCAAGGAAGTAGATTCGAACTGTCTGCCCCCTGAAGGCACTGATATCGAGTGTCTTCAACACGTAGCCCGTTGTCTCGTCAAGGTTCGAATAAGTCGCAAGCGTAGATAGCACGGTATTACTCGTGTTGCGAATCTGTACTTGCAACCGGTCGAACTGGGTTGTGGTAGTGGTTTCGGCTGAATTGATCTTCAGCCAGAAGCTCAACGTCACCGTATTGGCACTGGCCGGAATCGTTACCGTTTGGAACAGCGAATCGGTATGCGTTGTGCCATAGCCGTCGAGCCATGCGTAGAACGCGCCTGTGCGAGGCGTTTGTCCGGTTGAGTTAGTGATCACGCCGGTAGTCGCGGTCCAATTAACGGCGCCCGATTCAAAGCCGCGGTTCAACAACAACTCTGCTCCGGGAACAGGAGTCGGAGTTGGCGTCGGTGTCGGCGGTGGCGCACCGGTCAGAAGTGAGTAGAGCAGGCGGTTCGGTGAGCCGGTGCCCGGATTGCTCACGTGATTCAGCGTCGCACTATTGATGATGGCCGCTGTAACCGTTGCCGGTGACGCAGTCGGATTTGTTTCCAGGAACAGAGCGGCAACGCCGACAACATGCGGTGTGGCCATCGACGTTCCGGAAATCGTGTTGGTCGCTGTGTCGCTGGTTCTCCATGACGAAGTGATGTTGTTGCCGGGAGCAAAAATGTCGACGCAGGTTCCGAAGTTTGAGAATGAGGCACGCGCGTCGGTAATAGTGGTCGCACCGACAGTGATCGCACTCGCCACGCGAGCCGGCGAAGTGTTACACGCATTCTGATTCTCGTTACCGGCGGCAACCGCGTAAGTCACGCCGTCGTTGATCGAATTTTGGACCGCGGTGTCGAGTGCCGTCGAAGCGCCGCCACCGAGGCTCATGTTGGCAACTGCGGGTTGGCCCGCCTGGTGATCGGAAGTGACGAAATCAACACCCGCGATAACGCCGGAGTTCGTGCCACTGCCACTCGAATCGAGCACGCGAACGGCCACCAGCGTAACGTTCTTCGCCACGCCATAAGTTGAACCGCCGACCGTACCGGAGACGTGTGTGCCGTGTCCGTTGCCGTCGTTGGTGCCGAGTCCGTCGCTGATGGCGGTGAAGCCTGAGATCACGCGTCCGGCGAACTCAGTATGTGTCGCGCGGATACCGGTATCGATGATGTAAGCCTTGACACCGGAACCGGTAGCGTTGAAGTTGTAATTTCCATCGAGCGGAAGATCGCGCTGATCGATTCGATCGAGACCCCACGTGGCGCCGGTTTGCGTCGCATCGAGCGAGACGATGCTATCCTCCTCGACAAACGCGACCTGCGGATCGTCGGCGAGGCGGAGCGCCTGTTGTTCGTTCATCTTTACTGAGAAACCTTTGAGTGCGCGATGAAAAGTGTGACCGTTGTTACGATCGCCGCCGAAATCCCGAGCGAGGCGATGAGATGTGCCGTCGACGTCACCCACGTCGTCCTTTAAAACCACGATGTATTGATTGGCAATTTTCTTGTCCGCGCGCATGCGACGGAATTTATTGCCGTTATTATTTTGGCCGTGGACGGCAGTGAGGACTATCACTGCGACCGAAATGGCTACCAGAGCAAACACCGCTAGCGTTTTCTTCATATGACCTCCAGTGAGATACAGATTGCTGGTTGTAGTTTGGGAGCGTCCGCCACTGAGCATTCGAGAAATCCAGGGTGAAAAACGCGGACTGGATCGCTCTACGACTATCGTCCGTTAACGCTTTGGATCTGGGGTGAACTGAGTCAAACTGGGAGTACTGTGTCGGGAGGTGCCTGGTTACTGAGCGGGCAGATGATAGAGCGGGGAAGGACAAAAAAGCAAATCTAAAATGGTGATTCAAGAATGAGTGACCGCAAAGCGAAATCCGACGCAAACGTCTTTGTCGCCCTGCTGCGTGGCGTCAACGTCGGCGGCAACAACATGATCAGCATGAGCGCGCTCAAGAAGAGCTTTGAGGCGATGGGGTTTCCGCACGTCTCCACTTACATCAACAGCGGGAACATCATTTTCACTACAAAGGAAAAAGATGCGCGCAAGCTCGAGAAAAAGATCGAGCAGATGCTTGCAAAGGAGTATCAGCTCGAATCGAGAGTCGTGCTGCGGAGTCTGCCGGAGATGGAAAAACTGGTCGCCGCTTTACCGCCAACGTGGAAGCCCGATACCGGTTGGCGATACAACGTGATCTTTCTGCGTCACACCATCGACTCGGAAAAAATTCTCGACGAGCTGCAACTGCAGGATGACATCGAAGAGGTCAGGTATCATCCGGGCACGCTTTTGTGGGCGGCGCAAATAAGCGAGCTAACGCGCACAAACATGCTCAAGCTTTCCAGCCGTAAGATGTACCTGGATATGACGGTCAGAAATCTCAACACCACGCGCAAACTCTGCGAGCTGATGAAGAAAGTATCCACAGATTACACAGATTCGAATAATCAATCTGTGTAATCTGTGGATAGGCCTGTCGCATTTCACGGATTTCACGTATGATGCGCGGCATTCCTGTTTCCTCCGGAGTTTTGCAAAATGAGCGACCGCAAATATCGCCAGCGCGGCTACCAGGATTACGATCGCGAGCCGCAACGTCCAAGATCGCAATCGAGTCCTCAAGGCCAGTCAAAACCGCAGGATCGCGAAGGCCCGCGATCGCCAAAGATGATGGCGTTTGGTGAGTCGGTGAAATGTGCTAACTGCGGAATACAAGCACCGCCGACGATCAAGTTCGACAGCACCTGCTCAAAGTGCAACGCGGACCTTCACAGTTGTCGACAGTGCTCTTACTTCGATCCAAGCGCGCACTTTGAGTGCAGCAACAAAAAAATCGCGAAGCGCATCGTCAACAAGAATGCCAACAACACGTGCGAACTATTTGCGCCGCGAACCGTGGTCGAGCGCCAAACTTCGTCAGGCGCTCCGACTGACGCGCGCGCGGCATTCGCGAAGCTGTTCAAGAAGTGAAATCGCAGCGCTGAGTATTTTGTTAGAAAGGTATTCCCGTGAAGTTCCTAATCATAGCCGTCTTCGTAGCCCTACTTGTTGGGATCCTGCTCCGGTCGATGCGATCTCAGCGTTAAGCTCAACCCGGCAGTTTGTCGGCGAGCACGTCGATCTTTTCGATGCTCGGCGGCTTCGCCAGTAACGTGCTCGCGTTTGCCATCAGCGCCTTCGCAATAGCTCCTGATAGATGCGCATCGCGTCCGGCGTCGTCCGGAAAAACATCGAAGACGCCGAATTCAGAATTGCTGAAGCGGATGGCGAACCAGGCGGTGGTGGCGTCTTCCTGTTGGGCCAGCGGCAACGCAGAACGAAGAAATTCTTCAACCTCGGCTTCCTTACCTGGTTTTGCTTCCACTCTTACGAGTAATCCTTTGCTTACCATGTGATCCTCCTGGTGTGCCAGTTTGTCGCTTGTTCATACGCAAATGCAAACGAGAGTAGTTTTGCTTCACGAAAGTGTGCCGCCGCGATTTGTAAACCGATCGGCAGACCCGCGCGCGTGAAGCCGCAGGGAAGGGAGATCGTTGGCAGGCCGTACGCGTTGAAGGGGCGTGTGTTTCTCAACCACAGTTCGCCCGCGGGATCGGGAGACATATGTAGCGCTTCGTCGATGGTGATGGGCGGCACAGGCGTCGTGGGTGTTATTAGAAAGTCGACTTTCGCAAAGACGTCGTCAATCTCGCGTCGCACCCGATCCAGGTGTTGGCGCGCTTCGATGTAAGACACAGTGTCAATCGCTCGCGCCTGTTTTAGTCGTGCCTGGATCCAGGGGCCGTAGAGATCTGGCGACGTCTCGAAGTGTTTTGCGTGCAGTGCGTAAACTTCGGGCGCTTGGACGGCGGTTGGCGTTGGTGGCAGATCGATCTCGATGACTTCAGATGCCAAGTTGTTGATCTGTTGGAGTGCCTCATCGATGGCGGTTCCGATCTCCGGTTCGAGATCATCGAAGAACGGGCGCCGCACGATACCGATGCGTGATCTGGTCGTCTTCCTTAGTCCTGCTGTATAAGAATCAACTGGATAATCGACGCAGGTAGTATCCAGCTTGTCGTAACCGGCAATGGCCTGGAGCATCAGTGCGGTGTCGGTCACGTCACGGCAAAGCGGTCCCACGTGGTCCAGCGATGCGGAAAGAGGAAAAACTCCGCGCACACTCACGCGACCGTACGTCGGTTTCAAGCCGGCAATACCGCAGAATGCCGCCGGCTCGCGGACTGAGCCGCCCGTGTCAGTGCCGATCGCAGCGAAACACATGCCGGTAGCGACGGCCGCAGCCGAGCCGCCTGACGAACCACCGGCAATTCGATTTGTGTCCCATGGGTTGCGAACCGGACCAAAGTACGAAGATGTCGAAGTGCCGCCGTAAGCAAACTCCTGCATATTTTGTTTGCCGAGCAACACCGCACCTGCGCTTTTGAGAAGTTGCACGATGTACGCATCTTCGGTGCGAACGCGATCTGCGAAGAGCGCGCTAGCACAGGTTGTTTTTATGCCTGCCGTGTCGATTAGATCCTTTAACCCGATGGGAATGCCGTGTAGTGGTCCACGCCAGTTGCCGTCATTGATCTCATCCTCCGCTGCACGAGCCTCGGCCAGCGCGCTTTCGTGCAGCACGGTGATGAAGGCGTTGATCGTCGGGTTGAGTTCGTCGATTCGAGCCAGACAGCTCCTGGTCAGCTCAACCGGCGACACTTCTTTTCGGCGCAACAACTCAGACGCGGATAACACGGATAGAAATCCGGATTTAGATCCGCGTTTATTTGTGTCCCTATTTCTCGACAATGTCTTTCTTCAGCGTGGTCACGAACGCAAGCACCTCGCCCTTTTCTTTTTCAGGCACTTTGAATTTATCGAGTGACGCAGCGAGATGTTTCGCCGCCGCATCCCACTCAGCTTCCGTCATCCCGAGCCCGCCATGCGTTGTCTTCATGTCGCGTCCCAGGTAGATACATGGACCACCGGTAGCCGCGCAAAACTGATCGAGAATATGCTGGCGTATGCGTTTCTTTGAATCGACGCTGAACCCGGCGAAGAATTTCTCAAACTGCTTGTCGCTGACGAGTCTGCCAATAAAGTCGTCTACCACTGCGGCGAGCGCATTGTAACCGCCCACACGTTCGTAAAGTGACTTCTCCTGTGCGCGGGCCGGCACGGTGATCGTCAACAGCAGGGAAAAGATCAGGGCTGAGAAAACGGTCCGTTGAAAATGGGAGTTGCTTTGCATGTTTATCAGAATCTCCTCTGTGAATGAAGTTGTTTGCAACCGGGATAAACTACGCAACCAGGTGTTCGATTGGATTTTTCTTTCAGAAAATTCTTGACAGACACTTCATCATACTTTATAGAAAACAGTTCGCGCGATGAAAGGTTTGCGCTATTCGAATTCCAAATGTTGATGAGCTGCATAAATAAGCCACAATCCACGCGCCGCAATTTCAGCGGCATAGTCGAACGCCTCTACATAAGGCATTAATACAGCGGGAGCGGCCTCCCGCTCCCAAAATCTCAAAAAAGTTTACGAGAATTGAAGGAGCGGGCAGCTTCCCTGGGAAGCTTAAAGCCCGCTCCTTTAGTTTTTTGACAATCGAAATACTTTTCGCGGGATGAAGGCAGGGAGCCTTCGACGGGTGATGAACTCGGTGCTTTGCGAGAATCCGCGAGTTCGCCACCATCAGGAGAAGTGTGCCTCGAAGTGTGTTTATTGGCCCACCTGGTCCTATCGGATCGATATCCCTGTCTTCATTCAAACATTAAGGGGATGAACACGAAATGGAAAGCGGGCTGATTTTCAATCAGTTGATTTGCGAGTTCGAGTCTCGTCATCCGTACCGCTATATGACAAAGGTCGCTGTGGTTAGTTCCGGCGACCTTGTCTTTTGCTAAGAATTGTAAATTACTACTAGCGCATAAATCTTCGTCTAATTGCCAGCGCGAGAAGCGCTGCCTGAATTGGACCAAAGATCCTCTCGACAATTGTAAAGGTTTCGCTGGCGGCGCTATTTGGTTTTCGGAACTCGGTGGTTTGTAAAGTTGCTGTCGTTAGACTATTTCGTATTCCTTCAGATAATGACAAACGACGCTCCAAGCAATTCTGTGAAGAATTAGCTTTGTTGGTGGGGCAAACGATGAAAGTGGTGCCACAGTAGGCAAACGGGAAAATAGCGAGAACGACTATAAAAAGAATACCAGCCGCCTGCACCCAGCTTTCGCCATAGCAGCTTGTCAATCGATACAAACTATGCATGGCAAGCTCGCCACAACTACGCAAAATCCTAAAACCAGTGTCGACTCTTTCAGGGAGCCTTAGCTTCTTGATTAGCGGGAAAAGCATTGCTTTCTTCATTCGCCAGTCCAACGCCATGGCTATGCGTCGAAAACTCGAAGCTTCTGCGTACCGACTATTCTCCTCGGCATTGGCACTTAGTTGTCGACAGGAAACCTCCAGCAATCTAATAGCTTCAGTGGTGCCGTGGCGCTTCTCAAGACTTGCAATCTCATCGGAGATCGATGATCCAACAAATGCTCGAGTCAGATTCTGCCAACTAACAGATGTGAAAATTAGTTTTCGGGAGTCTACGTTAATAAACCAACTCGGCCGCAAGCGCACTTGATGAAATGAAACGCGACCAGGAGTGTTCACTTGAACGTTTTCGAAGTTTAGCGCAGCCTCTTTGAAAAGAAGTTCGCCAGTTTGACCAGATAACCCCCACTTTAGTGTTTGTTCCATGGCAACAAACTTTGCCGACAACTCGTCTTTTACTTGAGAAACCGCTTCCCTATCAAGAAAGACGTGGTCACCTTGCCAGCCGCTAAAGTCAATAAACCCTGCCAAGCTCGCGTATTGAAAGTCAACCACACCACAAAAGCGAATTGGAATAGGTGACGTGTCGTTAGTTGGCCGATGAGACTGAAAAAACGTTTCAGACTGATCTAGAAATTTTGCCGATTTGAAAACAGCTTCCCGAGCAAAGAGGGCTCCACTGAAATCACTTAAAGCTGCAAATCTAGCATCGACAAAGGTGGCATCGTTTGCAAACGTGGCTTCGGTAAAGTTTACGAAGCGATTAAAATTGGCTCGTCGAAAATCGCAGCGTCGAAGAAAAGTTGCTCCCCGGAAATAGGCTTCCTCAAACACGACATCATCAAAGAGTGCGGGCTCAATAAACGTCGCGCGACTGAGGTCGACTGCCCCTGTAAAAACCGCTTGAGTGAACTGCGTTCTGGCATAAAACACGTAATGGCTTAAATTCACAACAGTAGGAAAGTATACATAGCGGAAGTCATAGGAGATCTTTTCCTTCCTCTTGAGTATTTCAGCAGGAGATAGGCAACACGCTTCGATCTCCAAGAGCGCTGCTTTGACTGACTTTAGCTTCCGTTCAAACGCGACTCCAAAGTCGGCACTCTTGTCTTTTGTGGGCAGATGAAAAATACAGTACTGGTGTGCTTCATGCTCATTCTGTTGTACGCCAGAACAGATATTTTCGTGAATTGAATCAACCTCAGCCTTATTTACATTGTCGTGAATATGACACTGAACTGATTCGTTGATCACTTATGCTTCCTTCAAACTGGGTTATGAGGAGAGAGCAGGACCGAAAACTGACCCAAGAAAGCGAATCGACGCCGCAAAGCAGTCCGTTACACGAGTTTACTACTAGATAATCTCGGGCTGCTTTGCAGCGTTATACCGGCAATTAGTTCTTTCAACCCTTCGGATAACATGGGTTACAACCGTTAGGCTCGCACGGGAGACAACTCTGTGTGCTTGGGCAGCAACTTGAATATGGATTGCACGTCTTTGGGTCGCAGATGGCTTCGCGTTGAAGCTCAGTTCTTTCTCCGACAACCTCCTCGATCTGCTTACGTACTTGGAGGAGCTTTTCCGAGGAAACGATCTCAGCCAAGTCGGTTTTAAGGATGGAACCCACGGACCAACGTTTCGACATGTTGCATGGAGCAACAACACCGTCCGGCCCGATAGACAAAATATTCCCCGCACAACTGCCACACAACTCTTCCATACCGGAACAACCCGCGCCCTCGGCCCGTCCAATCGCGCGCAGATGGTCGCGGCCGATATTCTTGATGCCCATCCTCTCCAAAAACGCCCACGTTTCTACAAGATCTTCTCTATTCTGGTCCATCTCTATGATGCCAGCGCGTAGAGTGAGCCCGGCGTCCAGTATCCTTCTCATATTGCGTGTCGTGAGTTCAAAACTGCCTCGCTGTCTGGTGACGGCCTCGTGAGTACTTGGATTGTGCGAATAGAAAGAAGTTGCCACGGCCACATTGAAGCGACAGAAGACTTCAAGCAACGCGTCAGAAAGTCGCGTAAGATTTGTGAAGACTTCGATAAACTCAAAACCGTGATCATAAGCCGCTTCAATCAGTACAGGTAGACTACGGTTGAGTGTTGGTTCTCCACCGATAAATTGGATCTTCCGGCAGCCAAGGTCATACACTTGCTCGATAAGATCGAGATAGTTCTGTTCGCTCAAGAGATCCTTGTCGCCTGCTTTCGGGCCAGATTCTGCATAGCAGTGAACACAGTGCAAATTGCAACGATTTGTCAATTCTAGCCACACGAAGTCCAATGTTGAGCCAGGCGAAACGCCTGCATTGGTTGTTACTGGGATGGTATGCATTGAACACTCCTTTGGGATTGAGGATGCTGGAGTCTGGTCCTTTCTACCACCGCATCCGTGAAGGCGGTAGCGGTCACATAGACTAAGGTTGAGAATCGTCCGTGACTTTACTCTCAACTATTGGTGGGATCAATGTTTTTTCTCCATTCGTTTGGTTCTCAGTGGTTGGCATCAGCAAAAGTTGCGAAGATTGTCCCGTATAGGCTGCCACGATATGTCGAAGGTCACCACTTCAATTGTCTGAAAAGTTAAGATGGAACGGTAAGTTTTGATCCGTGTGATCCGCGTTCATCCGTGGCGAAAATTCTTCTGCCGGATAGCTGAGGTGGATTAGCGTGGATTTGAAGAGCCCGATAGGTTGGTTCGAATTCAGCTCCGACCACCAAATTCATACTTACAAGTTTATCGGTGCGTGACTCAGCTCGGGCAGAACGTTTGACTGCACGAGTCTGGAGTTCCAAGAGGCGTTTGTCTCACGCCGCGACCAGATCAATTACTTCTCGCAACCAAATTCTTTTGTGGCGTATCCAAGTTGGTAAGGCACCGGATTGTTAATCCGGCAACCGAAGGTTCGAGTCCTTCCGCCACAGCCAGTTTTCGATCCGGAGCTCGAGCGACAGAGCAGCGGCCCCTTTAAGCCGTGAGGTGCGGGTTTGAGTCCCGTCGGATCGACCAGTTCTCACGGGGCATAGCTCAATCGGTAGAGCAGCCGCCTTATAAGCGGTGTTAGCGCCAGATTAGCGCAAGGGTCTGGGTTCGAATCCCAGTGCCCCGAATTCCTTACAACTCAAATTCCGCAAAGTATTTCGATCGTCATCGTGAGGAAGTATGTACATCCGTTTTTACAGTGGTGTAATTGACGAGCGTTCGCACATCGCGACGGGTTTGTTCAATGCTGCATCCGAACTACGATGGGCAAATGGCTTATCGGACCACGATTTTGATGCACTCACTGAATTGAAGTTTTGGTTCAATGAGCATTTGGAATCGCCGTTCGATTATCTTTCGCGCGCGCGACGCTACGACCGAGCTGTTTGCTGGTTCAAGTCGACCGCGCAAGAACACCTCACCCCGAGCATGGGAATTAGTCGCGATCCTTGAACGCAATGACGTATTAATCTGGACGATTAAGGCGCCGCGAATTGGATATATTTATTACGGGGACGAAGTGCAAGTATTTGCCCGTCCGTACGACGATGTCCGGAGATTGCTCGGAGGCAGGCGGAAATGAATCCGTATCCAATCCGTGTGATCCGTGGTTTAATTCCTCAGCTAATCGCAAGGAGACGACTGATGAGTGCGTTCCCGCAGGATCTGAAGTTCGGTCTTCGTATGTTGTTACGAAAACCGCTGTTGACGATCGGAATCTCACTTTCGCTCGCGCTCGGTATCGGCGCGAATAGTGCGGTCTTCAGTCTCGTCGACGCAATTCTCTTCAGACCATTAAATATTGGAAACCCCGCGCGTCTCGTCTCGCTTTACACGAGCGATTACTCCGGGCGACAGTACGGCGGTTCCTCGTATGCTGATTTTGTCGACTTCAAAAACAGAACTGACGTTTTCGAAGATCTGACCGCACTCACCGACTTCTCGACAACACTGAGATCTGACGGCTACGCGGATCGTGCTTACGGAACACTCGCCTCAGAAAACTATTTCGATCTGCTTGGTGTTCAAGCTGCTCACGGTCGCATGTTTCGCGCCGGTGATCTCGGACCGGTCGTCGTGGTAAGTCACGATCTGTGGCAGCGCCGATTCGGCGGTGATACGTCGCTCGTTGGCAAGACCGTCTTTCTTAATAACAACAGCTTTACCGTCATCGGTATCTTGCCTGCCACTTTCACCGGAATCGATCTCGGTCGCTCGCCGGACCTGTTTGTTCCGATGCACGCGTTCAAAGAACTCGGCTTCGAACCTGGCTTCACTGCAAGCCGTGGCACGCGACAGTTTTCAATCATCGGCCGTGTAAAACCAGATGTCTCAGAAGTGCAGGCGCAGGCAAGTCTCGGTCTGCTGGCGCAGCAACTCGCCGCCGCGTATCCGGAAGATTGGAAAGAACGCAACCAGCAAACACGACGGATCAGCGTGGTGTCCGAACGCTATGCGCGTGTTCCGCCGGAAGTAAAAAGCGTGCTGACGGGATTAGCCGGACTGTTCGCAGTCCTCGTCGGACTCGTCTTGCTGATTGCGTGCAGCAACATCTCGAACATGCTGCTGGCGCGCGCGACCGCGAGACAAAAAGAGATGGCGGTTCGCACTGCTCTCGGTGCGAGTCGCAGCAGAATCGTCAGACAACTACTGACCGAGAGCTTTCAGTTATCTTTGATCGGCAGTGGGCTCGGAATCTTACTCGCACCTTTGTGCATCAAGTTGCTGACTACTTCTTTCCTGCCATCGTCGGCGACGAGCATTCCCATCGACTTCAGCATCAATCAGCGCGTGATCCTCCTGACGCTTGCAGTCGGGCTGGTGGCGGGCCTTATCTTCGGATTGGTGCCGGCGCTTCATGCGAGCAGAGCCGATCTCTCGCTGGCGATGAAAGACGATGCCCCGGCGTTGCTGACCGGACGGCGACGTTTTGGGATCAGAAATTTGTTCGTGATGTCGCAGATCTCTGCGTCGTTGTTGTTGCTCATCGTTGCCGGTCTGTTTATCCGCAGTTTGCAGAAGGCACAGCAAATCGACGTTGGTTACGACATCAACAACGTCCTGACTATCCGTACTGACGGCGAGCTATTCGACCAGCCCGAGACTGCCTCGCAACTCGCTTTCTATAATCAAACGCTCGAACGTGTCGGTACACTGCCGGGCGTTGAGGCGGCCAGTTTCGCTGATTTCATTCCTTCTGGCGGAGGACTGCGAAGCACCACGATCAAAGTCGAGAATTACACGCCGCGGGCTGATGAAAATATGGACGTCATGAACGGCGTTGTTGGTGTTAACTACTTCAGTACGATGGGCATGAAGATGCTGGCAGGTCGTGAGTTTACGGAGCAGGACCGGGAAGGAACGGTGCGCACCGCGATCGTCAATCAATCGTTGGCCCAGCGCTACTGGCCCGGTCAAAACGCCGTTGGAAAACACATCACCATTGGCGGTAGCAACAGAGGACCAATCGAAGTGGTGGGAGTAGTTAAAGACGCAACCGCCTACATCTATCAGAAATCGGCAGCGCCATTCTTCTATCTGCCATTACAACAAAATCCAACGCCGGGAATGGTGCTTCATGTGCGAACGAAGTCTGATCCGACTGCAATCTTGCCGCCCGTTCGCAACGCAATTGATTCGTTAGGACAGAAGGTCCGATTGGGCGAGGTCAGGCCGCTGTCAGACTTCATGAACGATTCGTTAATCATGCTGCGCGTGGTTTCGACACTTACGGGACTATTCGGATTTCTGGCCCTCGTGCTGGCGGTGGTCGGAGTGTTTTCCGTCATCAACTACTCGACGAGTCGTCGCACGCGCGAGATCGGCATCCGCCTCGCCCTCGGCGCACAACGCACAGACATACTCCGAATGATCATGAAAGAAGCGCTCTTTATTGTTGTGGCAGGCGTGGTGGTCGGCTTGCTGCTGGCGATTTCTTCCGCACAGTTGATTGCGTCGTTTCTGTTTGCGAACAGTGGTAGTGAGATCTCGATTTACGTTGCGGTTGCGGTGTTTCTAAGCGGGATTGCGATGCTCGCGTGTTTCATTCCGGCATTCAAAGCGACGAAGGTAGATCCAAACGAAGCGCTCAGACACGAGTAATGCGGTATCGATTTCCACTGGTGTTGCTTGCGCTTTTTTGGGGCTCAATTAACGCTTTTCCACAACAACCGTCGCCGACACCGCCCGAACGCACTGGACGCTCGTACGTTGTTCCGGATCTGCCAAAGAATCCTCCGCCACCTGGACCACAGGCACGTTCGCCACTGACATTCGCCGACATCACCGCTCAGTCGGGTGTGAACTTCCAACACGCAGCGTCGAAGACGTCGCTGAAATACCTGCTCGAAACAATGGGTGGCGGAGTTGCTATCTTTGATTACAACAACGACGGTCGCCTGGATCTTTTCTTTACCAACGGCGCCGCGCTGCGCGATCGGATGTCGAAAGACGAACTGCCCGATAAGAGTCAGCCGAAGTACTGGAACCGTCTTTACCAGCAAAAACCGGACGGGAAGTTTACCGATGTTACTGAACGCGCCGGGCTCAAAGGTGTGGGGTACAGTATGGGTGTTGCGGCCGCAGATTACGACAACGACGGATACGTCGATCTATTCGTTAGCGGCTACAAGGCTGACTATCTCTATCGCAACAACGGCGACGGCAGTTTCGCAGACGTCACGAACAAACTTCCAAACATTCCGAAAGGCTGGTCCACGAGCGCCGGTTGGTTTGATTACGATCGCGACGGCCGGCTCGATCTATTCATTGCACGTTACATGGAATGGGACTTTGAAAGTGGCGCGACGTTTTGTGGTGGACCGACCGCGGGTTTGCGTGCGTATTGTCATCCGGACAACTTCAAAGGTGCGACAAATGTGTTGCTTCATCAGCGTGCCGACGGAACGTTTGCGGATGTGAGCCAGTCGACGGGCGTTGCCGAAACTGCGGGGAAAGGACTCGGTGTTGCGTTTGCGGATTTCGACAATGATGGCTGGACGGACGTTTTTGTCGCGAACGATAGTGTGCGGCAGTCGCTTTATCGGAATAAGGGTGATGGCAGGTTCGAAGATATAGCTGTTATCTCAGGCGCTGCTTACGATGAAGATGGGAAAACGTTTGCCGGAATGGGTGTCGACACGGGCGATTATGATAACGACGGTTACCTAGATGTCATTATTACGACGTTGTCGAATGAGAAGTACGCTTTGTATCGAAATAATGGAGATCTGAGTTTCACTTATGCGACTAACACGTCTGCTGTGGGACAGATCACGCTATTGAATTCCGGGTGGGGGGCGAGGTTTGTTGATGTTGATAACGATGGCTGGCGCGATCTGTTTGTGGCTCAGAGTCACGTGCTCGACACGATCGAAAAGACGACCAGCTATTTGAAGTACAAACAGATGCCGTTGCTGATGCGCAATACGGGCAAAGGTTTCGTCAACATTTCAGCCACTGCGGGGAGTGCGTTCAGTTCGGCGGTTGCGGCGCGTGGCGCAGCGTTTGGAGATTTGAATAACGATGGTCAGATTGATGTGGTGATCGCAGTGCTGGATGACGCGCCGTTGATACTGCGCAATCAGGGAACGTCGAATCACTGGTTGGGGATAGTTCTTACCGGATCGAAGTCGAATCGTGGTGGGATTGGGGCACGTGTTGTCGTGACGAGTCTTACGGGGCAGAAACAGTTTTTTGATGTCAGCAGTGCGGGGAGTTATCTGTCGTCAAATGATCCGCGTCTTATTGTTGGTTTGGGGAATTCGCGTGGTGTGCGATCGATTGAAGTGAAGTGGCCGAGTGGGCGCGTGCAGACGGTCCCGAATCCTGGAATTGATAAGTACATTCACATCGACGAGTAAAACCAGCCAAGGATTACACGGATTTTTTACGGATTGGTTAGGGTGATTACGGAGACTGAGTGCTTCGGAAGAGTTACGGTGAACTGGCGGCTCGCGGGGATTGTTTTGGTTGAGATTGAGATAGCGTTCGGGCGTGAGAAATCGTTGGCGACGGTGAGTGAGGGAGCGGTGATCGTGTTTAGTTCCGCGCGTGGTCCGGGGGTAATGCCTTGAAGATTGATCGTTGTCGCTAACGCGTTTGTCAGACTCGTGTTTACTGCTTTGATGAAGATTTTCTTGCCGTCGGTGGTGCGAGTGACGGTAACGTCGAGGAATGTCGGACTGCTGACGGTCGCGAGGCGAACGTCGCCGCGATGTTCGTTGTAAAGCTGATTGACGAGATAAATCGGTGAGACAAAAACACTGTGCCGCCCAGCTTGAATGATCCCGCCCGGCCAGCCGTTCACCAGGTCTGACACCGCACTCATCTCTACCAGTTGGCCCATCCGCTCGAAGACGTTTATCAACCGTGCCCCGTAAAGCGCCGACACCATCGAGTATTGTTGTTCACTCGGAAGATCGAGTCCCCACTCATTGATTGCCAGCTTAACGCGACCGTCCAGTCCGAGCTTGCGTAAGAAATGCTGCATCTCGCGGTAAAAACCTTCGAAATACAGCGGCCGCGCGATCAGGTTTAACGGATCGCCCTGCGATTCTCGTCGCCCGTAGTAGTGGTGCACGGCGAGATAATCGATATTTGTACCGGCGGCGCGCAGCACGGTGCTGTTCCAACTCATGTCGTTGTCACCAACCGCGATCAATTTGATCGAAGGATCGACGGCGCGCATCGCTTTGGCGTAACGATTGTAATTGCGTGCGTAAGTCTCGGCGTCAGAGTGTCCACGCACCCAGTCGCCCCAAATTTCATTTCCGACTTCCCAAAGCTTCACGCCGAACGGAGCCGCGTGCCCGTTTGCCGCGCGCATCGCGCCGTATTTGGAAGTTGCTGGTCCATTACAATACTCCACCCATGCGGCCGCCTCTTCGACAGTCGCGCCGGCACCCTCCACGTTCACAGTGATTGACGGTTCGGCGCCAACCGCTCGTGCAAACGCAACAAACTCGTCGGTGCCAAAATCACTGGGCTCCGGCTCGTTTTTCCACGCACGGTTGGTCCAGGTAACACGCTCGTCGCGCGGTCCGATGCCCCACATCCAGCGATAGTCCTGTGCGACGTTCCCGCCGGGCCAGCGAATGAACGCGGGTTTGAGTTGTTGGATCTTTCCAAACACATCCCGCCGAACACCGCCGCTCGCCGCATCACCCGGCATCAGCGAGACTTGATCGATCCAGAGTTTGCCTTTGCCGGGAAATAGGATGACGAAACGCGCGAGCGGATCACTGCGAGTCGGCTTGAGTGAAAACTCGTACTTACGCCACGTGCCTTTGCTGATGTTGATATCAGCAGCCGCGTAAACCTGAGCCTGGTCTAGATCCGATTCAAGTACAACCGAAACGCGGTCGTCGTAATCATCTGTCCTAATCCAGAGATAACCTCGATATTCGACACCCGCGCGCACGGGGATTCGCGACTGGTAAACTCCGTGACGCGGAATGACACCGTCGCCAGCTCGCACTTGCAGCGAATGTTCTTTTCGCGACGATGGATAAGCTGACAGATCGTCCCAGTGGAAGGTGAGTGCGTAATCGTCGTTTCGATCGTCGGGATATCGATCCCAATTACGCGAGAGACCGATAACGTTGGGTTGCTCTTCAAAGCTGCGATTGCGAATCAACTCCGCGTGCAACCCGCCTTTGACACCCTCGAACATGAATTCGAGAAACTGGCCGTAGAGCAGGGGACTGATGCGATTTTCAACCTTGCTCGCATCGATCGTGATCGACGCAGCCTGGCTTGTCTGGGCCACAACATTCCAGCCGACAGCCAGTACACAAAGAACACATAATAATTTTTGTGCCGTTTGGTGGCTCACTTGATTGGAATGCGGAGCACCGTAAATGATCGGGGCAAGAATTTGTAACGGAAGTCACCGCTCGGAACCGGCAACGCTTGCTCTATCGGAGAAATCCTGGTCGGATGGTCTAAGCTGTTCTCCGCTTTCAGATCCTCGCTCTGCAAAACGAATGCACGGCCAGCTCTCGAGCCGTTCGTTCCCGCCAAACTAACACTTAACTCCTTCGCGGCTGAGCCGGTGTTCACAACTTTAACGATCACTTCGCCGCTGCCTTCATCCAGTGACGCGCTGGAATAGAGTTCGTGCTCGCCGTTCTTCATCGATCCATCCAACGCGAGCAGCAACGCCCGCGTACCACGATTTACGCTGAACATTTTCTGAACGTAGTAGTTTGGTGTGCCGTACGAGCGGAGGTTGTCGAACCAGATCATGTTCGGCGTCCATTGCCACGCATCCACGTGTCCGAACAGCGGCGCATACGACGACATCTTCACGACGTCGGAGTTGCGCTCGAGTCCGGTGATGAATGCCGCTTCTGACATCGCACATTCCCACGTGTTACGGTTGTCGGGACTGGCCACGCCGACACTCTGCGCCGCATATTCACCGGCAAAAACTTTCGGACCGGTGCGCGGATAATTGTCGTAACGCGCCACATTGTCGCGGAACCATTTCGGCGCCTGGTAGTAATGCTCGTCAATGAGATCCGCATTGAGCGCACGCATCTTTTGCCACAGAAAATCGAAGCGCTCGCCGTCGGGTGACGGCCCGGCACTGGAAACGAGTTCGATGTTTGGATACTTCTGTTTGATTGCTTTCGCGAACACTTCGTAACGCTCGACGTACTGTGGACCCCATTGTTCGTTGCCGATGCCGATCATTTTCAAGTTGAACGGTTTCGGATGGCCCATCTCGGCGCGTTTGCGGCCCCACTTTGTGGTGACCGGGGCATTCGCAAACTCGATCAGGTCGATGGCGTCCTGAATGAAATGGTCGAGATCTTCAAGTGGCGCTAATTCGCTCGAGTTGAACTGACAGGCCATGCCGCAGTTCATGATCGGTAATGGTTCAGCGCCGATGTCTTCGCTCAACAGGAAGTATTCGTAGTAACCAAGACCAAATGATTGAAAGTAGTCGGGTGTCGGACGCCAGTTAAATTCAGTGTTCCAGCGATTGATGATCAGACGGCGCTCGTCGAGATCGCCGAGTGTTGTCTTCCACTGGTAACGCTGGTCCAACGTTCTACCCTCGACGATGCAGCCACCGGGAAAACGTAAGAAGCCGGGTTTCATCTCCTTCAAAAGCTTGACCAGATCGCTGCGCAGACCGTTGGGACGACCTTGCCACGTGTCTTTCGGGTAGAGCGAAATGAGATCGATGTCGACCGTGCCGCTGCCTTCGAGCAGCAGATTCACGTGAGCTTTGTTGGTTGTTTCGTTAGCTCGTAGCGTGGCCGTGTAGGTTTTCCAAACATTTGTAAAGCCGGAGACCTGCGTTTCACCGAGAACTTTTTGGCCCTCTTCAACTTCGACGCGCAAGGCTGCGGGAGATCCATCGACGCGGCGAACTCTGACTGAGAATTTGTATTCAGCGCCTTTCTCGACGCCAATGCCACGAAAGCCTTCGTTCACCACGCCGAAGCCTTTGTTGCCGGCGGGTGTTTTGATGCGCAGGTAGTGCGAGTTTGGTGTGTCAGTGACGGAGCCATGATCGTAAACGTAGAGTTGTCCCTTCGGCTCGCCGCGGTCCAACTGTTTCCAGCCCATCATCGGGTTTGGAAATTCGAACGATCGATTCTTGATGCGCTCGGGATAGAGACCGCCATCGGCGCCGAAGTTGATGTCTTCGAAGAACAGACCAAAAAGCGTTTTGGGAATCGGCCCGCCGGGTTTGTCGACTTGCACCGTGATTCCCCGGCTCTGCGCAAAAACAACCTCACTCTGAAGAACCATGACTGCAAGCAGGCCGATCAAAAGGCTGCGACTCTTATTGGATAACTTTTTCATGACCTTAGAATCCGTCTTTCATCCGCGTTCATCTGTGGCTCGCTTTTGCCTTCGCCTTCCCGGACATGCGGCGAATGAATTCCACTTCTTCCACCAGGTACGGTTGCCCGTCGTTGCGAAAGATCTCGTGAAACCAAACCGACGGTTCGCGATCGACATACGGACGCTGCCACGAATCCCACGGCAAGTGCGTCTGCGTTTTCCCCTGCGCAAATCCCCAATTGATCATCCCGACATTGTGAACCTTCGCTACCGGCAGCGATCCAAAGAAGAAACTGCCATTCCCACGCGCCATGTACTCGGTACAAATCAACGGCCGGTTGTACCGCTTGAGCCAGTTGATCCGCTTTTCAAGCTCTGTCGGCGCGTCGTAGTTGTGAAACGTAACGACGTCCGACAATTCAATCTGCATACGATCCATCGGCGTCATCTTTTCCGGAGTGGACCAATCGCCTTTCCAGATACCGGACGTCAACGGCTGCGTCGCGCCTGCGGCACGCGCCCACGCAAACGCCTGCGGCAGCAGTGCGCTCACGAGCTCGATTTTGTTCTTCGGTTCGAGCTGGTTGTAACTGCCATGATTCTCATTGTCGGGTTCATTCCAGATGTCCCAGGCAAGTACGCGCTGATCTTTAGCAAACGCACCAACGACACCTTTCACGTACGCTTCGAGATGCGGATAAGCCGCCGGGTTCTGCAGCGTGGTGCGGTTTGGACTCTGCATCCAACCGGAGTTGTGCACACCCGGTTTGGGCGCGCGTTGTTTGCCGAGCTTCGCATCCGGATCCCAAACCGAGTCGAACAGCACGAACATCGGTTTGATCTTGTGCTTCGCTGCAATCGTCAGAAACTGATCGAGCCGGCGTTTGAAACCGTCAGCATCCTGTTGCCACAGCAGATCGTGAAGGAATACGCGCATCGTATTCATTCCCAAACTCTGGGCCCACCCGAGTTCAAGGTCGATGCGTTTCGGATCAAACGAGTCAGCCTGCCACATCTCGAGTTGGTTGATCGCGCTGGCGGGGTTGTAATTGCTGCCCAGCAGCCATGGCTGTTTGGTGTACCAATCGCGCGCCTGCTGTTCCGACCACTTCTCCTGTCCAAAGGCAGCGAACGCGATGAGAAAAATGATCGTGATTACTTGAACTGCTCTTCCGTATCGTGACATGAAATTCGTCCTTAATCCGTATGATCCGTGGTTACTGATTTCTAATAACTCTCACGCCGTAGAAACCGCCGGCCATGTTGCCGGGTTGGCCTTGGAAGCGAATTGTGATCTTGTTCTTGCCGCGCGTGATGTTTTCCGGAATCGCGTACGTCGCATCGAAAAACTCACCGGGCTTGTCATTCTGTAGTGATTGCGTGGCGATCTTTGTTCCGTCGACGAGTATGTCGAACGCACGTGGTCCAGTTTCGCTGCCCCAGTATGAACAGACGAGCAAAACCGGCGTGCTAGCCGACACTTTCAGATCGAATGACAACCAGCCCTCCGCGCGTGCGTGGCGCCACTGGCGACCCGAATTCTCACCCGCATCCATGCGGTCACCCTGCAGATTATGGTCGCGTTCCATTTGTGCTTCGCCGGGCTGCACGAAGTCGATCGTCAGCGCCTCCAACTTACGAACACGTTCGAGTTCTGTCCTGTAATTGGCCTCGCGCTCAATCCACTGTTGTTCAGTCAACAGATCCCAATAGACTGCATAACGTTTGTGATGCATTCGGTAAAAAGGATAGAGCGTGACGTCGGCGGGTCTACCAATGCTTGCTGTGCGAAACGTCAAGGACTGTTCAGCGACCGGCTTAAGCCAATCCGACGGTTGCTTGTCACCAGTCATCAGAGCCGGATCGAGACTTACCTTTGGTGTCTCACCTTCAGCACCAAGATCGCCAGCCAGCACAGTTGGCCCATAAAGAATCGCGACCCGATGAGGATTGTCCGGCATTGTCTCCAGCCGGAGTGTCATCGGAATCGTCAGTTCAATTCGATCACCGGTCTTCCAGGTCCGCTTGATCTCGATGAAGCTGCCCGGCTTAGCAGTGACGGTTTGCGGACGGCCATTAATCGTGATACCCGCACCCTGGCTGGCCCATCCCGGATAACGCAGACGCAGGGCGAGATTGACTGGTCTCTTCGTGGTAATCGTGAAATTTGTTTTCTCCGACTCGGGGTAACGCGTTTCCTGTTTCAGCGAGAAGCCTTTGTCGCGCCAGTTGAGCTCAGACGGAATGAAGAGGTTCACCCAGACAGTGTCCTGATTGTGAAAGTAAATGGCTTCGCCATACTTCGCATGGTTTTCCATGCCGGTGCCGACACAACACCAGAAGTCGTCGAACGGTTTTGAATAAACTTTTTTTGAGCCCACATTCATCGGCACGTAGTAACAGACCATGCCGTCGTTGGGATCCTGCGACGCAAGAATGTGGTTGTAGAGGGCGCGCTCGTAGTAGTCGGCGTAGTCGGCCGACGCCTGCCACTCGAAAAGATGGCGCGTCAGCTTGAGCATGTTGTAGGTGTTACAGGTTTCCGAAGTGTTTTGACTGAGACGGTTGCTGAGTTTGTCAGGTGGACCAAAACGTTCGTTATCGCTGTTGCCGCCGTTGACGTACGAATGGTGATGGACCACGCGCTGCCAGAAAAACTCAGCCGCAGTTTTGTCATTCGCATCGAGGGTTAACTCGTACCGGCGTGCGAGCCCGATCAGTTTCGGTATCTGCGTGTTTGCGTGCAGACCCGGTAAACGATCTTCCTGGCGCGCTAACGGCTCGAGCACCGCTTTGTGATGGAAGCGTTTTGAGAGTTGCAGGTACTTTTCGGTGCCGGTGCGTGCGTAGAGTTCGGCGAGCACTTCGTTCATGCCGCCGTGTTCGCAACCAAGCATGCGCTGAAACTGTTCTTCCGTAAGCTTGGCGACAGTGGCATCGGCAAAATCGGCTAGTTTGACGGCGATGGCGAGTGCTTTAGTGCTCTGAAGATAGCGATGAGCGTCAAGCAGTCCCGCGAAAAGTTTGTGGAGCGTGTACCACGGCACCCAGCCGCCGTTGAGATCGAAGGGTTTTACACGGATATCGCCGGCCGAAACCTCCTGAAAGATCTTTTTGCCGTTTGGAATGGCAGCGACGTAACCGTTACCGTTGGCGCGCTGGCATTCATCTAACTCGGCGACGATGTAATTCGCTCGTTCGCGAAAGCGAGCATCGCCGGTTGCGGCAAACATGAGCGCGCAGGCGGAGAGGTAATGACCGAGTGAGTGACCGGCAATCGTCATCGACTCCCAACCGCCGTAAGTTTCGGCTTTTGGTTTGAGACCAGCTTCTTTTCTGAAGCCGCTGAGTAACCGATCCGGATCGAGACGCAGTAGATATTCCGCGTCTTTCATCATTGCGTGCTTGAATGGTCCATCGAGCAGGCGCACATCCTCAAGACGGAATTCTTCCGCCTCGCGATGGATTCGATCGGGCACTTGTGCGCTGATCGCCGGCGTAAGCAACAGGAAGAGAAGAAAGATACTTTTCATCGTTCCCTGGTTTCTGGCTCTCGTATCCACAGATTACACAGATTGTTTAGTGGAATCTGTGTAATCTGTGGATAAGACCTTCAAGTTTTCATCTCGCGCCCAGCAGGATATCGATCGTAAGTTGGTCCAATCGCTCATAGTTCAAACCGCGTGCGGCGATGCCGGCGCGATCGAAGTTTGCCGACAGTAGCTCGGTCGCGTGTTGCGTGGTGAATTTTGGACCAGATCCGCTACCACTCGTCTCAGCAATCCCCGCGAGGATCGCTTTGATCTCCGGATCGTTGTTCCATTGCTCGGCCTTCGCTTTCAGGATCAGATACGTGCGCATACATCCGCGCGCGAACTCCTTCACGCCTCCGTAATCCTCCGTGCGATACGCGTGCGCGTCGAAGTGTCGTGGACCCGGATAGCCGACGTCTTCAAGGAATTTAACCAGCCAGAACGCAGCCTTCGGATTCGCTGAGCCAAAACGCAGGTCCTGATCGTAACGCCCGGGGATCTGATCGTTGAGATCGATGTGAAAGAGTTTGCCCGCCTCCCACGCCTGCGCGACTGAGTGAGTCATGTTCAGTCCGGCCATGTGCTCGTGTGCGACTTCGGGATTTACTCCGACCATTTCCGGACGATCGAGAGTCGAGATCAAGGCCAGATAAGCTCCCGTGGTCGGCATGTAGATGTCAGCGCGCGGCTCGTTTGGCTTTGCTTCGAGCGCGATCTGGTAGTCATACTTTTTGTCGAGCGAATACTCGCAAAGGTAGTTGAGCGCATCTCGCAGTCGCTTCACCGCTTCGTCAGCGCGACGACAACCGTCAGTTTCTACTCCTTCGCGTCCGCCCCAGAGAACAAAAATCTTTGCGCCACACTCGGCGCCGAGATCCATTGCGCGCATCGTCTTTTGCAAAGCGTAATCACGGACTGCCTTTTCATTTGCAGTGAAAGCTCCATCGCGAAAGACGGGATCGTAAAACAGGTTCACCGTAGCCATCGGCACGACGATTCCGTTCTCCTCACACGCGCGCCGAAACTCTTTCACGATTTGATCGCGCTGTTGTGTGGACGCATCGATTGGGACGAGATCGTTGTCGTGGAAATTGACGCCATAAGCGCCGATCTCTGCCAGCATCCGCACTGCCTCGACCGGCGTCAGCGTGGTACGAACGGCATCGCCGAACGGATCGCGTCCGCGATTGCCAACGGTCCAGAGTCCAAACGTGAATTTGTGTTCCGGACGCGGCGTGTAATCACCCTTTGTCATGTCAAACTCCCTCTTGCTAAAACTCATTTCTTTGTGTGCCAGTTCCAGGCTGATTTGATAATCGTCGCTAGATCCGCATGTTGTGGTTGCCAGCCGAGAACTGACCGTGCTTTCGAGGCGTCGGCGACAAGGTGCGATGGATCGCCCGGACGGCGGCCTTCGATCTTCGTTGGTATTTCTTGTCCGGTCACGTCGCGTGCTGCCTTGATTACTTCCAACACCGAATAGCCCTGTCCGTTACCGAGATTGATTGCAGTTGACGAGCCGTCGTTGCGCAGATAGTCGAGCGCGAGTGCGTGCGCTTCGCCGAGATCGCTGACGTGGATGTAATCGCGCACACATGTGCCGTCATTCGTCGCATAGTCGTTTCCGAAAACAGTGACGTGATCGATCTGTTTCTGCGCCGCTTTCAAAACAAGCGGGATCAGATGTGGTTCCGGATCGTGACGTTCTCCGCGTTCGGGAGTTGCGCCCGACGCATTGAAGTAACGCAGCGCAACAAACTTCAAATCGTATCCGCGGTCGTAGTCCGCGAGGATGCGCTCGACGAAGAGCTTGGACCACCCATATGGATTAGTCGGCATCTGCGGGTGTGTTTCATCGATCGGAATTTCCTGCGGTTCGCCGTAGGTGGCGCACGTTGAAGAGAACACGATCCGGCGAACCCCGGCAGTCACAAGAGCGCCGATCAAATTGATACCCTGGGCGACGTTGTTTTCGTAATAAAGAGCCGGATCAGCGACAGACTCGCCAACATACGCAAACGCTGCGAAGTGAACGCACGCATCGATGTCGTGCTCTTTAACAATGCGCGTCATCAGTTCACGATCGCCAACATTGCCCTCGTAAAACGGAATCTCCGGCGCCACAGCGTCGCGATGACCGCGTGACAAATTGTCGAGCACCACGACCGATTCACCGCGAGCACGCAGCAACTCTGTGGTCACGCTGCCGATGTAGCCGGCCCCACCTGTTATCAGTATCGTCATGTGTCTTAACTCTGTCTCACTACTAAATGTCCAAACGCGGCGCTGCCTGGAGACGAACCGCGAAAGATGTATGGTTCATGTCCGGTCATGGCTGCATAGCGATGGGCCACGTCGAGCACGGCGGGTTCGGCGTCGTTATTGCCGAGCACCGCAACCGTGCCGCCACTACCGCCTCCAGTGATCTTGGCGCCAAAGAGTCCACGATCGACTCCCACCGACTTCACCAGTTCAACGAGTAAGTTGGTACCCATAGAACCGAGTCCGCACGCCGAATAGCTTTCATGCGATGCGTACATCAGTTCGCCCATTGCCATTCGGTCTCCCGGACTCGACCGGTCTCTCTGTTTGTCCAATAGCTCGGCAAACTTCTTTACTCGGAAACTCTCGTAGATTGCGTGTTCCGTCGGCGCGCTGATCGCGTATCTTCGTTCGCTTTCAACTTTTGTCACCCGATCGGTCGTTCCGGTGTACCGCGCGATGAATTCGTCACCGCCCAAACTCTCGGGCAAGTCTCGCGCAAACGTTGCTTCAAACTCCGCCTGCGACAGGTTTGCGAGATATCCACCCCAACGCGGATCGTCGATCTCGACACGTTCGCCGTTCCTCACTTTGAAGCCGGCGAGCTCTGCGATGATTCGGTAACCCATGAAAGTTCCGGCGCGCACCGATCCGTAATCACCAGCGCCGATGGAGTGACGCACTCCCGAGTCGAGCCCCCACACCGCCAGATCTTCCGGTAACTTGATTGCCCCCTGCAACTCAGCCGGTTGACAAACAAGCGACAACAGGTGATTCGCTTCGCCGCAGGCCGCGGTCATCTGGTCCATCACACCACACGGCGCGCCGACGACCAGGTTTTCAACCTTTTGACAAAGTAACGCGAGCTCTCTTGGTCCAACTTCGATAGCAAACGCCGCTGCGACTGCGCTCATCGTGGCAACTTCGAGTGCGGCCGAGGAGCTGACACCTTTGCCTTCCGGTACACGAGATGAAATCAACAGACGCGCGCCACGATCAAAACGCACGCCGCGTTCGCGACTTAGTACGAGGAAGACGCCGGCGACATAAGCAGCCCAATGACGTGTGGGAGCACTCTTGAAATATCGTTGTGCTTCGTCGTATTCAACGGGCACGCCATCACGCTCGAGGTCTGACAACGGCATTTCAAAGCTCAGTGATTCGTCTCCGATTAAGCTGACAATTCGGAGTTGGCGCGATTCGTCTTTTTGCAAAGCGACAAGGGTTGCTTCTGCAATCGGCAGCTCGAGTACGAGCGAGCCTGAGTAATCGGCGATGCCCCCCATTACATCGAGCCGTCCGGGAGCGCGCGCGATCGTGATCTCGGTGTGTTTTTCAAAGAACGATTCTGCGTTATCGAGTGACTCGATAAAGTCCAGGACGTCGCGCAGGCCATGTGTGTTACCGCTGACGATTTCCGTCTTCACGCTCGAAATTCCCAGATAAATATTTAGACAGCAAATCTTGTTAATCCTGTCTAAGACTGTCGCTGAGCCCACGTTTCCTCAATGCTTCGCGTACGTGCGGCTCAATTTCACGTCGAATCGCTTCATTCGCGTAACCGATCCACGCCACGTCAGGCTCGACCCGCAGCGGAGCGCGCAACGGAGCACCGTTTTCGTCCGTAACAATGACGCCCGCCTCGCGCGCGATCAACTCCGTGCACACGTCGTACGGATGACAACAGATCCCCAACACCAGTCCACGGCGATTCAAGAGCGACTCAACCAGCGGCCGCAAGTCCGCCACAAAACGATCGTGGCCCATCATCAGCTCGTAAAGCTGACCGCCCGAAGACAGGTATTGATCCTCGAAGCAGTGCGCTTTCCCCGGCTCGACTGGACCAAGTGCGCCACGCACGATCTCTTCATCAATCGCTGCGAGTTCGTCACGCGCGCCCGGAAAGAAACGCGCGACCATCGCGAAACCATGCCGGATCGTCGTTGCGCGCGACGGTTTCGGCGCGAGGGGCTTTCGTTCTCCGGTCAACCGATCATATTGTTCGCCGCTCACGCCTTCACCACGAATGGCCCAGAGCGTGTCGCAAAGGTTTTGCTTCAACAACGGGATTTCCGTTTGTACGGCCAGCTCGATGTCCTGCAGGTTTGTATCCTCGCCGCGATTAGGCGCAACTCCGGTCAGCACCCAGGCACTGCGTTTTTGATACATCACCTCGCGAGTGCCGTCGATCGGATCGACAATCACACGCCAGACCGCGTCGTCTGCCGTTGCACCGCGCGGCAAAACCAGGCGACCGTGTTCGATACCTTCAGCGATGAGCACGAGGGGCGCGCTTGTCGCCAGTTCCTGCTCAAAAAGTTCGACCAGCAGTGTTTCGCTGACGCGATCGATCGCGTAGATCGTGTCGCCCTCAGAATCGTCGTCAGCAACTGCGGCCAGTTGTTCCAATTGCGCCCGCTCGCACTCCGCCACGACCGCGTCACGGACTCTTTCATGAATCCGCCGAATTGGACCAAGCAGGCTACTCACATCGCTCATGATTGATCCCCGACGACGTGCTTGTAGTGTGTGTCTGACTGAGCGCGCAGCTCCGCGGCTTTTTCTTCCGGCGCCGTGTCTGAAAGAAAATTGCCGCCGCCGATTTCGGGACCGGCGAGATACTTAAGCAGGTTGGGGCGACGCAGCGGCGGATGGAATTCGATGTGGAAATGAAAACTCGAATAGTCACCACGGTCAGTCGGCGCCTGATGCAGCGGCATCACGTAGGGGAAAGGCATTTGCCAGAGGTTATCGAACTTCACGAGCACCTGCTTTAACAACGCGGCAAAATCGCGAAGCTCAGCACCGCTGAGCGTGTCGAGGCTCTTGTGGGTTGCCTTCGGCGCCACAAAAACTTCATAAGCGTAACGCGCGAAGTAGGGAATGAAAGCAATCGCCGATTCGTTCTCGCAGATGATGCGACGCCCGTCTTCCTTCTCAGCGCGAATCACATCCTGAAACAGTATGCGCCCGGTTTCAGCAAAATGATTTTGGCTCGCACGCGCTTCAGTCTCGATCGTTTTGAAAACGAAGTTGGTAGCGTAGATCTGACAATGTGGATGCGGATTAGAAACGCCAACGGCCTCGCCTTTGTTTTCAAAGATCAGCACGTGATTGATCTCTTTGCGCGCGCTCAGCTCTCGATATTGCTCCTGCCACACTTCCAGAAGGTCTTTGATCGCGGACAACTCCAACTCAGCCAGCGCGAGACTGTGGTTCGGGCTGTAACAAACAACTCGCGCGATGCCGGTCGCCGGCTGATTGCGATAAATGCCGGGCGGCGGTTGCAGAGTTTGTGGTGCGTCCAAACCGACACAAGGATGATCGTTATCAAAGACGAAGGTCGTGGTGTATTTGTCGTTTCGCGCACCGCTGACGCGTGCATTTCCGGGACAGAGATAACAATCCGCGACGTATTCGGGTAACGGTTCCCCGTTGTGTTCAATCGTCTCACCACTCCAGGGACGGTTCTGCCTGTGAGCGGCGATGATTACCCACTCTTCACGTAACGGATGCCAGCGCTCTTCCCAGTACATAGTTCAAATCCGATCCACCCATCCGCTACCGCGGACGGTACTGACTGTGTCCAAGTGGGGTCCCGATCCAGTGTTGGATACGGTCAGTACCACCCGCGGTAGCGGGTGGGTGCGCAGCTTCTTCAATCCAACGCGATCTGAAGACGCGTCACCGAGGCGGGCGGAAAACGAAATGCGATCACACCACTCCCGCCGGCGACTTGCTCGTTGCGCGGTTGCACGGCGTTCGGATTCTCAAACGAGTTGTGAGCATGAACATCCGGCATCGACAACACCTGCGCTCGCACCGCACCCGGACGCCCTCCGCGCACTGCGATCTCAGCCTCGCGCGTTTCGCTGAGGTGCGGGTTCGTTACCGTCAGTGTCAGTTGCTTGCCGTTGATTGATGCAGAGCCGGCCAGACCCCAAAACTCGGCTGGTTTATCAGCGCGCGCGTATTGTACTTCGGGCGCGCTAAAGATCGTCCGCACCGAGCGTGCGTTCATGTGCGGCACGAACATCTCGAACACATAAAACGTCGGCGTGACGATGAACTTGTCGTCGTGGGCCAAAAACAGCGAATGCAGACAGTTGATCAATTGGGCCACGTTGGCCATCGCGACTTTATCTGCATGACGATTGAACGTGTCGAGCGTCAGGCTCGCCAGCAGCGCGTCACGCATGGTCGATTGTTGGCCCAACAGATGTGTCGGATTCACCTCCGAACCCGGTTTATACCACGCGCCCCACTCATCGACGACGAGTTTAACGTGATGTTGCCGATCGTACTCGCCCATGATGGTCCAATGCTCGTTAATGAGCGATTCCATGCGGTCGGCTTCGTGAAGCAACTCGTAATGCTCGGCGTTGGTGAACTTAACCGCGTCGCCTTTGGCCGCGAACCAGTCGTTTGTTTTGCCGAAGCCGAGGTTCCAGGCGTAATGATGCAGGCCAAAGCCATAGATGCCGTTGAAGAGATTGCGATTCTTTTCGGCAATCCGTGAAAAGAATCCGCGTGTCCAGTTCGAGTCGCCTCCGTTTGAGCCGGAAGCAATGAAGCTGAGGTCGACACCGTAACGAGGAACGGCAGCAGTGAAACGTCGATATTCAACCGAGTATTCTTCAGGCGTGAGATTGCCGCCGCAGCCCCATGATTCGTTGCCAACGCCCCAAAACTTGACTCGGAACGCATCGCGGGCCGGCGTATCGCTGGCAGCACGTCGTTCCGCAGAGGTGGTCGAGCCCGCCGGTGAATTGCAGTATTCGATCCATTCGTAGAATTCCTGTGCACTTAGACCACGCAGATTCGCGGCGAGATAACCCTCCGCACCCGACAACTGGCAGAAGCGCAAGAACTCGTTGGTGCCGAAGTGATTTGTTTCAAACTTCCATGGACCATCGGTGACGTTCTTGGGCCATTCAGGCGCGTCGGCCCAGAAGTTTGTGCGACGCGGACGGCGCGCGCGTGGTCCAACACCGTCGCGCCAGTCGTAACTGTCGGCGAAGCAGCCGCCGGGCCAGCGAATCACCGGAGCCTTGATGCGTTTCAGGTGTTCGACGAGAGCGTTACGAATGCCGCCGGTGTTTGGCACCTTCGAGTTTTCACCAACCCAGATGCCGTCGTAGACCACGCCACCGAGATGTTCGGCGAAATGACCGTAGATGTTGGGATTGATCGTGCCGATTTCCTCGCCGAGCAACACCTCGATACGCGAATCAGCCGCGACCGACGAATGCACCAAACCACTCGCGCGTTCAACCAGAATGCCGGCGGTGATTGCCGCCGTCCCCGTTAAGAATTCACGTCTTTTCATGTTTTAGCCACGGATTAGACGGATTTAAAAGCGCACGTTACTTAATCTCTTGACGACTTCGCGCAGTTCTTCGTTCTCGCGTTTTTTCTCGGCGTCGCTGAGTTGCTTGAAAGTTGCCATGGCGGACTGCGCGTCGCCGGTTCGTTTGAGACGACCGTAGGCGAGGCCGAGTTGGTAGTATGCTTCGGGCACGCCCGGATCGAGTTTCACAACCTGCTCGAGTTCGACGATTGCTTCCGGCCAGCGCTGCGCGCGCATGAAGAGCTTGCCGAGCGACAGACGCGCCGGAGTGAATGTCGGGTCCATCGCCACCGCCTGGCGCAGATGTTTCTCGACGACGCTCGCGTCAGCATTCTGCTTCAACATTGCATCGGCGATCAGGTGATGGACCACCGCGAGTTTTGCATCGGCACGCAAGGCACTTTCGTACAGCGTGATCGCTTCAATGTATGCGCCAGTTTTCGTTCGCAGCAGTCCGAGATAAGCAAACGCCGGCGCTAATTTCGGATCGAGTTCGATCGCTTTTCTGAGCGCGCGTTCAGCCTCTTCATTCTTATCGAGCTTGAAGTTGGCGAATCCGAGCGCAAACCACAAACGCGCAGACGAGGGAAATTGCTGGAGCGACTCTTCAAGCCGAATGATAGCTGCCCCAGGCGCGTTTGAATTGGTTAACAAAACTGCGTACGCAAAACGATATCTCTCAGACTGCGGATCGCGTTGTATCGCCAGCCGCATCGCCGGGATCGCGTTCTCGACGTGACCGCTTTGCTCGTAGACGTCTGCCAGCAGTGCATAAACAGGAGCCGGATCGTTCCCGCGTGCGACCGCCGCTTCGAGCGTGCGACCAGCGCCCGGTATGTTCTTACTCGCGAGGTAAACACGCGCCAGACGTACAACCGAGTCGGTATCTGTCGGAGCAAGACCGACGACAGCAGTCAACTCAGCTTCGGCTTCCTTCAACAGTCCTGCTTCGAAGAGTGCCGCGCCCAGTTCCGCGCGTGCGGCAGGAGCCTGTGTTCCGCTTTGTTCCACAAGCGCAGCGGCGTAGCTCTGGTAGTAAGTTGACGCCGCCGAACTATCCTGGAGACGCAACGAGATCACAGTTAACGCGCGCGCAATTTCGACGTCAGGCTTGATTGCTAAAGCGCGCTTGAACAGTTCAGCGGAAGCGCGAAGCTCGTCAGGCTTGCCATCGGCGAAACGAATCTGCGCGAGATTTACTAGAGCGTTGACCTGATTGGGATCGAGCCTTAGCGATTGCTCGAACTCGGCAGCGGCGAGAGCGGATCTTCCGGTGCGCATCAGGATCGCGCCGTAATTGTTTCTCGCCGACGCCCGATTAGGATCGGCTTTGACTGCGGCCGCAAAGTGTTGCTCGGCCAACTTTAAATCGCCGGCCTGGTCTGCCATGATCCCCAGATATGTGTGCTCAGTGACCTCGTCCTCAAACTGCTTCGTCTGCTGACCCTGGGCCACAAAAAAGCACATAAACCACAAAAAGATAATTCTCGAAGTTTTTATCATTCTTGTGACTTTGTGCCTTTTTGTGGCTAAAAGACGAACCTCCCGCCTACTTGAATTCGACGTGGCTGGAAGATGTCGGCATTGCGTGCCGAGATGCCGAAGTTAATATCGTCAACGTTGACGTTTGGTAGTCCGAAGCGCCCGCGGTTGAAGAGATTAAAGAATTCAGCGCGGATCTCAAAGTAAGTCGTTTCGCTGATCTTAGTCTTCTTCATTAGACTGAAATCTTCCGTGAAGAATGGTTGTCCGCGGAGACCACCGTAAGTTGGCGCCGCATTCCCAAAGAATCGGTTTGGATCGGAATAATACGCGATGTAAGCCGGATTCACTGTTAGACCACCGTCGAGCGAGAAAGCGGGTGCATTGCGGAAATCCAGTGGTCGCGAAAACGCAGCCGGATTCAGATAACGATATTGCACACCACCGGCAGTGACGTCCGTATAGAACGGTTGTCCGGTGACGTTGGGCCTTAGGTTGCCGAGATACCCGACAAGCTGAAGGAAATCTCGCTGTCCCCCAGCGAGGAACGGCGTCAGCGCTGGACCATTGCGATAGCGATGAATGCCGGTGAACTGAAAACCACCGACGAGACGGTCAACAAAACCACCTTGATTCAGGTAACGCCTGCCTTTACCGAATGGCAACTCGATGATGTAGTTGAAGACCAGCGAGTGCGGCGGAATACTCGGCGATACAGATCTGAGCGGCCGGCGATCAAACGGATTCTGGATCACTCCGTTCAGCGGTGAATCGCCGAAGATGTCCTCGCCTGCGTCCGTGATCAACTTCGCGAACGTGTACGAGAGTCCACCCTGAATGCCGTTCGAGAAGCGTCGTGTTAGATCAACCTTGCCCGCGTTGTAGAAACTCTGCCCCTGACTCTCGAGACGATTGTTGATGATGCCGTACTGCGGAAACGCACGAAGCGACTGCGCAACCGTACCCGCGAACGCGCCGCCCTGAGTAGCGAAGCCCGGATAAACAGCATCAGGATTCGCCGCTAATGGAACTCCAACACTCGTAGCAAACTGTCGTTCGAGCGGTGTTACCGCAGCTAGTGGCTTCGATAACAACGGCAGGCCGAGCTTGAGTGCGTTCACTGGAATCTTGTTGATTGGATCGAAATTCGATCGCAGGCGCGTGCCTTTGCTGCCGATGTAGCTGACCTGAACGGCGAACTGATACGGCAATTGACGTTGAATGTCGAGACTGTATTGTGCAGTGCGACCGGTCTTGAAGTTCTTATCGAAATAATCGAGGTCGGTGCGATCGAGTTGGCCCACCGCCTGATCGTTCGGATTGGCCAGCGGCACCGACGGATAATTCTCGAGCGTGATGAATGCGTCGAGACCGCCATTGATGTTGACTGCGCCAGGACTGTAACCAAGAAACCCGGTGTTGCCGAAGTCGTTATAGACAACGGGCGCGTAATAGATTCCATATCCGCCACGGACGACAGTCTTGTCGTTGATCGAATACGCGAAGCCGACACGTGGTCCAATGTTAGTTCGATCGGGATTGACAAGACCGAAGTTGGCCGCCTGTAATCCCCCCTGGCCAATCGCCCCGACAATGGCTCCGCGCCGTCCACCTGCCGCAGGATTCCCTGTGTCTGGATCAAATCCGCGGAGGAATCCGCGCGCTTCTTCACGCGGTCGACCGTAGTCGTATCTCACGCCGACGTTCACGGTCAGTTTCGGCGTGACCTTGATGTCGTCCTGTGCAAAGAACCCATTCGAAAAGAATCGCAAGGCCGGATCTATTGTCTGGTTGCTGTTGAAGGAAAACTCCGGCCTGCCCGTGATCAAACTCGCGATGGGCCAACCCTGGTTGAAATCGTTCGTGTTGGCCGTTTGGTTGCTGCGGAAGTTGAAGTTGCCGCCGATGTCAAAGTGTGCGGCGTTATTCAACTGCTGGATGCGCACTTCGCCGCCGAATTTCAATGTGTGACGGCCCTTGATGAGAGTTACCACGTCGCTTAGGTGTTCAGAGTTATCACGCACTCTGTTATCAAAGAAGGTCGAGCCGCCGGGTTGGTACGCTCGCGGATCGGTTGATGTAACGGCATCACCGTAGCCCGGAAATCCAATCAGCGGCAGACCGAAGTTCTGTGTTGCATTCGGACTCAAACCGAGCGAACTGACCGGAATGCCGCGCGTGAAATTTCGGTTCTGAACGTCGGAACGCGAGAAGCCGGCGTTGAAGTGATTGATAAGCGCCGGCGTCAAAGTCCAATCGTGTTGCAGACGCGCGTAGTACGACTTGAAGACCTGGTTCCAAACGCCCTGGGCCACAAACGGTTCCGGGAAGCGCGGGAAACCGCCTTTCACACTCGGCAATTTTCGAAAGGTGTAACTGAAGTTGAGCGTTTGCCGGTCTGTAAGATTCTGCGTGATCTTGGTTACGTAATAGTTTGTTTTTGCGGTCGCTTGGGTGGAAGCGGTGAAGTTGCGAAAGACACCGCTCTGTGTCGGAAGGGGAAACAGGTTCACGAAGTTTCTGCCGATACCCGAGAGACGCGCGCCGCCGAGATACAAGTCCAAACGGTTACCCGGGATTGCGGTTCGCGCTCCCACGGGCTGCGCCGGATCGAAGACTTGCACCGGACCGCCAAAGAACTGAAGCACGGTTGGGTCAGTCAGTAGCTCGCCGAAGTCACCGTTGCGCATCCGCAGCGTCGGCACCGTTAACTGGACAGTTTCGGATTGTGAGGTCCGATAGCCGCCGTAGTTAAAGAAGAAAAAAGTCTTGTTCTTGCCGTTCCAGATCGTTGGACCACCTTCACCAAAGTGCGGCAAAATCACTGGCCCGCCGACGCTGAAACCGTAATCAAACTGTCGATCGAGTGGCTTCTCGAGATTCAGGAGCCGGTTGCGATCGATGTTTGCGTTTAGAGCGTCGTTGATGTGGAAAAGATAAGCCTCGCCGTGGAAATCATTAGCGCCGGTCTTGATGGTGAAGTTGACGACACCACCGGAAGAATTGCCAAACTCGGCCGAGTAGCTGCTGGTTGAGAGAGTGAATTCCTGAAACGCGTTTGGACCTGGCGCCACTTCGGAAAAGAACGTGCCATTCTCACCGCGTCGTGTTTGTGCGCCGTCGATGAGAATGTCTGCGCCCAGTCCCTGGCCGCCGTTAATGCGAAAGTTGGTGGCGTTCGTTCCCGTGCTGCCTGAGGTCGCGCCGGTTGGGGTGCGATCATTTGAGACGACACTGCTGTCGAGGAAGATAAACGATAACGGCGATCGACCGCCGCTTTCCGCCGCGACGAGTAGTGGTAACTCGCGCACTTGTCGCTCGCTGACGTTCAACTGAGACGCTGGGTTTTCTGTTTGCAGCACGGGAGTTGATTCACCAGAGACGGTGACGCTGTTAATCATCTCTCCGACCTGGAGCGAGACGTCGACCGTACGAATCACCTGGACCGCGACTTTGATGTTTTCGACGTTAGCGGTCTTGAAGCCGGTCGCTTCGACCTTAATCGTGTAACTCACCGCGGGCAATTGTGGGATGGTGTAATTGCCTTCGCCGTTTGTGCGTGCTTCGCGCGACTCGCCGGTTTGCACGTTGAGAGCCGTCACCTTTGCGTCCGCCACGACGGCGCCGGCCTGATCAGTGACTCGTCCGGTGATTCCGCCGCGATCGCTTTGGGCGAACACGGGTGAAATACAGACGAACGCGAGTACGAGTAATGCAGCGACAGTAAAATTAGAAACTTTCATTCCTACCTCCCGCAGACTAGGACGCAAGCAGAAAATTTGATTTGAAGTACCGTGTGTAAAATTACCCGAATCGATTGCGCGGTATGCTCATTTAGCCTATAAATGAGCATGAAGTCAAGCATTTTCTCATGAAATGTGGCAAATCTCACATAGAATTGAAACCGCGGATGAACGCGGATAAACGCAGATCAGCGTTAATTCGCGTTCATCCGCGGCTCATATTTCTGATCGTCATCGCGGCTTCGGTTGTGTTTGGGCAACAGCCCGAAGGCGATGTTCGTCAGGTTCATGATCCGAGCATCATCAGAGAGGGAGACACGTACTATGTGTTTTCGACGAGGGCGGGTCTGGCGGTTAGATGTTCGAAAGATCTGGTCCACTGGCGCTTGTGTGGCGATGTGTTCGCGCATCTTCCGGAATGGGCGGTGAAGGAAGTGCCAGGTGTAAGAGGTTTGTGGGCGCCCGACATATCGTACTTCAACGGCAAGTATCATCTTTACTACTCTGTTTCCACGTTCGGCAGTAATCATTCCCGCATCGGACTTGCGACTAACCTGACTCTCGATCCAGCGAGCGACAAATACAGGTGGATGGACCAGGGATCGGTCATCGCCTCAAACGCCGGCGACGACTGGAACGCGATCGATCCGAACGTCGTCTTTGACGATCGAAATCAGCCCTGGCTGGCGTTTGGAAGTTTCTGGAGCGGCATCAAACTCCGTAGGTTGGACCAGGCGACGGGTAAGCTCTCTACCGAGGATCAAACGCTCTATTCACTGGCGAGTCGTCCCAAACCAGGCGCAATCGAAGCCCCAACCATTATTCGTAAGAATGATTATTACTACCTGTTCGTCTCTTTCGACTTTTGCTGTCGTGGCAAGGACAGTACCTACAACATTCGCGTGGGTCGCGCGCGCAGTGTTACTGGTCCATACATTGATCGAAGCGGCAAGCCGATGATGGAAGGTGGCGGCACGCTCGTTTTAGCAGGCGCCGGCCGTTGGGCCGGGCCAGGGCACTGTGCGGTGTTACAGGAGAAGGACGGAGACAAGCTCGTCTATCACCCTTACGATACCGAGTGGCGCGGCGTCTCAACACTGCGAATTGTACACTTGCGGTGGGACTCGGAGGGTTGGCCCACGGTTTCCAACTAAGCGCGGTGAACCTCGATCCCCCTGGCAGTGAAAGGCGCCACAGCCTCGTCGGATACATCTTTGTCGGTAATCAAAATGTCTACGTCGTTCACCGGAGCGATCAGCGCCGTACCGACGGCGCCGATTTTTCGATGATCGGCGACGACGATTTTCTTTCGTGCCTGACGCATCATCGCGCGATGTATGGTTGCTTGATCGGGATAGTTTGTAGTTAGACCATGCTCGATGTGAATGCCGTCGACGCCAATGAATACCTTGTCGACAAAGATCTCGCCGACGCTTTCGATAGCGGCCGGGCCAACAAGCGCGAACCAGTCGCCACTCAGAAATCCTCCCGTGACGATGACCTTCAAATCGTCGCGGTGACTCAACTCCATCGCCACGTTTACGGCGTTCGTCAAGACCGTGATCCCTTTGTGAAGACAAACGCTGCGCGCCACCTGCGTTGCAGTTGTGCCCGCGCCAATGGCGAGGATCTCGCCATCGCTGACGAGCTCCGAAGCGACGAGACCGATGCGGCGTTTTTCGGCGCTGCGCTCTCGTTCCTGTTCATGATAGTTGGAGGTGTGACGAAATGGTTCGTAGAGCAGTGGTTGCACGGGTTCGGCGCCGCCGTGGCTGCGACGCAGCAGTCCGCGTTGTTCGAGTTCTCCGAGATCGCGGCGGATGGTTGCCGGTGAGACCTTCAGACGATTGGCGAGGGAAAGAACAGAAACCTTACCTGCACGCAGTAGCTCATGCAGAATCAATTGAGCGCGTCGCTCAGTAGGAGGCGGTTCGTCCGGCATCTCTTCGTCCCGATAGTATCCACAGATTACACCGATTCCACTAATCAATCGGTGTAATCTGTGGCTAAGGTTGCGGTGGGTCGATCAATTTGAGAATTACTCTTTCCTGATCGTGCTGGCGTTTACGCAGTTCATCGGCGCGATCGAACATCTTTTTGGCTGCTTCTTTCTCACCTAACTTTGCGTAGACCAAACCGAGTTGATAATTCGCGCGGAGATCGTTGGCATCGAGTTCAACTGCTCGTTCCAGTTCGACGCGTGCTGCAGCGTATCTGCCCGCTTCACGATACGCCGTCCCGAGTGCGGCGTGCGCCGCAGCGTGACGGGGTTGTGACTGCACGATCTTTTCAAAAATCCTGGTGGCCGCGGCTCGGTTACCCAATTTGTCGATACTTACGCCAAGCAGATACTCCGTGTCGGAATCAGCCTTGAGATTGAGACTCCGTTGCAGTGCTGCCTGTGCCTCGGAAGTTTTTTCCTGTCGCAGCAATGCCGCACCCAACAAGTACCAGCCTGACGGATTGCGTGGTTGCAGTGAGACGAACTCGTTCATGAGACGCATCGTCTCAGCCGTATTACCCTTTCGCCAATGCGCGGCTGCCAGTCCATAGAGATAAGCCGGTTCGCGAGGATTGTCCTGATGCAACTGCTCAAACACCGGTAGCGCATCAAGTAAAAGATCCATCTGTAACGTCGTGACGCCGAAGTCGTAGAGCACGGCCGGTGATTTGGGCGCGAGGCGTCGAGCTTCAATCAGATGAGCCAGGGCTTTCTCAAAATTGCCTGCCGCACGTGCGACGCGAGCCAATGCCAGCAACGTCGGTACATCATCGGGTTTGATTGCCAGCGCTTCCTCGAGAACCTGGACCGCCTGTTGGTAAGCACGTTTGTCTGCGTACAGCATTCCCAGTTTTAGACTAATTTCCGAACGGTCGGGCGCGAGCTTGTGGGCGCGGATTAGAATCGGCAGGGCTTCAGCAGATCTGTTCTTAGTTATCAAAAGCTCGCTGAGATTTATGTGTGCGCCAAGATGTGTTGGAGAACTCACCAGCGCACGACGGAAGAGGCGTTCCGCTTCGGTGGTCCGCTCTTGTTTGGCACGAACGACGCCGAGCAGACTCAGAGCGTCAGCGTCTTTTGGTAGCGCGGTGAGCACTGAATTGAGCAGTTGCTCCGCGCGCTGCAATTGATTCTCGTTGATTGCCTGAACTGCTTCGCCGAGACGCTGCAAGTTAACGTCGCCGGTTTGCGCATGCGCAACTGAGCTGGCGATCACCACTAGAATTACTATGATTGAACTCTTCAACACTGAGATAACAGTACCACGATCGATGCTACTGTAGGGGCAGCCCTCCGTGGCCGCCCCTCCGTTGATTCTGCGCCGGGGGCGGCCACGGAGGGCCGGCCCCTACAGTACGTTCGGTGGAGTTTGGTCAAACAACTTGAATGAGAGTCTTGACGAATTTTGCCGATTAGCCTTACTCTCGCCGCCAATCTTCGGCAACAGGTCTGACCGGTTCTCGGCGCGGCAACCGAGGTGGCTAAACAACTCGATGCAGAGTGCGACTACAAATGTCCGGCGTAGCGGTCAAATTCAGGTGGCCGTCACTTCGTTCTTCGCGCTCTTCGCCATCGTTGGTCTCGCCCTTTACGGTTTACCTTTTTACTACGACTTCATGGTGCGTGAGTTTGGCTGGTCACGCACACAAGTCACTTCCGGAAATGCGCTCAGCAAACTCGTCGTTGGACCACTCTTCGGATTTCTCGCCGGCTGGATTATCGACAAGTTTGGACCACGACGGCTGATGCTCGCGGGCGTCATGATGGGTGGTGTGGCCCTCATCGGACTCGGCAGCATGACTGCCGCTCTGTGGATGTTCTATCTGTTCTATCTCTTCAACGCGCTCGGTTACGTTTGCGCCGGACCGTTACCCAACCAGGTTCTGCTCACACGCTGGTTCGACAAAGCGCGCGGGCGGGCGATGGGTTTTGCTTATCTCGGCATCGGCCTCGGCGGCGCGCTCGTTCCGTTGCTCTCTGTGTGGCTGGTGCAAAAAGCTGGTTGGCACAACGCGTTGCGTATACTCGGTGTGCTGATCATCGTCCTTGCGTTGCCGCTCGCATACTTTGTTAAAGAGAATCCCGACGGCGAGGTTAGTACGAAGACGGCGACACCGACAGCGCCGATTGGTTGGGCACTGAAGTCAAAGACGTTTTATCTGCTGGCAATCGGGAGCATGTGTTCGATCGGCGCGGTTGGTGGCACAAATCAACATCTCAAACTATTTCTGAGTCTGGACCAAAACTACGCGCAGGTGCAGGCAGCGCGGGTTGCTTCGCTAGTGCTGGCTTTCAGTCTGGTCGGTCGATTATTGATGGGCTGGCTCGCGGATCGTTACGCGAAGAAATACGTCATGCTGCTGATCTACCTGCTGGTGGCTGGTTCCATCCCGTTACTGTTTTTTGCGGCCACGCCGGGTGCAATCTATCTGTTTGCGATTATCTTCGGCATCGGACTCGGTGGCGATTACATGATCATTCCGCTCATGGCTGCTGAATTGTTCGGCGTCAAAGTGATGGGTCGTTTGATGGGAGTGATATTAACGGCCGACGGAGTTGCAGAAGCAACAATTCCGATGTTGGTGGGAAACTTGCGCGACCAGACGGCGAGTTATACGGTTGGGTTCTCCGTCTTAATCGGCCTCGCATTGCTGGGCGCCGTGGCGGTTGGGTGCCTGCCGAAGGCCGAAGCTAAATGAGTCAGTCGAGCACAACATCACATCGCGTAGCCCTCGTCACGGGTGCGTCTCGTGGCATCGGGCGTGCTATCGCAATCGAGCTTGGTCGCGGTGGCTACGATGTGCTGATCAACTACCGCACGAATGAAACAGAAGCACAACGAGCTGGCGAACTGGTCAAAGCCGCAAATGCAAATGTGCGAGTTGAGATCTGCGCCGCAGACGTCGCCAGTGATGACGATCGACAGCTACTCGTCGCGTACGCGCGTGAACATTTCGGCCGCCTCGATTTACTCGTTAACAATGCCGGCATCGCACCTGAGCAACGTGTTGATCTGTTGCAAGCGCCCGCTGAGAGTTTCGATCGTTTAATGAATGTAAACCTGAAGGGACCATTTTTCCTGAGTCAACTTGTAGCGCGTTGGATGATTGAGCAAAAACAATCGGTGAGTGATTACGCGCCGGCGATCGTCAACATCGGTTCTATTTCTGCTTACGCCGCCTCGCCTGAGCGTGCTGAATACTGCATTTCGAAAGCAGGAATGGCGATGATGACGAAACTGTTCGCCACGCGTCTCGCTGCTGAAGGAATCAACGTTTACGAGATCAGACCGGGCGTGATCGCAACCGACATGACGGCGAACGTCAAAGAAAAATATGACAAACAGATCGCGGATGGATTGACTCCGATACAGCGTTGGGGAAATCCGGAAGATGTCGGACGTGCGGTGGCGGCGATTGCGGCGGGAAGTTTTCCGTTCTCGACGGGTGAAGTGATCAATGTTGATGGCGGGTTTCATTTGCGACGGCTGTGAGCCACGGATAAGACGGATGAAGACGGATCTGGCGTCGAAAATTGATGAGGCGTTTGGGTTTGCGCAGGCGCAGGTGAAGGCGCTGGTGGAGCGCGATCCGGATTTTTATCCTCTGTACACGGATGGCGGGCACTGGCGGCATTCGAAACCGGCGTGGACCCGTTGGTGTGATGGGTTTCTGCCCGGGATGATGTGGATCTTCTACGAAGAGACACACGATCCGGCGTGGAAGGAACTGGCGATCAGGTATTCGAAAGCGCTCGAGTCACGAAAAGATGATCGAGAGGTTCACGATCTCGGGTTCATCTTCCTTCACGGCACCTACCGGCGTTGGTATGAGGCCACGCAAGATCAGTCATTCAAGGATGTTGTGATTCACGCCGGACGGACGCTTGCGCTTCGCTTCAATGAACGGGCCGGATGTTTGCGATCGTTTCATGGTGAGAATTCGAATTTCATCGACATCATGATGAACGTCGGCATCATCTTCTATGCGGCGTTGGAGACTGGTGATCGAGCGTTGCTCGAGTTGGCCCATCGTCATTGCCGCACGACGCAACGTACGCTCGTTCGAGGTGATGGTAGTACGTCGCATGAGGGAATCTTCGATCTCGAAACGGGAGAGTTTCTGCGGCAAACAACGCAACAGGGTTATCGAGGAGATTCGTGTTGGTCGCGGGGGCTGGCGTGGTCGCTTTACGGATTTGGCACCTGTTACGAGTTGACGAAAAATTCCGTTTATCTTGAGGTGGCGGAGCACAATGCTGATTACTGGTTGTCGAACGTGCCTGAGGATGGTGTAGCGCCGTGGGATTTTGATGCGCCGTTGGATGGACCACTGAGTCGCAAGCAAGTAGATACGAGTGCTGCTGCGATCGCCGTCGTCGGTTTGTTGAAGCTCGCGGAACATGCTGCGAGTGCTGCGCGTCGAACGGCTTATCGCGATTGTGCCTTGCGGACGATCGACTCGCTGATCTCCGGGTATTTAGGTAAGGGAAGCGATGGTTGGGAGGGGATTCTGCGTGGTGGCGTGTATCACATACATAAAGATCTCGGCGTCAATGAATCCGTGATGTGGGGCGAGTTTTTCTTCGTCGAAGCACTGCAACAAGCACGCCGAGTTTTGAGTTGAGTATCCACAGATTACACAGATGAGACAGTTTCCGGCGATTGGAGGGATGAAGAGCGTCGCGGACTTTAAGGCGCACGTCGAGAGCCTGGGTCTGTCTCTGCCTTGCGACGATCAAGTTGAAGCTGGTCCAGGCTCACCGCTCGCGCAGCCGCTGCAGACGGCCGGTAAAACGATTGGCAATCGCTTCTGCATTCATCCGATGGAGGGTTGGGACGGAACGAGCGACGGCAAACCATCTGAAGCCACGTTCCGCCGCTGGCGAAACTTCGGTCTGAGCGGCGCCAAACTGATCTGGGGCGGTGAAGCTGTCGCCGTCCGTCATGATGGCCGCGCCAATCCAAACCAGTTACTCATCAACGAAGACAACAAGCGCAGCCTGGGCCAGTTGCGTGAAGAACTGATCGCGCAACACAAGCAATCATGTGGCTCGACCGACGGGTTAATCGTTGGACTCCAATTGACACACTCGGGTCGCTTCAGCCGTCCGAATGAAAAGATGCGACCCGAGCCGCGCATTCTCTATCACCATCCACTGCTTGACCACCGAGTAAACGCAAACGGCAACGCGCCACTGCTGACCGACGACGACATACGCCGGATCATCGACGATTTCATCGCCGCAGCTCGTATCGCAAACGATCTTGGCTTCGACTTCATCGACGTCAAACACTGTCACGGTTATCTCGGCCACGAATTTCTCAGTGCCCACACACGCGCCGGCGACTTCGGCGGCAGTTTCGAGAATCGCACGCGGTTTCTACGTGAGGTGGTTGCAGGTGTGCGCGCTGCCGCGCCGCGTATGTTGTTCGGTGTCAGACTTTCTGCGTTTGATTTGATCGCTTTCCGTTCCGACGCGTCAAAAGCAACCGGCGGCAAAACTGGACCAGGCATTCCCGAAGAGACAGCGCTGCCGTATCAATGGGGCTTCGGCGTCGACAGAGATGATCCGCGGCAATACGATCTAACTGAGCCGCGACGATTTCTCTCGCTCCTGCGCGAACTCGGAATCTATCTGGTCAACATTTCCGCCGGCAGTCCTTATTACAATCCGCACATTCAGCGTCCGGCGTTGTATCCGCCGTCTGACGGGTATCAACCACCGGAAGATCCGCTCGTCGGCGTGGCGCGACAGATCGAAGTGACGCGCGCGCTGAAGAAAGAGTTTCCCGAACTTGTGCTTGTCGGCACCGGCTACAGCTACTTGCAGGAGTATCTGCCAAACGTGGCGCAGGCGGCGGTGCGGCAAGGTTGGGTCGATTCGATCGGATTGGGACGGATGGTGCTCTCGTATCCGGATCTGCTACTCGATGTGTTGAGTGGACGCGGACTGCAACACAAAAAGATCTGTCGCACGTTCAGCGACTGCACCACCGCGCCGCGCAAAGGATTGCCCTCGGGTTGTTATCCGCTCGACGAGTTTTACCGAAAGTCAGAAGACGGCGTGTCGTTGAAGGCGATAAAGTCCGCCGCGCGCGCATAGACGAGTTAACGATGCTTCAGGCAACGAGACGTGCATTTCTAAGTTTGCGTCAATCGCGCGTGGCAGCAGGCGAAGAGTATTGGTTGCATGTCAACCGCACGGCGATGGCCTGCCGAGTCGAGGTGACGCTGCATCAGTCAACGGAGTGCGGGGTGTCGATCGCGAGCAACGCACTGGACCAGGTTGAAGAGATTGAAAGACAGTTATCGATCTTCAAAGCAGAGAGCGCTGTCAGCGAGATCAACCGCGATGCTGCAACCGAGGCTGTTCGCGTCGATCGCTCGTTATTCGATCTTCTTTCGTTGTGCAGGAAGTTGCACGCGGAAACGGAAGGTGCTTTCGACGTCACGAGTGGACCACTGACGCGTTGCTGGGGGTTCTTGAAAAGGGAAGGGCGACTGCCGTCCAACGATGAGATTGAGAGAGCGAGGGCAACCGTCGGTAGTGACAAGCTTGTGCTCGATGAAGCCTTGACGACTGTTGCGTTCAAGCAGCCAGGTGTTGAGATAAATCTCGGCAGCATCGGTAAAGGATATGCGCTCGACGTCGTGAGTGAACACTTCCGGAAGGCGAATGAGCCGGCTTTGCTGAGTGCCGGCGCGAGTAGTTTTCTAGCGACGGGAGCGGAGCGGGCGTGGCTGGTTGGTGTTCGTCATCCGCGTTCAAAACAGAAACGGTTGGCGAGTGTACGATTGCACGATTGCGCGATGTCGACGAGTGGGACTGAAGAGCAGTTCTTCAATCATGGAGGACGCCGGTTCGGTCACATCATCGATTCGCGAACCGGGTGGCCGGCAGAGAATGTCAGCAGCGTGACGGTTATTGCTGATTCGGCGGCACTCAGCGACGCCCTCGCGACTGCCTTCTTTGTTGGTGGAAGACAATTAACTGAGCATTACTGTGAAAAACATCAAGACGTGCTGGCGATCATGTTGGAGACAAATGCGCAGCGTCCGATCGTGATCGGCAACAACAAAAACTGCGTCGTCGAACTATTTTGAAGCCACAAGAAAGCACATTCACTACGGCACAGGGCTTCGCGCTGATCGTTCTGCGCACGCTGATTGGCTGGCACTTCCTCTACGAAGCGTACTTCAAGATCATGTCGCCGGCCTGGAGTCGCGGTGGTGGTCCATTAACACCGTGGACTTCCGCCGGTTACCTGCAAGGCGCAAGCGGACCGCTCGCCGGTATTTTTCGACGTCTGGTAAACGCCGGTTGGACCATGTGGCTGGATCGCGGCGTCAAAGTGGTGCTGCTTGTGATCGGCGTGAGTCTGATTCTTGGTCTCTTCACACGCGTTGGCCTCTGGCTCGCCCTCGCAATGTTGTCTCTATTCTATCTGCTCTACGTCCCGACACTCGGTTTACCACAACCCAATGCCGAAGGCGCCTATCTGATCGTCAACAAGACGCTGATCGAAGCTGCCGCGGTGGCCGTGTTGCTGATGTTTGATACGGGCGGAATCGCCGGGCTCGATTTGTTTCTGAGACGCAGGAGATACATCGCAAATGAATCTAACTGAAGAGCAACGAAAGATCGGTCGTCGCAACTTTCTGAAGGCGGTTGCGGGTGCGCCTGCCCTCGTCGCGCTTGGCGCAGCCGCGTTGACGCGCGGTCCCGTGCGCGGTGGACCAGTGAAGATCGCCCTGGTCGGCACGGGCGACATGGGCCGCGGACTGCTCAATCAGTACCAGCGTGAGTTTTGTGACCTGAAAGCGCTTTGCGATGTGAATCCGAAACGGCGTGCGGCGATGGTCCAGATGATGACTGAGAAGGGTTGGCCCAAGCCCAACGAGTATGACGACTGGCAGCAGATGTTACAGAAAGAAGATCTCGAAGCAGTACACATCGCCACGCCGCTGTGGACACACGCGGAGATCGCTGTCGCTTCGCTCAACGCTGGTAAGCATGTGCTCTGCGAAAAGATGATGGCGAAGAGTGCGGCCGAGTGCCAGTCGATGATCGACGCGGCGAACAAAAACAAACGTGTCCTCGAGATCGGTTACCAGCGCTATTACAACCCGGTCTACCAGGCGGCTTACACAAACATCATCAAGCAGGGCTTGCTCGGCGACGTTTTCCACGCGCGCTTACAGTGGCATCGCAACTCAACCTGGCGAAAAAATGAAGAGGCTCCGGCGCCGAATTTCGATCCGAGTCGTTGGGGTTATCCGGATTGGGAGCATTTACTGAACTGGCGCATGTACCGGAAGTACTCGGAAGGTTTGTTGTGCGAACTCGGCAGTCATCAATTGAACGCGACCAGTTGGTTTCTCGATTCTGCGCCTGAAGCCGTCTATTGCACTGGCGGAACTTATCGCTTCAAAGACGGACGAGAAGTTTCCGATCACGTCTATGCCACGTTTGATTTTCCGGGTGGACGCACCGCCACGTTCTCATCGATCCAGTCGAATGCGTTTGAGGCGAACTACGAGATGTTCATGGGGACGAAGGGAACCCTGATCATGTCGCGCGAGTTCGACGCGTTTCTTTTCCATGAAGGAGAGAATTCCAACACGCGCGTCGAGGTTTCAAAACAGAGCGGGCCGGTTGCGGATGCATCGTCGACGCAGGCGGCCGACTCGACCGCGCGAACAGTTGATGGTCCGGTTGGAATTCAGGACAAGGGAATTTCCTACAAGAACGAGATCGCCGAGTTTTGTTCGGCAGTCAGAACGGGAAGTCCGGTGCGTTGTGGCCCGGAAAAGGCAAAATCCTCGGCGGTGGCGATTCTTACTGGAAATAGTTCGGCTGACAAACAAACTCGGCTTCAGATCGAGAAGACTCAGGTTTCTTAGCCACAGATTGCACGGATTTTTGACGGATTAAGATCATAATAGGATCTTGTAATCTTCTGAGATCGGTGTATACTGCGCCCGTCCTTTATTAAATAAGCTGCTCCACATCGGAGATTCCCGCTCAGGGCGAAGTTTTTGGAGGTATTCGTCTGCCCAGCACCAGCAAACATTCCGCAAAAGTGGTGTGTCACGAGCGTAGTGTCTGGATCTCGCCACGCCAGTTTTGGAACCTCGTTCGTGACGATATTGTCGAATACATGGATGAGCGCCCGCTGACTGGTCGTTTCAAAGGATGTCATTCTGAGTTCCTGGTAACTGTGAACCACACGGTTCTCAGCCTCACCGGCCCGGAACATCGCCGCGAAGTCATTGACTCAAAGCGTTTCATGAAGAATAAATAGCCGCACGCATTATGGAGGACGGCATATGCTGGAACTCATCCAACCGATCTCAAAAAGGGATCAGGTAGTTAGAGCCATGAAGCAGGCGATACTCTCCGGCACGATCGAGCCAGGCGCCTCGATTGTGGAGAGCAAGATCGCGCAGCAACTCGGCGCGGGTGTTCCTCTAATCCGCGAAGCCCTCATCGAACTCGAACACCAGGGATTCGTCCAACGAACGCCGTACAAAGGGACGACCGTTACGAAGTTGTCGCCGGCTGATGTGCGCCGCATTTTTGCCCTCCGAGTTGAACTTGAAGCGGTGGCGATCGAGTGGGCCAAGGAGCACACGACTGAGGCTGACCTCGTGTTTTTGCGGCAAACGATAAGTCGCATGGAAGAGGCGGCGAAGAATCTCGACTTGCCGCAGTTCTACGATTGCGATCTCGCGTTTCACCGGAAGATCTGGAGTCTCTCGGACAATCCATACCTTGTCGATGCGCTCGAGCGATTGGTCGTGCCGCTCTTTGCATTTTTTGTGATGAAGACGAGCAGACAGCAGAAGTCTTATGTCGAGAGTGCGTCGATGCACGCACGTGTGGTTGAAGCGCTGGCGACGATGTCTGCGGCAGAGTTGCGACAAATGTTCACCGAGTATCTGTCGACGTGGAAAGACGATATGGTGCTGCTGCTGTTCCCCGAGGAAGGTTAGACAGGATTACAGGATTTTCAAGATTAACAAGATATCTTGTAAATCCTGTTCATCTTGCAATCTTGTAGAAACTCTGCTGGCAAACAAATGATTCTTCGCACTGTGAACATTTCGAAGGCCTACGAAGGTGTGCAGGCACTGCGGAATGTTTCGTTCGAGCTGCGGGCGGGCGAGGTGCATGCGCTCGTCGGTGAGAATGGCGCCGGGAAGTCCACGCTGATCAAGATCATCACCGGCGCGGTGGTTCCCGATAGTGGTCATCTGGAGTTCGATGGCGTTGCGGTGAAGACCAACTCGCCGTCGATCGCTAAATCATTTGGTGTCGCTGCGATCTATCAACAACCGGCTCTGTTCCCCGATCTGAGCGTCGTCGAGAACATCGCGCTCGGACTCGAAAAAACAAATCCATGGTCACGCGTAAACTGGAAGCAGAGACGCGCGCGCGCGGTGGAATTACTGAAGCAGACAGCCGCCAATATAGATCCGGATAGCACTGTAGCGACACTCACCATGCCCGAGCAGCAACTGGTCGAGATCGCCCGTGCGCTGGGTGCGAATGCCAAAATCTTAATCATGGACGAGCCGACAGCGTCGCTAGCCGAAGCAGAGGTGCAAAACCTCTATCGCGTGATCCGCAACCTGCGCGACTCGGGTGTGGGGATCATCTACATCTCGCATCGTCTTGAGGAGTTGTCAGTTGTTGCCGATCGCGTGACTGTCTTGTGTGATGGTGAAGTGGTTGCGACGCGACCGATGCCGGATCTCAGTGTGCGCGAACTGATCAGTTTGATGGTTGGCCGCGAACTCTCGTCTGTCTTTCCGAAGCGCAAGGTGCCACTCGGCGATGTTGTGCTCGAGTTACGCGGCATTGGTTGCACTGCAAACGGTATCAACGGTATCAACCTCGAGGTACGCGCTGGTGAGATAGTCGGGCTCGCAGGACTGGTCGGAGCCGGACGCACCGAACTGGCGCGTACGATCTTCGGTCTCGATCCCGCGACGTCCGGTGAGATCAGACTTCGTGGTGAGCGCGCCCGAATCGCTACACCGCTTGCAGCGATTAGTCGAGGCATTGCTTATCTGCCTGAAGATCGACGCCGTCATGGTGTTGTCCTTGATATGCCGATCAGCGCGAATCTCACCCTCTCGTCGTTGCAGAAGTTTTCGAAGCATTGGTCCCTCGATACTGAAAAGGAAAGAGAAACGGCCGCGCGTTCTGTGCGGCGTCTCGGAATCAAGACACCGGCAGTGTTTGCAAATGTCGGCACACTGTCTGGCGGGAATCAACAAAAAGTTGCGCTCGGTCGCTGGTTGGAGATTGAGCCGTCAGTGTTGATTCTCGACGAACCAACACAGGGAATTGACGTCGGCGCCAAGGCGGAGATTCATGCGTTGATGGGTGAACTGGCTGAGCAGGGCGTGGCGATCTTAATGATCTCGTCTGAGCTGCCGGAGATACTTGGGATGAGCGATCGCGTTGCTGTGTTGCGTGAAGGGACGATCGCGGGGATGTTGAATAGGGGAGAAGCCACACAGGAAGCGATCATGTCGTTAGCGGTAGGCCACGAAGCAGCTTAGCCACAAAAGGCACAAAAGCACAAATGGAGAGATATAAGCGAGAGTTGTCCGCCGCGTTGGCGTTTGCGGTGCTCGTGATTGTTGTTGGAGTTGTGGCGCCGACGTTTTTGAGTGTCGGGAATGTGCGCGACCTCGCCATGAATAATGCCGCGGTGTTGCTCGTGGCGATCGGGATGACGATGGTGATCATCAGCGGCGAAATTGATATCTCGGTTGGGTCGCAGTTTGCTGTTTGTACATATCTCACCGGCGCACTTGCAAAGCACGGGATGCCGATCGTTTTGGTGCTTCCGTGCGTGATGCTCGCAGGAGTGGCGATGGGTGCCGTCGCTGGCTCACTGGTGGCGTGGTTGCGCATGCCGTCGATCGTAGTGACGCTCGCGTTGATGGTGGCATGGCGCGATGGATTGCGTTGGGCCACGGAAGGTGCGTGGGTTCAGGATCTGCCGGCAAACTTTCAATGGGTTGGATTGGGCCAGACGTCGGGCGAGTTGAGCCTGCTGGCGATTACAGCCCTCGTGTTCATTGCCTTTGCATGGATGTTAAGCAATGTCTCGGGTGGCAGATCGTTTTACGCCGTTGGGTCCGACGCTGAAGCGGCGCGGTTGGCCGGGATCGATCCGCGCAAAGTTGTGTTTGGCGCATTTGCGTTGACCGGCGCGCTCGTTGGACTTGCTGCGGTCCTAAACGCAACACGATTCTCGATTGTGCCGAGTAACGCAGGCATGGGGTTGGAATTGAAAGCGATTGCGGCGGTAGTGGTTGGCGGTACCGCCATTACAGGTGGACGCGGCCGTCTCGCCGGCACGTTGATTGGTGTTGCATTGCTCGGAACGATCGGCACGGCGCTCACCTTTCTCGGTATCAATCCATTTTGGGAAAAGGCAATTCAGGGCGCGGTGATTCTTGCTGCGGTTATGTCGGATGTAGCGCTGGGGCGTCTAACGCAGGGGCGGCCACGGAGGGCCGCCCCTACAGTACGTTCCGCGTAGCATGTTGCCCTTTGCGATTATTTTGAAACCTCGGAGCGTACTGTAGGGGCGGTCCTCCGTGGCCGCCCTTGCCTGGAACCCTTTCTTGAGTGACCTGAAATTAGTTGCGTCATGGCCCACGCGGGTGTTTCCCAATCACGAGTGGGTGCTGCTGCTCGTCCTGTTCTTTGAAATCGTTGTCTTCGCGATTACGGGTGACAACTTCTTCACGACTGCAAATGCGTTCGAGATCACGCGGCTGAGTGTTGAGGTCGGATTACTCGCACTGGCACTGACGCTCGTAATCATCACCGGCGGCATCGACCTCTCTGTCGGATCGATGATGGGGCTGGTCGCGGTTGTGCTCGGCGCTCTCTGGCGTGATGCACATCTACCGATTGCAGTCGCTGCGGGAATTGCTGTGCTTTTGGGATTGATTGGTGGAGCGCTTAACGGAGCGCTGATTGCTCGCTTCAACCTGCCGCCGTTGATTGTCACGCTCGCGATGTTCTCGCTCTTTCGCGGAGTTGCTGAAGGTATCACGCGTGGGATCGAAAATTATTCCGGTTTTGCGCCTGGATTTCTGTTTCTGGGCCAGGGGTACATCGGCGGCGTTATTCCGACGCAACTGATCGCGCTGGTGATCGCTGTTGCCGGATGTGCGTGGGCGCTGCATCGCACAGCTTTTGGTCGCAGTCTTTACGCGATTGGTCATTCACCCGACGGAACCCGTTACGCCGGTATCGACGTTGGCCGCAAACTGTTTGTCGTCTACTTGTTTTCCGGACTGGCGGCGAGTGTCTCGGCAGTGATTTACGTCGCGCATCTCGGCCAGGCAAAGTCTGACGCCGGCACGGGATTCGAGTTGATGGCGATTGCGGCGGTGGTGCTGGGTGGAACATCGATCTTTGGTGGACGCGGCTCGGTACTGGGAACAGTGCTCGGTCTGTTCGCGATTGTCGTTTTACAAAACGGGCTGCGACTGAGTGGACAGCCTGCCGAGCTCGCGGGAATACTGACCGGTGTGTTGCTGCTGTTGACAGTAGCACTCAATCGCATAAATCTGTTTGGACCACATGTTCGCAAAGAAGAGATCACTGAGGAGCTTGATGTGAAGAACTCGCAGGTGGCGATTCTAAGCGCCGTCATTCTCCTGGCTGCGTTGCTGGTGGCCGGTAGTAACTGGCTGCTCGTTCGTTCGCTAAGACAAAGTGCCGGGTTGATCGTCCCGGTTGCATCGTTGGCGTCTGAGAATAAGAGGCTGACGGTGGCGATGATGCCGAAAGCGAAGGGTGATCCTTACTTCGCGAGTTGTCGTAAAGGCGCGGAGGAAGCGGCGCGAGAGTTGAATGTCGATCTTTTGTGGGATGGTCCAACCGATCTCGATCCGGCCAAGCAGAACGAAGTTGTCGAAGCATGGATCACGAAGGGTGTCGACGTGATTGCGGTCAGCGTGGAGAACCAGGCGGGCATCTCCACGGTGCTGCGCAAGGCGCGTGAAAAGGGAATCAAAGTAATCACCTGGGATGCCGACTCTGAAAAAGACGCGCGCGATTTTCTGATCAACCAGGCGACGCCGCAGGGAATCGGTTATACCCTCAGCGACGAAGTAGCGCGAATGATGAATGGCCGCGGTGAGTTTGCCATCGTCACGGCTTCGTTAAGTGCGGCAAATCAAAACGAGTGGATCAAAAACATTCGAGCGCGACTCGCCGAGAAGTATCCGGATCTGAAACTGGTGACGATTCAGCCGAGCGAAGGCGATCGCGATCGAGCGTTTGCCGAGACGCAGACGATTTTGAAAGTCTATCCCAACGTGAAGGTCATCATGGCGATCGCTGCTCCGGCTGTGCCCGGCGCCGCCGAAGCTGTGAAACAGGCTGGACGCACCGACGTGAAAGTTACAGGGCTATCGTTGCCAAACATGAACAAGCCATACGTGAAGTCGGGTGTTGTCGAGAGTGTGGTGCTCTGGAATACTGTCGATCTCGGTTACCTGACAGTGCAAGCCGCCTACGCGCTCGGCAGCGGCACACTCAAGCGCGGTGACAGTGCGTTGAAAGCCGGTAGATTGGGAACCGTTCAAGTAGTAAACGATGAAGTGCGCCTCGGCGCGCCCTTCATCTTTAACAAGGACAATATCGACGGATTCGACTTTTGAGAATTTTGTGCCTTTTTGTGGCTAATTTATGAAGCAGGCAAAGATTCGAGAGGTGCGTGCGTATGTGATCGCGTCCAGTGAAATGGGCGCAGACTATCACAACCAGCAGGGCAATCACTGGATCATTGATCTGCCGATTGCCAATCCGATGTCCGTGTACGAGGAGTACAAGGCGCAGCGGACCAGTTGGGGTATCAACGCGCTCGGCACCGTCGTGGTCCAGGTCGAACTCGCGGACGGCACGATCGGCATCGGCTGCAGTATCGGCGGCGAGCCGGCTTGCTACATCATCGAGAAACACCTCAAACGTTTTGTCGAAGGACAGGATCCGAGAAACGTCGAACTCATCTGGGATCAGATGTGGCGCGCGACAATGCCGTATGGACGCAAAGGTCTGACGGTTCAGGCAATCAGCGCCGTCGATCTTGCCATCTGGGATTGTCTCGGTCGTCTACGCGAAGAACCTGTTTATGCGTTGATTGGCGGCAAGACGAAGGATAAGTTGCCGGTTTATGCAACGACATCGCGACCCGATCTCGCGAAACGTTGGGGATTCAACGGCGCGAAGATTCCCTGTCGTTATGGACCAGCAGACGGCACTGAAGGTCTCAAGAAAAATATCAGCGTGATGGCCGAAGCGCGCGAGCAGGTCGGGCCTGACTTTCCACTGCGACTCGATTGTTACATGGCGTTGACTGTTCCTTACGCGATCAAGTTAGCGAAGGCGCTCGTGCCTTATGATCTGCACTGGATCGAAGAGTGTCTCCCACCCGACGACTTTGATGGTTACGCCGAGTTGAAGTCGGCGCTCACCGGCATTTGTCTCGTGACGACGGGCGAGCATGAATATACGCGTTATGGTTTTCGCGAACTGATCGCGCGCAAGTGTGCCGACATCCTGCAGCCTGACATCAACTGGGTTGGCGGTCTCACTGAAGCGAGACGGATCGTGGCGATGGCGGCGGCTTATGACATTCCGGTCGTACCGCATGGGTCGAGTGTGTTTTCGTATCACTTGCAGTATGCGTTCACGAATTGTCCGATTGCGGAGTTTCTGGTGATGAGTCCGCAGGCCGATCGTCTCGTGCCGTTGTTTGGAGAGTTGTTCATGTGTGAGCCGATGCCGCAGGACGGCGTGGTTGAGTTATCGGAGAAGCCGGGTTGGGGTGTTGAGTTGAATGACAGTCTCGAGTTGATTAGACCTTATTAGCCACGGATAACACGGATTTATGAACGGATTTAGTGAACAAGTAGCGATTGTGACCGGTGCGGCGTCGGGCCTGGGGTTGGCGATCGCAAAGAAATTACATGCTGAAGGCGCACACGTGGTGGCGCTCGATCTAAATGAGGCCAGCCTTCCGGTTTCGTTTGCAATCGATCTGACGAAAGAAGATCAGGTCGCGAATGTTGTGAACCAAATCGCAGAACGGTTTGGACGTATCGACATCCTCGTCAACAGCGCCGGCGTGACTGGCGCTACGAACATCAAGAGTCATGAAGTCGATACCAACAATCTGCGCTTCGTTTTCGATGTGAATTTCATGGCGTCGTTCTTTACCTCGCGTGCTGTGTTGCCCTGGATGTTGAAGCAGAGTTACGGGCGCATCCTCCACATTGCGTCGATCGCGGGGAAAGAAGGTAACGCTGGAATGCTTGCGTACTCGGCGTCGAAGGCCGCGGTGATCGGCATGACGAAGGTGCAGGGAAAGGAATACGCGGAAAATGGCATCACGGTTAACGCGCTCGCGCCGGCAGTGATTCAAACTCCGATGGTCGACGCCATGCCGGAAGCGCAAGTGAAGTACATGACCGACAAGATTCCCTTAAAACGTTGTGGCACGCTCGACGAGATTGCACACATGGCGGCGTTCATCGTATCGCGCGAAACAGCCTTCACCACCGGATTTACATTCGACATGACCGGCGGCCGAGCCACTTACTAACTGCGATGACATATCAGATCCAATTGCTCAAGATGGGCCAATGCGAGGTGGCGGGGCCGGAAGTCTACTGGATGAGTCATTGGAATGATTGGGTGCAACTCTATTTCTGGATGGTGGTGATTCAGGGTCATGGTAAGACCGCGATCATCAACACTGGACCACCGGCGGATCTGACTGAGTTGAACCAGCGTTGGAGCAGTGGTTTTGGTGAACGTGGCAAACTCGTCCGCGAAGAAAGCGAGCGACCGATTAACGCCCTCGCCGCGATCGGTATTAAACCGGAAGATGTTGACCACGTGCTCGTGACGCCTTTGCAAATCTACGCGACTGCCAATATTCAACTCTTCAAAAATGCCCAGGTCTGCATTTCAAAGCGCGGCTGGATTGAAGACTTTCACGCCGAGAAGTTTCCGATGCACGTGCCGCGCGAGTTTCGCATTTCGAATGAGACGTTGCAGTACCTGATGATCGAAGGCCACGAGAAGGTGCGGCTGCTTGAAGATGAAGACGAAGTGCTGCCGGGAATTCGCTGCTTCTGGGCCGGAGTCCATCATCGCTCGTCGATGTGTTACGTCGTCGAGACTGAGAAGGGCCGCGTCGGGTTCTCCGATTGCGTGTTCAAGTTTGGAAACATCGACGACGGCGAGCCACTCGGCATTCAGGAAAGTCTCGAGGAGTACTACATAACAACCAAACGCATCAAGCGCGAGACAGATATTTTCATTCCCTTGTATGAACCAGATGCCTCAAAACGAATTTAGCCACAAAAAGGCGCAAAGAGCACAAGAAAGACTGAAGGATAAAGTGGCTATTGTGACTGGTGGCGCCGTTGGTATTGGACGGGCGACGGCGGAGTTGTTTGCCGAAGAAGGCGCAAAGGTTGTGGTGGCAAACCCATGGCTGCCCGAGTGTGAAGGGCTGGAGGCGCTTTTTGTTGAGACGGATATATCGAGTGAAGATGATTGTCGTCGCGTTTGTGACGAAGCAGTGCGCGCGTTTGGGCGAATCGACATCCTCATCAACAACGCGGCGATCTTTATTCTCAAGGGTCTCGAAGCCACGGTCGATGATTGGCACCGTTCGCTGAGCGTCAACATGGTTGGCACAGCGCTCATGAGTAAGTATGCGTCTGAGTACATGAAGCAGTCGGGTGGCGGCGCGATCGTGAATCTCGGATCGATTTCGAGTTTTGTCGCGCAGCCATCGTTCATCACCTACAGCGCGACAAAGGCTGCGATTTTGCAAATGACCCGGAACATGGCGCTGGACCTTGCGCCTTACAACATTCGAGTCAACTGTGTTTGCCCGGGCACGATCATGACGCGTGCCACAGAAAATCATATGACTCTGGTGGGAATGTCGAAAGAAGATTTTATTGCGACTGAGGCCCCCAAACACCTGCTGAACCGTGTTGGTGATCCACGCGAAGTCGCGTATCCGATTTTGTTCCTCGCTTCTGACGAGGCCTCGTTCATTACGGGTACGCATTTGATGGTCGACGGCGGATACACCACGCAGTAATCCACAGATTACACAGATTATTTAAATTGGAGCTCTGCTATGAGAGTTGTTGGAGTAGTGTTGGCAATCGCTGCTTGCGCGTTTCAAATATCGGCACAACAGCCGCCCAAAGAATGGATCGATCCTGACACCGGCCATCGCGTTGTTCGACTTACTGATGAACCCGGCAGCCAGAGTCTCTACTTTCACCAGAACCCGTATACGGCATCAGGCGACAAGATGGTCTTCACGAGTCCGACGGGTCTTTACACTTACAACTTCAAGACCGGAAAGAGTGAGTTGCTGGTCGAAGGTCGTGTCGGCAGTCTGATCGTTGGACCAAAGACGCGGAAGGCTTTCTACTTCAAGGGCGACTCCATCTACGCAACCAATCTCGACACGCGCGAAACACGTTTGATTCTAAAACACGCAGAGCTGCGTACCGGATCGGGATTCGGACTCAATGCCGACGAGACACTACTTGGCGGCAGCTACACAGAAGGTGGTCAGACATTCACCAATCCGAGTCCGCCGGCTCCGGGAAAACCCGGCGATAACTATCCCGGCAAAGGCGAAATGATGGAGCGTCGGCTCGCGGCGAGGCTGCCGATGGCGCTCTACACCGTGAACGTCAAGACCGGCGAGATGAAGTCGTTCTATCACAGTACCGACTGGCTCAATCACGTCCAGTTTTCACCGAGCGATCCGAAGTTGATGATGTATTGCCACGAAGGCCCTTGGCACAAAGTCGATCGCATCTGGTCCATTCGCATCGACGAAGGCAAGCCGCGCCTGATGCACAAGCGCACGATGGACATGGAGATTGCCGGTCATGAATTCTTTGGACCACACAACATGATCTGGTACGACCTGCAAACGCCGAAGAGCCAGGTTTTCTGGCTGGCAGGTGTGAATGTGAAGACCGGTAAGACAACTCGTTACAGCGTGCCGCGTGCGGAGTGGTCGGTGCACTTCAACGTGTCGCCGGATGGGCAGTTGTTCGCGGGCGATGGTGGTGGTCCAAACAGTGTGGCCGCACCGGGGAACGGGCAGTGGATCTATCTGTTTCGGCCGGCAGGTAAAGGTTTCAAGACGGAGAGGCTAGTAAATCTGGCGAAGCACGACTACGGTCTCGAGCCGAATGTGACGTTCACGCCCGACCAGAAGTGGATCGTGTTTCGGTCGAATATGCTCGGGTCGACATATGTGTTCGCAGTGGAAGTTAAACCACAGATTACACGGATGACGGATGGATTATGAGACTGAGTGTTGTGATTCTAGTTTTGGCGTTCGCTACGGCGGCGCAGGCGAACGTCACGCTGCCTGATGTGATCAGCAGCGGCATGGTGCTGCAACGTGACCACGCGGCGCCGATCTGGGGCAAGGCCGAGCCGGGTGAAGCGGTACGCGTTAGTTTCAATGGACAGGTCAGGAACACTACGGCCGATGCCGATGGTCATTGGATGATTCGGTTGCAACGCTTGAAGGCGACAACAATTCCGTCGGTCTTAATCATCGAGGGTCGCAATCGGATCGAGTTAAAAGACGTTCTCGTCGGTGAGGTTTGGCTCGTCGCCGGTCAGTCGAACATGCAGCGACTGCTCAGTGAGACTGAAAACGGGGCGGGAGCAATCGCTGGCGCAAATCATCCGACACTTCGCCTGTTCAACGTCAGTCGTCAGGTTGCCTTCAAACATGCACAGCCGCCGCTCGGCGTTTGGAGGTCCTGCACTCCCGAATCCGTGAAGGAGTTTTCAGCCGCCGGATATTACTTCGGTGTTGAGCTGCAAAAAGAGCTAAACGTTCCGGTTGGTCTGATCAACTCCTCTTACGGAGGTTCGCAGGCTGAAGCATGGACGCCGGTTGAATACCTGCTCGCGACTCCCGATCTCAAACCCACAGTCGATCGCAAAAAGATCTGGGACGAAGAGCGGCCGCGAGTCAAAGTGCAATACGACGAAGCGATCCGGCAGTGGCGCGAAGAAGCCGACAAAGCGAAAGCTGCTGGGGCAGTGCCGCGACCGTCGCCTGCAGTGCCCGACGCGTTGCGCGAGTATCGTGTCGCGAGCTCGATCTACGACGGCATGATCGAGCCGCTCATTCCTTTCTCGATTCGCGGGGCCATCTGGTATCAGGGCGAGTCAAACGAAGCGCGCGCGCAACAGTACGGCCTCCTGTTGCCGGTATTGATCAAATCGTGGCGCGAGCGTTGGGGCGCAGGCGACTTTCCGTTCGGCATCGTGCAATTGCCGAACTATCGCGAGGCTAAACAAGACCCGGCAGACGAACCGTGGAGTCATGTACGAGAAGCACAGCGACTCACCGCCGCTACCGTGCCGCACACGGGACTGATCGTCACGATCGATATTGGCGAAGCGCGCGATATCCATCCGAAGAACAAGCTGGACGTCGGCAAGCGCATGGCTCGTTGGGCGCTCGCCGATGTTTACAAACAGAAGATCCTGAAGTCTGGTCCAATATTTCAGAGCGCAAAGATCGATGGCGCGAAGATCGTGGTCACGTTCACTGAAACCGGCTCGGGTTTGAAGTTGCGCAATAGTACGAAACCCGAAGACTTCGCCATCGCCGGCGCAGATCACAAGTGGTACTGGGCCGAGGCAAAAATCGTAGGACGGAATAGAGTGGAAGTCTGGTCGCCGCAGGTGTCGCAGCCGCTGGCCGTCCGTTACGCATTCAACAACAATCCGAGGAATCCGAATCTCACAAACGATACCGGTACCCCCGCCGGTCCGTTCCGCACAGACAACTGGCCTGGTCCAACCGATGGCAAGAGGTAGTTGTCTCAATCTATCCGCAGATTACTCAGATATCTCTCTGTAAATCTGTGGAATCTGTGTATTGAAAGGAGCGTTTACCATGCGACTCGTTAAAGCTGTCGTCTTCACGGTGATCTGCTCGGTCGCGGTTTTTGGCCAGAGCAATAAAGGCGGAATCAGTGGGACCGTCTTTGATCCGAATGGCGCTGTAGTACCCGGCGCCTCGGTCGTAATCACGGATCTGGGCACTCAAAAAACTGTGACGTTGACCACGTCGCAGTCAGGCACATACGCAGGCTCCTCGCTGGATCCAGTGACATACAGCGTCAGGGTTGAAGCCACCGGATTCAAAAAAGCGATCATTGAAAAGGTGAAGGTCGACACAGCCACGACCGCTACGGTGAACATTACGCTCGAGACTGGCACGGTCGGCGAAACGGTGACGATCAGTTCTGAGGCGGCGGTAATAAACACTGAGTCAGCGACTACGACTCAAACAGTTAATGAGCGACAAATACGCGAGTTGCCATTGAACAATCGCAGCGTCCTCGATCTCGCGGTGACGGCGCCAAACGTTTCGGGTGACGCGGGCAGTGAAGACCCCGGCGTCACTTCAGATCAGCCGGTGCCGGGTTTCAATCTCAACATCAACGGTGGCCGCGCCGGTAGTACTGCAATTCTCGCTGACGGTGTGAACAACACCGGTGTTGGCATCGCGCGCGCAGTAGTGAGCTTCACTCCTGAAACAGTGCAGGAGTTCACGGTGCAAAGCTCAGCTTACTCCGCCGAGTTTGGCGCGACCGGAGGCGGTGTGATCAACGCCACCACCAAATCGGGCACCAACGATTTTCACGGCGTTGGGCTCTGGTATCACCGCAATCCGAAGACAAACGCGCTCCCGTATCGCATCGGCAATGGTCCAAGACCGGCGAACAACCTTCGCTATAATCAAGTGTCGGCCACGGTTGGCGGTCCAGTTTACCTGCCGCGTTTTGGCGAAGGTGGACCAGCGCTCTACGATGGTCACAACAAAACGTTCTTCTTCTTCGCGTACGAACCACGCTGGCGCCGCGACTTCCTGTCGGTCACAACTCTGCTACCGACTGCGGCCGAGCGTGGCGGTGACTTCACCAACCTCGTCAGGACGAGCAGCGGTTGGCTGCCGACTTCGATCGCACAGCGATTCAACCTGACCTCAGTTGGCACTTCTAACATCTTTCAGCAATTCAATCTGGTAAATAATCGTCTCGTGCCGCTCGCGCAAACGTGTACGGTCAACGGCGTCACCACCGCGACATACTGCCAGTTTCCCGGCAACCGCATTCCGGCGTCGATGATCGATCCCAAGGCGCTGGAGGTTCTGAAATTTATGCCGGCAGCCGGTGACTACTTCATCGACGATGCGGGTTTAGTCAGAAACTACATCGTGCAGCGCTTCGTGCAGCAGGACGAAACGCGTTACACCTTCCGGTTGGACCACCGCTTCACCGATAACGACAGCGTCAACTTCCGTTACACCAAGACTCCGGCGGTCGGAATTCGTGGGTTTGGCAGCGACGTAAACGGCAACAACGGTATTTACAGCGACGCCAAGCAATACCTCGTCGCCTACAACAAGATAATTTCTCCGACGCTGGTAAACGATCTTCGTTTGAACTACACGCGTGGCGTTTTCAGTGAAGACTTCTCACCTGAGTTCTCGATTCAGGGTGGACGAAATCTCGCAACCGAACTCGGTCTCGGGAGCTTAACTTCAGGCGGTCTGCCACTCTTTCAAATCAGCGGAGACGGCAATCCGGTCAATGGTTATAACGCGTTTGCCGACGTCGGTTCTTCCGGTTCGACCAACAACTTCAACGTCGAAGAACGATTCAACATCAACGACGTCGTTTACTGGACGCGCGGCAGCAGAACCTGGAAGTTTGGTGTCGATCTCAGCTACGCGCGCTTGAACGTGATTCCGTTCTTCGGCGCTTCCGGTGGTCGTTGGGAATTTCGCGTGGTGAACACGAGCGATAATCGTGGCACCGGTGTCGCCAACGGCGGCAACAATCTGGCCAGCATGTTGCTCGGCGTGCCGAACGTGGTCCAGGTTCGTCCCTTGCTTCTTAATTATGACTATCGCTGGAAGAGCAGTGCAGCTTTCGTGCAGCACGACTGGAAGGCGAGACCAAATCTCACTCTGAACCTTGGATTGCGATATCAACTTCAATATCCGCGAACGGAGAAGAACGATCTGCAGGGTTCATTCCGTCCGGATCTCTCGCAGAGGGTCACGCTCACGGATGCACAACGACGTGCAACTGCAACGGGCTTAGGTGTGGCGACTAATCAGCCAATTCCGGCCACCGTGCCGACGAGTGTTCTGCTCCCACCGTTTGCGTTTGCCGGTCGTGGAGGAAGATCTCGCTATCTGACGCCAGTTGATTATCTCGGATTCGAACCACGATTTGGTTTTGCGTGGAGTCCGAAGCTCTTCAAGTGGGCGGAAGATCGTGGGCTCGTGATTCGCGGTGGCTACGGAATCTCACACGCGACGCTCACTGGTCAAAATCGACTTCCGAATCCTGATTTCGGCGCGTTCACCGGAGTATCAACGCTCGCAAACGGATCAACCGCCGGCGGCACTGCCGACCCAACGCAGCCAGTGAGATTGACGGGCAATCAGCCTTTCATCGCGGGTGGCGCGATCGATACAACACTCGGGACCGACTCGAATGGACTCGTGTTCCTGAACAGTCTCGGCACGCCTGGCTTTGTGGTTGATGCTGAAGGCAGTGGCAAAGTCCCAACCAGTCAGAACTGGAACCTATCGATTCAATTTGAGCCGTGGAAGAACACCCTCGTGGAAGTGGCTTACGTCGGCAACAAGGGAACGCATCTCTACATGCCGCTCGTGAACATCAATCCCAAAGACATCAACTTCGTCGAATCACTCGAAGCGCAAACATTAACGCCGAGACGGCGTTTGCCGATCCGCTCGGCCGTCGCAACTTGCTCGGCGCAGTGGTTACGATTCAGCGCAACAGTGTTACTTCGCCGTTCTTCGGTTTTAATAACCTGTTTCGTTTTCTCGATCCGTCGGCAAACAGCATCAGGCATGCCGCTTATATCGACGTTCGTCGCCGAGTCTCGCGTGGCTTGACGTTCACTGCGAACTACACGTATGGCAAGTCGATTGACGATGCGTCGGATGCGAGTCCGGACGTGAGAACATTGACGACACCGACAAACCTGGGCCAGCAGATTTCGTATGGCATTCCGCGTACCAGTGATCGGGCCATCTCGACGTTCGACATCAAACACAACTTCAGTTCGACGTTCATCTACGACATGCCGTTTGGCAAAGGTCGCCAGTTTCTGGATGGCGCACCGGCGATTGTCGATTCAGTTGTCGGAGGTTGGACCATCTCCGGTCTGGTTCGTCTACAAGGCGGCCAGCCGTATGTTCCGATCATCACGGACACCAATCGGCTCGGTGGCGTAAACAGATCGATTCGACCGGATATCGTGCCGGGTGTGCCGATTCTGAATCCGCGTTATTCGTACGATAACTGCTCGGTCGGCAATGTTTGCGAGCCTTACATCAATCCGGCGGCGTTCATGCGACCGGCGAAAGGCTCGCTTGGAAACGCACCGCGAACGCTCGACATTCGCGCTCCGATGCAGGAATACTTCGACTTCTCGGTGCAGAAGAGTTTTCCGTTTCCGTTCGGCAAAGACAGCGCGCGGAAGATCAACTTCAGGGTGGACTTTATCAACGCCTTCAACCACCCGAATTTGCGTTACACCAATACCGGTAACACGCCGCCTGCTTTCGGTGGGTTGCCGAATGAAGCGTTGCTCGCTCAGGCTGATATCAATGCGTGGAACAGTTTTGCTTCGGGACGTTCCGCGACGTTGGCCCAGGTCAACAACCTGATCACCAATAATCGTTTGACGAGCGGTGCGCTCCCGTTGGATTTCTTTCACATCCAACTTCCGGAAGGTTTCGCGACCACGAATGCGAACGCGTTTGACATCACGACGCTGCAGGGGTTGAAGCTTTATCGTTTGCGTCAGGCTTACGACACAAACTTCGGCGCTCTGAACGCCGCCTTCTCGCAACCGCGGTATATTCAGTTCGGCGTGAGGATCTTCTTCTAATGGCCCTTTTGTATCTGCCACAAGGAAGCACAAAAAGAACAATTGTCTGGTTGTGTCTGATGGTGCTTCTTTGTGGCTCCCACACAGCGGCTCAGATCGATGTGCTGCAGCGATCATTTCTCGATCCGCCGGATGATGCGCGGATCATGATGCGCTGGTGGTGGTTTGGGCCGGCTGTTGAGAATGCGCAACTCGAGCGCGAAATGCGTTTGATGAAGGAAGGCGGCATCGGCGGGTTTGAAGTGCAACCCGTCTATCCGCTCTCCCTCGACGATGCGGAGAAAGGCATCAAGACTTTTCCGTTTCTCTCACCTGAATTTCTCAACTCTCTACGCTTTACGGCCGACAAAGCCAAAGAACTCGGTCTGCGTTTTGATCTAACACTCGGAAGTGGCTGGCCCTTCGGTGGTCCATCAGTCTCGATCGAGCACGCCGCCGCTCGCTTGCGCTACGAACGCGTAAAGATCGAACCGAATTCCAAGTACGTCAAAGTACCTCCGATCGGCGCTGGTGAGAAACTGATCGCTGTGTTTCTCGTCCACGGCGACGGCAAATCATTCGCTGCCGACAGTGTTAAAGAGTTGACCTCCACCAGAGATGGCGTAGTTAAGCTTTCTGAAAATGCTGAAGACGGAAACGAAGTTCTATTCTACATCTCTAGCCGGACGGGTATGCAGGTCAAACGTCCGGCGGTCGGCGGTGAAGGCTTCGTTCTCGATCATCTGAACCGTGCTGCGACTGACGCTTACCTGAAGAATGTCGGCGACCGTTTGATGTCTGCGTTCGGCGCCAACAAGCCGTACGCGATTTTTTGCGACAGCCTCGAAGTCTACAACGCCGACTGGTCGAGTGATTTTCTCGAAGAGTTTCAACGGCGTCGTGGTTACGATCTCAAACCGCTGTTGCCGTTTCTGGTTAACGATTTTGGATATCGAACAAAAGCTCTGCGCCGCGATTGGGGCAAGACGCTCACGGAACTCCTGAACGAACGTTTTCTCGCGCCAATGCAGGAGTGGTCCAAACGACACGGCGTCTTGTTTCGTATTCAGGACTACGGCGTTCCTTCCGCAGCGCTCTCGAGCAATGCTTTTGCTGACATCTCGGAGGGCGAGGGAGCCCAGTGGAAAGTGGTACGCGCCGCTCGCTGGGCCTCGTCTGCAAACCATATTTACAACCGGAACATCACGTCGTCGGAAACCTGGACGTGGTTGCACTCGCCTTCGTTTCGCGCGACGCCACTCGACATCAAAGTCGAAGCCGACATTCATTTCCTCCAGGGCATCAATCAACTGATCGGTCATGGCTGGCCCTACACACCGCCGCAAGTGGATTATCCGGGTTGGCGTTTCTACGCTGCCGGCGTCTTCAACGACAAGAATCCGTGGTGGATCGTGATGCGCGACGTGTCGAGGTATTTGCAACGCGTCAGCTTCATGATGCGCGCCGGACAACCCGCGAATGATGTGGCGGTGTATCTGCCGAATGACGACGCCTGGGCTGAGATGTCGCCGGGCAATCCGCATCTGATCGAAGTGTTGCGCGAACATCTTGGTCCGGATTTACTGCCGGCTATCTTCGCCGCCGGTTACAACATTGACTTCTTCGACGACGATTCTTTTCGACAGGTCGGACGCATCGATAACGGTGCGCTCGTGTTGGGTAAGAACAAGTACAAGGTGATCGTGCTGCCGAATGTCGAAACGATTCCGGTTGATACGTATCGGAAGTTTGAAGAGTTTGCGCGCGCGAAGGGTGTGTTAATCGCGACGAAGCGTACGCCGTCAAAGGCGCCGGGTTTTCGTGCCACCTTCGAGGATCATCAGCAGATTGCCGATATTACGAAAGGGTTGTTCGAGTCGACTGCGTCCACGGCGCAACTGGTTGAGAATGAAAGCAAGGATCTTGGGCAGACATTGAATCGGCTAGCGCAACCCGATGTTGAGTTTGTACGTGGTCCGTCGGACGTGGCTTTCATTCATCGACGCACGGAAGACGCTGAGATCTACTTCATCGTAAACACGCTGAACATCCCGCAGCGAGTCGAAGCGAAGTTTCGGGTTTCGCAACTGAGACCGGAGTGGTGGAATCCCTTCGATGGCAGTGTGAGAACAGCCGTGAAAGAGTGGGGCGGCTTCGAGACGCAGGCTGTCAAACTCGATCTTGAGCCGTATGGGTCGCGCCTGCTGGTATTTTCCAAACGTATGTTGACGAGCTCTGAAACGGAGACTCTGGTCGAAACAACTCCGATGGATCTGAGCACTGGTTGGAAAGTTTCGATCGGAACGGCGGCGCCAGTGCAGTGGGATAAGTTGCGTTCGTGGACTGATGACGAAACGACGCGTTATTACTCGGGAGTTGCGACGTACGAAAAGGATGTGACGATTCCGGCGACGCTGCTCCAACAGAGCCGTTCGTTGCGTTTGGATTTCGGAGCCGGAATTCCGTTGGCGCCGCAGCCGCTGCGGAATGGAATGCAGGCGTGGCTCGAGAGTCCGGTGCGCGAGGCGGCGGTGGTTTTTATAAATGACACCCTCGCGGGATCGGTTTGGTGTCCGCCGTATTCAGTTGAAGTGAAAAAGTTTCTGCGACCCGGGCAGAACAGGATCCGCATCGTCGTCGGGAACACGGCGATGAACTACATGGCCAGGCGAGCCTTGCCGGACTATCGCTTGTTGAATCTACGCTACGGCGAGCGCTTTCAACCACAGGACATGGACAAGATTCAGCCACTCCCATCCGGCATACTTGGACCAGTCCGCTTAATAGGCAAAAAGCCATTTAGCCGCGGATAAAGGCGAATTAACGCTGATCTGCGTTTATCTGCGTTCATCCGCGGTTAAAACACTATGACAATTACAAGACAAAAGGATAAAAGAACTTGCGACGATTCAAATATTTGATAGTGCTCACAGCCGTGTTGCTGGCGTTGTTGTTGAATAGCACAGGCGCGTCCACGGCATCGCGTAAAATTGCTGTTACCGTCAGCGCCGGCCAGTGGGATCGCCATAACACTATCGTTTCGTTTCCGTTTAAGTCGAAGAAGGAAGACACCGGTTACCTTGTTGATGACCAGGGCGCTTCGATTCCGCTACAGCTCGATGGGACAACGGCGACGTTCGTGCTCCCTGACTTGAAGGCAGGTAAGTCGATCAGCTTTCAGCTTAGATATGGTGCGAAAGTCGGTTCGGCTGTCGAGTTGACGCGGGTCCAAAATCGTTTGGAGATCAAAGATCGCGGACAGCAGGTGCTCAGCTTTGTTGCCGAGCCTGGGAGTTTGCCGTCGCCCGATATCAAGCCTGTCTTTTTACGTGGCGGTTACATTCACCCGGTGTTTACACCGAAGGGAACTGTCGTCACTGATGACTATCCGTCAGATCATTATCATCATCATGGGATCTGGTTTGCCTGGACCAAGACAGAGTTTGAAGGCAAGCATCCCGATTTCTGGAATGTCGGCGACGGTACTGGACGAGTCGATTTTGTGAAAGTGGGCAAGACGTGGAGTGGTCCAGTGCATGCCGGGTTTACCTCGTTTCAGAATTATGTTGCGTTGACGGGCGCCGAGCCGAAGACTGCGCTCAATGAAGAGTGGGAGGTCAAGGTTTATAGCCTTGGCGGCGCGCAAGCTCCTTACTTTCTGTTCGACATCGTTGCCACGCAGCAGTGCGCTTCGACGAGCCCGTTGATATTGGATGAGTATCGATACGGCGGCATGGGAGTGCGCGGAAATCGAGAATGGAAAGACAAGTCGAAGGTTAGCTTTTTGACGTCAGAAGGTAAGACTCGTGCGGACGGCAATGCGACTCGTGGCCGTTGGTGTCACATCGGCGGACCGGTTGATGGTAAACAGGTCGGCATTGCGATACTGGATCATCCGTCTAATTTCCGGGCTCCGGCGCCGATGCGACTCAATCCTGACGATCCGTTCTTCAACTATGCGCCGTCGCAGATGGGTCGCTTCGAGATCGATCCGGGCAAGCAGTTTGTGCTGCGCTATCGTTACGTGATTTCTGATGGTCCGGCAGACACAAAACTTCTGGAGCAGTTGTGGAGCGACTACGCGAACCCTCCGGCGGTCCGCGTCTCCGGCCAGTAAACGATAAGCATAACCAAGCCAGTACGTGCCGAGTGGCTTGACCAATCCCGGAAGTGGCAGTTCAAAAAAGCAAAGTGGAATCCATAATTATGGACTCGTAGCGATCCACGACTCGCCCGGCGTCTCAGAAAATCAGTCCACTTTAATTTGTAGACAGTGCGGAACAAACCTTGCACAGAAAAATCTGAATATATTTTGGTAATACCTGATTTGCTCGATCCAAAAAATTGGTAAGGAAAAAGCTTGACTTTGAGCCGGGCCTGCAACAAAATGCCGGACCAGCGATTCAAGCGGTTCCAGGCGGTCTTTAGTACGGTTTTCATAACCACATTCGTTTTAACCCAGCAATTCTAATTCGGTGATTGGTCAAACCACGAGGTCAGAACTCAGAGTTATTAGCTCTAGCTACGTTGCCACCAGATCGTTGCCATAAGTTACGCCGGGCCCGGCGCAACTCAGTCGAACAGGAGATAAAAATGAGCTCACGAGTTAAATACTTCCCGACTATTGTTCGCGCTTTGATCCTGATCAGCGCGATTCTTTTTGTGCCCTCTTCCCTGACTGCGCAGGAGTCGCGTGGAAAGATCAGCGGTCGTGTTTTGGACCCGAATGGATCGGCGGTGCCCGGTGCTTCGGTGAAGATCACTGATCTGGCGCGCGCGGGAACCACCACGGTAACGACGAACGATGCGGGGCTCTTCGACGCACCATACCTCCTCCCCGGAAGTTATCAGGTGCTGGTCGAAGTCTCCGGATTCAAAAAAGCGGTGCTCGACAAAATCACAGTGGCAATCAATGAGACGAGCACGGTGACGATCACGCTCGATGTCGGCACGGTCCAGGAAACGGTCACGGTTACATCCGACTCGTCGCAACTCAAAGTTTCGGATCCAAACCTGGGTCTGACAATCGATCGCAAGCGCGTAGATGAGCTGCCGTCGATTCACGGCGATCCGTATGTGCTGATCAACCTCGCGCCGGGCGTCTCCTACACTGGCAGCACTCGCTTGGATCGTCCTTTTGAACCAACTCACATCGCGAACTTCGCGATGGGCGGCGCGCGCGGTATTCGCAGCGACCTCCTGATCGACGGCGCTCCGAGCACGGCGACAGCAAATGCCAACGAGGTCATCGCCTCTTACGTGCCGACCAGCGACGCCACCCAGGAATTCAGAGTACAGACCGCGACGTACGACGCCCAATTCGGCAACACCGAGGGCGGCGTCACCAGCATCGTTACGAAAGGCGGCACGAACGACTTTCATGGCACCGCCTATTACTGGCTCGAACCAGGCGGCTGGGCTGCCAACGACTTTTTCGGCAATGCACAGCGACAGGGCCGGCCCTTCTCCTTCTCGAATCGTCCCGGCTTTAGTATTGGTGGTCCAATAACGATTCCGAAGGTCTACAGCGGCAAGAACAAGAGCTTCTTCTTCTTCTCTTATGAGAGTATTAACGACTCGCGACCGCGCTTCGATGCAAATAACATCTGGGTGCCGACCGAAGCTCTGAAGAACGGCGATTTCTCAGCTTATGCCAGTGTCATCAAAATCTACGATCCACTGACCGGCACGTTCGCCGGCGGTAACGTCACTAATCGCACCCAGTTCACGGACAACAAGATTCCTGGCTTCAGAATCAATCCGGTAGCCAAGGCGGTGATGGCGTATTGGGGCGCACCAAAACACGGAGCGCAGAGCCCCTTCCTGCTGAACAATAATATTCGAGACTCGACACTTTCTGAGCTTCTCGATCCGCCGTATCGCAACTACACCATCCGGCTCGACCAAAGCATTGGTGAGAAAGACAAGGTGTTTGGTCGTTATAGCTGGTACAACCGAAAGAGCACGTACAACAACTATACCGATTCAATCTACGTAGGCGATCGATTTGTCTTTCAGTCCAGGCAGGCGGTGGTTGACGCGGTTCACACGTTCAATGCCAACACGGTAATGAATCTCCGGTATGGTTTTAATCGCTTCATCCGCGCTCCCGATGCGCCGGAAGGTCAATATGGAATGGACCTGACGACGCTCGGTTTCCCGTCTTCTTTCAACAACGCGATTGGCGAAGGTGTCCGTCGCTTCCCGCGTTTCGATTTCACTTGCGGGGGAAACTGCACGGGTACGCCGATTGGCAACGGCCATACGAACGAGTTCAGACCAGTCAGCAGTCATTTTGCGACCGCGGTGTTGAATTGGACCAAAGAGAGGCACTCGTTCCGGTTCGGCGGTGAGATGCGTATCTATCGTGAAGACGATAGTTTCAAGAGCAACAACCAGTCGGGACAGTTTACCTTCGATAACACCTTTACGAAGATCGGCAGTGCGGCGGGCACTGACGTCGAAGGGTTACAGGCGTTTGCTGCATTCCTGCTCGGCTATCCGACTTCCATGACGATTGTCCGCGCGTCAGATTATTCTGAGTATTCGAAGACCTGGGGCTTCTTTGCCCAGGATGACTACAAACTCACGACTAAGCTGACCCTCAATCTCGGTTTGCGCTGGGAATTTGAACAAGCTTTGACCGAGCGCCAGAACAAGAGCGTTTCCGGTTTTGACTTTGACTACACGCAACCGTTTGCTGGAACAGCCCAGACCAACTTCGCTGCGATACTGGGTAAGTTGAATGCGAATGATCCACTCAAGACGATCTACGGGCTGACGACGATCAATTCTAAAGGCGGTCTGTTGTTTGCCGGTAAAGATACAGGCAGTGGACTCTATAACACGCCGAAGAGCGGATTCCTGCCGCGTGTAGGTTTCGCGTATTCCTACAACGACAAGACCGTGATTCGCGGTGGCTTTGGTCTGTTCCAGGGTTTTCTTGGTGAGCGACGTGGTGACGTGATCCAGCCGGGTTACACTCAAACCACCACTCAGCCATTGAGCACTGGTCCAAATGGAGCGCCGCTCCCGTTCTTGATCTCGAATCCATTCCCAAGCGGAATCACGGAGCCCAGTGGCAATTCCCTCGGTCGACAGACCGCGTTGGGCCAGACCATCTCGTTCTTCAATCAGGACCCGAGGGTTGCGAAACAGGCACGTTGGTCATTTGGGGTTCAGCGCGAACTCTGGAATGGCTGGGTGTTTGAAGCCACCTACGTCGGCGACAAGGGCTACGACATCGAAATCACTCGGAATATAAATGCTCTCCCCAACAAGTATCTGAATCTCGATAATTCGCGCACTGCTGCCCAGAATGCCAACAGTACGAATCTCGGCGGCACGGTGGCGAATCCGTTTTTCTGTAACAATCCCAACGCAACCGGCACGGGATGCACCAGCGGCAGCGCCCTGTTCGTAGGCGCCGGCGCCACCACAACGCGACGACAGTTGCTGCGTCCGTTCCCGAATTTTGGTGACATCAATACGACGGTCAACGACGGCGAGAGCTGGTATCAGTCAGCTCAGTTCAGTCTGGACAAGAGATTCTCTAAGAATTACGGAGTTCAGTTTGCTTACACGATGTCGCGGTGGATCGAAGCTACTGAATACTTGAATCCGGCAGACGAACACCCCATCAAACAGCGATCACCGCAGGACACGCCGAACCGATTTTCGATGAGCGGCTTCCTGGAACTGCCGTTCGGTAGAGGCAAGAAAATCTTTGGGAATGCGAACCGGCTCGCTAACGCGATTGTTGGTGGTTGGCAGCTTCAGGGAACTTACGTTTACCAGACTGGGTTCCCGCTAAGATTTGCAAACGACCTGTTCTACGTCGGCGGCGACCCGAGCCTGCCGAAGAGTCAACAGACCGTCGATCGCTGGTTCAATACGGGAGCGTTTGTTTCATTGGTTGGAGGAACACCGACCTGCGGCGCTTCGCAGGCGGGTCTGACGGCCGCCACAAACTGCCCCACGCCGGTCGATCACTTGAGAACGTTTCCGTTCTTCCTCAGTGAAGTACGGATCGATCCCATCAACAACGTCGACCTTGGCTTGCGCAAGGATATTCAACTGCGTGAGGCGATGAAAATCCAATTGCGGGTTGAGTTCATTAATGCGTTCAACCACCCACTGTTCCCCGGACCAACGGTCAACGCCGGATCGGGAGGCTTTGGCGCAATCTCGACGTCGAACCAGTTGAACTACGCTCGCCGTGCACAGTTGGCAGCGAAGTTTATTTTTTAGCCACAAAAAGGCACATAAATTATTCAGTACGTACTGTAGGGGCGGCCCTCCGTGGCCGCCCTTGATTTTTATAGAGCACAATGGTTTCACGTAGAGACTTTCTGTGGACGCTTCTTGCGACAGGAACTCTTGCACCACGCGCGTTCGGATCGTCCGCAATCGATCGCTACGCCCTTGTGACCCGGCACAATCCGCGAATAACGAAGATCGATCCGCTAAGTCCACTCTCACTCGGCAACGGTGAATTCGCATTCACTGCCGACGTGACCGGACTGCAAACTTTTCCGCGAGCCTACGTCGATGCAATGCCGCTCTGCACAATGTCGCAATGGGGTTGGCACACGCGACCGCTGCCATCGTCGCTCGAGTCTCAGACATTGCGTCCGAAGCTCTACGAAACCTACGGCAGAAAGGTTGGTTACAACACCAGTTCGGAAGGTCAGACCGAGCTCTTTAACTGGTTGCGCGAGAATCCACATCGACTTCACCTGGGCCAGATCGGTCTCTGTCTGACGAAAGACAAGATCGTCGAGATCGATGTGGCTGCGATTTCAGACATCAATCAGCAGCTCGATCTCTGGCGCGGTGTGCTGAAGAGCGAGTTCAAGCTGTTTGGTGAAGAGGTTTCGGTTACTACCGCTGTTCATCCTGAATTAGATCTGCTCGCAGTCGTGATCGATTCGAGTTTACGTGAACTGGCGGTTCGCATCGCGTTTCCGTATGGTTCGCCGGCGATGCAAGCGGCCGACTGGAGCGCGCCGGAAAAACATGTAACGCGGATTAACGCGGATGAAAAGGATCGGGCGCTCGTCGCTCGGCAGTTGGATGAAGATAGGTATTACGTCGAGCTTAAGTATAAAGGACAATTGAGGATCGTGGGCCGTCACGCGCTGGTGTTGACGTCCAATGAGTTTGTCGTCGCATTCTCGCGCGACAAACCGAGCGGGAGATTGCCGGATGCACGCCAGACCATTGCAGCAAACACACGAAGCTGGCAACGTTTCTGGACGACGGGCGCGGCGGTTGAGCTGGCCCACAGCCGAGACAAGCGTGCCGTTGAACTCGAGCGACGAGTTGTCTTGTCACAATATCTGACTGCCATTCAGTGTTCGGGCAGCATGCCGCCTCAGGAAACCGGGCTGACTGTTAACAGTTGGTACGGAAAGTTTCATCTGGAGATGCACTGGTGGCATGCGACGCACTTTGCTTTGTGGAATCGATTGCCGTTGTTTGAAAGAAGTCTTGGCTGGTATCAGAAGATCTTGCCGCGGGCGATGGAACTGGCGCGTTCGCAGGGTTATCGCGGCGCGCGTTGGCCCAAGATGGTTGGACCAGAAGGACGCGACAGTCCGTCGCCGATCGGTCCGTTGCTCATCTGGCAACAGCCGCATCCGATCTTCTATGCCGAACTTTGTTACCGCGCCCGTCCGAGGCGAAGCACCTTAGAGAAGTGTCGCGAGCTTGTGTTTCAGTCGGCTGAGTTCATGGCTGATTATGCGTTCTTTGACGCGCGCACGTCGCGTTATGTGCTTGGACCACCGGTGATTCCGGCGCAGGAGAATCATCCGCCGGCAGAAACCTGGAATCCGACGTTTGAGCTTTCGTACTGGTCGTACGGGCTGAAAGTCGCACAGCAATGGCGCGAGCGATTGGGCCGCGGTCGAAACGCGCAGTGGGATCGCGTGCTTCGTAATCTCTCGTCTCTGCCGTCGCAGAACGGCGTTTATCTCGCACACGAAAACTGTCCGCAGACGTTCAGTGAGAGAAACGGGGATCATCCATCGATGCTCGGAGCGTTTGGTGTTTTGCCGGGCGACGGCGTTGACATAGAGACGATGCGACGCACGTTGCGCGAGACGATGCAGCGCTGGCAGTGGGACAAGACGTGGGGCTGGGATTATCCGATGACAGCGATGACCGCAGCGCGGCTTGGTGAAACGAGCACCGCGGTCGACGCGCTGCTGATGAACACGGAAAAGAACCGCTATTTGGCGAACGGTCACAACTGGCAGCGCCCTAATCTCCCATGTTACTTACCGGGAAACGGTGGTTTGTTGTATGCGATTGCCTTGATGGCCGGCGGTTGGAAGAACGGACCAAACAGGAACGCCCCAGGATTTCCATCAGATGGATCCTGGAGCGTTCGATCAGAGAATCTCAGGCTGGCTGAATAAATCTGTGTAATCTGTGGACTACCACCCGCAGAGCTTCGTTGTTGGACTCGCGTGGGCGATGTCGAAGAAACGTTTCTCGTATTGTTTCGCGTAGAGGTCAACGCTGTGCCGGATCCGATTGAACAGGAAACAGCGCGAATCGTTTTCAGTGATGCGATCGCGGAGGTACAACATCGCGTTCGTCTCACCCCAGTACTCGCGATCTTCCCAGATCGTGACGGGTGTGCCTCCCATCTGTTCCGCGATCTCCAACAGCTTCGGATCCGCGGCCTGTCGCCCGTTATCGAGAAAGATCTTGTTGTACTGCGGGATCAACTGCGATTGCAGTTGGTAAAGATGCGCGTCGACCTGCGCAGTTCGAATAACGTGACCAAACTCGTGCGCAATCTTCGTCGCAGCGAGCGTGTTCCCGCTGATCGAAACAATCGAATCAGTCGCCATCAACGAGTTCATCACCGGGAAGTAAATCGGATTGGGATAGCCGTTATCTAAACGACTACCCAAGGTGATCGTCGCTGCCACGAGTTTGCCTGACGAGTCCCAACGGTATTTCCCGGTAGCCGCGCCTTCGGCATTGTCACGCGCCACGGTAATGGTCAACGTGAACTGCGGATTGTTGGCGTATAAGTCCCACTGGTCTCTGCCGGCCTGAGTTGAGAGAAAGTCTTTCTTCCAGGCGAAGTAACGGGTCGCGTACTTGGCCGGAATGATCTCTTTGATGCCGCCCTCGTCGGAGGTTGGTGCAACGTACGACTCCGTTTCCGTTCCGTGATATTCGGAAACGAGGGACGGGAATAGGGCATCCCGCGCCGTGAGACCTTTTTCGGCAGTACTGCCGATCGCATTCAAAGAAAGCAGAATGAAAAGAAATAACGCCAGGCTGGTGATAATTCGCGACGATCTCATGCGATCTGGTCCTCCAGGAAACGTGAACGTGCGGTCGCGGGGTATGGGAGCTTCAATTGTAGTCTGGACAAATTTTTCTAAACTAAAGTCACCGAGAAGTCAACTTTTTTTGCCCGGATTTGCTATTAAGATGTCCAAAACAGTGTCCACAGATTACACCGATTCATTATTAATGTGTGGTTAAGAAAATGATGAGAACCAAACTATTCACGTGTTTGCTAATAGTCGTTGCTTTAGCGACTCAGACTGCCGCACAGCAAAGGCGAGTTTTCGAAGGGACGAGATTCGTCTTGCCGAGCACGAAACTAAAATCTTCTCGTGTGCTTCGACTCAACAACCTGTTCTATGAAATCGGCCGCAGTCGAACATTTCCCACGAAAGACGAGTTTGGCACACCCACACCTGCCGAGATCGCCCGCGGCTGGACTAAGACATCTCAAATGCCGAACGGTCCGGCAATCACCGCCTCGATCACACGAGATCGTGACAACTTCAACATCAGTTTCAAGGCGCCCTCAGACAGTGGTATCAGCGGCTGGGGTTTCTCGATCGACTCATTGCCGGACGAGTATTACACCGGCTTGATGGAACGAGTGGTTGATGGACCGCAAGCGAAGTCGTGGGCCGCCGGCATCACCGAAGCGATGAATCTGCGTGGACAGAAGGTGGACATGATCATCAAGCCCACCACGTCGATCTACGCCCCGTTTTACATCTCGTCGCGTGGTTATGCAGTCTTTGTTAAGGGAAACTGGCCGGGAGAATTCGACCTGGCGGCGTCAGGTTCGCAGAGCGTTCAGATCAAGTTTGAGGGCCCGTCGTTAGAGCTGAAGATTTACACCGCATCAGATCCGGCGACACTCGTTCGCGAGCACGCTCTCGACGCTGGGCCACCCTTTCTACCGCCGAAGTGGATCTACACTCCCTGGCGCTGGCGCGACGAACACACGCAACGCACGACTTACTACGACGGCACGGCAGTCACTGGCCCATTCAATTCCGAAATCATGGAAGACGTGCTGATGATGCGCGCCTTTGGGATTCCGAACGGTGTCTACTGGATCGATCGTCCGTGGGGACCGGGAAAGCCCTGGGGGTACGACGATTTCGACATCGATGAGAATCGCCTGCCGCACTTTGCCCGCATGGTGAAGTGGCTCGATGGTAACGACACCAAGACGGTGCTTTGGATTGCGCCATTCTTTCAGGGAAAGATGATGCAGGAAGCTCTTGCGAAGGGCTATACACTGGCGGGCCAGGTGCGTCCGTCAAACGGCAACAATTATCCGATGGTCGACCTGACCAACCCGGCCGCGCGCGCGTACTGGCAGGAAGGTGTAGCGAAACTTCTGAAACTGGGTGTCGCAGGTTTCAAGATGGATCGCGCTGAAGAGGACATTCCGGAGTCGGGGCCTTACAAAGTTTTTGATGGCCGCACAATTCGAGAAAATCGGAACGCCTACCCACCTATGTACGTGAAAGCGGTGTACGAAATCGCGCAGAAGTATCGCGGCAACGATATCGCCCTCATGCCGCGCGCCGCTTACACGGGTAGTTCGCCTTACGCAGTCTTTTGGGGTGGTGATATTGGCGGCACGCAGGAAGGATTGCGGGCCTCGATCATCGCCGTCCAGCGCTCGGCGGTGATGGGTTATCCGAACTGGGGCTCGGATATTTGCGGTTACAACCAGCAACTGCTGGAACAGGAAGTGTGTGGCCGGTGGCTCGCATTTGGCGCGCTGAATCCGATCATGGAGGTTGGTCCAACACGCAACGTGGCGTTCTGGAACCTGCCGCGCGAGCCGAATTACGACACGCACCTAATCGCGATGTGGCGCATGTATGCGCGTTTGCATCAACGGCTGATCGATTATAGTTACGCGCACGCGCGGGAGGCGACGAAGACGGGTATGCCGATCGTTCGTCCCCTCTTTCTGATCGATCCGAATGCATCAGCGGCATGGTCCAACTGGTGGACGTATCTCTACGGCCGCGACCTTCTCGTCTCGCCCGTTTGGGAAAAAGGGAAGCGCGAACAGCAGGTTTACTTGCCGGCCGGACAGCGCTGGCGCGATGCGTGGGATCCCTCGAAGGTCTATCGTGGTGGACAGACGATTACGGTGCCTGCGGAGATGCATCAGTTGCCGCTGTTCGTTCGCGTTGGGGCGACGGTTGAACTCGGTGATCTGAATCGAGAGTGGAAAGAGAGTTTGGACATTGCGGAAAAGAAACCGGATCTAAAGAAGCTTGAGGGTGAGTTGAAGGCGTGGTTCGATCGACATAAGTAGACGCGGATTACAGGATGAACGCGGATTTATAAGATCTAGCATGCTAAGGGCACACGTAATCTTCATCACATTGCTGTTGATCGTTTGGCTCGTGCCGGTGCGAGCCCAGGTTCAGCCGCACGTCTCAGTACCGCAGGATCTCAGCGGGCAGTGGCGTTTTGCTCTCGATCGTTTTGATGAAGGCGTCACGCAACAGTGGTTCAGCCGTCGCTTCCCCGAATTCATCAAACTCCCCGGCATCCTGCAAGCACAATATCAAGGCGACGAAATCACGACGAAGACGCCGTGGGTCTTGTCGCTTTACGATCGCTTCTGGTATCTCCGCGAGGATTACAAGGACTACTCCGAGAGGAACGTCAAAGTTCCTTTCCTCTCACAGCCGCCGCGCCATTATCTCGGCGTCGCCTGGTATCAAAAAGATTTCAACATCCCGTCGAATTGGGTTGGTCGACGCGTGGTCTTAACACTCGAGCGGCCCCACTGGGAAACAACTGTCTGGCTCGACAACAGGAAGATCGGATCGGACAGGAGTTTGGTTGCGCCGCACGTCTTTGACTTCGGCACTGTCTCGCAGGGCCGGCATGTGATCACGATTCGGGTGGACAATCGCATGATCCTGCCGTACCGGCCCGACGCACACAGCGTTTCCGATTCCCTCGCTTCCAGTTGGAACGGCATTGCGGGAAAGATTCAACTGTCAACGACGGGACGCGTTTGGATCGACGATGTGCAGGTATTTCCCAATCTCTCGCAGAGGTCGATGCTCATTAAAGTCCGCGTCGGCAATCAGACCGGCTTGAGTGGATCGGGAACTTTGACTGCCGTGTGGCCTGATATCGGAGTTGTTCCAATTACCTGGGATGATAACGGCGGGTCTGCTGAAGTCACGGTTCCGATACGTCCGGAGGCAGTGAAATGGGATGAATTTCATCCGCAGATGTATCCGCTCAGTATCTGGTTGAAGGGAAATAACGTCGATGAGACTTTCGACTTGAATGTCGGGCTGCGTGATTTCAAGGCCGAAGGAAAAGAGTTTCAACTCAATGGCCGCGCGATCATTTTCAGGGGCACGCACCACGGCGGCGATTTTCCGTTAACCGGTTATCCTCCGACTGACGTTGCTTCCTGGAAGAAACTCTTCGAACTCTGTCGCGCGTGGGGCTTGAACCACATGCGATTTCACTCGTGGTGTCCACCGGAAGCGGCGTTTGAAGCGGCAGACATGGTGGGATTTTATCTGCAACCTGAACCGGGCATGTGGAATGAGATCAATCCCAACACGCCGATGGAGCGAGTGCTCTACCAGGAAACAGGTCGGATGATCAGGGCTTACGGCAATCATCCTTCATTCATGTTGTTGTCGGCGAGTAACGAGCCAAAAGGGAATTGGCAGCCGGTATTAGCAGGTTGGACGAAGTACTTTCGGATGCAAGATCCGCGTCGTTTGTACACGCGCGGGACTGGTCACACTGAACGGCAAATCGAGAATCTCACTGAAGGCAGCGACTTCCTCGCAATTCAGCGTATTGGACCAAAAGCAGTGCGACGCGAGTCAGGCTGGTTCGGCGGCGATTATGAAACTGCGCTCGAAGACATCAACATTCCAGTGATCTCGCATGAGATTGGTCAATGGAGTTCGTATCCGAATTTCGAGGTGATCAAGAAGTTCAGCGGTGGTTACATGAAACCGGGTAACTACGAGATCTTTCGCGAGTCAGCGAAAGCGCACGGGCTGTTGGAAAAGAATAGCGAGTTCGCACAAGCTTCGGGTGAGTTTCAAGTCCTGGCTTATAAGGAAGAGATCGAGGCAAATTTGAGAACGCGCGGACTCAGCGGTTTTCAACTCCTCGATCTGCACGACTATCTCGGACAGGGAACGGCACTCGTCGGTCTGCTCGATCCGTTTTGGGAAACGAAGGGTTATATAAAACCTGAGGAGTTCAAAGACTTCTGTAACGCCACCGTTCCCCTCGCGCGTTTCCATAAATACGTTTTTACAGACACGGAACGACTCGACGTCCCGGTAGAAGTGGCGCACTACGGCGCGGAACCGATGGAAGACGGAAAAGGTGTTTGGCACATCGACGACATGGTTGGCGAATGGGATGCCAAGACGATTCCGATCGGAAAAAACACTCCGCTCGGTGGTGTTTATGTCGATCTCGCGAAGCTTGGACCAGGCGAACACACGCTCACGGTAACCCTTGCGCCGTCGAGCTTCTTTACTCCGATTACGCGCAAGATTATTTCGCGTCCCGGCGTCGTGCGTGGCTCGACTTATTTCGAGAATAGCTGGAAGTTCTGGGTTTTTCCCACTCCCGATTTAAGTGTGCCGCAGAAGTACGAACCACCGCTCGGTTCAGCGTGCCCTTTGTCGCGCGTGACTGACGTTCTGGTAACGAATTCCTGGGATGAAGCCCAGGCCAAACTCGCCACTGGCGGCAAAGTACTCTTCGCGCCGCGTAGTAACGATCTCGATTGGAGTAGTCCACCGCTCGACGTCGTGCCCATCTTCTGGAATCGTCAAATGATGCCGGCGTGGGGTCGGATGTTGGGACTATCGATCAACCGGAAGGCGGGCGAGACACAGTCGCACATGCTCATGGGGTTCTATACTTCCTCGCATTTTGACTGGCAGTGGGCCGAGATCATTCGTGGTGTGCGCGCGATCAACATGGAGCGCTTGCCGGTTGAATTGGAGCCGGTCGTGTGGGCCATCGACGATTGGAATCGCAACTATAAACTCGGACTCCTGTTTGAAGGCGTGGTTGGTAACGGCAAACTGCTGGTCTCGGCGATCGACGTAACGAAGGAGACTGCCAATCCGGTCTTATATCAACTACGAAAATCGCTGCTCACCTACATGAAGAGTGACTGTTTTCAACCGACTGTCGGAATATCGCGTAACCAGATGCGCGGTCTGCTTTTTGACAACCGCATCATGGCGAAGCTCGGCGCCAAAGCGGAAGTTGATGGTGCGTCAGCGAGTTCGGCAATCGACGGTGATCCGACGACGTTCATGTTGGTTGGCGATCAGAAAGCGCCGGTGCGCGAGCAGATCGAGATGACCGTAAGTTTTCCGGCGCCCGTGGCCATGGCGGGCGTTGTGTTGATGGGGCGTCAGAATCATCGCGAGCATGAAGGTGATATTCGTGAATATTCTGTTCAGATAAGTGACGATGGAAAGATTTGGTCGGAGATCGCGCGCGGTGAATTGCTTTCGTCCTTTGCGCCGCAATACGTTGGCTTCTCACGGGTCAACACGGCGCGATATCTGAAGCTCATATCGCTCTCGGGTTTCGGAACTGACAAGACTACCGCTCTCGCGGAACTGGCCGTAATCTACGCTGGGCCAAAACTGCCACAATAAGGCACAAAAACACATATGAAAAAAATTGATCGACGAAGCTTCGTCAAGAGTAGTGGTGTGGGTCTGGTGGGGTTGACGTTGTTTACTCGCACTACTAAAGCTGCGCAGGATGGTTCAGAGAGCGGCAGGCGAGTTTATCCGCTCAATCGTAAGTGGTTGTTTAGTGAAAAGAATGTGCCGGGTGGCACGGCGCTGCGTTTTGATGACGCGCGCTTTGCGCGTGTGACGATTCCGCACACGAACAAGATGATGCCGTGGCACGGGTTTGACGATAAAGACTATCAATTCGTGTCGCTTTATCGACGGCATTTCCAGTTGCCTGCGGGCGCGAATGGCAAACGAGTCTTTGTTGACTTTGGCGGCGTAATGACCGCTGCGACGGTCCATATCAATGGTCATCGACTCGGTGAGTATCGCGGCGGGTATACGTCTTTCTCGTATGAGTTGACGCCGCATTTGAACTGGCGTGGTAACAATGTGCTGGCGGTTGAAGTGGATTCAACTGAGCGGCACGACATACCGCCGTTTGGTGGTGAGATTGATTACCTGACGTTTGGCGGTATCTATCGCGATGTGCAACTGCGAATCGTGCCCGGGACGTTTATCGAAAACGTATTTGCAAAGCCAGTCGATGTGTTGAGTTCGGGACGACGTTTGCAAGTGCGTTGTTTCCTCGAGAATGGCGGGCCAGCGCCTTCGAAATTGAAAGTGGAATTACTGGACGGCGCACGTGTTCTCGATGCGAAAGACGCAGACGTGCCGGCGCGGAGTGCGAATGTTGATATAACACTCACAAATCTGGGTTTAATCCAACTGTGGGAGATTGATCGTCCGAAGCTTTACGACGTGCGCGTGACCTTATTCGAGGGCGATCGACGTGTCGATGAATACACAACCCGCACGGGGTTTCGTGAAGCGCGTTTCACTCCCGATGGGTTCTTTCTCAACGGAAAACACCTCAAGCTGCGTGGCTTGAATCGACACCAAACATTTCCTTTCGTCGGCCAGGCGATGCCCGCACGGGTGCAAAAACGTGATGCGTGGATTCTCAGGAAAGAGCTCAAGTGCAACATCGTGCGCACCTCGCATTACCCGCAGTCGCCACACTTTCTCGACGCCTGTGACGAATACGGGCTGCTCGTACTCGAAGAGATTCCGGGCTGGCAACACATCGGCGATCAGCAGTGGAAGGATCTGTCAGTGAGTTATGTTGAGAGCATGGTGCGACGCGACTGGAATCATCCGTCGATCGTGCTCTGGGGTGTTCGAGTAAACGAGTCGCGTGACGATCACGATTTCTACACGCGCACCAATCAACTGGCGCATTCACTCGACGACTCCCGTCAAACCGGCGGCATTCGGTACAACTACGAGTCGGAGCGTCTTGAAGACGTCTTCACGATGAACGACTTTCAGATACCGCTGCGTCCTCCGAAGCATCCGTTGTATTTGAACACTGAGTTTATCGGTCACATGTATCCGACAAAGCGCAACGACAATGTCGAGCGCGTTACCGAACACGCGATGCGACACGCGCGCGTTCACAATCAGCTTGCCTCTGACAAGCGTTACGCCGGCGGCATTGGCTGGTGCGCGTTTGATTACAACACGCACGCGAACTTCTGTTCCACCGATCGCATTTGCTATCACGGCGTCGGAGATATTTTCCGAATTGCGAAACCGGCAGGTGGTTTTTACAAGTCGCAATGCGATCCGGCGGAAGAGATTGTGTTGGAGCCGGCGTTTGACTGGGCCCGCGGCGATCGCAATGAAAGTTTCAATGTCGCGATGATTTCGTCCAACTGCGATCATCTCAAGATCTACATTGGCAAGAATCTCGCGGCAGACATTGGACCCGATCGAGAGACTTTCCCGCATTTGAAGTATCCGCCGTTTGTGACAAACCTGCGCGCTGCGATTGGCAAAGGTTGGGGTGATATGACCTTGGAAGGTTACATCGGCGGGAAACTCGTAATCACGAAGAAACTGTCGGGCCAGGGAGCCGATCGACAGTTTCATATGGACGCGGATGATCGCGAGTTGAATGGCGACGGCATCGATGCGACGCGAGTGGTGTTGAAAGTGACCGATGAATTCGGCGCGGTGCGGCCGTTAGCGAATGCAGCGATTAGTTTCAACCTGACTGGACCAGGCCAGATTATCGGTGAGAATCCGTTTGCGCTGTTTGGCGGCGTCGGCGCGATCTGGATCAAGGCTCGTGAAACCGCAGGCTTAATTCGCTTGACCGGCAAGCATCCGTATCTCGGCGAAAAGACAGTAGAGATTGCAGTGAAAAGTCAGAGACCGGAAATCTTGTAAATCCTGTTCATCCTGAAATCCTGTCAAAAAATTTAGACAGGATTAACATGATTCACAGGATTAACAAGATTGCCAAACTCGATCTCGAACCGCGCAGCCATGCGGTAGAGCGTCTTGCGGTTGATGCCGAGGATCTCGGCGGTTCGTTTGCGATTGTTGCCGGTCGCTTCGAGTACGTGAAGAATGTAGCGTCGTTCAATCTCATCAAGATTTGGGAGACCGGAAAAAAGCTGATCGAGATCGTCTGTCGAGAGCGGCGGTGTGTCGTGCGATGGTTGCAGACGAATGCGAACCGGAAGATCTTCAATCGTAATCACCCCACCCTGGTTCAGCGTGATCGCGCGTTCGATCACATTTTCCAGTTCACGCACATTCCCGGGCCACGAGTAAGCGATGAGACTTTGCATCGCCTTCTGGTCCGGAGCAATCCCCGGCGCCGGCGCATGCTTCCGCAGAAAATGTCCCACGAGCAAGTGAATGTCATCGCGACGTTGTCGCAGCGGCGGCAGATGTAACTGGATTACATTCAGTCGATAGAGCAAGTCGCCTCGGAAAGCTCCGGCCGCCGAGAGTTTTTCGAGGTCGGAGTTACTCGCGGCAATCACGCGCGCCCCCACTTTGATCGCTTCATTGCCGCCGACCGGCACGACCTCACGCTCCTGAAGCACGCGTAACAGCTTCACCTGCAAACCTGCACTCGTCTCACTAATTTCATCGAGAAATACGGTGCCCTCGCCAGCCTGCTCGAAGATCCCGCGCTTGTTGGCGATCGCGCCGGTGAAAGATCCTTTGACGTGTCCGAACAGCTCCGACTCGAGCAACGTTTCCGTCAGCGCACCACAATTCACCGCCACAAAACGTTCCGACGATCGCGCGCCGTGGTTGTGAATGGCACGAGCCACGAGCTCCTTGCCGGTCCCGGATTCACCACTGATCAGCACTGCCGCACGCGAGTCGGAAACGCGCGCAATCATCTTGTAGATTTCGAGCATCGCCGGAGTGCGTCCGATCAGTCCGGTGCTTCGCTCCTCGTCGTCGAGATCGGACGGGACCTGTTTCCCGGTACCGTTCGTGAGTGCGCGCCGCACAATCGCAACCAGTTCGTCGATGTTGAAGGGCTTGCTGATGTAATCAAACGCGCCTTCTTTGACCGCACGCACCGCTGTCTCGATCGATCCAAATGCCGTCATCAACACGACCGGAATCGATGGATACTCGCGACGCACAATCTCGAGTAGCGACAGACCATCAAGCCTGGTCTTCATGCGAATATCGCTGAGCAGCAGATCCGGTGGTTGCTGGGCCACCACTTCGAGTGCGGCTTCGCCACTGTTTGCGAATGCAGCATTAAAACCTTCGCGCGCAAAAACCTCGCAAAGAAGTTCACACGTGACTGCGTCGTCGTCGACCGTCAGAATTTGCGGGATCTTACGCGGCATCGGCACTCACTCCAACGAATTCTGCTGCCACCACCTTTGCTTCAACGACGGGCAGCACGACGCGAAACTGCGCGCCGGTTTCAACTTCAATACAGTCGATCTCTCCACCGTGTTCGATAACGATCTCGCGCGCTATCGCGAGACCGAGACCGCTGCCGGATTTTTTGGTGGTCCACATCGGCTCGAAAAGGTGTGTCTTTGCTTCATCGGAGATGCCTGTACCCGAGTCGATCAACCGCACTTCGATCAGTCCTGATCCGCCGAGATAGCTAGTAACAAACTTCATCTCACCACCACCGGGCATCGCTTCGAGACTGTTGTTCACGAGGTTGAGAAAAACCTGATGCAAGCTCTCGCGATCGGCCAGCACGAACGGCAATCCTTCTTCAAGTTGTTCCGACACACGGATGTTGTGCGATTCGAAGATCGGCGCCACAAGGAGCAAGAGTTCCTCAACGATCAGATTGATGTCTGTCGGTTGCGGATGAATCGGCCGGCGGTGTGTTCTTTCGAGCAGGCTCTTCACTGACTCCACGATCGACGCGAGTTGTGTGTTGACGATCTTCAGACGTCGCTGTGTGTCGCCGCAACTCGGATGATTTCGTCCCAGTAATTGCAGGTGGCCGTTTATTGCATTCAACGGTGTGCCAATCTCATGTGCGAGTGAAGCTGTCACCTGGCCAATTGCCGCGAGTCGTTCCGCATGCGAGAGACGTTGTTGTGTGCGGATCAGGTTTCCGTTAGCGGCGCGCAATTCGGTGGTTGCGAGATGAACTTTCTTCACCAGTTCGTTATTCAGCGTGCCGATCTGGCTCAACAACCCTTCGCGCTCCCTGGATCTCGACGCAATGTCGTCCATCATCTGATTAAAGCCACGTGCGATCTCACCCAACTCGTCATCTCTGTGTACCGGTGAGCGAGCCGTGAGATCACCTTTGCGAGCATGTGCCATTGTCTGGACGATTTCTTTCACCGGTTTGCGAAAGAAGTAAACAAACAGCAGGTAAAGCAGCAGCACTGATGCGATCACGGCGCCAAACAACACGAAGTTGTAGTCGCGATGAAGACGGCTGACGAGGTTGCGGTGATAACTCTTGAGCACGAGCGCCTTGATGAAGCCACTATGTTGGCCGTTGCTTATTGGCGTCGTAATCAGCCAGTACTGGCCGTTGTTGCGATTGATTTCGGTTGCCTTCACTGAACTTGTTAAAGGCCCTTCGGTGTCCCATGCGGCTAAGAGATCGTTTGTGCCTGTCGCTGTCGTGGCAATCAGACGCGGGACAGTTGGCTGGTTCTCGTAAACATCGATCTGCCGGAAGTCTGGTCGCGAACTGACGACCAGTTGCATTTCCTGTTGCAGATCTTCGAGGTTTGAAAAGTAATCGTATTGCGCGATTCGATTGCCGAGCGCCACAGTTTGACTGACCGCATTGTCGTAATGATCTCTTTCGATCAACGATCTGATTCTGCCACTGTGGAGGTACGATGACGCGAGCAGGATCAACGACATCGAACCTGCCACAAGTAGCAGAATCTTCTGCTGCAGATTGAAGCGCAAGCGCATGCCACGCTCACGGCAAATTCAAAGCCACAAAGACGCACAGAAAGAAAAAGCATGGCCACAAAAAGGCACAAAAAGCACAAAATGATTATTGAATGTGCGGCGCCCGAGGGGTTTGCGTGGAGTCGTGGGCGCGTTAATAGACAAACCGTTATGTGCTTTTTGTGCCTTTTTGTAGCTAATCTTTTGTGTGGCTAATTAGGGTCGAGGGGCAAAAGGGCCACAGTGGCTTTATCGATGCCGTAGCGTTCGATCATTCGATAAAGCGTGCGGCGATCGATGCCGAGGATTTCGGCGGCGCGAGTGCGATTGCCGCCTGCGACTTCGAGGATGTAGAGCAGGTAGCGTCGTTCGAGTTCGTCGAGTGCCGGCAGATCTTCGAAGAGAGCAGAGAGTGGCGAGCGTGCGGCGGAGCGCACCTGGGCCGACTGAAGTTTTTCCGGCAGGTCGTCAGGTACGATCGCGTGGCCGCGTGCGTGCAACACGGCGTACTCGATCGCTGATTCAAGCTCACGCACATTTCCCGGCCAGTTGTAAGCGACAAGTGTTCTGATCGTTTCCTCTGAGAGCGTCAATTGCTTGTGTCCTTCTCGATCAAGCACCACACTGAGGAACCGCTCGGCCAGCAGGGGAATATCTGTGCGTCGCTCTTTCAGCGAAGGCACTCGCAACGTAACCACACTCAGACGGTAATACAGATCTTCGCGAAACTTTCCCGCTTTGACGTCCTGCTCGAGGTTTCGATTTGTAGCTGCCAGAATACGCGCGTCAACCTGCGTCGCTTTCGATGCACCGACTCGTCTGATCTCGCCCTCCTGCAATGCGCGCAGGAGTTTTACCTGAAACGCCGGACTCGTCTCGCCAACTTCGTCGAGAAAAAGCGTTCCGCCCGTAGCTTCTTCCCAGAGGCCTTTTCGATCGCCGACAGCACCCGTGAACGAGCCGCGCACATGACCAAAGAGTTCTGCTTCCAGCAGCGTTTCCGTTAGTGCGCCGCAGTTTACGGCAACGAACGGACCGGTCGAACGCGTGCTGTGTTGATGAATCGAGCGTGCGACTAATTCTTTCCCCGCGCCTGACTCGCCGACGATCAGGATCGTCGAACGTGTCGGCGCCACGCGCGCGATCTCTTTGTAGAGCCCGATCATTACCGGAGATCGTCCCAGTAATCCACCCTGTTCGTAAGGCGCCGAAATCTGCTCGCCGCGGCGCTCAGCATTGGGATTATTTCGATCCTGTTCGAGGGCGCGTCGTGCAATCGCAACCACTTCCTGGACCTTGAACGGTTTCGAAATGAAATCCCACGCGCCTTCGCGCGCCGCTTCCACCGCTGAGTCGAGGGTGCCGAAACCGGTTACTAAGATCACCGGACACTGCGCCCGCAAGTCTTTCAACAGATCCAGCCCCGATTGGCTTGCTTCGAGATTTACATCGCTGACAACCAGATCGATCTTCTCATTTTCAGCGACGATGAAAGCCTGCGAAGGGCTCAGCGCAGTGTCGACGTGCCATCCTTCCGCACAAAAGATCTCACGCAGCAAGTCGCATGAATCCTGATCGTCGTCAACCACAAGAATATTTTTCATCTAATGAATACCCACTTCCAACTCAGGTTCATGTTCTTCAACTACTGCCGGCACGTCGTTCGGAATTGCCGCGAACGCCAGACGAAAGCGCGTGCCTTTCCCCAGCTCGCTTTCAACTTCGACTTTGCCACCGTGTTCAGAAACGATTTGACTGACGATCACGAGACCGAGACCAGTTCCGTGTCCCCGATCTTTCGTCGTGTAAAGCGGATCGAAAATGTGACTCATTACTTCGGGAGTCATACCCGTTCCGGTGTCGATAAAATCGACGAGAATGCGTTGCGTCTTCCCCGGCTTGCCTTCAATGGCAGTGTGAATCTGAATCTCACCACCTTCGGGCATCGCATCGAGACTGTTGTTAAGCAGGTTCAGGAACAACTGCTGCAATCGATCGGATGAACCGGCGATGAGTGGCAGATTGTCGGCAAAATTCTCGACCAGTTGAATGTTGCGTTTATCGAACGCGGGTGACATCGCGTCGCACAGTTTGCGCAAAACTGAATTCAGATCGAGTGGCGCCAGTTCAGTTTCGAACCTTGTTTTGTCGAGCATGCGACGCACAATTCTTTCAATGCGTTCGATCTGAGCACTGATCGTCCGTATCCGCGACTCGGCATCACGCGGATCGCGATCCAGATCTGATTTAAGCAGTTGAACGTGACCGCTGATGAGATTGAGCGGTGTGCCGACTTCATGAGCAAAGTGCGCGGCCGTTTGACCGGCGGCCGCGAGACGACCGAGTTCGTTCATACGGCGGTTGCTGCGCCAGAGTTCGAGATTGGTTTCCTGAAGTTGTTGATTGCGTTTTTCAAGCTCAGTGGTGGCGTCGCGGACGCGATCGCGCAGGATGCCCTGCTCGGTCTCGAGTTGTGTAGTCAATTGCAGTTGCCGAAACAAAAAGTACGTGCCGATCATGACCAGGACAATTGCGATCAGCGACATCCAGATAACGCTCTTCAGATACCGAAAGGCCACGCTCCAGATACTGTCGAAGCGTTGCACAATTTCGACTGCACCGTTTGGCTGGCCGTTCTGAAAAATGATTGCGAACGCACGATACAGTGACTGATTTGAGTCTGACTGAAGCTCGTTGACGACGGTTGAACCAGGGCCACGGCGGAGGATGTTCTTCGTTTTTTCAGGAATGGGAGTCGCGGGAGCGCTTCCTGACGCGGCGGTCTTTTCCGTGAATTCGCCCTGGGATAATTGCCAAACGCGCACGCTGATGATGTTGGGTCGCGAGCCTTTGATCAGGTCGGCGGCCCGAGTTACCGCTTCGGGATCGCGCGATCCGATGTCGCTGACGTGTTGTGCGAGATCGCGCGCCTGGGTTTCGGCCAGCGTCTGATCGTCGGTACGCTCGATGTTGGCGATTGCCGCGCTCGTGACGGCGAGCGCCGCGATCAGCATGACGACGATGAGCAGCGAGCTCAACAGCGTGGTCTTGGAATGAAGCTTAACTGTTCGCATCCTCACTTTCGACGTTCTTGGCAACGCACGTTCCTTCGATCACAAAACGCACAAGAGTTTGCCTTGTGTGCCTTTTTGTGGCCCTCCCACCCCAACAATGCACAAGTAGATCGACGTAATCTTTCAAGTTTTTGTCCTTCTTTAAGGTGATCCACGATGTGGCGTTTTTGTCGCGGCAGCAAAGCAGTCACGGTTGTGCTGGTCCAATTTGGCCTCACTACCGTTTATTCGACCGATTTGTCGTTGGCATAACCATTGCCAAACACACTTGCGGGTCGGATGTTTATTTGAAAGGAAAATCAATCATGAAGAAACTAGTTTCACTTGTTCTGGGTGCCGTGGTGCTGTTTGGCGCCGCCTCTTTCGGACTGCAGTCCGCTACAGCTAACGCCAAAGACAAGCACGATAAGAATTACTGGCGCCATCATCGCCGTCATCACCGTCGTCATCGCCATCGCATGAATCATTTGAGTTATTGATGGTGTTCGCAAAATGCAAACGCAGCAAGCGAAACTCGACTCGTGGATCCGGCGTTACGGCACAAACTCAAGCTCGTATGTGTTGCTCGAAGGGCCCAAATCCTATTTCACGTCCCCTTACGTGGATGGATTCATAGCCTACCAGGTGAGCGGCGGGGTCGCGCTGATTGCAGGCGACCCCGTGTGCCCCCCGCATCAGGCCAAACAACTCATTAACGAGTTCACGAGTGTCATGAAGAGACCGGTCGGGGCGTATCAAGTTTCGCCGCTGATGCTCGAGGCTTTTCGGCAAGGCGGTTTTGCCGACGTACAAATTGGTAAGGAAGCTATCTTTGATCTGGATCGCTTCACTCTCGCCGGTGGCAAGATGGAGTTGGTGCGCGCCGCCACCAACAAGGCGCGACGCGAAGGACTGGTCGTTTCCGAACACCATCCCTTTGCTCCTGGGGCAGAGACTATTAACGACGAGTTGCGCGAGATTTCGGCAGCATGGTTGCGATGTAGAGGGAATCAGGAACTGGGGTTTGTGCTCGGTTCACTCGGACTCGAGCATCCATCAGCCAAGCGCTATTTCATTGCTCGAGCTGAATCCGGACTGGGACGTATCGAAGGGTTTATCGTTTGCGAGCCGATTTACGGGCGCAGCGGTTATTACCTCGACGTCACCCGACGCAGGCTGGATTGCGTGCGCGGCACGATGGAACTCCTGACCGCCGAGATCATGCGGGTGTTGCGCGAAGAGGGTTGTGAGATGGCCTCGATGGGACTGGCGCCACTCGCGCTACTCGACGATCCTGACTTATTAGACCATCCGGTGCTCGCTCGACTCATGCGCTTTGTCTACGAGCGCGTCAATCTTAACTACGATTTCAAGCTGTTGTATCGATACAAAGCCAAGTATCACCCACACACGTGGGAACCACGCTACTTTTGTTTTAATCAACGCCGCCTTTCGCTCGGGATGCTTTACGCGGTGGTTCAAGTTCGTAACGCGCTCTCGCTCGAGATGTTGATTGGTCGAAAAGGCTTTCCGGAAAAGATCAAGACATGGAAACACGCAGCCTCGTTCATCGCTGGGTTCTGTTGGGCATGGCTTTCGTCGTCATGACGCCGGCACTGCGTGTCTTTGCTCAGGATCCGGATCATTATGACCCTGATGACGCAAAGACATGGGCTGACGTCGTCACGGAAGATCGCGACGTCGTCGTTCGCGGCCAACATTTCGTCGTCCACTTTTATCGACCAAGGGAAGAGAAGCCGGCGACACCGGCGATTTATGCGTGTGGCGACGGTGGCTGGCGTGGACTTGCGCCGCGCACGGCGGAACAGTTGGCCCACATGGGTTTTGCCGTCGCCGGCATCGATTCGAAGATCTACTTGCGAGAGTTTTCCTCGGTTAAGAATCCTTTGACGATAACGCAACTCGCTGACGATTACGCTGACATTGCCGTCACGCTACGCAGTTACGCGAAGGTTGATGGCGCTGCGGCGGTTTACATTTATGGCTGGTCACTCGGCGCTGGTTTCGCGATTGCAGTCGGTTCTGATGAGCAGACGCGCGCTAACTGGGCCGGAATCGTCTCTATCGGTCTGCCGAAACAGAACCAACTCGTCAGCGGACTCGGTGCAAATCACGCAAACCTGAACTCTGAAGGCAATGCGCTGTATGGATTTCGTAGTGATGCGGTGATGGGACGGATAGCACCGGTGCCGCTGGTCATGATCCAGAGCACCTCGGACACGGCGAGTCCGCAGAAAGTAGGCAATGCGTTGTTTGCAACGGCCAGAGATCCGAAGAAATACGTGCTGATCAAGGCGAGTAATCACCGGTTTAGCGGCGCGCGCGACGAGTTTTATGCGGCGTTGGGAAATGCTGTGACGTGGATGCGGACCACGGATAAACGCGGAAAAAATGCGGATTAAGATACTGATTTTAGTGCTGATTCTGGTTTGCTGTGCGGCATCCGTATATGCAGTCAGATGGTATCGTGGGTTTTATCACCACGTCACCCATGAAGAGTTGTCGCACGAAGTGAAGCATTCGACCTTTGCGGCGACGATTCGAAATGGTCAACCGCTCGATCTGCACATCTATCAGCAGGAACACGCGAACAATCAACCACTCGTGCTTTTCACAAGCGGCGATGGGGGTTGGAGTCCTTTCTGTGCCGACATTGCGGCGCACATTGCGGCAACGGGAATCACGGTCGTGGGGGTCGACTCGAAGAGTTATCTCGTAAATTTTGCGAGTCCGCAGAAGCCTGTTTCAGCGGAACAGCTCACGCGCGATTACGATGAGATCGCGCGAGCAGCATTTGCGCAGCCAGGAATCGATGCCAAGACACCAGTGGTCCTTGCTGGTTGGTCCCTCGGTGCCGGTTACAGTGTGATCGTCGCGTCTCAACCGGAATTTAGTTTGCCGGTGAGTAAAGTAGTTGCGATCAGTTTGCCTTTGTATGGCGAGCTCGCGTGGAAACCAACGGACGCCATTATCTATTTCACACACGGCACACCGGGTGAAAAAGTTTTTGACGTGCGCCAATATCTAAAGAAGTTGAAACAGACGCCGATCGTTTTTCTCAATGCGACTAATGACAAGAACGCACCGTTGCGCGAGGCCCAGTCGCTTTATGAAGTGGCTCCGGGCGCAAAGAGTTTCTATGCGGTGAAGGCTGGTGGTCATCACTTCGAAGGTGGTGAAAAAGAATTTTTTGAAGATCTCGATCGCGGAATTTCGCTATCGCAAATTGCTGATAAAAGTGACAAGAAGTTGCAAGAAAGAGAAGTTGCAAGCAGCTACCATGTCCGCGTTGTAACTTAGACCTTCTTCATAGGCACAGGGTTGATAATCTAGCGAGGGGGGAACTTCCCTGTGTTTAGAGTGTGGGTGGACCGGATTAACGGGCTCCATGATGGTCCATCCCACACTCATTTTTTTGCCACAAAAAAGCACAAAGAGCACAAAAAAGATCAGTTTTAATTTTGTGCTTTTTGTGCCTTTTTGTGGCGCAATAACGTGACAACCTCAGCAAACAGCTACAAGAAGAATGTGGCTGTCTTCCGTAAGATCTCGTGAATGGACGAGCCCGTTACAGAAGATATTGAACCACCGGAAACCGCTCCGCCGCCTCCACGCAGACCGAAACGTAAGCCGTTGCTCATGCTGGCGCTGCTTTTGCTCGCGGCGATCATCGGCTTTCTTGTTCTTCACAATCGACAAAAAGCAATTGTAGCTGCCGCTAAGACGCCTCCGGCGCCGCCTGCGGTCTCGATCTCTACGGCGGTTGTTCAGGAGGGAAACATCGGCGTCTATATCAATGCCCTTGGTTCCGTTTCACCTTTATATACGGTTACGGTCAAGAGTCGCGTTGATGGACAGTTGATGAGCGTCAACTACCGCGAGGGGCAGACGGTCAAACAGGGCGACCTGCTCGCCGAGATCGATCCGCGACCTTTCGAAGCGCAACTGGCCCAGGCGGAAGGTCAGTACGAACGCGACAAAGCGTTACTCGAGAATGCGAATCTCGATCTGAATCGTTACCAGATTGCCTACAGCAAAAACGCGATTCCCAAACAACAACTCGACACGCAGGTAGCCACAGTTCATCAACTCGAAGGCGTCGTCAAAATCGATCAGGCGCAGATCGACAACGCCAAAGTGCAGCTTGCTTATTGCCGGATCACGTCGCCAATTAACGGACGAGTCGGTCTGCGTCTCGTCGATCCCGGCAACATCGTCCATGCCGCTGATACGACGGGCATGCTCGTCATCACTCAATTGCAACCGATCAATGTGCTCTTCAGTGTTGCCGAAGACTATCTGCCGCAGATCCGGCAGCAGTTGCGTCGCGGTAACCGGCTCACCGTCGATGCGTTTGACCGCAGTCAGCAAACAAAGCTCTCATCCGGCGCACTGCTTACTTTCGACAACGAGATCGACACGACTACGGGCACGATCAAACTAAAAGCGGTTTTCCCCAATAACGATAACGCGTTGTTTCCCAATCAATTTGTGAATGCACGCCTGCTGGTGACGACGCAACGAGGAGTGCTCCTGATTCCGTCCGTCGCAATTCAGCGGAACGCACAGGACTCGTTTGTCTACGTCGTCAAACCGGATCAAACCGTCGCGATGCAAAATGTTTCGGCGGGGACGACGGACGGCAACGTAACGGCGGTTGAAGGATTGAACGCCGGTGACGTAATTGCCGTTGATGGTTTCGACAAGCTGCAAAACGGTGTCAAGGTGGCAGTGCGCGGATCGTCCGAGAACCGGAGGAACCGCACTTGAGTCCTTCTCGGCCATTTATTCTCAGGCCTGTGGCGACGTCGTTGTTGATGGCTGCGATCCTACTCGCGGGCATTGTTGCGTATCGGCAGTTGCCGGTCTCGGCTTTGCCGGAAGTCGACTATCCGACCATTCAGGTGATCACGTTTTATCCGGGAGCAAGTCCCGATGTCGTCGCTTCGGCGGTGACGGCGCCGCTCGAAAGACAATTCGGACAAGTGCCTGGTCTAAACCAGATGACCTCGACGAGTTCGGGCGGCAGCTCGATCATCACCTTGCAATTCGCGCTCGACCTCAACATCGACGTGGCCGAACAGGAAGTTCAGGCGGCAATCAACGCTGCGTCAAATTTTCTTCCGAACGATCTGCCGGCGCCGCCGATCTACAGCAAGTCGAACCCGGCCGATGCGCCCGTGTTAACACTCGCTCTGACTTCAAACTCGATTCCGTTAACGCAGGTCGAGGATCTCGCCGACACACGACTCGCGCAAAAGATTTCGCAGTTACCCGGCGTCGGCCTGGTAAGCATCAGCGGCGGACAAAAACCTGCAGTGCGAATTCAGGCGAATCCGACTGCGCTCTCGTCTTACGGAGTCAGTCTCGAAGACGTGCGCACTGCGTTGCAACAGACGAGCGTGAACCAAGCCAAAGGCAATTTCGATGGACCACAGCAGTCGTATCAGATCGACGCCAACGATCAGATACTTTCCGACAAAGACTACCGCTCGATCATCGTTGCCTATCGCAATGGCGCGCCAATCGTGTTGTCAGACGTAGCCTCGGTTGTTAACGGCGCGGAAAACGTGAAACAGGCAGCGTGGATGAACAACGTCCCGGCGGTTATCGTCAACATTCAACGACAGCCGGGCGCGAATATTATTCAGGTTGTCGATCGCGTTAAGGCGTTGCTGCCGCAACTACAGACCACCCTCCCGCCGGCGGTCCAGGTTTCCGTACTGACTGACAGGACCGTAACGATCAGAGCGTCTGTCAAAGACGTGCAGTTTTCACTGCTGTTGACTGTAGCGCTCGTCGTGATGGTGATCTTTCTTTTTCTCCGAAATATTCCGGCCACAATCATTCCGAGTATTGCCGTGCCGCTGTCGCTCGTGGGCACACTCGCGGTGATGTATCTGGCCGGTTACAGCCTGAATAATTTGACTCTGATGGCGCTCACGATCGCGACGGGTTTTGTCGTTGACGATGCGATCGTGATGATTGAGAACATCGTGCGCTATCTCGAGGAAGGCGAGACGCCTTTGCAGGCAGCGTTGAAAGGTGCGGAACAGATCGGCTTCACGATCGTCTCGCTAACGATTTCGCTAATTGCAGTCCTGATCCCGTTGTTATTCATGGGCGACATTGTCGGTCGTCTGTTCCGCGAGTTTGCGATCACGTTGAGCGTCACGATTCTTGTGTCGGCAGTTGTTTCACTCACCCTCACGCCGATGATGTGCTCGCGATTGTTACGCGAGCACAAAGAGCAGGAACAGGGACGGTTCTATCGCGCTTCCGAACGTGTGTTTGAGCAAGTGATTGAATTCTACGGGGCCACCTTGCGTTGGGTGCTCAGGTTTCGCGTGATCACGTTGCTGGTTGCTGCGGGCACCCTCGTGCTCACCATCTGGCTTTACGTCGTCGTGCCCAAGGGGTTCTTTCCGGTACAAGATACCGGCGTCATTCAGGGAATTTCAGAAGCATCGCAACGGATTTCTTTTCCTGCGATGTCGGAAAAGCAGCAGGCACTGGCCCAGATCATTCTCAAAGATCCAGCAGTGGAGAGTCTCTCATCGTTCATTGGTGTCGACGGCACGAACACAACCCTCAACAGCGGCCGCATTCTTATCAACCTAAAACCGCTCGACGAGCGAAAGATCAATGCGACTGCCGTGATGACTCGTCTGCAAACGGCGCTCGCACACGTTGATGGCATCACGCTTTACATGCAGCCGGTTCAGGATCTGTCGGTCGAAGATCGGGTGAGCCGCACGCAGTATCAATACACACTGGAGTCGCCCAATGCGGACGAGTTGAATACCTGGACCACGCACCTGGTCGCCAAATTGAAGTCGATACCGCAACTTCAGGACGTTGCGACCGATCAGCAAACCGGCGCAGCCCAAACTACACTTGTAATCGATCGCGTAACGGCATCACGTTTCGGCATCACACCGCTCGCGATCGATCAAACACTCTACGATGCGTTCGGGCAGCGACAGGTTTCGACGCTCTTCACGCAGTCAAATCAGTATCACGTGATACTCGAGACACTGCCGAACTTTCAGAACAATCCGACAAAGTTGCAGGACATTTACGTTCGTTCCACAAACGGCACTTCAGTGCCGCTCAGCACTTTCAGCCACTTTGAATCAGGAACAGCGCCGCTGGCGGTGAACCGTCAGGGACAGTTTCCGGTCGTCACGATCTCGTTCAATCTGGCGAGTGGAGCTTCACTCGGCGAAGCGACGACTGCGATTGAAAGCGCCGAAAGGGAACTGAACATGCCGGCCAGTGTGCAGGGTTCGTTTCAGGGTACGGCGCAGGCTTTTAAGAATTCATTAACAAATGAACCAATTCTGATTCTGGCCGCGATCATCACCGTCTACATCGTGCTTGGTGTTTTGTATGAAAGTTACATTCATCCACTCACGATTCTATCGACGTTACCGTCTGCGGGTGTTGGCGCAATTCTGGCGCTGCTGTTGTTCCGAACGGAACTCACGGTGGTCGCGATCATCGGCATCATCCTGCTCATCGGTATCGTGAAGAAGAACGCCATCATGATGATCGACTTCGCGCTCGACGCGGAACGTAATCATGGCAAGCAGCCTGAAGATGCGATCTATGAAGCATGTCTACTGCGCTTTCGTCCGATCATGATGACGACGATGGCGGCGCTGCTTGGTGCGTTGCCGCTGGCGTTTGGAGCCGGAACGGGATCCGAGTTGCGGCGTCCACTCGGAATCACACTCGTCGGTGGTTTGATGGTGAGCCAGTTGCTCACCTTGTACACAACCCCTGTCATTTACCTCTTCTTCGACTCCGCTGCAAAAAAGATAGCGAGTTTCAGCCACAAAGAGGCACAAAATGCTCAGGAAATTTAAGAAAAGCAATGGTGCTTTTGGTGCTTTCTTGTGGCTAAACAGGTGTGGCTTATGAGTTTGTCGTCGCCATTTATTCAACGCCCGGTGGCGACTGTGCTTTTGACGGCGGCGATCGCGCTTGCTGGTGCGGTCGCGTTCAAGTTGTTGCCGGTTTCTCCGTTACCACAGATCGACTTCCCGACAATTTCAGTGCAGGCGAATTTGCCGGGAGCGAGTCCGGAGATCATGGCGTCGTCGGTGGCAACTCCGCTGGAACGCCAACTGGGCCATATTGCAGGCGTGACGGAAATGACGTCCGCGAGTTATCTCGGTTCGACCAGCGTGACGTTGCAGTTTGAATTGAACCGAGACATCGATGCCGCAGCACGCGACGTGCAGGCTGCGATCAATGCTGCGCGCGGCAATCTGCCAACTAATCTGCCCAATAATCCGACGTATCGAAAAGTGAATCCGGCTGATGCTCCGATCATGATCGTGGCGCTCACTTCCAGTGTTTACGATCAGGGCAAACTCTACGATGCCGCGACCACAATCCTGCAGCAGAAGCTTTCACAAATTCAGGGCGTGGGCCAGGTGGTGGTTGGCGGCAGCTCGTTGCCCGCTGTGCGGGTCGATGTCAATCCGACGCAGTTGAATGCGACCGGCCTCGGTCTCGAAGACGTTCGCAACATGCTCTCGCAGCAAAATGCGAACATCGCCAAGGGACAAGTCTCCAACAACCAAACCACGGCGGATCTGGCAACCAACGATCAGCTTTTGAAAGCTGCTGAATACCGGCCGCTCATTGTTGGCTACAGTAACGGCGCCGCGATCAGATTGTCTGACATCGCCAATGTTCAGGATTCGGTGGAGAACCTTCGCTCCGCTGGTCTTGCGAATGGAAATCCGTGCGCACTCGTGATCATCTTTCGGCAGCCGGGCGCCAACATCATCGACACGGTCGACGGTGTTCGCGCGGCGCTCCCGGAGTTGAAAGCGTCCATTCCTTCGGCGATCGATCTGACCGTGGTAACGGATCAGACGACCACGATTCGCGCGTCAGTCAGAGACGTGGAACGCACGCTGATCATCTCGATCGGTCTGGTGATCATGGTCGTCTTCGTTTTTCTGCGAAATCCACGGACGCTCATCATTCCGGCGGTTGTGGTGCCCGTATCTCTGATCGGCACTTTCGGCGTGATGTATCTCTGTCGCTACAGTCTCGACAACCTGTCGCTCATGGCTTTAACGATCTCGACCGGATTCGTCGTTGACGATGCGATCGTCGTCATCGAAAACGTGACTCGTCATCTCGAAGAAGGAATGCATCCTCTGCAGGCAGCATTACTCGGCGCGAAAGAGATCGGGTTTACGGTGCTTTCAATAAGCATTTCACTCGTGGCCGTGTTCACGCCATTGTTGTTGATGGGTGGAATTGTTGGACGACTGTTTCGCGAGTTTGCGGTGACGCTTTCCGTCTCGATTCTCGTTTCGCTCGTCGTCTCTTTGACGACCACGCCAATGATGTGTTCAAGACTGCTGAAAGAGAAGCAGGAACACGGGCGGCTTTATCGTGCGAGCGAACGAGTCTTTCAATGGATCCTCGGTTTGTATGAACGGAGTTTGACGTGGGTGCTGCGTCATCCATTGCCGATGTTGCTGCTGTTGCTGATCACGATCGGCGTGAATGTTTATCTGCTCGTGATCGTGCCGAAAGGATTTTTCCCACAGCAGGATACAGGCCGCCTGGCAGGTGGTATTCAGGGTGCGCAGGACTCGTCGTTCACGGCGATGAGACAACGGATGGCACGCTTCGTCGACATCATCAAGGCTGATCCGGCGGTGGCGAATGTGGTGGCATTTACCGGAAGTGGCGGTGGCACGACTACGAACACGGGACGAATGTTTATCGCGCTGAAGCCGCTCGATGAACGAAAGGTCAGTGCCGACGAGATCATTCGTCGACTGCGACGACAACTGGCGACGGTCGAAGGTGCGTCGGTCTTTCTGCAGGCGACGCAGGATTTGCGCGTCGGCGGTCGTGGTGGCAATGCGCAATACCAGTACACGATCCAAAGTGAAAACCTCGACGACCTGGTTAAGTGGGGACCGATGCTGCTGCAGGAGTTACGCAAGGTGTCGATCGTGACTGACGTTAATAGCGATCAGCAAAACAGCGGTCTGCAGGCATCGCTTGATTACGATCGCGCCACTGCGCAGCGTTTTGGAATCACACCACAGGAAATCGACGACACGCTTTACGATGCGTTCGGACAACGGCAAGTTTCGACGATGTTTACGCAGTTGAATCAGTATCACGTCGTGATGGAAGTTGAGCCGCGCTACTGGCAGAGTCCCGAAGGCTTGAAAGACATTTATCTTCATTCCGCGACTGGCGGTGTGGTGCCGTTGAGTGCAGTTGCCCACTATGCGCCGGCAACAGCGCCGTTAGCAGTGAATCATCAGGGCCAGTTTCCGGCGGTGACGTTTTCGTTCAATCTCGCGCCTGGCGTGGCGCTCAGTGATGCGGTGCAGGCGATTAATCAAACAGAACAGAGCATCGGAATGCCGGCGACGATTCACGGGAGTTTTGCCGGAACCGCGCAAGCGTTTCAAACGTCGCTCGCTAGCGAGCCGATTCTGATTGCGGCGGCGCTAGTGGCGGTCTACATCGTGCTCGGAATTCTTTACGAGAGCTACATCCACCCCGTAACGATTCTGTCGACGTTGCCGTCGGCGGGTGTGGGCGCGGTGCTGGCGCTGCTGTTGACGCACATGGATCTGAGTTTGATCGCGTTGATTGGGATCATCCTGTTGATTGGCATCGTGAAGAAGAACGCGATCATGATGATCGATTTTGCGCTCGCGGCTGAGCGTGGTGAAGGGAAGAGTTCGCGCGACGCGATCTTTCAGGCGTGCATGCTGCGGTTTCGTCCGATCTTGATGACGACGATGGCAGCATTGCTCGGTGCATTGCCGCTTGCACTCGGAACCGGAACGGGTTCCGAGCTGCGCCGGCCGTTGGGAGTTTCGATCATTGGCGGATTGCTGGTGAGCCAGATGCTCACGCTTTTTACGACGCCGGTTGTTTATTTGTACCTGGATCGTTTGCGAGTCTATTTAAGTAAGCCACGGATGACACGGATAAAAAGCCGGATCGAGGTAAAAGGTGCCTAATCATTTTCAAATTCTTGGGATCGTATTAATCGGTCTCGTTCTGTTTAAGAGTTGTGACAAGGCGCCGAAGTATTCGAAACCGACAGTCGCAACACCGCCGGCTTACAAAGAGATCACGCCCGACACGTTCAAAGAAACAAACGACTGGAAATTTGCGCGACCCAATGACAGCGTCATTCGCGGCAAGTGGTGGGAGATGTTCAACGATCCGCAATTGAACAGTCTCGAAGAACAGTTGCACACGGCCAATCAGAATATCGCGCTCGCCGACGCAAACTTTCGCGCTGCGCGCGCATTAGTTAAGGAGTCGCGTTCACAGCTTTTCCCGACCGTAACGACGAGCCCGTCGATTACCTTTTCGCAACAATCGGGCGCAACCAGCTCATCAAACTTTTCCGCGGGACGCAGGAACGTTCTCTACTCGTTGCCATTCGATGCGACGTGGGAACCGGATTTCTGGGGACGCATCCGCAACTCCGTGATTGCGAGCGCTTCTGAAGCGCAGGCAACCGCGGCTGATCTGCAAAACGTGCGTTTGAGTGTCGAAGCCGAACTGGCATTTGATTACTACCAGCTTCGCTCGCTCGACGCTGAAAAGCGTTTACTCGATACGACGATTGCCGCCTATCAACAACAACTCGAGCTCACGCGCGTTCGCTTTGAAACCGGTATCGCCTCCGATGAAGACGTAGCACAGGCGGAAACACAGTTGAAAACGACGGAAGCACAAGCCACCGATCTCGGCATTGCCCGCGCGCAGTTCGAACACGCCATTGCCGTGCTTACCGGCCAGGCTCCGGCGACGTTATCGCTTCCGAACTCTCCATTAGATACACAACCGCCTGCGATTCCGGTCGGCTTGCCATCGCAACTGCTCGAGCGTCGTCCCGACATCGCCGCCGCGGAACGGCGTGTGGCAGAAGCGAACGCAGAAATCGGAGTCACGAAGGCCGCCTTCTATCCATCGCTTACTCTCGGCGCGACGGCGGGATTCGAAAGCACGTCGATCGCGAGCTGGTTCACGTGGCCGGCACGTTTCTTTTCACTTGGACCAACGTTGAGTCAAACGCTGTTTGATAAAGGCAGGCGTAAGGCAGCCACGGAGTTTGCACGGGCGCAGTATGACGGAACTGTGGCGAGCTATCGCCAGACCGTGCTGACTGCGTTTCAGGAAGTTGAAGACAACCTGGCCGCGCTGCGAATTCTCTCGCGTGAGTTGGAACAGCAAAACGAAGCCGTCGCCGCCTCGCAGCGAGCACTCTCACTCGCCACCGAACGCTACAAATCCGGCATCGACAGCTACCTGAACGTCATCACCGCCCAGGCGACGCTGCTGAACAATCAACGCACCGCCGTAAATCTACAGATGCAGCAAATGACCGCGAGCGTAGAACTGATCAAAGCCCTTGGCGGCGGTTGGAATACATCCAATCTTCCCTCGCAGAAACAGCTCGTCAAGTGATACCTATGATTCAATAAGATCGAATGTCACGGTATCAATGAATTCTCGTCGTGTTGGATCAAATGCCACCTGGTTCAGGGATACCTTCCCTATGTAAGCGATAGCTTTTTCCGGCAATGAACTCCAGAATGCGTTAATCTGCTCTTCCGAGAGGTTTGGCAAAACATAGACCCGGTAATCGTTTGGGTAGTCGTCGAGTTGCTCATCGAAGAAGCCACGCCAGAACAAGTACTGCACATTCTGATGGCTCGTGACGAAAGCTAATGGAGCGTCGTAGAAACCACTATAAAGAATTTTTGCTGCTGGCATTGCGACAACAACTCCTTACTCGCCCATGAGCTAATTACGGCTTCCCAGAGATTCGCTGCTCTTTTGGAGCCGGATTTGGGATGGGTCCAACAAATGGGTTTGTAGTACCCAGGATAATAGTTGCGTGCCGATAGTTGATCGGTCCACCGGGATAGATTGCTTCGGGAGTCCGTCTGACGCTACCTCCGCCTTTACGGATTTCGGCTGCAGTCGTCTGCCAGATTTGATTATGTGGAACGCCCGAACCAGCGTCAAACAGATTGGCACCATAAGCGCCGGAAAGTGGGACACCAAGAGTGAAGTCCGGTGTAACGCCGCCCCTCACAATTACCGTCGGATCGTTTAGATTACCGTCTTGATCCCAACTACCTGCGGGTGCATCACTTATTCCAAGCCAGATCATAAATTTGAGGGTTTGATCGATCCACGCTGCCTGCGCCTGCTCGTGCATTGAAGTATCGAGTCCGGACAGACCGGCGATGAGGTAGGCATCTTGCTCGTCAGCCATCATTCCACTGGGTGTCGCTAATACATAACCGCCAAGCATTAGGCCCACCGGGCCTGCACCCACGCCTTCGACAGCCGCACTACTAAGTGCGAAAGATGAGGGAACGGCAATCGTGGTGGAGAAAACAGCCGTTGTAGTTAACGGTGTTGTATCCGGCTCGATTGGAACCTCTACATTTGTAATGACAATGGTGTTACAGCCGGCCTTCTTTTCAGTGCAGGGATTTGGGATCTTGAGTCCACCAGTTGTCGAACCTGGATTCGCCGGGTCCTGGTCATCCAATCCACTAGGATCGATAAGTCTCAAAGGATTGTTCAATACATAGGTATAACGATTCCAGGTCTGAGGTGAAGCGGGTTCAGCCGATCCAATCCAGGGATCTGGACTTGAAAATCTACCTTGTTGGCTCGCATAGTATCTGGCCCCAAAAAAATCGAATCCTGTTTCAGGGTCGCGTTCTTTTTGAGTGAACCGTTGTCTGAGTCCGTCACTGTCAGAAAACCCCTGGGCCGTTGTCCTCCCGCCGACACCTGCAGATAGCTCTTCACCGAACGGCAGATAATCATGTCGGCTGACTGAATTAAGGGCGCCATTTTGATCGAAGATCATGCGGGGGGTCCCGAGCTGATCCGTTACCAGCCAGCGGAGATCGACACCGGTTCCGGTAATCCACGCGCCCAGCACTCGATCGCGCAACTCCTGGATGTGAACAGCCTTGACGAGCTGGTTTTGTGCCAGACCGGGACTGTATCCATTTGGCGGTTGTCCCAAAGCCTGTTCCAGGGCCGTCCGCATTTCCAGAATTGGATCGGCACTGAGCAAATTGTTTGTCGTCGCCGACGTCTGCCATGAATAAGCCGCCATACCTAAGTGTGAACGCAACGCATTGATCGCATTACGCAACTCGGTTATGTGGAGGGCCTGCACAGTGGTTACGCCGACCACCAGTGGGTTGTCGTGTATTTCTGGCGCAGTGCCCCACCCAGTAGTAATGGTTGCGGAAATCAGTAACTGTCCGCTGCGATAGCCGTATTCCTTCTGCGGACTGGTTGTCACTCCGTTTACCGCGTACTCCGCCACCATTTCACCGCCGAAACCATAGACTATCCAGGTCTCGATGCCATTCACTACGCGTTTAATGCGTTGTCCTAAAGCATCATAGATATACAACTGGGGAGTGTTCTGAGGACCACCTATCGCCGCGGTCATTTTGTTCTCGGCGTCATAGGTCCGGTATCCAGAACCGGTATAGGTGTCGGCCTTGAGATTACCGACCTCATCATATTGCATGCGTCGATTCTGCACCGATAGGCTTTGATCACCCGGCGCATAGAGCCGATTTGTCGAGGCGAGGTCGAACGTGGCAAAAGCAGTGTTATTCACCGCACCCCAGGTGCGTAGATGTGGATCCGCTGGTTCCGGATTGGTATCTATGGTGCGATTGCCGTATTGGTCGTAGCTGAACCACTGTCGCCATTGATCTGCATTATTGAAAGTCTCACGCGCCCAAACGAGTCTATTTAATTTGTCGTAATTGTATTGCTGTGAACGCACGCTAAAGTCAGTAGTCGGTATCTGGTCCTGATTGGGTATGTAGACGTCCTGTTTTCTGAGGTTGCCGTTGTTGTCCGTCATCGGGGTGGTGCTGTTGCTACCGCCACACATTCCCGAACAAGCGTCACTGTAATGATTGATGATCGCTCCCCGGTTCCAGGTAAGATCATTCGGTCCGGTCCAGCTTGTACTTTCGCGTATTTCTGACAATTGGCCGCGGCTGTTGTAAAACAATTTGTTATAGACCTCAGTTGTCGTGCCGAATTTTTCTTTCGTCAATCCTCCAAAAGGTGAATAGGTTGCTTCGGTCGAGTAATTGCGACCGCTGCCATTTCCGAGAGTTCCGGTAAAGTTTGAGATTCGTGCGGCAGAGTCGTAGCTATAACTAACTGAGTGGCCCGATGGGTAGACAAGCGAAGTTGGCAGACCAGCAGCGTTGTAACTTGTGCTCAGTTTGTAGTCTATGGCGCCGAGCCGTTGAAACTTCTGCTTCTTTCGACCAATCTCGTCATAACCGTAATAGTCCCCGGTTGTGCTGGTAACTCCGCCATAGGTCACTGCTACAAGGTGTCCGATAGATGCGCCGCGAATGAAAGTTTGCGGCTCGTACGGTAGGGCTTGGGAGTCATAATAAAAATTAACCTCATCGGTTTGACCCACGCTCGTGGGTAACTGGGGATTGTTGTTGACCGTGTTTGAGGTATTGGCCGATCCGTTGTACCAACGGCGCTTGAGCCGGCTTAAAGCGTCATAATCGAAGTGACCAGACACTCCGCGAGCGTCGGTCTTGACTAGTAGATTTCCACTAGCGTCGTATTGGTAACTTATCGTGCCGGTCTCTGGATTAAATACTGATATTAGACGGCTTAACGAGTCATAATTGAAATTTCTCGTTTGCGAGCCCTGACTCACAGCAATCAGATTATCCAGCACATCGTAGCCGTAAGTGGTCAGGTAATTGTAATTGCTGTCATCAGGAGCCTCGTAAATATTCTTTAGTCTGCCAAGAGCATCTACGACGCTTTTTCTCTGCCTACCTGACTGATCTGTTACCGTAGTAGCATTCCCTGAGTAACTCGTCGTCACTACTGCATTATCAGGCGTGGTCACTTTGGTTAATCGACCTAAAGCATCTTCAAACAGACTTGTGGTCCAAATTTCCGATTCGCCTTGCAATGGCCGAAATGGATTGGATTTTTTATAAGGTCTTCCCAACGCATCATATTGTGTCGTGACCGCAATGTAATTTGGTCCACCCTCGTAAAGGCGACTTTCAATGGTTCGTCCCATGGCATCGAACGATGTCTGACTCTGCAGAACGTTGTCGTTGAAGATATGCAGGTCACTTGACTGGGTAATTTTTCGATTGGCGTCGTCGTAACTAAACGTGGCTTGCGACTGCGCACCAGTGTTCCAACCGTGAATAACGTGGGTGATACGCTCCAATGAATCGTTATATTCGAAAGTAGTTGAAATGTTGTTGGGATCGGTCGTAGTGGTCAAGAGGCCAGTTGCAAGATCATACGCTTTGATTGTAGTAAGAGAGCCAGATGGTCCATTTCCACTTGTGGTCAAGTCAGGATCAGGAGTCTTCAACAAGGTAGGAAATGCAAACTGGTAAGTCGCTGAATACTCTATCTGCGCCGGATTAATAAGTGTAATGTCGCGTGCATCCCAGATTTTACATATATTGCCAACTTGGTCGAATTGTGTGTGTATCGGTAACCAGGTGTTGTTGGTATTAACCCAACGAGTGACCGTAGTAGGATTTCCGCGCTTAGTCGGACCGGGATTAACCCAGCCAGTCACATTTTCGTAGGGCAATAGTGGAAAAGCTGTCTCGTCGTAGGCAAAAGAGGATTTAGCTATGACATTGCCGGCTCCGTCGAAAATCTGCACCTGCGAGGGAAGGCTGCGTTGATGCGAACCGGTTTGTGCATCTGTATAAGCGGAGTCGGTTACATATTGCTTGTGTGTATGCCTGATTAGGGCGCCGGGTCCCCCCGAACCGAAGTCATATTCCCAGATATCCGTCGAATTGTTGTATTGGTCAAATCCTATGACATTGGGGTTGCTGGGATCTATGGCTGTAACCTTACTGACCAGATTAGGCGTAACGTCAGTCAGGGTGGTGACGGTTTCGACTACGCGGGGATCATTTTTGGGGGCATAGTCAGGTGAGAAAGTCCACCAGGTGGGAGGTGAGGACTGCTGCCAGGTCTTTTCGATTCTCCGTAGCACAGTAAATCCGTCACCGGCAAAATACTCTGTCTTGTACTCAAGGCCATCCTTCCATGATTGATACGTGGTCGACATCCCATTGTTGATAGCCGGAGGATCCTGTGTGCCCCATAGCGTGCCCCAGGTAGGCGTCACCATAGTTAAGGTCGGTGCTCCAGCCATGCCATTGTAATAATGCCGCTCGCGTGAGATCCGAGTTTCTGTGCCGTTGGGTTTGATGATGTGATCCACTTCTACATAGCCAATATTGAAACCAGCGTGATACGCATTTGCGAAAAAGTAGCTTTGCTCTGGCCTGCTGACCGTGGTTTTACTCTGAAATGCCGCGCCCGAACCGCCATCCGGGTAAGTACGACGCTCGGTGACGCGGCGATAAAAATCGAATTGGTATAGCGGTATGTGCAGTCCCCAGTCATACTCGAATTCAACGGCCCCACCGGTAGGGACTTCGTAACGACTTAGCTCTGCATATTTGTTGTAGTAGAAGTGATAGGATTGATTGTTGGGCAGGAGAACGGATGAAACCACCAGCGGGTTCGCCAAGTCAAGGCTAAATGTACTTTCGCAGTCAACCTCCAGTTGACAGTAGGTTTGCAGCGTCGTGGGCTCTCGAAACGCGTTCTGAAGTCGCTTGTAGTAAACACGGATGATTCGCGTTTGGTTGCCAAACCCTTTATAGGAGATTTCATCATATCGCTCAGTCGCAACACCCGTCGGAATGTCGTATGTGAAGTCAATCTGTCTGCCGAGTGGATCAGTAATTCTTTTGACTTTGCCTGGAAGGTTAACGGAGGGGTTTACGCCAAAATACGGAATCCCCGGATAATACAAATATGAAATCTGGTTGCCATTCGAATCTCTAATCCAGGTTACGGTGCCGTTATCGATGCGATAAATTGTGCCGTCGCGTAGCTTCATCAGCCCGGAAGGGTGATACCGAGCGTCTGAGCCGTTGCCCCAACGACTGTCGTAAATGTCTGCATCTGAAATGAAAGTAGCCCCGGAACCATCTTTGGTTACGAATACGTTGCCTCGCGGAGTGGCGCGCTCATCCAAGACAGTACAGGGATCCTGGACCACTTTTACTTGTCCCTGATAGATAATATCCACAAACCGGTATGTCGTTCCGTCGGAAGCCTTGAATGCCAAAGTCGTTCGAGCCAAATCATTGGCACTCGCACCAGGTCCAGTACACGAATGGTCCGCCCAGTCGCTATCAACAACTGCTTCCATCACGCCGGGACCAAACCCCACCTCATACTCGTTTCGCGCCGCCCATAACGGAAAATATCCCGGGCACCCACGACAACCAATACCCTCGGCCGGAAACTGAGGATCGATGGTGAGGTTGACACTCTGACGCACGCTGCCACGACCCCCGACGTTCAGGAGTGGCAGACCAAAATGAAAACGACCGTTGAAGTAATTGAGGTTCTCAAGATCATTTAGGCGATATGACCCAAGCGGTGCACCAGGCTCTGTCGCATTCGGGCCAGCTACCTGACCTGAAATCTCGGCACCAAAAAACAGGAATAAAATGATAACAATGAACAGGCTGGTAATTACTTGTCGCTTGATTGGTAGGCGTTGCATGGAAGTGTCCTCGGTGAGCTGTACTTATCGTTATTCTGCTCCATCGGTGATGCCGTAATTACCGAACGAAGTTTAGTTTTGTGTTATTGCAGACTCAGCAATACGAGTATTTCGCCGGTTCCCTGGGCCAACGGCTCCAACGCTTTGCCGATCAACGTTCCCGGGCGATGCATGCGCACGCCACCGAATTCCACCGGCATTGACTTCATCGCCACACCTTCTTTGTCACTGGTCACCAGCAAGTCGCCGATCTTGATTGGACCATTACTGGCATCGACTCTGACTTTTACGCGACCCGTGGTGGCCACCAGCACGCGACTTTCACTATGCTCGCCCAGCGTGATCCCTGGTTTGAGCGAGATCACTCCCGCCACACTGCTGTCGTATGACTGAGTTGAAGCAACGACCTGATTATTTTTGTTGGGATCGAGAACTACGACTGTTCCCGCTCCCAGCTCCTGCGAGGATTCAACCCACTCGGCAACGTCCTGATATTTGGCTTGAATGACGCCGGCGGTTATCGTCCCGACTGCGTTGATGTCTCCGTTAACGTCGAGGGTCTTTTGCGGTGATGCATTGCCGATGCCGACCTTGCCGCCGCTGTAATTTATCGATCCGCTGCCTGTGGTCCACGCACCGGTCACGGATGACCACGACGATCGGCAATCTCCATTGATGCACAGTCCGTCTGTAGCGTTAATCGATCCACCTTCCACATGTAGCTTGAAATTCTGGAACGTACTGGTTCCGACAGTTATGTTGCCATTGCCGTGAATGCGCATCCGTTCGGCGAGGGTTCCCGTGCCGCGAGTGTAGAAAGCGAGTACGCCGCTCTCCGAGCCGGCTGTATTGGTGGTAATGCCGCCGCTGATCTGCGAGTAGTCGGTTGCCGCGCCACTACTGTTATTGAGCGTGAAATATTGGGCCACACCGAAGGTGTTGGTATTTGCATTACGTTGGATTCTCAAGCCGTCGCCATCCGCGGACGCCGTCATGATGTGAAGCATGGCCGTCGGAGCGTTGGTGCCGAGCCCGACTTTGCCATCGCCGCGAATTCTCATTCGTTCAAGTAACGAAGTCCCACCATTGCGGGCAAGGAAAACCAGATCGGCGACGTGGTTGGTTTGATCCCTCTGGACGGCTCCGACCTGAGCGTTGCCCCAGCCCGCCGCATCCTGAAAACTAATCAAGCTCAGGTTGTTATTCGTATTGCTCGTGTTTCGGAAGGCAAAGGCCAGATCTGCAAACCCGAGGTTCGCCAGGTTGGTGTTATTGCTGAAGTGATGTAACTGTAACTTGGCATCCGGTGCGCTCGCGCCGATACCGACATTGCCACTACCATTGATTGTCATTTGTAAGGTACCGGTATCTACATTAGTAGTGGCTGCGGTAAAGAAATCAATCTGCGTCGCGGCCGACATCCCGCCAACCTCACCACCGAGCGCCACTATGTTTGCAGTGGAAGTAGTGGCGCCTCCGAGGAGAGCAAAACGCATGTTGGCAGACGTGTAAGGCGGCATCGCCAGCCGCGCAAGTTTGATCGTGTTGTTCCCGCGATTTTTGGTGCCCGATTCAGATCCGAGATTAAAAATATTTCCGTACAGATCCAACGAGACACCAGAACCAGGAGTAGCTCCGATGCCGACATTTCCGCTGTTAGTATTGTTGATATTTCCATTGCCATCAGGTGTGGACCATTGCGCGCTCACGGTCTTCGGTTGCAGCAAACAGATCGCCGCCAGGATCAACACACTAGTAAGAGCAAGTTTCACATTCAGTCGTAATTTGATTTGCATCATCGTTTCCTCATCGCATTGGTTCCGCCAGGGAGCGTAATTATTTTTAGACAGATCAAGACTATCGGCCGCTCAGGCACATTGCTGTAACCTTCACAGTCTTATACGTTTAAGCGAAAACCAGTCGCTTTCAACACTCGGCTATTTCGAGTGTTCCGACTAATCGCTTAGCGCACACGTGGACCACAAATCAGAGTAGTTCATTGACGCTACTCATATCGGGCTACGCGTTCGAGTTTTTAGAATCCTATCGTTTGACTGGGCTATTTTCGGACCATGCCTGAATCTTTGGGAAGTAAGAAACAAGCACAGTAATGAATGAGGTCAAGCGAAAAAGATCATCCTGCTGATTTCCAACGCTGCGCATAATAGATTCGTCTCTGCACAACTGTCAACAACAGAAAGGTTAAATATCTGGTCCATCTTCGATCACTGATGATCGAGAGTGGACGCGGGAATATTTTCTTCGTGGCGGAATTGGATCTCGTAGAGTTGTGAGTAGAGACCACCGGTGGTGAGTAACTTATCGTGAGTGCCACGTTCGGCAATCGTGCCGTTTTCAATTACAAATATCACGTCGGCGCGACGCACGGTGGCGAGGCGATGCGCGATGACGATTGTGGTCCTTCCGGACATCAGTCTGCTTAACGCTTCGAAGACGAGCTCTTCCGAAGCAGCATCGAGACCGGAGGTTGGTTCATCAAGGATCAGGATCGGAGCGTTGCGAATAATCGCGCGGGCGATGGCGATGCGTTGGCGTTGACCGCCGGATAAAGTCACACCTTTCTCGCCGACCATCGTGTCGTATTGCTGCGGCATCTTGCGGATGAACTCATCGGCGTTCGCGAGTTCTGCCGCTCGAAGGATCTCTTCGCGTGAAGCTTCGGGACGGCCATAAGCAATATTCTGCCAGACGGTCGCGCGGAAGAGCAGCGTGTCCTGCAAAACAAAACTCATCTGTTGTCGTAGAGATTTGATCTTGTAACTCCGCACATCGTTTCCATCGATCTTCACCACTCCTTTCGTCGGATCGTAGAAACGACCAATCAAACTCGCGATCGTCGTCTTTCCGGCGCCGGTTGGACCAACCAGGGCCGCGAGTTGGCCAGGCTCGATGCGGAGGTTGACGTCAGTCAGCGTGCGATAACGATCCTGGTAAGCGAACGACACGTGATCGAATTCGATCTCACCTTTAAAGGCTGGTGCGACGCGTGCACCCGGCAGATTGCGAATCGTGTCTTCAGTCTCGATCACATCGTGAATGCGTTCGTAACCGACTGCGGCTTTCGACATCGTGTCAGTCATCTTCGAAAGATCGCGCATCGGTTTGTACATCTTGCCGAGATAGAGCAGAAACACGAGCAATGAACCCGACGTCATCTGGCCGCTGAGCACGAGCTTGACGCCGTACCAGAGCACCAGACACGTTCCCACTGCGACAATGACCTGGACCACGGGCGCCAGCTTCGCTTTCAGACTACGTGCACGCAGCGCCACTTCGACATTCTCGAGACTCTGCTGCGCCAGTCGCGCCTCTTCGTAATCCTCACGCGCAAACGCTTTTACAACCCGGATTGAGTTGAGGACTTCCGCAACAACCGAGATCACTTCGCCTTCTTTCTTCCGCAACGCGCGAGAGGCCTGCTTGATGCGACGCGTGTAGGTGTAGACCACGATAAACAAGAATGGTGTTACGGAAAGCGCGATGAGCGTGAAGCGCCAGTTGAGATAGAACATCACGAGGAGCATGCCGACGAGCGTCAGCACATTAACGATGATGCCCAGTAATGCCTGCGAAATGAAATCCTGGATTGAATCGATGTCGGCGGTAACAGTGCTGATGAGATCGCCGGTCGGTTTGTGGTCGTGATAGGCGAGTGACAGGCGCTGAATGTGATGATAAAGAACACGCCGCAGATCGTGCATCACCCATTGACCAACCGACGTAGTCAGATACTTCTCCGCATACGCGCTCAGAGCGCCGGCCACCGCGATAACAATTACGGCCACGATCGCAAAATGAAGAATATCGATTTTAGTGAGACCAAAAGTTGGACCAATTAAGCCTGCCATCCACGCGGGCAGGTGCTTTGTACCGAAGACGTAATCGAAGACGATCTTCAGCGGCCAGGGCTCGAGCAGATCGGTGCCGGCCTCACCCAGCACCGCGAGGAAAGCGAGTGCCAACATGCTGCGATGAGGTCGCAGTAAATAACTGAGCTTTACTTTTTTCTTTGCCAAGAATTGATTAGCCACAAAAGGCACAAAAAGCACAAAATGGTTTATTCATTCATTTTTGTGCCTTTTTGTGGCTCATTTTTAGAGTGCCGCTCGAAATGCTTTTGGCGTTGCTCCCGCCAGCCGGCGGAACGCCGTCGTGAAATGGCTCTGGCTGGAGAAGCCCGAACGCAGGGCAATCTCCGAGATTGGCATCTCCGTCTCCTCCAGCATCTTCTTCGCCCGTTCGATTCGGCGTTCCGCAATGTAACTCGTCGCAGTCATCCCCATCGACTGCTTGAAGGCTCGCGAAAAATGGAAGTAACTCATGTGGACCGCGAGTGCGACACCGCGAAGTGCCACCCGTCCTTCTTCTTCATCCGAAAGATGATGATCGATCAACGAGATCGCTTGTCGTAGTTTATGTGGCGCCATGCCGCCGTGACCGATGTGAACGTCTTTCAACGAGCTGTAGCGTCGCGCCAGTTGTATCGCGAGACCGGTTGCCAGCGAGTCGGCATAAAGCCGGCCCACAACGTTCGCTTCGTTCAACTCGTGCAAGAGCGACATCGCGATATGACAGATATGTTTGTCTTTGAAACCGATCTGTGGCGTCAGGCCAACCTCGGTGTTAGCGAAGTCCAAATCGCCGCCTGCGGAGCGAACAAACAACGGTCGCATATAAAGCAAAAGCACCGGCGGCAATTCCGAACCTTCAGCGCGACAAACCCATGATGACCCGGCTGGAATGATCGCAGTCTCGCCGGAAAGCAATTTCCCTTCGAACCTGCGTTTGCCCGGGACTACATTGATGAAAAACGATTCCTCGCCAAGGTTTTTCACAATGCAGTGATCATCTGAGGCCGGCATCACGACCTCTCTGGCGTTGTGGCAAAAGTGGATTGCACGTACATTTTGCCAACCAGTTGAATCACTCGATCTCAGCACTGACTCGGGATAGAGAACTGAGAGATCGTTAGTAGACCGCTTTGGAAATTCTGATCGATTGTGAGCGCCTGAATTTGGCAACGACTTCACAGGTCGAACAGGCAAAGGTTGATAACTCAAAGTACTTGCCGTTTGTAACATTGCAACTTCCTCTTCCTTTTAACTCTTGTCGAGACAAACGCTAATCGCTCCCAACAGCGAATCCTCACTAAATGGTTTTTGCAGGAAGTCAATCGCGCCTGCTCGCAGGCCCCTGGCTCGTGCATCTTTATCGTCGTGGGCTGAGATGAAGACAATCGGAATGGAACGGCCAGCGGCACTCAGCCGCTCCTGGAGCTCAAGACCGCTCATCCCCTGCATGCGGACATCTGCGATCAGACAGTCCGTTTGCAACAAGTAAGGTGAATTCAGGAACTCCTCACCCGATTGGAACACCTCAGCCCGAAACCCCACCGAATCGATCAGGCTTTTCACCGCCTGACGCACCGATTCATCATCGTCAACAATCGAAATCAGCGGCATCTCTATTACGTTCGGTGCAGGTGTTCTCTTCATTGCATGGTGAGATTACGACTGTGGCGGCAGGAAAACTATTATACGAACGTTTCCACACCCTATACCTTTGTATAGGTAACTTCTCTTATGTGATTTTTGTGCCTTATGTGCCTTTTTGTGGCAATTTTTCAGACATTCTGACGAGGTCGGCGAGGGAGTCGGCTTGCATTTTTTCCATCACCTGGCGGCGATGGAGTTTGATGGTGATCTCGCTCGTGCCGAGTTGGAGAGCGATCTGTTTGTTGAGTAGTCCTTTTACTACGAGACCAAAGACTTCCGTTTCGCGTGGCGTGAGTGATTCAAAACGTTGGCGGAGTCCGGCGCTGTCGGCCTGTTGTGAACGCGCGTGCCGATCTCGCTCGAGGGCTTGTTGAATCGCGTCGAGCAGATCCTGGTCGCGAAACGGTTTGGTAAGAAACTCGACTGCACCGGCTTTCATCGCCCGCACCGACATCGGAATGTCGCCATGACCGGTGATGAAGATGATCGGAAGATGAATGTTTGTCTCACTGAGGTCGCGCTGGAGATCGAGGCCGCTTAGTCCAGGCATTCGCACGTCGAGTATCAAACATGCCGGAACGTCCGGACGCTTGCTTTGTAGAAACTCCTGAGCCGAGGCAAACGTCTCGACGCTGAGTCCCACTGATCGTATGAGACTCTTCAATGCCTCACGAATCGATTCATCATCATCGATGACGAACACGATGGCAGCGTCGTTGTTCACGTTTCACTCTCCGCGTCAGTTGGCAAAGTAAACTGAAAAACTGCCCCCTGCGGCGTGTTTGCCGTGGCCCAGAGCCGGCCGCCGTGTGACTCAATAATAGTTCGACTAATCGCGAGTCCCATTCCCATTCCGTCCGGCTTGGTTGTAAAGAACGCATCGAAAACGCGCTCGAGGTTCGCTGCCTCAAGCCCTTCTCCGAAGTCCCGCACGGCGATGAGTACGTTACCAGCGTCATCGTGGTCAGATGTAATGATTAACTCCTGCAGCGCGCCGTTCTTATTCTTCGCAATCGCTTCGAGGCCGTTGATGATTAGGTTCAATATCACCTGTTGCAACTGAACTCGATCGCCGCGCACCTGTGGGAGATCTTGTTTGAGCTGCTGTTTCAGGGAGACACGATTGCGACGTGCTTCGTTTTGAGCGAGGGCAAAAACTTCGCCAATGACTTCGTTAACATCGACCAGATCGTTTCGCGGCGGCGTCTTCTTCACGAGGGTGCGAATGCGCGAGATAACGGCGCTGGCCCGGTAACTGTCCTTAATAATACGTTCCACGGCTTGTCGCGCTTCGGTGAAGTTGGGCGTTGCACCCCCCAGCCAGCGCAAGGTTGCATTTCCGTTTGTCACAATCGCAGCGAGCGGCTGGTTTACTTCATGTGCGATCGACGCCGTCAACTCGCCGAGAGTCATGACGCGCGTCACGTGCGCGAGTTCCGTCTGAACTTTCTGTAACGCTTCTTCAGCGCGTTTGCGTTCCGTGATGTCGTTATTGGTTTCGAGTACGGCAACCGGTTCGCCGCGCTCGTTTCGCTGCAGTGCCCAGCGACTTGCGACGGTGACCACGTTGCCATCACGCCGTGTGTGGAACAACTCACCCTCCCAGCGACCGGTGCGAGTTAGTTCAGCCTTGATCTCCGGGAGTGGCGCCGGAAAAGCCGTCTTAATAATATCGTGTGAAACTTGTCCGATCGCTTCCGCACGACTCCAGCCGTAACGCTCCTCCGCGCCGCGGTTCCAGAAGGTGATGACGTCGTTCATGTCACGGACGAAGACTGTATCGTGCGTCAGATCGAGCAGGTTGGCGCGTTCGCGAAGTGTTTCGTTTGCTTGCCGCAGCTCTGCGGTTCGTTCCTGAACTCTCATTTCGAGCTCGTCACGTGCTTCGCGTAGTGCTGCTTCGGCCGATCGACGCTTGGTACTCATCCAGCTCGTGAGCAACGCCAGCAGTCCAAACACGACGAGAAATGAGATTGGCTTTGGTCCAAGGCCCAGCGAGTAATAGGGTTCGACAAGGTAGTAGTCGATCGCGAGTTCCGACAACACTACGGCCAGCAGCCCTGGTCCTCGACCTCCAAACCACGCACTGACTACGATTGCGGCATAGAAAAGGGGAGTGATGTCGGTGTATTTCACCAGCGAGCTGGTGATGAACAGAGCCGCTGCAACACTGACGACGGCGAGGCTATAACGCCACACTTGTCTCAATCCAAAATGCCCCTTTCGCTTATTTACATCTTACTCGTCAATTCCCGTGCCAGTTAAGCCACCAAAAGGCACAAAAGCACAAATGATTTTTTCTGGTTGTGCCTCTTTGTGACAATTTTTAGCAAATCAGCGCAAGACCACCACTTAACTCAGTAGCACCATAACCAAATACTTGGTTCAAAAGGGGGAATTTATATGCCAACGAGACTACTCGAGTTTCGTAGCTTGTTTAAAGTGGCCTTAGTTCTAATGGCGCTCGCCAGCGCGATCTCTGTTCAAGCTCAGGTTACAACCGGCACCGTGCGAGGCGAAGTCACGGATCAGACCGGAGCGGTCGTACCGGGCGCAACCGTGACGATCACCGATCCGAAAACAAAAACTTCACAAACTGCCGAAAGCGGCAATGCCGGCGAATATCAATTTAATAATTTACCGGTTGGCACCTACGTCATCACTGTCCAACCGCCGTCATCTTCCAACTTCAGCACCCTCACGCTAAACGACGTACGAGTGAAACTGAATGAGATCACCGATGTTCCAACTGTCTTACAACCCGGCGAGGCAACGGCCTCGGTAACGGTTTCAGCAGGTGGCGCTGAACTGGTCGATTCAACTTCGCTCAATCTGGCTAAAGACTTCAGTTCACGACAGGTTGTAGATCTGGCACAAACAGGGCAGGGAGCCGGCATCTACAATCTCGCGCTTATTTCTCCAAACGTGGTCAGCAGCGGCGGCGTTGGTCTCGGCACCGGCGGTTCAGTCGGTGGTCAACGTCCACGTGATAACGATTTTATTGTTGATGGAATTGATAACAACGACAAGGCGGTTTCCGGTCCACAGATTTACGTTTCCCCTGAATCAGTGGCCGAGTTCAATCTGTTGACGAACCAGGCATCAGCGGAGTTTGCACGATCAACTGGCGGACAATTCATCACCGTGACCAAGTCAGGCGGTAACGACTTTCACGGTTCTGCTTTTGAATTTTTCCGTAACAAAGATCTGAACGCACTCGACAATCTGCAAAAGCTCTCCGGTATTACACGCGACGAGAATCCGCGTTTCGATCAGAATCGTTACGGCTTCAACATTGGTGGTCCACTTTACCTGCCGCGTTTTGGTGAAGGTGGTCCGCGGACGTATCCGTGGAGCGGAAAGAACAAGCTCTTCTTCTTTTTCCAGTTTGAGCAAACAGGACTCGGGCAAGCAGCATCGCCAGGCAATGTTTCGGCTCCGACAGCGCAAGGTCTCGCGATACTTCAGGGACTCTCAGGTGTTTCAGCCACGAACCTGGCAGCTTTCAGACAATTCGTTCCCGTGGCGCCGAGCAATAACGCCGGAACCATTCCGATCTGCGCGGTCCCACGCGACGCGTCCGGAAACTGTCCGAACGCCAGCCAACTCGCCGTTCCAATTGGAAATATTTCTTTCGCAGCGCCGAATTTCCAAAGCGACCGCAACATCGTTTTCAATCTTGATTTCAACCAAAGCGCGAACACGGTGCATCACTCGCGTTTCATTTTCAATCGACAACGCACCATCGATAATCTCGCGACTTTTCCCGAGTTCTTCGCACTGATCCCCACCGACGGACGGTTGTTTTCTTACACTCTCGTTCACAACTTCAGTCCCAAGTTAACTAACGAAACGCGGCTGGCGTACCGGCGCTACGTGCAGAACATTCCCAGTCCGGACATCACTTTCCCGGGTCTCGATCAGTTTCCCAATATCGATCTTGACGATCTCGGTTTGTCAGTTGGACCCGATCAAAACGCGCCGCAGTTTACAATCGAAAACAGCTACCAGGTCGTCGATCAGGCGACTTACAACATCGGGCGACACTCGCTCAAGTTTGGCGTCGACTGGCGCAATATCATTTCGCCGCAGTCGTTTGTGCAACGCCAGCGTGGTGAGTACGAATATCCGAATCTCGATCAGTTTCTGCGCGACGTACAGCCGAGTTTTGGCGAACGGACGGTTGGCGCGTCTCCCTACTACGGCAATCAACATCTTTTCTATGGATTTGTGCAGGACGACTGGAAAGTCAAACCAAGATTCACGCTTAATCTCGGTCTGAATTACGTCTACCAGCAGGTACCCTTCACGGCGCGATTGCAAACGATCAACTCGATTGCGGATGTTCCGGGCGTGCTTACGTTTGGCGAACCGAAGGCGCAGACGAAGAATTTCGCCCCGCGATTTGGACTCGCCTACGCGCCTGATTTCCAAAGCGGACTCTTGCACCGGATCTTTGGTGCGTCCGATCAAAGCTCGATTCGCGCCAGCTTCGCGATGGCGTACGACACGATCGTAGACAACCTCTACATCCTGTCGCTGCCGCCGCAGTTCAACCAAACGATTGACGTCGGCACAAACTTTCCCGGCACACCGCTGGTCACGCCAAACTTTCTCGCGAATGGCGGTATTCCACCGACAGTTTCAGCCGGCGCCACTACCGATCCGGCAGCAGCGCGGGCCGCAACTTCGGCGTGGATTCCCGATCAGCAGGTTCCATACTCTTTGTCGTGGGGCCTGACGTTCCAACGTGAGTTTCACAAAGACTACGCGATCGAAATACGTTATCTCGGCAGTCGCGGCATTCATCTGCCGACGCAGAATCGCATCAACATTCAGGACCGCGTCTTTGATGGACCAGGCGGTTCTCTGCCGACGTTCTTCTCGGCTCCATCACAAGCAACCATCGACAACTTACCGACGAGCCTGGCTGATATTCAGGATCGTTCCAATATCGTGCCGCAGTATTTAGCGGCCGGATTCACATCGCCGATTGCCGCATTTCTGGCGAATGGTAACTCGACTTATCACGCCGGATCGGCATCGCTTACCAGACGTTTGAGTAATGGTCTGCAACTCTCGGCCGCGTACACGTGGAGTCACCTGATTGATGACAGCACCGCCGAAGTTTTCAGCACCGTGCTTTCGCCACGTCGAGTTCAGGACTTTCAGGATCAGACGCCGGAGAAGGCTGACTCAGCGCTGGATCGGAGACAGCGGTTTGTAGTCTCAACGCTCTACGATCTGCCTTTTTTCAGGAAGAGTTCAAATCACTTTGCACGATCGGTTTTCGGCGGAGTCAGCATGGCTGCTACGCTGGCGTTTGAGTCTGGTGAGAAGGCGACGGTGTTGAGTGGCATCGATTCGAATCTCAACGGCGATCCGGCACCCGATCGTGCAATCGTTAATCCTACGGGCACTGTAAACACGTCGAGTCTGGTGACGCCGTTGTTGAGAAGCTGTCCGTCATTCGACGAAGACGGCAATTGCACGCTTTCTGATGAGGCGAGGATTGTTGGTTATCTGGCTGACAATCCGAACGCGCAATACATTCAAGCGGGTCTGGGTGCGATGCCGAATTCCGGTCGCAACACATTGCTCTTGCCGGCGATCAAGAATCTCGACTTCTCGATCTTCAAGAGCTTTGCGATTGGTGAAGGCAGCAAGAAGATCCAGCTACGCGCTGACTTTTATAACGCCTTCAACCACCCGCAATACGTGCCGGGTTCGGTTGATGGTGTCGAACCGATAGCGACAACTGGCGTCGCACAGATCAATACGGTGGGCCAGGCTGATTTTGACGTTGCCTCGCACGTCTTCAGCAGTCACCCGCGAGTGATCCAGTTGGCGTTGCGATTCGATTTCTGAAGCCACGGATAATACGGATCTGTGGCTATTTGTCTCCGCGACGAAAGAATGCCACAACAATGGGCCGTCAAGCAGCGTCATGCTGTGGTCCATGTTGTGGCATGCCAATTTCTAGTGTCTCTCGATGGGTGGAAAAATTTGAGTTCATCGAGGGAGAAATCATGAAAAAGCTTTTTAGTGTCATCGCGATGGGATGTTTGTTGAGTTTGATGCTGGTGGGGAGTGCGCAGGCGCAACTGCCGGGAACCGAGATTCGGGCTTCGATTCCGTTTGACTTCACGGTGCGAGGAAAGACGCTTCCCGCAGGCGAATACGAGATCACGCGAATCGGCGACGAACCGGCTGATCTATTAATGCGAAACGTCAACCACAAACACGAGAATATTGTGTTTGAGACCGAGCCGGAGGTTTCGCGCCGGACGCCGCGGCGGAACGTGCTGGTTTTCAACCGTTACGGCGACAGTTATTTTCTTGAAGAAGTCGTAACCGCGGGAGAACAGACTGGCCGCGAGTTGACTCCTTCACATGCTGAACGCACTTTGCGACGTGACATGGCGAAGAATGAAATGGCGCCAGAAACAGTTACCGTCGCATTGAACTAAGGTTGTTTATTAGAAAGGACGTTGTCGCACGTACTGTAGGGGCGGCCCTCCGTGGCCGCCCTTGGTTT
>DASSFI010000042.1:0-56114 GCA_035694465.1 Pyrinomonadaceae bacterium | reverse complement strand
GCCCCTACAGTACGTTCGATCGGATCCGATTCTACTTAAGCCACTTTTCGACGCCTTTTTTGATGTCGGGTGCAGGATTGGCCCAGTCGAAACTGTGTTCGATCAGTCCACCCCAATCGGCGCGCTCCTTATCAAAATCTTTCTCGACCAGATAGAGAACGTTGCGGCCCATCCCACGCATCCAGCCCCACTCCATCGCCACATTCGGATTCAACTCCGGCAGGTATTTGTCTTCAACGATCGCAATGCCACGAAAACAACCGAGCAGATACAACTCAACATTGTCCCAGAGTATGTTGTGGTATTGGGTGTCACTCGCAACCCGGGCGGTATAACCGCAACCTTGCACAGCATCGCGCACGGCTTGAATTACATCTGCAAGCTGCTGGTCCACAGCGGCAGGCATTTGCAGATCCGGAAATTTTGTCATTACAAAAACAGACTTCTCAAACGGCGCAATCTGGTGAAATTGATTTAGCAATGCATGGTGTCGCGTGTGCTGAGGAGGAAACTCGACGACATTCTGTATTACGCTGATCATTCGTTTGCGCTGCCGTTCAATATCGCTCTTCAGATCGGAATCGCGCTCGTCTTTCATGGCCGGATTGAGCGGTGAGTTCAAGAGTTCGAGCCGATCGTTCTCGAGCTTAACGATCCTCAGGATATCGACCCTGAGAGCGGCGAGCGCTTCGTCGAGGTCGATCATGACACACCTCCCGAGTAGGTGGTCGAAGTTGGTATCTGCAGGATACTGATGATGGTTTTCAATTGGCTTTGATCGGCTTCGTCAAGAAAGGTTTTGCCCACTGCGTTGATGTCTCGTAGCGTGGTTTCGATCATCCATTCGGCAGGCGACTGGGCCATCATGGCCGAGGCGCGTTGTTGCGCGCGTGGCCAATCGCGTGCGACGGCAGCGAGTTGCAAGTCAGTGGCTAGGTCCCAGAAGTTGATACGGTCGCCTTCGAGTTTCTCCTGAACTGCGGATCGAACACGTGGTACAAGAGTTTCTAACTCGGTGCGCGCTGCCTCATCTCCTCGTTGCACCAGGAGATTTACCACGTTGATACCCGGATAGTAGTCTTTTGGGTTCTTATCAAAACCAACGCGATAGGTCTCGATGGCTTTGTCGAGATTCTTTGTGGCTTCTTCTGAGTCTTCGCGTTCTCTCGCCTGGTCGTAGCGGTCTTTGTAGATTCGTCCCAGGATGCCGAAGCTTTCGCTGTCGCCACCAGTCTCCGCGATTTGTTGCTCCATCAAAGAGATCGCACGTTCCTGATCGCCCGATCCATTGCGACGATTCAGCGCCAGCACGAGCATGTTTCGAACTTCAGGAGACTGTCTGATTTCGGAGGGGGCGTCATCGGCAAGGGCCACTACGCGGTCCCACTCGGAAAGGTCCCGGTAACGCTTCAGCAGATCCATGAACGCCGTCGGATCAGCTTCGGGGGCACCGCGGAATTCCGCTTCACTACGTTCGAGATCGCCTTTTGCTTGTGACGGCGATTCCAGCACACTCTGAACGAAGGCGCGCTGACCCTTCGTAAGTCGTGGACCTCGTTTACGTGTCTTCTTTTCCATCTCCGGTGGTAACGTCACTTCGAGATCGGGAAAGAATTCAAAGATCGGGCTGTCGCTGGCGGTGTCTGACCGAGTTTGCCGAATAATCGATTGCAACTGGCTACGGAATTCTTCTATGCCGCTAATCCGTCCGGTTTCATCTGATTGATAAAAGACAACCGGCAGCAGACTGATGTTGGCGGCTTGTGAGCCGCCCGCCGATATCAGAATCGTGCGGCCGCGCCGCAGTGCGTGACGAATGCCGAGTTCGTAAAAGACATTTGCATTACCAGAGGTGATATCCGCGATCATCACATCACTGGAGATAACGGCCGCAAACATTGTCTTGTGCCAGATGGAACCGTCCGTCATGAGATCATCCAGTCGATGACATTCAAACCCGATCTCTTCAAGCGCGGGCCGGATGATCTCGCGGTAAAGAAAGTTGTAGTCAAGGACTCTGCCATCGGGCATCGTCTTCAATCCGAATTGCATGGAAACAAAGCAAGTTGGCATCTGTTCTCCTCAACCAAAAAAAAGGCACAAAAAGCACAAAGAAAGTTATTTGTACCTTTGGTGCCTGATTGTGGCTATTAACTTAAAACAACTCGAATTTGATCGTCAGATATTTCTTCGGGTTCTGGCGAAAGTCGTAGATCATTTTCACGCCTTCGGACGAGAGTTGATTCACGTTGGTGTATAACGTGTCGTCGTTGAGAAGCTTGCCGACAGTGCCTTCGCCACGTTGTGCGGCGGCGACCATGTTGTCAATTCGTTCGGCGGTCGTGTTGAAACGTGCGATGGCGGCGCGAGCATCGTTGTAGATCTGTTCGTCACGAATCAGTTTGCCAAGCGTGCCGTGGCCGGCGTTGATCTCGGCGACCATGAGGTTGATCTGGTCCACTGACTTGTCGAGGCGGTCAGCAGTGCGGTTGATGCGATTGTAGAACTCGTCGTCGGTAAGAAGTTTCCCGGCAGTACCGCGACCCGCGCGCAAATCGTCGGCGATTCCTTTCAGTGAAACAACGATCTCGTTGGCATTGTTATAGAGCGCGGGATCGTTGACGAATTTGCCGGCTGAACCGTTACCCGACCTAATCTGTTTCATCACGTCTTCAGTTTCCTGAATCGTGGCGTTGAGGTTGTTGTAAAGAGCCTCGTCGCTGAAGAGACGGCCCACGGTCCCTTTGCCGTCTTTTACGTCTTTCACGATGCCGTTGATCTCGTCTGAAAGTTTGCTCAGACGCTGGGCCAGATCGGTGCCGGAAGTCGCAAAGTCGTTAACGGTATTCGATGATGACGACGGCAAAAGGGCGCCGTCCTGCACGGGTTGGCCCACAGCCGTTCCCGGCGTGATGTTGATGAGCATTTCGTTTCCGAGCAGGCTCGGCGATCCTTGTTGCGCCTGTGAGTCAGAACGAATGCGCTCGTTTGCCGGCCGACCATCGATCGTGGAGTCAACCGTCATCTGGGCCTCAACACGCGGCGCTCCGGGCACTGGCGAGGGTTCGAGCAGAACAATGCGTTCGACTTTACCCACCCGCACGCCCGCGAGACGCACTTCAGAGCCCTCGCGCAATCCATTTGCATCAACAAAACGAGCTTTCAGGTGTAGTTTGCGGCTGAAAGGGTTGATATCGCCAGAAGCGTTGAGTACCAGAAAGATCAGCACCACGATGGCAAACAGGACGAAAATACCGACTCGTACCTGGCTCAGGCTGATACTCGTACTTGATCGAGGCATGGCTTTGTCCTCACTCTTTCTTTAATGTCCGCGCAGAAACTTCTGGATATACGGGTCTTCTGCGCGCCGCAAAGCTTCATCGGTGCCACTGAAGATAACTTTGCCGGTACGCATCATCATCACCTTGCTGTTGATTAGACAAAGGCGCTCGCCTTCACGCTCGAAAATGACTTTGCCGGCTTCGTCAACTACTGCGTACTCGGAGCAGATGTATTGGAGGTTGTTCATTTCGTGCGTTACGAAGATCGACGAAACGTCTTCGAGATCGCGAAGCTTCATGGCCAGCTCGCAGATGGTTCGCGCTGTTGGCGGATCGAGACCCGCAGTTGGCTCGTCGAAGAGAACGATCTTCGGATCGCCGATCAAAGCTCGTGCGATACCAACGCGACGACGCATACCCCCCGAGAGTTCGATCGGCATCTTGTCGATCGCATCTTCGAGATTGACAAATCGCAACATGCGGCGCACTTCGGGCTCAACTTCGTCTTCGGGAACGCCCTGTTCGTGCAGGCGATAGGCAACGTTGTCGTAGACCGAAAGGGAATCGAAGAGTGCGCCTTCCTGGAAGACCATACCGATCTTCTTGCGCACGCTCATCATTTTATCTTCGGAATAGTTGGTAATGTCTTCGCCGTCGACGAGCACTTGTCCGGAGTCCGGTTTGAGCAAACCGAGTACGATCTTGATGATCGTCGATTTACCACCACCCGATCCGCCGAGGATGATCTTTGTTTCGCCCTTCATGACCTTAAAGCTCAGGTCGTCAAGAATGACGCGATCGTCAAAAGCGAGCACAACGTTGCGAAACTCGATGGCGGGAATGGCGCGATGCAGATCGTCTACTTCATGAAATGTAGATTCGGCAGCATTCTCGCTGATCGTGTCGGAAGTAGTGTGTATTTCGGTTGACATGCAAAAACACCGAGTGGATTTATTGGGTCCCTAGAATAACCTGAAGCGCTTTCGCGAGAAAATAGTCGGCAATAATCACGATGATTGAGGCCGTGACCACTGCGCGAGTGGTCGAGCGGCCGACGCCGACAGTTCCTCCTTCGGTGCCGAGACCTTGCCGGCACGCAATGGCGCCTATGATTATTGAAAAGACCAGTGGTTTGACGACACCTCCGATCAGGTCGTCAGTGGTGATACCGTCGCGCACTGCTGAAATGAAGACGCTCGACGACACAGAGTAGAGCGCGACTGCCGTTACCCAGCCCCCGAAGATTCCCAATACGTCAGCAAGCACTGTCAACAACGGCAGACTGACGAGCAACGCGAACATACGCGGCCAGACGAGCTTTCGCACCGGGTCTGTGCCGAGTGCACGCATGGCGTCGATCTGCTGTGATACCACCATCGAGCCGAGCTCAGCGGAGATTGCGGAGCCAACGCGTCCGGTAACCATCAGTGCGCACAACACGGGACCGAGTTCGCGTACGAGCGAAACGGCCACGAGATAGCCGGTTTGTGATTGCGCGCCATACGCCTTCAGGGTTGGAAACGTTTGAACGGTTAAGACGCCGCCGGTAAAAAAGCCCGTCAAAATAATGATGGTTAGGGAGCCGACGCCGATGGCGTCCATCTGCGCGATGGTTTCGGTGATATAGCGGGGTCGCCTGAAGATACCGCGAAAGGCGCGAGCGGCCAGAAGCGTGGTCTCTTGCAGCTCGAGCAGGGCGCGCGTAGCGAAGTTCATGGAGAGCTAATCAGACGTCGGTCTTTCGGTTGCGCCAGAGCGTTAAGTAGTTTTAGGACTGCGCGTTTAGAAGAGCGGCCTATCATGCGCAAATTGTGTGCGAGGCGTCAAGTAATAGGTGAGCCACACAGCAGCACAGAATGCACCAAGAAGGTGTTAAGGCCGCGGAACATTGCGACCGGGAGCCAGCGTGTTGGTGTTTGGGCGTCGATTGGGGCGCAGATCTCGACCAGGTTGGTCATTGCGTTGGACGCCGGCAAAATCCTTGAGTTGTAGCCGGATTGTGCGCCAGATAGCAAGTTGTTCCGGACGTAATTCGCGGCGGATCTTTAGTTCCATTCGAATTCTCATGCGCGTCTGGCCCGCTTGGGCCGCAGCCAATTCATTGATCCGTTGTTCCACCAGGTTTTCATCAACGTTTTCTGCATCCAGCGCCTGTTCGAGCGCGAAGTTCGCCTCGCGTAGTCTTCGATTCGCGATTTGGCGCTCATCCTTGCCCTCAGCAAAGATGATGCGGATCTTTTGTCGCTGTTCCGGGGTGAGGCGCAGTTGCTGGATCGGATCCTGACCTGATAGCGGTGCGTCCTGCGCGTGACCAAAGACTGGTACTAACAATACGACCGCTACCGATAGAAGCATCAATATTCTCAATCTCATTTTTTACCTCAAACATTATTCCTGATTAATTCGATCTCCGAGTAGATGCAGAGGTTCATCGTCGCTTGTCGAAAGCAAGCGGAGGTCGGCGGCCAATTGTTCACGTTCTGCGCGTGAAAGCGGGCGCCGGCTCTTTGCAAACCGGTTTGGCGCGGACGGCCGGACTGTTTTGGGTTTTTGGTATCTAACTGTCGGTTCCGTCTCTTTAGCTGGTGCTTCAGATGCCTTCACGCTCGCTTGTTGTTTTGAGACAGCCTCGTTAATCATCCGGTTCACGTCCTGCTGCGTGTAGACGGCATTCGGATTTTGTTGTGTTAACTCGCCGCCACGCTCACGACTTCTGAAAATCACGATTCCCACTAACAGACAGAATGCCAACAACGCAAATGCGGTCGCGCCTTTAAGCCACAACGGCGACAAATCGAAAAACTGTCTCAAGGCCGCAAGCGCTGATTTCTTGTGCGTCTTTGTGGCAACAGGTGTCGCCACAAAACCCGCCAACGCCTCGTCGCGCCAGGTAATGATCGATTCGCGCACCACGCCGAAAGCTGACGCTTCTTCACGACAACTGCCGCATTCACGGAGATGCAGCTTGAAGTCTTGGGCTTCACGTTCGCTGACTTCGTCATAGATGAACGCGATCAAATCCGCTGCGCGTTCACAAGTGGGAGAGAGTTCTCTGTCTTTCATCTTAGTTCCCGCCTTCAAACTTCTGTAGACGCATCTGCAACTGCTTCAGCGCCGTGTATAACCTGCTCTTGACCGTGCTCAACGGCAAATCGAGCGCCTCGGAGATCTCGCGAAAAGTCAATTCTTCAAACTCTTTCATCACTATCACCTGCCGCAGATCGATCGGCAAACTATTGATCGCACGCCGAACTGCCGCCGTTTCCTGCCTGCCTTCAGCGACGCGCGCGGGCGAATAGCTGAGCGGCGTGGTAAATCCAGCGGCGCCGGTCTCGTGCTCGTCTTCGAGCGGCGATTCACTCCTGACTTTCGATCGCCTTTGACGCGAAATACACTGGTTCACCGCGATCCGGTGCAGCCACGAGGAGACTTTCGCCTCGCCACGGAAGCCACGCAGATTCCGAAAAGCAGCGAGAAATGTCTCCTGTGTCGCGTCGCGAGCGTCTTCCTCGCGGCCGAGCATGCCGTATGTAAGCGCAAAGATGCGGCGCTCCCAGCGCCGCACAATCTCGCCGAAAGCCTCCGCATCGCCCGTTAAAGCACGCTCAACGATGATCTCGTCGGTACTCAAATCAATAGTTTAGACGCCGTCCAGGATTCAGAAGTCGAAAAATGTCGTTTATCCACAGATTGCACAGATTGTTAAAACTCGTTGACACTTTCACGGACGCTCGACAATAATAGCCAGACGCTGAGTTATGTGACTCGGTGAATACTGTCGCCCGCCAAACCCGACGACCTGCCGTCGATTGTACCGCCAGATTTCAAGAATGCTCGAAAAACTCGGACGAATTCGTCTCCTCTACATTGTCCTTGGAGTGCTGCTCCTGGTCGGTCTGTTGCCACTCACGCTCACCGGCATCCTGCTTTCCGGCCGCAGCGCCGACGAACTGCGCTCAGTCGAAGGCCGTTATCAGGCCCAGCTTGTGCAAGACAAGGCGCGCCAGATCGAACTCTATGGTCAGCGTTATCGAGACGTAGTTACTGGCCTGGCCCGAGCTTTTGAGATTTCCGGCGGCATCCAGGCGCTCGACGACTCGGGCTACGATCAACGACTGCAAGCGACACTTCAGGAAGATCCCAATCTCATCGCTCTCGCACTGTGGCCAGTCGACGGCACGCTTCACCGTGCCTTCCAGCCCGATGTAATCAAACTCGAAGAAGTAGACGCTCGGGTTAGCGAAGTGCTCGCGCGCATGAATGGACGTGGTCTGGTTGTCAGTCGACCCCAGATTATTCGTTCGGGACAGGAAATGGCGCTCACCATTGCCGAACCCGTGCTGGGCGGTCCTAACAATCAAAACGTAGTTGCCGCAGTGGTGGCGATAGTTTCGTTTCAGGAAGTATTTGACGCGGTGCAGCAGCCCACTTCGAAGAGCGAGCGCGAACTACTCGATGCGGGCTTGCCGGTTGTTTTTGTAGTTGACCAGAACGGGCGCGCGGTTGCGCATCCTGAGGCGAGTGTCGCTTTTTCCGAGAAGCCGATGACTGACTTGAAGGTTGTACAAGATTGGCAGGAGTCGGGTGATCAGGTTCAGTCAGCGCTCGCGCCATTTTCAGCAACCCGTGACGGCAGAACCGTCGAAATGCTTGGGTCGTATGCAACCGCCGAACTCGACAAGAACTCGCGTCTGGGCGTCATTGCTATTCAGGACGAAGCCGCTGCGTTGACGTCGGTGTCTGACATGCGCTGGCAAACACTCTGGATCAGCTTGATCGCAGCTTTGTTGACCACAGTGATCGGAGTGTTCTTCGCCAACAAACTCACGCATCCGGTGAGGGAACTCGCGAGCGGTGCACATCGCATCGCCTCGGGTGACTTCTCGCAACGAATCGAAGTAACAGGCCGCACCGAACTCGGTGATCTCGGCAACTCTTTCAATACCATGACCGATCAGGTCGAACGATTCATCGTCGACTTGCAGCAGTCTGCACAGGAAAACCGCGAATTGTTCCTTGGCACGGTTAAAGGTCTCGCCGCTGCGATCGACGGCAAAGATCCGTACACACGTGGTCACTCGGAACGCGTCTCGCGTTTCTCGATGGCAATTGCACAGCGTCTCGGTCTGCCTGACGACGAAATCGAAAAGATCAGGATCAGCGCTTTATTGCACGACGTCGGTAAGATCGCGATCGACGATGCGATTCTCAAAAAGCCCGCCGCGCTCACCGATGAAGAGTACGAGATCATGAAGGGCCACCCGCAGAAGGGCTACAAGATCATGTCGCAGATTCCGGCGATGAAAGAGTTTCTGCCGGGCATGTACATGCATCACGAGATGGTCAATGGCATGGGTTATCCACAGGGACTAAAAGGCGACGAAATCCCGCTCATGGGCAAAATCGTGGCGGTCGCTGACACTTTTGACGCGATGACTACCGACCGCCCGTATCAGAAAGCGATGAAGTTTGAAGACGCGCTTTCGCGAATCGAAGCATTTGTCGGTACGCGCTACGACCCCGTCGTAGTGGGTGCGCTTTCGGACGCGTGCAAAGAAGGCCAGATCAAACCCGGACAAGTTAAGCTCAGGAAACCTGCCAAATCCGTCCTGAACCCGCAGATTACACAGCGCGCTCCGGTGGGTGAGTCTGTGCCTGTGTGATTAATCAGTGGCTTTCTGTTTATAATCCACCTCACATGGGACTTTTTTGGAGAAGAAAAAAGGATGAGTTTGTCTCACTCCGTCTAAACGAACCTGCTGCAGCGACACCGGAAACCCCGGAAATACCAACGCCGCCGCCGCCGCCCGTCGAACCTGCTTCACAACCTGAGCCAGTAAAAGCAGAGCCTCCGCAACAGACGGTCAAACCAGAACCGGTTGCGCCGGTGAGATCTGCGTTCCAGAGCTCCGTTCTGGGTCTGAACCTCTCGATGGAAGAGCTTCAGGCGCAGGAAGCGGCTCTCGAACAGGAGTTTTCGGCGCGATTCCGGCGAGCCGTTGCGGCCACGCGCGATTCGTTATCAGAACGACTCGACACGGTTTTTGCCGGGCGCAAGCAGATTGACGAAGAGTTGCTGGACCAGCTCGAGGAAGTATTGATTGCGGCAGACATCGGCGTACCTACGACTCTCGACATCCTTGAAAAAGTGCGTCGTGGTGTGGCGCGTAAACAGATCAACGATCTCGATGCACTCAAAGCCGCGATCAAAAACGAGTTGTTGAATATCCTCCAGGCTTCTGAACGTGCGGGCGTCGCTTCCGAACTAACGGTACCCGAAAGCGTCGCGCCTTACGTGATGATGATTGTGGGTGTTAACGGTGTCGGTAAAACGACGACGATTGGCAAGCTCGCGCAACGAATCAAGGCCGAAGGGAACGACGTCCTGATCTGCGCGGCTGATACTTTTCGCGCCGCAGCGTCTGATCAGCTCGCAATCTGGGCCGAGCGAACAGGAGTGCCGTTGATTCAACAGAAGCAGGGAACTGATCCGGCTGCGGTGCTTTTCGATTCTTTGAAAGCGGCGAAGGCACGCGGTTCTGAAGTGTTGATTGTCGACACCGCCGGTCGACTGCATACCAAGTCGAACTTGATGGCCGAGTTGGAAAAGATGAAACGCGTCGCGGCGCGCGAAGTTGAAGGTGCACCGCACGAGACGCTACTCGTGCTCGATGCAGTGACGGGCCAGAATGGGCTCGAACAGGCGCGACAGTTTTTGAAAGTCGCGGGCGTCACCGGAATTGTTTTGACGAAGCTCGATGGAACTGCGAAAGGCGGGATCGCGGTCGCGATAGCGAAAGAGTTAAACTTACCGATTCGCTATGCCGGAATCGGCGAAAAGGTTGACGATCTGGTTGTCTTCGATCCGGAGCAGTACGTGAATAGTTTGTTTGGAAACTGAGCCGCGGATAACACGGAAAAAGACGGATTTGGCGCGTTAATGCACACGACTATAGCTGAACCAATTGTTTGGACTGAGACGGATCGATTGATGATGGCGCGCGCGCTTGAGCTGGCGTCGCGAGGTGTCGGACAAGTGAGTCCCGGACCATTGGTGGGTTGTGTGATTGTTGATACGGCGGGTGAGATCGTTGGTGAAGGTTTCTACATCTTTGAAGCTGTCAAGCATGCAGAAACGATTGCGCTCGAAATCGCCGGCGAGAAAGCGCGCGGCGGCACTGCCTACGTCTCACTCGAACCACACGCGCATCACGGTCGCACGCCGCCCTGTACCGACGCGCTAATCGGCTCGGGAATCAAACGCGTCGTGGCGCCGATCGAAGATCTCAATCCGAAAGTCTCCGGTAAAGGTTTCGCCCATCTGCGCGCGGCAGGCATTGAGGTCGAGACCGGCTTAATGCGTGAAGAAGCGGAACAGGTAAATGAGGCGTACCTGCATTACATGTCGACCGGTATGCCGTTCGTACATTTAAAGCTGGCTGTTTCGCTTGATGGGAAAATCGCGACCCGCACACGTGATTCTCGCTGGATCACTGGTCCTGAGTCGCGTGCCCGCGCTCATGAACTGCGACACGAGTATGACGCGATTCTCGTGGGCGCAGGAACGACAGAGACTGACGATCCGCAATTGAGCGATAGATCAGAATTGCCGCGACGACGTCCTCTAGTTCGAGTTGTGCTCGACGACGAAGTACGACTTTCTCCCGATTCTCAGCTTGCTAGAACAACTGCGAAAGCACCAGTGATCCTTTTTGGAAACAAGAACGCGAATCACGCTGACGTGCTGCGCGCGCAAGGCGTCGAAGTCGTGAATGCGACACGTGGAGATCTGCCTGGCGTGTTGCGAGAGCTCGGTAGCCGCTCGATTCAAAGCGTGCTTGTCGAAGGTGGTGCTACGGTTGCTGGAGAGTTCATTGATGCCGCCCTCGCAAACAAGATCACCTTTCTAATCGCGCCAAAGATAATCGGCGGTGTCGATGCACCCAGCGCCGTTGGTGGCGATGGCGTGGCTCGGATGTCGGAAGCCCTCGAGCTCGAAAAGGTCATTGTTCTGCAACGCGGTGACGACATCGAAGTCACCGGATACCCGCGCACTGTAAAAGGAATTCCTTCGGATGAAGGATGATGGTATTGAACCGTATCCCTCCAAGCGACTGGGCCAACACTTCCTCCGTGACCAGCGCACCATTCACCGCATAATCGACGCTCTCGGACCAAAACCGGATGAAACCATTGTCGAGATTGGACCAGGCACGGGTGCGCTCACATCCGTTCTGGTGGAGCGCGCCGGGCGGGTGATCGCTGTCGAATTCGATAACAAGCTGGCCCCGTTTCTGACCGAACACTTCGGTAATCTTAGTAATTTCAAATTGCTGATGGCGGATGCGTTGACGTTGGATTTCTGTGGCGCGATTCAGCCGGCACCGTCTGCGAGGCTGGTAGCTAATCTTCCGTACAACATCTCGACCGCGATCCTGCAAAGACTGATCGCGCAACGAGCGTGTTTCGAAGAGATGGTCTTGATGCTCCAGCGCGAAGTGGTCGAGAGAGTGCTGGCTCCGGCCGGCACCACGGATCGCGGCTATATCTCAGTGTTCGTTGAGGCCTACTGCGAAGCAGAGAAACTCTTCGATGTCGCCCCAGGCTCTTTTCGACCGCCACCAAAAGTCTGGAGCAGCGTGATGCGGGTCCGTTTTAGGCCGCGGATTAACGCAGATGTCGCGGATCAGAAATTATTGTGGGAGACGGTGAGTGCCGGTTTCGCGCAAAAACGAAAGACAATACTTAATAATCTTCGAAACGCTTCCGGTCGGCTGCAAGAGATCCTCAAACGCAACGGCGGCGCAAGTATTGTTTTGTGTAAAGCAAACGTGGAACTCCAACGTCGAGCCGAAACCCTTACACTCGAAGAATGGTCGCGCATCGTCCAGGCAATGGAATAAGAATCCGCGTTAATCCGCGTTAATCCGTGGCTCAATACTCACCTTGATGCCATTGCGCGGTCGCAGAGAAAGTACCGGCAACACTTCGACTTTATGTTCGGGATCTAGAACAAACCGGAACCGTTGCCCGATCGTCGCCAGCAACAAGACAACCTCCATCATCGCAAAATAGTTCCCAATACACTGTCTTGGTCCGGCCCCGAAAGGGAAGTATGCATACTTCGCTATCTGCTCACTATTTTCCCAGCGCTCCGGTATGAAGTCGTCAGGTCGATCGAAGTAACGCGGATCGCGATGCGTCACCCACTGGAACGCAAAGAGTTGCGTTCCTTTCGGCACGCGGTAGCCGCCAATTTCAGTCTCCTCGATCGCCTCTCGTCCAACCGCGTACGCCGGCGGATAGAGTCGCATCGTTTCTTTTGCGATCATCTCCGTGTACTTCAGCTTCGGAAGATCCGAAACATTCGGCACTCGTCCACCAAGTACCTCAGCAAGCTCCGCGTGAAACTTCTGTTCGGCCTCCGGATGAGTCGCTAGTAAATACCAGCTCCACGATAAAGAAAGCGCCGTCGTTTCGTGACCCGCCAGAAACAACGTCATCACTTCGTCGCGAAGTTGCGCGTCAGTCATCTGCGAGCCGTCTTCGTCCTGAGCCTGAAGCAGCATCGACAGCAGGTCGCCTTCGTCGTAACCACTGGCACGACGCTCAGCAATCATGCGAAACACGATTTTGTCGATTTCACTGACGGCGCGAAAATACCGGCGGTGTCCGGGCGTGGGTAGACGATTATCGAGAATCCACTTCAGCGTCGCCTGCGAAGCAAACGGCTTCACCAGGCCCGACAGTATTTCACCAACGTGATCCGCATCGTTCGAGACATCGGAATTAAAGAGTGTCTTGACCACGATCTCGAGTGTGAGACGAGTCATATCACGCGCCAGATCTCGCTTTTCACCGCCCTTCCACTTCGCGATTGCGCGCTCGGCGTATTGGACCATCACATCGCCATACGAACTGATGCGCTGGCGGTGAAAAGCCGGCTGCGCCAAACGTCTCTGACGCCTCCAGAACTCGCCTTCGCTCGTTACCAAACCATTTCCGACTAACCGATGAAAGAACGGAGAGCGCAGCGACTGTGCTTTCCGATAACTCTTCGCATTCGTCGTCAACAGCGACTCGATGTCGCTCGGGTTGTACAGGAAGTACGCGTGAACGTAGAGAAATCTTGTGTGCACGACGTCGCCGTAGTCCTTACAACGTGTGACAAATTCGAGTGTGTCGCGATTAAAATCGCGCATTACACCCATGATCAACGAGCCTTTTGGACCAGGTGGAACGGCCTTGCGATCCGATCGTGGCTTCGTGGGAATTGCGTCTGCGGTATTCATTGCTTTCAGGTTTTCAGCAAGTCGGTGTAGATGCCGGGTTCGCTGTCGGGAATAATAATCGCACCGACTGTCTTCTGATAAAAGCGAACCGGGCCCGCCGCGCCGATGATGGCGTAAACGTACCCCATCTCGCGCAAGGCTTCGAGTGAGGCGAGCAGCAATGCTTTGCCGATGCCTCTGCCTTGCGCAGTGGAATGGACACCGGTTGGCCCGAAGTATCCGCGTCGCGTGCATTCATAAGCTGCAAATCCGGCGACTTCACGATCGATGGTGGCGATGAATACCGAAATTGGCTGGCGCGCGAAACCGACTGAGACCTCATCTGCCCAGCGAGGAGCGAAGTTTTCAGCCACAAACGTGCGAACGGGGGTTAACTCAAATGGTTGTGCACGACGAATTATGAAGCCCTGCGTTGACGCATCTTCGCGTGGCGGCAACTTCAGCAGATTGACCAGCAGGTCAGGCATTGTTCTTCGCTTTGGGTTGAAGCAGTCCGGGCCGCAGTCCTTTCTCAGAAAGTTCAACCAATTGTTTGAAACGCTTCAATCGCGTCTCTTCCTTTTTGCCGCCCATGACCCAAAATATGACGACTCTTTTGTAACCCGGCGGCTGCTTCTCAAAGAAGCTCCACGCAGTTTTGTTTTTTCGAAACGCCTTCTCAAACTCAGGAGAAAATTCGCGCGGCCTGTTTTCGAAAGCGTAGATCCCGGTGCGCTTCGGATCGCGACGCTCGTATGCTTCGACTCCCGGCGGCCGCATGCGCCCTTCCTTTGTCAGCCGCTCGACATGCCGCACATTAACCAGACTCCAGATGCTTCTCGGCTTTCGCGGCGTGAAGCGAATTGTATAGCTTGTTTCGTCGAGATTCTTGCGTACGCCGTCGATCCATCCGTAACACAATGCCTCGTCGAGCGCTTCCGCATAGGTGACACTCTTTTTCCCCGACGACTTCTTATGGAAACCCAACAGCAATTCCGTTTTACTGTCGTGGTTTCGCTCCAGCCAGTCGCGAAACTTTTCGGGTGAACTAAAGAACTTTGGTTTCATCGTGTAGGTGCTTTGCCCGGCAGCCACGCGGGCTTGAAGTCAGAATCAGCAAGCCAGCGAATCGGCTTCACGAGGGAGTTGAGCGAGCGCGTCATGAAAGGGAAGTCTACCTTTGCAACTTCGTCACTGACGCGATGATAGTCGGTGTGTAAACCAAAACTCGAGATCGTGTGCGCAATCACACCGCGGAGCGCGAGCGGATAGTTATCGGAACGTTGAAAGAAATTTTGCTCCGGATGCGGATCGAGAACCAGCGACGCACCCTGTTTTGCGAGTTCCGGACCAAGTGTCGAGCGATCGAAACCAGTCAACCACAGCGTGCCTGGAGGAACTTTACTATCGGGCCGTCCGAGCATTTCGAAAGTTACATCGGCAACGATCTGCTCGAGTGGGACAGGCGGATGCGCGATGAAGTACTGTGAGCCAAAACCACCACGCTCTTCGCTGCCGAAGCAGACAAAGTAAATCGTACGTTTTGGTCGCTTTCCTGACGCGAGCACACGCGCCAGCTCCATCACCGCTACACAACCGGAAGCGTCATCGTCAGCGCCGTTAAAGATCTTATCGCCGGTGAGAGCTTCATTGACGCCGAGGTGGTCCAGGTGAGCGCTGAGCATGATGACTTCCGCGGCAGCTTTCGGATCAGAACCCTTCAAAACGCCGACTGCGTTCCACGTCGCACTCGCTTCGGACGTTTCAGTCGCACCGCCAAATTCGACCTTCGCGCCTGCGGGCATTGCCAACAGCGCATCTTGAGCATCTTTCTTGAGTGAAATCGAAACAAACGAGGGGTTGTCGGCTCCACCGGCAACGCGTGGCGAGAGGGCCGGCAGTTTGGCTTCACCGGCCTCGCGCGTCTTGCGGTTGTTTTCGGTTTCAGTCAGGACAAGCGCTGCTACGCCCGAACCAAAAGCCTTTCGCACCACGTCCTGTCTCTGCTGCGGGGTGGTTTCGTCAGGCAGCTTAACGGCGACGATAGCGCCCTTCGTGAAAGTGCCGGCTGCATCCGTCACCTGCAACTCACCGCTGACCTTTGTGCCTCTGAGAATGGGCACGAGAAAGTCGCGACCGTATTGCCACTTCTGCGTGTTGCTGCCGGCAATGACAGTCAACGACGGTGGCTCAGTAAACTTGGCCGCTTCAAGCGGCACCCGCTGCACGAAACTCTTGTTTCCCGCGCTGTCAGTATCGCCCGCCGGTTCGAGTCCAAACTGACGAAACTGTGAACCGATGTATTCGGCGGCGATGCGTTCGTAGTTTGTGCCACTGCCGCGACCTTGCATGGCATCGCTGGCGAGAAAGCCGAGTTCAGCGCGAATGTTGTCTTCGCGAATCGGATCTTTGACCTGGGCCAGAACTGGACCAGCAGAAAGAACGAGGCACAGGGACAGTGCGAGAAGGGTTCGGGGTGTTTTCATGGTGAGGTAGTATCCTGTCAATCTTGTTCATCTTGCAAATCCTGTTAACAGGATTTACCAGATTCACAGGATTAAGACCGAGTCGCCGAATTCGTGCGTCTTGTATCCACGCGCGGTGAGTTCTTCGGTGGCGCGTGCGAGTATTGCGTCTTCGAGAAAGGCGCGCAGCAGTTCGTAATGACTGGTGCCCGGTTCGTGAGTGCCGGAGAGAATTGCATCGACCACACGCAAGTGAGTCGTCGGACCGATCTTTCCCCGCGCCATACCGTCACCCACGTGTAGATGACCATTCTCAGTCGCAGCGTCTTCGAGGGCACGCACGACTGAAGTGCCAACAGCAATCACTCGGCCACCGCGCTGACGTGTGATCTCAAGCGCTGCCGCTGTAGCTGTCGGAATGTGATAAGGCTCGTCAAATGGCAGCAACCGATCGAGTTCGTCATCGCCGGTGGATGAGATTCCGGCAGCGTGTGTCACAGTAGCGAAACGCGCTCCGTGTTTACGAATAGCCGACAGCACTTCCCAATCGAGAATGAAACCCGCTGAAGGCGGTTCAAATGCCACCGGCAGGCCGGCTACTTTGGTCCAAACGTCCCATAACTCAAGCGACGTTTGCAGGTGTGCATACTGAATCGGTTTGCCATGACTCGCGAGACCGGCCCACACATCATCCGCAGTGCCGTGAAAGAGAAGGGAGACGAGCCGCGAGTGACCGAGGATTTCTTCGACTGTCGCCTGCAATGGACCAAGCAGCAACGTATCGCCCTTCGTCAACGGCGGCGGCAACGGTCTGTCTTCAGTACGCGTGTGAAAGTCGCCTTCACCGAAGATGACGGCGCTAAACCGTCTCACGTCCAGCGGGTCGAGCGAAGGACGTCCCGCGAGGCGCACTTCGATTTGTTGGCCAGTCGGTTGGTGCACGCCGGAGAGACTCGCCGGCAATGTGGCGGCGTCGTTTGCGATCACCAGATCGTCGGGACAAAGAAAGTCGACGAACGACGCGCGCGGAACATGAATGATGTTTCGTTGCGCATCAACTACGAGAAGCTTTGCGTCCAATGGACGCTGTACTGCTGACGTGGCGGCAATCATGATCCTTATCCATTCGTAACAACTTGCGGCAAAGCCGCTGCTATCGCTTCGAGAAACTCATGCGCGGATTGTTCCGGGCGTTTTAGCGTGGACGGATCCGCGTCCGGAATGGCGGCGTGGTACATCGGCGTATCCATGTCGCCGGGATCGAGGGTGAGAAAACGCACACCTTCGCCTTCATGTTCTTCGTTCCAGATGCGGCTCAGTTGATTTAGCGCGGCCTTGCTCGCGCCGTAAGCACCCCAATGTGGATAGGCGCTAATACCTGCGTCGCTGATCACGTTCACCACCACGGCGCCACGACCTTCGCGAGCCGAGGCTGCGAGGGCGCCCATGAGGGCTTTCGTCAAACGAAACGGTCCGAAGAAATTTGCCTGGAACACGTCTTCGAGGTCTTCACATTCGGTGTCGGAGAGTAGTCTGAGCGGCGTGGGACCCAGAATCGAAGCGTTGTTGATAAGCACGTCGAGTCCGCCGAGTTCACCGGTAATCTGAATCGCGGTCGGATAAATGTCTTCCTTTTTGCCGACATCGGCGACGATTCCGTGTGCGCCGGGATTTTCCCGTGTGACCTGCTCGACCTTCTCACGGGTACGGGCAACAAACGCGACACGGGCGCCTCTGCTTACGAGTTCACGAACAAGCGCGAGCCCGAGTCCGGACGTTCCGCCCGTGACGGCGACCCGCAACCCTTTGAATTCATCCGAAATTGTCATCACTCCCTCACTTTCTAAAGGTAGTCCTTTATTAAGTCGCAATCTAACATTAAGCCTTGACTTTGTAAAGAGAATTCTTTAGAAATGTTGTAGCATGAATGCAAAAGCAGAAGCGCCGGGTGAGCGAAAAACGCGGCGCGCCATTACAAAGCTTCTGAAAACCGAGGGTCCGATCGATTCGGCGCAACTGGCGGAGCGGCTTGGGCTGACGGCCATGGCTGTCCGGCAGCATCTTTATGCCCTGCAGCGTGAAGGGCTGGTGACCGCGGAGGAGCGGCCGGTCCCGATCGGGCGTCCGGCGAAGTTCTGGCAACTGACGCGCGAAGCTGACCACCTGTTTCCGGAGGCTTACGCGGAGTTAAGCGTGGCGTTGATTGACTCAGTGAAGGATGCGTTTGGCGAGGAAGGGCTCGAACGGGTTTTGACCTCACGTTGCGCACGCCAACGAATGGATTACGGCAAGCGGATCAAATCCGGTGATTCGCTCGAGAAAAAACTTCAGCAACTCGCGAAGGTCAGAACCGAAGAAGGGTACATGGCAGAGATCAAAAAGGAAGAGGACGGAAGTTTTCTCCTCGTTGAGAATCACTGTCCGATCTGCGCTGCGGCAAACGCCTGCCAGGGCTTCTGCTCGACTGAATTGGATCTCTTTCGCTCGGTCCTCGGTTCCAGGGTGAGTGTCGAACGCTCCGAACACATCATCAAAGGCGATCACCGCTGCGTCTATAAGATTGAGCCACAAAAAGGCACAAAAAGCACAAAATGAAGAAACTGAAACCGAGCGGCCCAATTTTTCTTCTTTATGTGCTTTTTGTGCCTTTTTGTGGCAACTGTTTTATCGTCTTGCGACGCCGATCTTTCGTTGCACCAGTCGCTCGACTTCCATCGGCACGCCATCAGCTTTTGCGGTGCGGATAAAGTCAGTGTCGATCTTGAAAATTCTTAACTTTACGAGGTCTTCGATTTCCAGGTTATTCAAACCCTCGTTCCGCATCTCGGTAACAAACTCGGGTGTTACTTTGAAGATCTGCATTTTCACCAGAGTCTCAAACGGTTCCTTTTCGAAACCCATCTGACTGACTTGTCTCACAAACTCGGGATCAATCTTGAAGATCCGTGCTTTAACCAGTTCTTCCATGCCGAGGTTTTGATACCCGCTCGCCTTCATCTCGCGAATAAACTGTGAATTGACTTTGAAGATCGCGGCTTTGAAAAGATCCTCGACCTGAAGTTTTCCTAAACCGGCGGAGTTAAGATCGTCGGCGAGTGCAGTCGTAACGTTGAGAGTGGTGGCGGCAAACAGGCGACTCTCAGTATCTCGGTCTTCGTCGTACGCATTCGACTCAAAGTCAAAGCCGCGGCTCTTCATTGCGGAGATGAAACTCGCATTGCCGATAAATCGAAACGTTCCGGAACCGCGTCCATTCTGAAAACTACCTTCCATCTCCACACGTCCAGCTTCGCGCACGAGGCTGAAATTCACCGGACCGCCATTTAGTGCCTGCTCGCGAGTCAACCCCTGAAGGTCAGCAAAATCGAAGGTTTGACCCATCTGATTTCGGCCGTGCTTGCTGCTCTTACGCTCGAGATTGAGGTGAATCTTTGAAGTGTCTTTGTCTTTGACAGTCGCTGTCCACTCGCCTGTGAAAGTGTCTTGAGCGATAGCCCGCGTGCCGGCAATCCATATCAGCAGCGCGAGGCTCGTGATCAAAGCCATTACCAGAAAAAAGCGATTCCAAACGGTTCTTGGCATGGGTGTCCTCCGGTGATTTCGAGAAGTTTGGTTCCAAGAGTGTTAACACCCGCCGCGTTCAGTTTGTGACGGAAAATTAGCCACAGATCAGACGGATTGATTTTCGGATTAGCGCGGATCGTCTTCCGGCATGGGAAGTGCCACTTCTGCGGATGCAGCGAGAAAACGCTGCCTCCCGTTCCCAAATGGGGCAAGAGACCGCGGTCCGGTTCCCAGGTCGTCCCACAGTGCCCCAGAAAGCTCGCGCCAATTACCCTGACGATGAAGCCCCGCACCAGAGACATTTTTGCTTTCCTGACGCTCATGATGGTGACGCTGTCCGTCATTCGGATCGCGCACACGCAGGAAACGACGGGAAACATTCTTCAACGCGAACCTCCTCCGATGATTCTGCGGACGCCCGCGACCATCATCGACTCATTTCTCAAGACCGAAACTCAACTGCGCCAAACGCTTAATCAACATACCTTCCGGCGCGACGTCGTGCTCCAGACAATCGGTCCAAACGGCAACGTTACGGGCGAGTACATTCGAAACTCACAATTCGTCTTCGACGACAACGGCAACCGCGTCGAGCGTGTTACTTACCACCCGCCATCAACGATTCGCGAAATGCGGATCACGAAGGAAGACATCAAGGATCTCGCGGGCGCGCAACTGCTTGGTGTCGATGTGCTCGAATCGGTGAAGTATCAAATGACTTGTGCAGGCGAGGAGTTACTCTCCGGAAAGCGCGTCTATCGTCTTGCAGTCGAGCCCGCCGTCAACCCCAATCCGTATCAGATGAGCGAAAGATTCTTTCGCGGCACGATTTGGATCGACGCTGTCACTTTTCAACTCGTGAAAGTTCACGGGCGTGTCGAGCCGCAGGGCAAGCAGCGTTTTCCCACCTTCGAAACCTGGCGCGAGCCGGTTAACTCGACATTTAACTTTCCCACAAGAACCGAAGCTGACGACGTGCTGCGTTTTCCGAATCGCGATGTCAACTATCGCATCCGTGTCAGGTACTACGACTACAAACTCTTCGCCAGCACCGTCAAGGTCAAGGAAGTTGAGGGACCGGCTGGCGTCGACAAGCAGTGAACACTATGAGACTCATCTTCCTACTCACCATCATTCTCTTTATCAGCGCCGTGAAAGCCTTCGCGCAGGATAAGTCCGAGGTCTGTGTCGCTAATCACAACGCGCCGCCAGTTAATACTTATTACTGGCCGCCTGACACAAACGTCAAAGTGTATTTCGCGCGCGGCATGTTCACGGATGATCAGCTAGCAACGCTGATCGCAGCGATGAGTTCGTGGTCCGATGCGAACGCGCACACTAATGCCGGAATCAGTTTTTCATTCGCCGGTGAGATTGACCGGGTAGCGAGTTGTACCGGTTGTTTGACGGTAACGCGAAGAGAGGTTCACAAGAACGATCGCAAACACTATGCGTTTTTCAATCCGCTGAAACAGGACGGAGACGGACTGCTCGTCTCGGCCTGGATCGATTTCGACTTTGCGACGACCAGCCCCCAGGCGTTGCAGGGTTACATGGCTCACGAACTCGGACACGGCATGGGTCTGTATGACTGTAAGAGCTGCAAGAAGAAGAAAACGATCATGAACGGCTTTCCCGGTATTAATAACGATAACGGATTAATCGCACCGTCTGCTTGCGATCTGGAAGTAGTTCGTCAGGTCTACAAACTTCAGCGCCGCGTTGATCAAAACATCGTCGTCGAGAAGAACCAGTGAAAATGAAACTTGCCTCAGTAATCCTCATTATCCTGGCTACAGTTACGACACTCGCGGCCCAATCATCCTCGTGCAAAGTTGGCGTTGTCGCGGCTCCGGTCGGATTCTGGACCTGGGCTCCGGAAACGAAGATAAAGGTTTACATCCTTGGCGCCGACTTCGAACCGAATGAAGTTGAATACTTGCTGGCGCCACTCGCAACGTGGAACACCGTCTCGGAGACGACTGGCTCGAACGTCAAGTTTGAGTATCAGGGAATTACAAATACGCCGTTGTATTGTGAGAACTGCCTGACGATTGTTCGTGGCCACGTATTCGATAAATCAAAACGCCATCTTACCGAGCTTAGAACTTATAGCGCCGCCCGAAATCGGATCATGACGTGGGCCACCATCGTCGTCGATCCGTTACTAAAAAATCCCAGAAGCCTGACGAACGCACTCGTCCACGAGTTGGGCCATAGTTTCGGTTTGCTCGACTGTTATTCCTGCCAGCCGAATAGCACGGTGATGATTCAGTTCAAGGCGGTGAATGTTCCAAACGATATGGATCGTCCTTCCGACTGCGACGTCGCCCAAGTCAAAGTCGCTTATCAAACGCTCGCCGCTCAGCTCAAACGCGTCACTCAATTAAAATCGCTCCCGGTAGATGAAGGAGAAGAACCCGTGGACGACGACACGCCAATCGTCGTTCGCAAGCCATAACACATCATGTTTCAGCTCCAGGCGGTCGATGAAAGCAGCCCTGCTCCGGTCAACCCGGCAATGGATCGCGCGCAGCGGATACTCGTCGTCGATGACGAAGCGATAGTCAGAACAATTTTTTCCAGTTTTCTGGAGGACAAGTACCCGTGTGACACGGCGTCGTCGTGTGATGAAGCATTAGTGCTGCTGGCTCAAAACACCTATGCCCTCGTGATGTCTGACATCCAGATGCCGGGCCGAAATGGCGTCGAGTTGTTGCGAGAAATTCGCCATCGTTATCCGGACACGGCAGTGATGATGGTTTCGGGAATCGACCGCCCGCAACGAATCAGGGACGCACTTCAGATCGGCGCTGTCGACTATTTAACAAAACCCTGTGAACTCGACGTGCTCGGATTCTCGGTGGACCGCGCTCTCGAACGTCGCGAGTTGATGTTGACCGCGAGAAGCTATCGAGCCGATCTGGAGCGACAAAATCTCGAACTGGCAGCGCGCAAAGCTCAACTCGAACGATTGCAGGCGCAGATTGTGCATAGCGAAAAGATGGCGGGGTTGGGTCAACTCGCAGCCGGTGTCGCTCACGAACTCAACAATCCGGCGGGGTTCATTTACGGCAACATGGATCTGATTCGAGGTTATCTCGGGCGACTGGAGCTGGTGCTGTCGATATATGAACGCGTCAAACTTCCGGCTGAAGAAGCCGCCGAACTCGCACTGACCAAAAAGGAGATCGGATACGAGGCGTTACTACCTGACTTGCGCTCGATGATTGCCGATTGTGTTGAAGGCGCTGAACGCATTCGCGACGTGGTGAAGAACCTGCGACTCTTTTCACGTCTTGATGACGGCGAGGTCAAGCGTATCGATCTGCACGAGAATATCGACTCAACCATTCGCCTGTTATCAGGTTATTACGGTTCGGGTCGGATTCGACTGGTGCGCGAGTATGGCGAGCTGCCGCTGGTCAACTGTTATGCCGGCCAACTCAACCAGGTTTGGACCAATCTGCTGGTCAATGCGGCCCAGGCTGTTAAAAACAAGGGCGAAGTAAAAATATCCAGCCGAGTCAAAGGCGAGTCGGCCGTAATTGCCATTAGCGATACGGGCGACGGTATCGAGCCGGAGCATCTGCGCCGTATCTTCGAACCTTTCTTCACGACAAAACCGGTTGGTGAAGGCACCGGTCTGGGTTTATCAATCAGTTACGGAATCATCGAAAAGCATGGCGGCACAATCGCGGCGGAAAGTGTGCTCGGCGCCGGCACGACTTTTCGAGTTTCAATTCCCATCGATCCATCACTTCCCATCAAGCACAGCGAGGAGTAATAACGCATGACCTATAAACTTCTGATTGTTGACGACGAAATGCCAAACATACGTTTGCTGGAGAGGCTTTTTCAGCACGACTATCAATGTTTGACGGCGTCATCCGGAGAAGAAGCGATAAGTCTCCTGGACCAGCACGAAGTGGCGGTGATCATTTCCGATCAACGCATGCCGCAGATGACGGGAATCGAACTGCTGAAGCAGAGTGCCGATCGGCGTCCGCACATGGTCCGTATTCTTCTCACCGGCTACACCGATTATGAAGCCCTCGTTGAAGCTGTGAATTGCGGACTCGTCTACATGTACGTCAGCAAGCCATGGAACAACGACGACTTGAAGCTGCGTGTTAGCCGGGCCGTGGAAGCTTATGAGACCAATAAGCGCAAGCATTTACTAAACGCAGACAATGAGCGTCTCACGAGTCGCATGAGAGAGATGCGCGTGGGCCTGGTGCGCGCGATGGCAAACATTCTTCAGATGAGCGACGCTTATCTTTGTCTACACGCGGTTCGGGTCAGCCGGTTTTCCACACTTCTTGGAGAAAAACTCGGATTGCGTGCGCAACAGCTTTCGGACCTGATGGCTGCCTCGTTTCTTCACGACCTTGGCGCGATGGGCCGCAACGGCGAGATCTACTCAGTCCAGTGCAATCCACTCATCCCGGAGCAGCACGCGGCCCAGGCCGCCGAGATCATCTCCTGTATTAGTGAATTGAAAGAGACTGCCGATATCGTTCGTTATCACTACGAAAACTTTGACGGCAGCGGCGCGCCGCTTGGCCTCATTGGCGATCAGATTCCGCTTGCGGCCAGAATTTTGAGAGTCGCAAAAGAGTTCGATCTGCTGATTAATCCGAGAAATGAAGAGTCAGCGCTGACGCATGAGGCCGCAGTGGAGCGATTTAACCGTGGCGCGGGTCGGGAGTTTGATCCGGTCGTGGTTGAAACCTTCGGCGAAGTTGCATCTGAGATGAGAGCGCTGATTCCTGCTGAGTTGCACAAGATGCCGCTTCATCGTCAAATCGTTCACATTCAATAATCGTGAGTTAAATCTGTATTTGTACCTTGTGCGGTGACACGTTCGGCATTAGAATCCCAGCTCAGAAGTCGGTCAACTGCGAGTGCTGGTCGCCACGATCGCCCCGTGTCCTCCCACGCCACTCCCGGCATTACTTTACTTGTAGAGTCCCTAGTTCTCTTTACGGATGCCTTAACTCCTGGAGGTTCCTGGTATGAGAGACAGGCGAATAGATCTGAATTCTGTCCGCTCAGTAGAAGATAGATCACAATCAAACGGCAATTACCCAGTGCAGCCGTCCGTGCTTACCACAGACGCGGCCATACATGAGCTCGAACTAACGAGGGAAGCGCACCGCGCTGCCGAGCGTAAGTACCGGCAGATCTTTGAAAATGCGGGTGAGGGCATCTTTCAATCGACTCCCGAAGGTGGTTACTTAACAGCCAATCCCGCCCTGGCTCGCATGCATGGCTTTAGCTCTCCCGAAGAATTGATCCAATCGTGCCGCGATATTTCCAGGGAGATCTATGTCGACCCGGCACGCCGCGATGAATTCAAGCGGTTGCTGGAAGTGCATGGTTTCGTTCGTGGTTTCGAACATGAGACTTTTCGTAAAGACGGGCAACGGGTCTGGGTTTCAGTAAACGCCCATGCGGTGAGAGACGAAGCCGGCCAGATCATGTACTACGAGGGTACCGCTCAGGATATTACCGAGCGCAAACGAGCCGAACAGTCTTTACGCGAGAGTGAAGAGCGTTACCGTGAGCTTTTCGAGAACTCGAAAGACGCACTCTATGTCCACGACATCAGCGGTCGTTACACTTCGATCAATCGTGCCGCGGAAAAACTTTCCGGCTACACCCGTGAAGAACTGCTGGGCAAACACTTTTCCATGTTTCTTACTCCCGAATATGAGTCACAGGTAAACGAGCAGTTTTGCAGGAAATTGGCCGCTGCCGGCGAAACGACGTACGAGATCGAGATCGTTACCAAAGACGGACGTCATGTTCCGGTTGAGGTTAGTAGCCGCCTGATCTTTGTTAACGGTGTAACCGTGGCGGTGCAGGGCAGTGTGCAGGATGTTTCCGAGCGACTCAGAGACGAAGCGGAAGCACGCAATTACTCACGGCGACTAATCGAAGCCCAGGAAGCCGAACGCCGTCGCGTATCGATTGAATTGCACGACCAGGTGGGCCAGATTCTCACGGCAGTAAAGATGAATCTGCACTCGCTGAAACAAACCTCTACGTCACCCGAAATCATCACTTCGATTAACGACAACTTGATGGTGATCGATGAAGCTGTCGATCAGGTCAGAGATCTCTCAGTGGATTTGCGTCCATTGCTGCTCGATGACTTCGGCCTAGTCGTTGCGCTGCGCTGGTATCTTCAGGCCAAGAACTATGGCTTTGAGGTGGAGTTTTTCAGTCATTCGCTTTCCGAGGAAACTCGCTTCGCCTGCGAATTGGAGACGGCATGTTTTCGAATCGTTCAGGAAGCAGTGACAAATGTGGCTCGACACGCACAAGCCAGTAAGGTTTTTGTTGTCCTGGAACAGGCTGGACCAGAATTGATTCTTTCCATTTCAGACGATGGCATTGGTTTCGACTTGAAGGTGCCACGCAGCAGTGTAGCGACGCTTGGCCTGCGTGGAATGGAAGAACGAGCGCAGTCGCTTGGCGGATCGATCACGATTGATTCCGGTTCACAAGCGGGGACGAAAGTCTGCGCGCGCTTTCCGACCATCCCTGGCCACAGCAAAGCACAAAAAGCACAAAACGGTTTCTGAATTTATTTATGTGCCTTTTGTGATTTATGTGCCTTTTGTGGCCAACTTCATTGACAGTCTTCGGGCTGCAAGCTAAGCTATTACCCCGTGAATCGCACGGTTGCCATTGTTCCAGCTCGCCTCGCTTCAACCCGTCTGCCAGGAAAAGCCCTTATCGACATTGCCGGCAAACCCATGGTCTGTTGGGTTGCAGAGCGCGCCCGTCTGGCTCGCAATGTGGACCAGGTAATTGTCGCGACCGACAGCGACCAGATTGCTGACGCCGTTCAGGAACGAGGTTTCGAAGCGGTGCTCACGTCTGCGCATCACACGAGTGGAACCGATCGCGTGGCCGAAGTTGCCGCTCAGATCCCGGACGCCGAAATCATCGTGAACGTACAAGGTGATGAACCCTTGATCTCACCCGAAACGATTGAGCGAGCAGTCGATGTGATGACGTCGGAGATTTCGAAACAAGACGGCGCCGGCATCGTAACAACGTGGGAGCCAATTGAATCACTCGATGATCTGCTGAATCCGGATCTGGTGAAAGTGGTTCTCGATGAGAATGAGCTGGCCGTTTACTTTTCACGCTCGCCAATGCCATATCCACGCGACGCGTCCAAGAGACATGGCTCACCCGAAGCGGCTTTGTTAAATGAGCCCGAACTTTTCAAAATATTCCGAAAACACACTGGCTTGTACGTCTACCGACGCGACGTGCTGCTCGAGTTTACAAAATGGCCGCCGTCTCGACTCGAACAGATTGAAGCGCTCGAACAGTTGCGTGCGTTGGAACATGGAGTGAAGATAAAAGTGGTTGAGGCGTGTTCGAGTTCCACCGGTGTCGATACGGCTGCAGATCTCGAGCGGGTGCGGGAATTAGTGGGAGAAGCAATATGAGCGACTGGATCGGCCTTGGCATTATCGGGTTCCTTATTTTGTGCGGGCTATTTGGGCTGTCGCGTTTGAGCAAACCGTACGACGTTTCGGTCGAAGAGTTTGAGCGTCGCGCACAAGAAGGACCAGGGCTGCTTGGCGCCGGGCTGGTTGGAATTCAAAAGGCACTCGATCCGGCGATGGAAAAGGCGGTCGAAGTGCAGGAAGATTTACGGCAGGGACGTTACGACGGGGAACAGGAATCAGGAGATCCGCCGCTGGCGGGTGATGACAACGATCAAAAGGTAATCAATGGAGAGTCCGATGCCTAAATATATCTTCGTTACGGGTGGTGTGGTTTCGAGTCTGGGTAAAGGCCTGGCAGCGTCGTCGATCGGCTGTCTGCTCGAGAGCCGGGGATTGCATGTGGCGTTGATCAAACTCGACCCTTACATCAACGTCGATCCCGGTACGATGTCGCCATTTCAACACGGCGAGGTTTACGTCACCGATGACGGCGCTGAAACTGACCTTGACCTGGGCCATTACGAACGTTTCACGCACGCACATCTCTCAAAAGCCAATAATTGGACCACCGGACGAATTTATCTTTCCGTCATCGAGAAGGAACGTCGCGGTGATTACCTTGGCAAGACAATTCAGGTCATTCCACACATCACCAACGAGATCAAGGACGCAGTTCGCAAAGTCGCCGAGAACGATAAGCCTGACGTGATCATCGTTGAGATCGGCGGTACTGTCGGCGACATCGAATCACTTCCTTTTCTCGAAGCCATTCGCCAGATGGGCAACGAAGAGGGAACCGGCAACGCTCTCTTTATTCACGTTACACTCGTGCCGTATATCGCCGCTGCCGGTGAACTGAAAACGAAACCGACACAACACTCAGTTCGCGATCTGCGCGAGATTGGTATCGCGCCCGATATCCTCCTTTGTCGCTCGGAAAAACCGCTCTCGCGCGAACTGCGCAGCAAGATCGCCCTCTTCTGTAACGTGAAAGAGCCTGCTGTTATCAGTGCTCAGGACGTCGATACGATTTACGACGTTCCGCTCGCGTTTCACGAACAGGGCCTCGATGATTTGATCGTTACGCAACTCGGACTCGAAACACAGGCGCCGCAGTCTGACTTAACCGAATGGCGCAATTTAGTCTCGACGATTCGCGACCCTTCGGGTGGTGAAGCCTCGATCGCGATTGTCGGAAAATATGTGGAGCTGGAAGACTCTTACAAGTCGCTGCGCGAAGCGCTGACGCATGGCGGCGTGGCAAACAATCTGCGCGTCGACGTGAAATGGATCGAGTCGGAAGAATTGATGGACGACGATTACGAAGATCGTCTACGCGACTTCGACGCGATTCTGGTTCCGGGCGGCTTTGGCAAACGTGGCGTGGCGGGAATGATTCGCGCGATCTGTTATGCTCGCAAGTCTCGGACACCATACTTCGGGATCTGCCTCGGAATGCAGACTGCTTGTATCGAATATGCGCGCAACGTTTGCGAACTGAAAGAAGCGGATTCTACCGAGTTCGATCTCGAAACGCCGCATCCGGTTATTTTTAAGTTGAGAGATCTGGTGGGAGTTGAAGAGTTAGGCGGTACAATGCGACTCGGCGCGTGGCCTTGCCGGCTCGCATCCGGCTCGCTGGTCCAGGAAGTTTATGGCGGCGTCGACGAGATCAGCGAACGCCATCGACATCGTTATGAGTTCAATCCGGAATTTCGCCAACGGCTCGAACGCGAAGGTTTGGTGTTCAGCGGTGTGTCGCCTGATGGTAAGTTTGTCGAGATGATCGAGCTCTCGCGCGACGTCCATCCATGGTTTGTCGGCTGCCAGTTTCACCCGGAATACAAGTCGCAGCCACTCAATGCTCATCCTTTATTTGCTGCATTTGTTCGCGCGGCACACGAAAATCGTTTGCACTCTGAGACCTCAATGGAGAAGAATGGAGAAGTCGATCTGGTGGTGCATGACAGATTGACCGCCACAAGCGGAGATTAAATCAGTCCACACATTACGCAGATTACTATTAATCTGTGAAATCTGAGGATAACTGCCCAGAAGTACCTCACTTCATGTAATGACAGATGTGTCTACCACATTACCGGGAACGGATCCGCTCGTAGGCCGTACGCTCGACGAGAAGTATTACGTTGAAGAGCGTCTTGGCTCGGGCGGCATGGGCAAAGTGTATCGTGCTCGACACCTATCGATGGACCGTCCCGTCGCGATCAAGTTTTTGCGTCAGCAGTTCTCCGAAGACGAAGCAGCGCGGGTGCGACTGCTAACGGAAGCGCGAACGGCAGTGGCGTTACGTCATATAAATGCTGTTTCAGTATCCGACTTCGGACAAACCGCCGAAGGTTGGGTTTACATCGTGATGGAGTTGCTCGAGGGGCGCACGCTCCGGGAAATTGTCAGTCGTGAAGCGCCACTTGAAACGGCGCGTGCGACGTCGATCATGTTGCAGGCTTCCGATGCTGTCGCTGCCGCACACCAGGCCGGCATCATTCATCGCGATCTCAAGCCGTCAAATATTCTCGTCACGCAGAGTGCGGATCAGCCGGCAGTGGTGAAAGTGCTCGATTTCGGCATCGCAAAATATTTCGACGGAAACGACGATGAGGAAACGAGCGCCGTAGTTCAAACAAACTCAGTTATCGGCACGCCGCGTTACATGTCGCCGGAGCAACATAACGGCAAGGATCTGACACCGGCGACAGATGTTTACAGTTTGGGTGTGATTCTCTACGAGATGTTGACCGGCATGGTGCCTTTTTCCGGTTCGACTCCCGCCGAGATTGCGCAGAAGCACGCTCACGATCAACCCCACTCGCCGCGTGAAGTTGTCGCTGCAATTCCGGAAGATATGGAACGCATCGTTCTGCATGCGTTGGAGAAGCAACCCGCGGATCGTCCGCCAAATGGCGCTGAGTTTCGCCGCGAACTACTGGAGACTGCGGAGCGTCTCGGACTCGAGCATCACGCGATCAAGAGCGCGCCTGACATCGAAACGCTGCGCGACTCAGGAGTTGAATCACCCTCTGGACGGCTCGTAGTCGACATCTCGCGTCTGCGTGAGAAACGCGCGCTCAGTTCCGGCTCGAATGAGATCAAGGTTTTAGGCGGAAATCCTGAAGATAAACCAGGTAACGAAGTGTCTCCGATTCACGAACCCACCACCCCCAGTTCATTTCTGGACAAGGTCAAGCGTATACTCGGGCTGCAATAAGAGTGCCTTTTGTGCCTTTTTGTAGCGACTTCCTATGGCCAAGTCCTTTTCTGTTGGTAAAGCAACTTTTGGTGACGGGCGACTGACGATCATTGCCGGTCCCTGCGTGGTCGAATCTCCCGAACATGCGTTGATGATGGCGCGCGAGTGTCGTGATCGCGCCGTCGCGGCCGGTCTCGACTACGTCTTCAAATCATCGTTCGATAAAGCAAACAGATCGTCGATCAAAAGCTTCCGTGGTTTGGGAATGGAAGCCGGGCTCGAAGTGTTGCAACGAGTCAGAGAAGAGATTGACGTTCCCGTGCTGACGGACGTTCACGACGTCTCGCAAATCGATCAAGTTGCAGCCGTGGTGGACGTGTTACAGATACCGGCGTTCCTTTCGCGGCAAACGGATCTGATTGTGGCGGCGGCGAAATCTGGAAAGGCGGTCAACGTCAAGAAAGGCCAGTTTCTGGCGCCCCAGGATGCGCGTAATATCGTCGATAAGGCTCGCGAAGCCGGTTGTGAAAAGTTCATGTTGACGGAACGCGGCGCGAGTTTTGGTTACAACAATCTTGTCGTCGATATGCGATCGTTTCCGATCATGCGCGAGTTTGGCGTCCCGGTGGTTTTTGACGTTACCCATTCTTTGCAATTGCCGGGCGGGCTCGGACATGCAACTGGCGGACAATCGGAGTACATCGAACCGCTGGCACGCGCAGGGGTTGCGTGTGGTGTCGATGCGGTGTTCATGGAAGTGCACGAGTGTCCCGAGAAGGCGCTTTCAGACGGACCGAATGCGTTGCCACTGCAGCGACTGGCGCCGCTGCTGACGATGTTGCGCGACATTCATGAGCTGGTTCGGAATTCCGCCGGCAGTGTTCAGCAATAAGACTTCTATTTCATCCGTAACTATGAGAATACTTCTTCTACTCACGTTCATGCTGTGCCTTGTGGTCCAGGTGAACGCCCAGACACCGGCGACGCCTATTTGGCAGATCACCTCGTTTGACATCACCGCGAACGTTCAGCAGAACGAACGTTTGCTCAATGCCACTGCGACCATTAACGCCACCAATGTTGGTGGTCCAGGGCGAACGCTGACTCTTCGTCTCAATTCAAAAGCAAGTGTGAAGTCAGTGACGATTGGCGGCAGTCCAGCGAACTTCAGACCGGGCCAGGAACCACGCGGAGATCTGCAACGCATGGAAATCTCGTTGCCGTCGCCTGCCGCCCCGAACTCGACTGTCAGTGTGACAGTCACCTACACCCTCGCGGTGGAGAGCAATTCAGGGCTCACGGCAATCAGTCCGATCGCCACCGAGTTTCTGCCACTCGCGTTCTGGTACCCGATGCCGAATAGTCCTTACTCGGTGCGTGGAGCTGACTCGGCGCCGTTCAAGCTCACGGTAAACATTCCCAACGCGATTTCTTCCGGGGTTGAAAAGCAGGGAACGGCCGGATCGGTCTCTTTTGAACAGTCGTTGCATGGACAACCATTCTTCGTGCAAGGCGATTGGGACAAGCTCGACGGCGCGGCTGATGGCAAAGGCATTGTTGTATTGCTCGAGAAGGGAGCCGGCGCTGAAGAACGCAAGAGAGCCGAAGCCCTGATCGCGTTTGCGGGTATGGCTCGGGCTTTTTATGCGACGTCACTTGGTCCAGCGCCTGAGGTTCCGATTCGACTGGTGGCCGTTCGCAGAGGCGCTGGGTTCAGTGATGCCGGCACAGTGCTCTTCGACGCTGATACATTGCGCTTGCCGAAGATAGACGCAGCGACCGCGCTTACGGTCGCGGAAGCCGTCGTGAGGTTATGGATTGGTGGACAAACGGCGGTGCAGGGTGAAGGCGGTGGTGTGCTGCGTGATGGGTTAGTTCGTTATCTCGCGACGCAGTTTCTCGAAAAACAGTTTGGGGCGGACGCAGTTAAGTCAGAGCTTTATCGCCAGCGTCTCGCGTATGTGTCTGTGGCGCAGCGTGACGCTCCGCTCGCGCGCTCGACGCAGCTAGACGCCACCTACTTCAACTCCGTGCCTAATCGCGGTGCGATGTTTTGGCGTTTAGTCGATCGCCGGCTCGGTCGTGACGCTTTGTTGACGGTACTCCGGACGGCACTTCAGGCGGGCAAAACTGATGCAAATGGTCTCAACTTGCCGTCGCTGCGTGAGGCACTCGTCGCCCGTGGTGGTGAGAGTACGAAGGCGTTGTTGGACCAGCAGCTCGATCAAGTAATCGACACGGATTTAATGATCGGTTTGCCCCAGCAACGGGGCGCCGATTGGGTCTCAGCGTTGCGCAATCTCGGTTCGATCGATGTGACCGTCACGGTAGTCGGCACGACTGAGACGGGACAGGAAGTACGCGCAGAAGCCACTGTTCCAGCGAAAAATTTTGGCGAAGCGGTTTTTAAGACACCTTCAAAAGTAGTGCGCGTTGAAGTCGATCCGGAGAAGCTATATCCACAACTCGATTACGGCAACGACATGATGCCACGAGGCAAAGAACTATCGCAGGCGCTCAATGAAGCATATCTGCAATTGGGTGCGCAGGACTTTGCCAAAGCAGAGGCGAGCGCGCGCGCGATGCTTGCCGGCTCGCCACGATTTCAGGAAGCGCAGATCATTCTGGCTCGCGCCCTGCTTGGTCAGAACAAAAATGACGAGGCGGAAAAACTCTTTCGTGGCGCTCTCGAAGAGCCGTTACCATTCACAGCCACACTCGCATGGGCCGATATCGGACTCGGTGAGATCGCGATGAAGCGCAATCAACCCGCCGAGGCAGCGAAGCGTTTCAACGATGCGGTCATTGCGAGCCGTGACTACCCTTCTTCGCTGGCTGCACATCTCGCACGAATCCGCGCCGAGGCAGCGGCCAACAACGCGCCGCCCGTCGATGAGTCGGCGCGAACGTTTATTACTCAACTCTCGCAGGCTGTCGTCAGTAACAGGAAAGCTGATCTGGAGGCTCGCATCGTTTCCGGAGAACTGGTGAGATTCATCAATGCGAGTATCGGCACTGAGCTCTGGGATACAAAAGTTGTTCGCACCGAGCAGATCAATCCCAATCTCATCGCGGCGGACGTGCAGATCAATGCAAAGAAACTCGGTACGGTCGGTTCCGGCACGGCTGTGTTGATGCTGGTGCGCACGCCTGCTGGCTGGAAACTTTCCGGGATCGAGCTCTTTGAGGTGCGATGACGTCCGAAGTTCAAAAACGTGCCGCGCGCATCAAGCTGCTCCTGATGGATTGCGATGGAGTGTTGACTGATGGGCGCATCTGGCTATTTGAAAACGGTGAAGAGCAAAAAGGATTTCATACGCGCGACGGACTTGGAATCGATCTTTTCCACCGGGCCGGTTTGAGGTCGGGGATCATCTCAGGGAGAACTTCCGCTGCCGTACAAAGACGTGCTCAGGGTCTTGGCATGTCATTTGTTGTTCAAGGTTGCGAAGACAAACGAAACGCTTTCGCGGAGATCCTGGACCAGGCTGGAGTCGAGAACCTCGAAGTCGCGTACATCGGCGACGACCTCAACGACATTCCATTGATGCTGCAATCAGGACTTGGTGTCGCTGTCGCCGATGCGGCACTCGAGACCCGCGAGCACGCGCATTACGTCACGAAAGCTGCGGGTGGTTTTGGCGCCGTGCGTGAAGTCTGCGAATTGATTTTGAAAGCCCATGGTCGCTGGGACGACCTGATTGCGAGTTATCTTCAGCCGCGGATTAACGCAGATTGACACGGATCAGATCCTTAACTAATCTTCTTTTCACCTCTTGAGCGGGTGTGGCGCAACGGTAGCGCATCAGCTTCCCAAGCTGAGGGTTGCGGGTTCGAATCCCGTCGCCCGCTCCATTTCTTATTGTCCGTTAATGTCCAAAGAACACTATACCAATGCCGCCCCAGTTACTCAGGATCTTGTGCTCGGTGCGGTATTGCTGAGTGAGTTCAGCCCAAAGCCTGGAAACGCAACAATGAGCAGCGGCATGCCAATCCGAATCTACTATGTCGTGCAAGCCAATTAGCTTCGCTTTCAGTGACCGGGCCAGTTCAAAATCACTGCGAGAGGCCCGATAGGAGTGATCGCCATCTATGAAGACAGCGTCGTAATTGTCGGCGAGACTCGCTCTTATTTCCGACGTCGTTGAGTCCGCGGCCACAATCTTAAGCTGCTGTTGAAAACGTTGTTCGGCGTCGGAAAACGTCTCCCTGAGAGTAGGTTGGGGATTCTTCTCAATCGCGGTAATCTCAATTTTGCGCCCGCGGCAGAAAAATTCTCTCGCGAGATGCCACTCAACGCCTCCTTCCCTTGAGCCAATGGTCAGCACTCGCCCAACTTGCGCGTCGAGCAGACACTGCACCCACCACTCGAACTCTTCGGGCAACTGTTCCATTCTCGGTTTGGTGTGATCTTTGAAGGGAAGCGGATGAAGTAACGTCTCCGGCACAGGCGGCAGCTTTATCTCTGATTGCCAGCGCCGTAGCGCCGGCTCCGCGGTTCGTTCCCAAAACTCCGGATAGTAAGGCACTTGTCTGAGTCCATCCATGAACAAACAAGTGGTCTCCTCTTTACGAAAAACAGTACCCGGCCACGTTTCCACACCGCCGTAAAACTGCGGAATTTCTATTCGGCCGCGCGAAAACACGTGAGCATTGCGCATCCAAAAGCAGGTGCCGCTGTAGTGCCAGTTTGCCAGGTAGCGATGAGCTCGGAAGCGACCGAACATTCTGAAGGCGCCAGTCATCGCGAAGCGTTGTAAGTGATTACGGACCCTGAGCCAATCACCCATTGTCACCTGGTATTGAACTTCAGCCCAGCGTCGAACCGGGGCTGGAATATTTGGTTCGTATTTGACCCCTTTGGCGTGGGCATACATGGTAACTTCGTTGGGATCATCGGAAGCCACTTGGTCCAGCATGGCAGGGAACGTAATTACTTCACCAAGCCTATCATTTTGAGCAACGACGAAATCAAAGCCGTGACCGGCCATGAATTCTTTGACTTCTTCCGCTGTTACCGTTTGAGCATCGGTTACTATTCCAAGAATCCGTTTGCCGTTAAAGAGGTCGATTCGCCGCTTGAGGTGCTTTAAGTTCCACTTCCACATGGAGCCATGGACCGGCCAGATATGATAGATGAGATTTCGCCGAGGGGTTTCGGTGAAGGGCCATTCCATTCCGGGCGGTGGAACCTGCTCAAGGCGAGTGCGACTGCCGTTTTGTCCTGGAGAGCTCACCGCCCGATTATACTTTAGTAAGGAAAAGCACGGAAAATTCTTGACTTGCGGTGTATCGGACCATATACTGCGCCCGCCAAAGCTCAAGTCTTCACCGGTACGGAGGAGTAAATGATAGTAAACCTGGATCGAAAGAAGTTGGAAGAGACGTTTGCCGAAACGATCGACCCAAATCTCCTTTTCGAAGAAAATGATGATGATGTGGACAAAGATGTAGGCGCAACCGTTCACGATCACGTTCACGATCACCATCATCCAATACTCGATTAGAGTGCTGCTCGTGGCTTAATGTTATGTGGCCACGAGGCTCATCAAGCACTCCCAGCGTAGCAAGGTAGCATCGTTATTGATGTGAATACCATGATGCCTCGAGTCTTTGGTTCGGGGACGCCGCTGGTAGTGTGACTTTTAGAGGCTAAACCTACCTGTAACGCGTGAAGCGTCGTGGCACCACTTTCTTTGAACCTTGCTCGGTTCTCTTTACCCCGTCGAGACCAACAAGCAAAACCGAATCTCAACTACGAATGGGATTCTACGGACCGATTTTTTATGAAGCGGTAAGCTAATGACTACTTCTGAAGGTTATCTTGGCTCGTCCGACTCACCAGATAGCTCTCTCAACCTGGATTATAGTTCGTTAGACGAGCTGGCCGTCCCGGATCTCGCGTGGGTAGTAAACACCACGTCTCGATACGATTCTATCCTCCATAAAATTCCGGATATCTTTGCGTGGGAAGAATCTTGCGATGGTCATCTTGCGAATTTGCAGGTTTTGGGTCGCAGCGTGGCGCTTAATCATTTTCGGAGTTGTTTGGATCACATCCGCCGATACGATGAAAACCTGTGTAGGTCCATGCTAAGCACCTTCGCGGATCTTCCACTCGAGGGCAAGCAACGCTTTATAACCGCGCCTGAAACCTTTTATCGAATTAGGCGATTGCGAAGGGAGCCGGTCGACTCCATCGTTTCTCTCTGCAATTTCCTTAATGGCGAAGCGGCATTTCATGGAGTGGGCTCAATCGACAAAGACTATGTAACGGCACTCGGAGATTACTATTACTCCGAACTCACAGATGGACACTCGATGGCGAACAACGGCAATGAGGATAAGGCCATCTTTGCCCCGCGCGTAGCCGGAATACCGATTGACTTTGCCAGTCCAAACGTTGCAAATGCCCACGAGACAGACGAGGTAAAAGTATATCTCGAGTTTTCGGCTGACGAGCGGGCATTGATCTGCGAAAACTTGAAAGAGGTTCTCCGTAGAATTAAGCGCGTAAGCGAGGCGGCCGCGCAGTTGATAATCCAACATATCAAAGTCATCATCCCACTCAAGGCCGCGTCCGCGGAAAGCGGTTCGACGTCGCAACCACGCTTTCCCGGAAGGGTTTTGCTGCGCGGGGTCGAACACGGCTATTTTGGATGGCTTGCAGCCTCACTTATTCATGAGGCGATGCACCAGGTGCTTTACATACTTGAGTGGGCCGGCCCGTTTACCGTAGGAGAGTCCGAAGTAAAGGCTCAGAAGGTAAAGTCTGAGTGGACCGGGCGTGATCTGGCGCCACACTCGTATATCCATGCCTGCTTCATTTGGTACGGCGTTTCTACTTTTTGGATGCGCGCTCGGGAGTGCGACGCTTTTAAGGCAGATGTATGCGAGCGCGAGCTGGAAAAGAGCATGGCTGGGTTCCGAGGTGAAAATCCAATTGACCGGCTTGCGCCAATAGCAGGAATGGTGCGGTACGACGTTATGAGAACCGCAGCTACGTTGTATGAGCGCCTGCAAAGCGGATCACCTCAGACTCCAATTTCTACGGTTTCATCATCACAGGTGTGATCTGTGAAACTAGTATCTATTTATGTCAGTTCAGCAGGTGCTGAAATGCGCAAGCACTTATATGCTGCAAGCCTTTGATTTCCCGGTCACAATCTCTTCGGCTGCTGGTTGTGAGCTCCGCACTTTCAACAGAATAAGGTATTACAGTTCGGAAGATCCTGAGGAGATACTTGCGCCAGCAAGGCACTTCCAGATATACGAAGGAACTCCCGTCAAGATAATCGAGGCCAACGATGTCTTTCGACCGCTTGGTCCAAAGTGTTTGTATGATCGCCATGGCGTGCGAATCGATGAGAGTTGTGTTCGCAGAGGAAAAGGTCTCACTAAGTTTATTGCGTCGGGACCGGATACCATGCCGCTACCCACTGATTTCATAACGGTGGATGAACCGGTGGTGTACCTCGGATGGCTCCAGAATCACTGGGGCCACTTTCTTACGGAAGGCATTAGCCGCCTGTGGCCATTCAGTCAATATTCCGAACTGAAACGGATGCTGGGCGTTTATTGTTGCTCCACGTTACCTCATCAGAACATTTGGGACTTTATCAACGCACTTGATTTGGATATCTATATTGGCGGCGACCGGCCGCGCCAGGCTATCAGGTTTCGAAAGGTATTTATTCCGCTTCCTTCATTCGTCAATCAAGCAGAGGCCTATACAGTCCATAGTAAGGCGGTGGCATCGGTGGTTGACTTTTATCTTCGGGAAGAACGTCCCCGAATATCGAGTCAGCCGGTCTTCTTGTCACGGTCTAAATTGGCTGGCGCGCGCAGCGTGAGCAATGAAGGTGAGTTGGAAAGAGCCCTCACGAAAAGAGGGTTTCTGGTCGTATATCCGGAAGAGCTTACCTTATCGTCGCAAGTAAATCTGTTTAATAGCTATCGTAATTTTGCGGGATGCTGGGGAAGCGCATTTCATACAGTCATATTATCGAAGTGTCCTGAGACGATCGCCACGGATGTTTTATGCGAGGGCACACCAAACCCCAACTTCTTGATGTTCGATTCGATTCTCGGAAATGAGGCGAAGTATGTATGGGCGATGATGCCCATTCCCGGCAAGGAGCAAACATGGCCCAATCTCAATTTAGTGATCGATCTCGATAAGGCGGTCAGTTATTTCGACGGGCTCATGTGATTTGTGAAGAACTCGAGTATATAAACAATCAGAGGCTGTATGCAGAACTGCACGGACCGACAGCAGGAGGGCTCACCAGGTGGATGCCTTAGATGAACGCGCCAGACTGTTGCTTCTTACGGAAGCGTTAGGGACTGGGTTTGGGACAGAGGACCTAAGCCTGTTCCTGTACTCCTTGGTGCGCATGCATACACCCGAGACCATCGTCGATTTGGGAACGGGTTTCGGCATCTCGGCATTCTGGATGGCGCTCGCGGCTAAGAAAAATCAAATGGGGCACGTTTGGACCGTAGATGATTTTGAACTTTTCGATAAGAAGAAATCGGCGGTGGAAGAGAACATTGCCGGACTTCGTAAGAGCAATATTATTGCGCTGGGGGACGACCCCACTGCAGAGGAATACTACTCACAGATATCGAGTCTGTTTGCCCTGGATCCATATCTGACTTTTATAAAATCAAAGATCGACTTAAACGAAGTTGGACATTTCAACGAGTACCCATTCGCCGGCCGCCCTATCGATCTGCTTTTCTCCGATTTCAAACATGGCGGACTTAGCATTCTGGAACTTCTGGGCCACTTTTTACCTTGCATGGCTGTTTCATCGTCTATCTTTATTCACTCCGCACCTACGTCCTGGTCGTCATATCTTTTACTCGAGCAACTCAGCTCACAATTCAATGCGGGCAAGGTGCCAAAATTACTTCAGGACTTTTGCAGCCTTGATCTTGGTGAATTTGTCCAGCGCCGTCGCATAATTTTGGTCCACCTCACTGAACGCAAGAATCGCCGCCAGAATAGTGCCGCGTGGTTGAAAATAGAGCCTGTTGATGTCTTACCCCATCCCCGCTCAACCATGCGGGGAATGACCAACGCGTGAACTCGAAGGTGTGAGATGGCCAACGAAACACCTGAAAGCGATCTGACTTGGCTGAATCATCTCGCTTCACTCAGGAACATTCGGCTCTTGTTCTCGATGCTTTGGGACGCCTGCCCGTGGCTTCTAGTTGGCGCGATCCTTGTGCGCGCCGGTCGGGCCGTCTTACCGGCGGCGCTGCTGTGGATTCCGAAACAGATTGTCGATGGCATTATTGCTTACACCCAGCATGGCAGCGGCGACTTAAAAAGAGTTTGGCAGTTACTGGCGCTTGAACTAGTACTAGCGCTTATCGCCGATCTGTTATCGCAAGCTAATACCGTGTTGGATGCCCTGTTAGGTGAGCGTTTTACCTGCTATGTGGCGACAAGACTGATAGATCATGTGTCGAGTCTGGACCTGGCCACATTCGAAGACCCGGTTTTCTATGACAAGCTCGAGCGTGTTCGCGCTCAAGCAACCGGGCGCATGTTGTTGATTACTTCAATAATGAATGGGGTCCAGGAGACCGTCACTGTAATCACTTTGTCGACGGCTCTCATGGTGTTTTCTCCATGGCTGGTAGTGTTACTGACTGCGGCAACTATTCCAACGTTAATTGGAGAAGCGCGTTATTCCCGCATGTCGTATGCAGCTTTTTTCACCCGCACTCCTCAACGACGCGCGCTGGAATATCTTCGCCTTTTAGGTTCCTGGGCCGACAGCGCCAAAGAGGTGAGGATTTTCCGATTGGCATCTCATCTGTCTTCAAAATATCGTTCGCTCTCAGGGCTTATCTACCAGGAGAACAAAGGGCTCGCAATCAAGCGTGGTATCGGTGGCTGGACTTTCGGTTTGCTTGCTGCACTCGGTTATTATGCCGGTTATGTACTAGTCTTGAAGGCCGCTCTTGCAGGCGCGATTTCGATCGGGACATTCACGTTTTTAACCGGCTCCCTGGCGCGTTCACGAATGAGCACTCAACGAGTGTTCCTTTATTTAAACGGCATTTCGGAGCAGGCGATATTGCTCAACGATCTCTTCGTGATTTTCAAGATCACACCTTCGATCCGTTCATTGCCGGATGCTTTGCCAGTTCCACGTCCAATCCGTGAGGGTTTTGAATTCCGTGATGTCAGTTTTTCGTATCCCGGAACAAAAGACCTTGCCATACGGAACATCAATTTCCGAATTCGCCCGAATGAGAGTGTAGCCCTGATCGGCGCGAATGGTGCGGGCAAGACAACGCTCGTCAAACTACTTTCGAGATTGTACGATCCCGTCGGCGGCCAAATATTGTTAGACGGAGTTGACCTTCGAAACTACGATCTTTCCGAATTGCGCTCAGTAATCAGCGTCTTGTTTCAAGACTTTATGCGTTACGATTTATCGGTCCGCGAAAACATAGGATTCGGAAACCTCAGTGCCCTCGGCGATGATCAGCGTTTGCAGTCGGCTGCAACCAGGGGTGGAGCTGCGAAGCTAATAGATAGATTCCCGCTGCGTTACGATCAAATGCTCGGCCGGCGCTATAAGGATGGCATCGATCTCTCGGGTGGCGAATGGCAGAAAATTGCCCTGTCACGAGCCTTCGTAAACGATACTCAGCTTCTCATCCTCGACGAGCCAACCGCCAGTCTCGATGCGCGCGCCGAAGACCAGTTCTTTAAGCAATTTCAGACTGAGAGTATCGCTCCGCTGGCGATTCTAATCTCGCATAGGCTCTCAACGGTGCGCATGGCCGACAAGATTATCGTGCTTGAGCATGGACAAGTCCGCGAGGAGGGTACGCACGACGATCTACTTAAGCTCGGCGGACGTTACGCTGAGTTATTCAATTTACAGGCAGCCGCGTTCTTTTAGATTACTTAGGGACAGGAGTTCATGTGTTTGTTTTAGGCGTGCACGGTGGCAGGAAACGCGAGGATGAAGACAATCACCTTGGGTTTGCCCTGCACGACAGCGCCGCTGTCCTGCTTCTGGATGGTCAGGTTGTAGCTGCAATTGAAGAGGAACGACTTAATCGCATCAAGCACACCAACTGCTTTCCCGTTCAGGCCATCAAGTATTGTCTGGAAGAAAACCGGCTCAGCCTCACGGACGTAGACTACATCGCCATCAACACTGCGGATCACATGATGAACGCGCTGGCCAAGCGTGCCTTTCTGGTGGATAACAATCTCAAAGCTCCAATCGATGGCCGGACCTATGTCGCTTCGCTCTTTGAGAGTAACTTCGGCGTTAATGTCGAGGCCAGGATTCGCTTTTGCAGGCATCATGTGGCCCACGCCTGGAGTGCCTTTGCTCCGTCCGGTTATGACAACAGCCTGGTCCTCGTGTTAGACGGTGATGGCGATAATCTCTCCGGTATGGTACTCCTGGCCGAAAGCAACAAAATGACCACGCTTGCCGAGTATGGCGTCGAGCAGTCGCTGGGCCACTTCTACGCTCAGATCATTTCGCTGCTCGGTTATCAGCGTTTCGACGAGTACAAGGCCATGGGTCTCGCTCCTTACGGCAATCCTAAAACCTATAGCAGTCTTTTCCATGAATTTTACCGTCTGTTGCCGGGCGGAAATTTTGAAATCGCGGATGCCAGCACGTCGACACGTCGCCTTGTCGATGCCGGCATAGTCGATCAGGCTCGACGCAGGAGCGAGCCTTTTGCGCAGATACACAAAGATATTGCGGCCGCTCTGCAAGAAACTCTGGAAGACATTGTGCTGCACATCCTGCAACATTACGCGCACGAAACGAAACAAAAGAAACTCTGTTTCGCAGGCGGCGTGGCGCACAACTGTACGCTTAACGGCAGGATTCTTTATTCCGACCTCTTCGACAAAGTATTTGTTCAACCGGCGGCGCATGATGCCGGCGGCGCCATGGGCTCAGCCCTCTCCGTATTCCAGGATGAGGATGCGCGCCAACAGCCGCACAAACTAGAGCACCTCTATTTCGGTACTGATATTGACAGGTTGCCAGAGACAACAGAAAAGACTTTGGGTCGTTGGAGCGACTTCCTTACATTTGAAAAGGTTGATTTGGTGACGCAGCGGACGGCACAACTGCTCGCCGATGGCTTTGTTGTAGGCTGGGTGCAGGGTCGTTCGGAATTTGGCCCGCGGGCCCTGGGCAACCGCAGTATCCTGGCCGATCCGCGCCCTGCCTTCAACAAATTGCTTATCAACGAGATGGTAAAGAAGCGCGAAGCGTACCGGCCGTTTGCGCCTTCTGTTTTGGAAGAGAGCCTGCATGAATTCTTTGACGTGCCTTCCAACCGAGCCGAATTTCCTTTCATGATTTTCGTTCTCAAGGTTCGGGAACAGATGCGAGAGTTGCTGGGAGCAGTTACGCACGTTGATGGAACGGCGCGAGTGCAAACCGTCTCGCGGAAGTGGAATAGGAAATATTGGGAGCTGATCCACGAGTTTCAGAAACTGACAGGCGTTCCTATTCTTCTCAATACTTCCTTTAACAATAACGCCGAGCCCATTGTCGATTCCGTTGAAGACGCGATCGTGTGCTATCTGACGACTGGTCTGGACTATCTGGTTGTCGGTGACTACATAGCGCAAAAAAAGGACACTGCGGATCCCGCTCTCGAGGCGCTCGTCCCAAGCTTGCCGAAGAGCCGCAAACTAGTGAAAAGAACAATTCTCAGCGAGCCCGGAAAGTGGGAATCGGTTTTCGAGATCGAAGGCACGATGAGTCACTATTTCGCGCGCCGCAGGATAATCATATCGCCTGAGGTCTTTGCGATGTTTATGGCCGCCGGCAGCAACCGAAGTCTTGCGACGCTCTTCGACGAGATAGAGATGACGAATTCTGATCGGCGTGCGCAGCTCCTTGAGGAAATCAAGAACCTGTGGATTAAACGGATCATTATTCTTCAGCCTGGAATCGTATGACTGATGAAAGAGCCGCGTTCGAGGGAATTAATCGAGACCATCAGGTTTGTCGAGAAATCTTTTTCAGTCAAAAGGATTTTAGACGGCAATTCAATATTCATCTGCCGATTGGTCTATGCGCTGGACTCATCCAGGTGTGGTGGGCGGAACTGAGGAAGGGAAACGATGCCATCACATGTCTCAAGGAAGCGACTCCGAAACTGATTAGCGAGGTTGTGCTTTCGCAGGCAAGGAGCGTCTATCTGAAAGAGTTTCCACCGCTCAACCGCGATCTACGTCCTTATGAGATTGCGTTGCTGCGGTTTAAGTACGAAGAAGAAAGCGAGTCTTCGATTAGCTCATTGTGTACCGCATTCGGCGCCAATAATTGTCTGGAGCTTGACCTTGCCTTACTTCACGACTCGCCAATCATAAAGAGGTGGCAGTTTTCGCATTCAGCCTCGAACATTGTTAACGCGCTGAACGAAAGTTTGCCGGCCAGCCTTTATGTCCTGCTTACTCGTTTTTGGGATTCGAAGCGTCCGAGTGCAGAAAGAGGACATCGCACTGCACTCGTCATCGAGCCGGCAGGATCCTGCCGCTTTTACGACCCACGGTGGGGAGAAATGAGCTTTGTGAGTCTCGATCACTTTACCAGGTGGTTCACGGATTATTGGACCATACTGGACTGGGACTACCTGCTTCAGAGAGGATCTCCGCCTTCGTCACCGATTCAGCTTTTTGCTTTTGGCAGCACTTTCTCGCCGACGTCAAACATAAAGAGAGTTGCCCTGAGCGAGAGATTTTCGAATCTTAATGTTGAGATTGAAGAGCTGGTTCGTTGGTTGGAAAGCTTGCGTTCAGCGGCGTCAGGTGACCACACCGGTGACGATGACTTAATGCCGGTTTTTTGTCGTCAGTCGTAGACTGCACACGCTACTCACTACGCAACGCCTGCACCGGGTCAATCCGCGAAGCACGCAGAGCGGGAATGAACGCTGCAATCAACGCTACAGTCATGAGAACGAGCGCCGCGCTTACCATCGCAATAGGATCTGCCGGCTCTAATCCGAAGAGCACTGTACGCAGGAATTGAGTAAGCCAATACCCCACGCCCAATCCAACAACAACTCCTATCACAGTTACGCGAAAGGCTTCATTCAGGATCATTCCGAAGATGGTTCGATTCTGCGCCCCCAGGGCAACACGAACGCCAATTTCATTCGTCCGGCGCGCCACCGTGTGTGCCATGACCCCATAGATACCAATACAGGCCAACAACAATGCAAGAATGCCAAAGATAACTGTCATATTAGCCAGGAGCCGTTCTTGTCTAATCGTATCGTTGATTTGGTCTTTCTGTGTGCGTATACCGGTCAATGGGATATTTTTGTCAACAGACTGGACCGCACTCCTGATCAAAGGAACGAGACTATAAGGTTGAACGCGCGTCCTCACTTCATAACTCATATCTCCATAAGTGCGCGGAATCTGATGATAAAAAACATAATATGTCGCCGGTGGCTCTTTGCGTAGATTTTCATAGCGCGTGTCCGCACAAATGCCCACGATTTGAAAGGGGACCTTGCTGATACTCCCGTATCCGTTGAATGTTTTGTCAATTGGGTTTGTATCGGGAAAGTATTTTCGCGCCAGCGTTTGGTTGATGACTGCAACTTTTTGAGAAGTGTCCGTATCCGTCGAGTTGAAACCGCGGCCGGCAAGGATTGGAATGCCCATAGTTTGAAAAAAGTCTTGACCCACGGTATTGGTCCAGACATCTCCCTGATTAGATTGCGGCTGGTCGAGGCGGTTAAAGCCGCTGGTACTGAAGGCGTTCGCAAGCAATGGCACAGACGAAGCGGTTACCGATTCTACTCCCGGTATTACAGCGAGTTGCTCTTCAATCTTCCGTGCCACCATGACATCCTGAGGCGGCGGATAAAGCGAAGGCGGCAACTGAATCCGGAAGAGTAGCAGTTGATCCACGCGAAAACCGGTATCCACTGAATTCAGGTTGAAGAGGGTGCGAACAAAGAGCATAGCGCCCACAATCAATAGAGTTGAAAGGCCAACTTGAAAGCAAACGATCACCTTGTTTGCCAGGCCTTTCCGGCGGGAGATTTCAGCTCTCATCCGACCCTGTAATTCAGGAGTTGTTCGTATCGCTTGCCATGCCGGAGCAAGGCCGAACAATAGACCGGCGAGTAACGAAATGGCGGCGGTAAAGAGGAAGACGCGTTGATCGAAATCACCGTTTAAGGCCGGCTGTGCCCACGGTGTTGATAACAGAGTTGGAAGCAGGTTACGCCCGGCAAAGCCAACCACCAGTCCCAAAATGCCACCCAGTAAGCACAGTAACAAACTCTCGGTCAGCATTTGTCGGAAGATGCGGACTCGGCCGGCTCCCAGGGCGATGCGGATGCTTATTTCTCGCTGTCTTCCCGCGGAACGGGTCAATAGTAAATTGGCAATGTTCGCGCAGGCTAATAGAAGCACGAATCCGACCAGTGCTAACAGCAAGTACGTTTGTTGGGTGAGTGCTCGCGTGCTTCCCTTCAAACCTCGGCTGCCATCCACCAACACCAGGCTGGGGATTTCTTCGTGTTTCTCCGGATTTACAGTGGCTAGAAGTACACCATGAAGTAGCGTATTCAAAGATGTTTGAGCCGTTTGCGTCGGAACGTCCGCACTTAACCGGCCCATGATCTGTATCCACCAATATTCCTGATCGGTCAATGCCGAGCCTTCGGCCCGAGGTAGAAGCACGGGATACATACTGAATGGCACAAGAATCCCGGGCGAAATATGTGCGTCGCCCGCGCCCGTAAATCCTGGTGGGTTTACTCCGATGATGGTGAGTTGATGACCATTCACCGTGATCGATTTGCCAATAACTGATTTTGCGCTGCCAAAGTATGTGGTCCACAGATCATGACTGATCACAGCCACCGCTTCGCGGCCCGGTGACGCGTCATCTGAGGGCTCGATAGGACGGCCCAACACGGGAGAAACTTCGAGCGCTTTATAGTAGTTGCCTGAGACCATCTGCGTTGTTACTGCAACAGCCTCACCCTCTATAGTTGCGGACAACCGGCCCACGGTCTTGAATGCAAAGAGGTCGCCCAACACTGTGTTTTCCTTACGCAGTTGTTGATAGACGGGGTAGGGAAATACCGTACGCTCTCCGTTGGGACCGAGGTCATTTGACGAATGATGCACTATGCTGGATGTTGGGGCTGTCCACGTGAGGAGTTTGAGTTGTTCTGGATGAGGTACGGCGAGCCGGTCAAGTAACACCTGTTTCGCCACTGTGAAGATAGCCACATTGGCGCCAATTCCAAGTGCGAGCGAGCCTATGATAATTGCCGTAAATCCCGGAGACTTACTCAGTGTACGGATTGCAAAACGCAGATCGGCAAGGAGATCATTCCAGAGACTCAGCATGCCTCGAAATTTATAGTTATCGTTGAACTTTGTCCACCGAATACTTTGATTGTTGTCAGACGTCGAGCAACGAAAAATTGACTCGTCGCGAAGCATGGCCGTGGATGAGTCACTGCTCCATCGCTTGATACTAATCGTGTAGAATGCCCATTCGTTAGTACGATCCTCCATCCAACGAGAAACAAAGATGGCTCTACTCTTTAATGGAGCATGGCGGTTTGTCCCTCCACCTGACGGAAAGTTCAGAAATAGCAGCATTCCGACCTCGGCGCTCAATGAATGTCTAGACTTAATCAGGAAAGTGTCCACTCAAGGAGACTTGCAGGACGTGCTCGAGCATTTCAAGGGCTACTTCTGCAGAGCATTGGGTACCGCTCACGTTCAGAGCTCAAGCATAGGTTGGACTGAAACGGACTTACGCAGTTACATGGAGCAAGCCGCAGAAAATGCCCCACTGTTCATCGAGGCAATGGTTGAAGCTTGCCGGGCAGCATCGAGGCTTGGTGAAAATTTCTATGCACCTGACTCGTCGGCAATTAACATCTTGCTGGCGAAGCATGATGTCGGATATGAGGTCATTGGTGAAGAGTTGGTTTTGCGCGAAACACCGACCTCCGGTCAATTATCTGAGTGGTATGACAAGTTGTGCACGCGATGCGGAGCGAGAATCCGAGTTCACCGCGACTGGGAGAATCCGCCAAGTCAATGCAAGAGTTGCAGCCGGACATCTGTTAGGGGCCATCATTCATCAATACGAGCGCAAGTGGAAAGCCTTGTCGCTACTACGTCACGTTCTTTACGGGTCTTCCTTTGTCATTCTTCTGGTGATAAATCAGCGGTGCGTGATCTTTATAATCGTCTACTTCAAGACGGAATTGATCCGTGGCTTGACGAAGAAAAACTATTACCTGGTCAGGATTGGCAACGGGAAATTCCACGTGCGGTGCGTGACTGTGACGTAGTAATTGTATGTCTCTCACGCGGCTCTATTAGCAAGAAGGGTTATATTCAAAAAGAGATTAAATACGCTCTCGATGTGGCTGACGAGCAGCCTGAGGGTGCAATCTTCATCATTCCTTTGAAGCTGGAGGACTGTGAAACTCCCGAGAGATTATGTCGGTGGCAATGGGTAAGTCTTTTGGAGGAAAATGGTTATATGCGATTAATGCGCGCCCTGCAAGCGCGCGCGAAAACTCTCGACACAGCCGTAACGCCGGAGAACTAGTTCAACTTTCAATATCGTGAGGGAATTCGCGGCCCAAATCCGCGTTAGTGTCTGCATGCAAAATCCTTCGCTCGGTCGCAATTGAAGAGGTCTCTATATCCCTCTTACCACCGGTTTCACCTCATGGAGTTCACATTGAAAAAAGCACTCACATCACTCACGGCTCTGCTCATTTTTGCCCTCGGCTGCTCCTCACATAGCTTGGTCAGTTCGCAAGACAAGAAGCCCGAGAGTCGAGCAACTCCAACGGATGCCACCACCTCGGTCGCCATGCCGGATGACAAACCGGCGCAGGCGATGAAGGGGTTGAGAGACAGACTCTTTACATCCTCGGCCGAGGAGGTTCTCGAAGGAGAAGACGCGAAGGCTAAGGTCTGGGGCGTCGTGATGGAAGTCGGGCTACCAAAAGCGCCGTCGCTACGGTCTTCTCCCTGCGCGATGGCACAGCAAGCTTGTACATTAGTACCGGAGGCGGCACCATTGGTGGTTATATCGCGCAGAAAGAGGCCAAGAGATTCGTCGCGGAAGGTGAAAAACATCTGGCCAGCATGAAGCTCGTGAAGTCTTTTCCATACCCAGAGGACGGACGTATGAAGTTCTACGTGTTGACACGCGACGGTGTCTACACCGCCGAAGTAGAAGCGAGGGAGATGCGCGAACAACATGCCCTTTTCCCGCTCGCCTTTACCGCAAATGAAGTGCTGACTGTATTGCGGACCGCACACGAACGAGGAAATTAAAGATTAGATGACGCACAAGAAATGCCCACAATGTGATCTTAACAATTTGTCCGACGCCGAAGTCTGCGAACGTTGTGGCGCCGCATTTGATCAGAGGAAGCCTGAAACGGTTACGACTCCACCGGCTCGGCCTGATTCTCCAATGTTCCTCACTCTTGGAGGCGAGACGCCAACACGTTCGAGAACGTGGAAGGTGATCACCGCAGCCGTTATCACTCTGGTGGTGGGTGGCGGAGCGTGGGCTGTATACAGGACGACCGCCGCTTCGAGTCGAGCGAAGGAGCGGACGGAAAAGCGCAAGTTGTTAGACGAGCGGACTGTCGATGAACGCACTCGCGACGCAGTGCTCTCCTGTCTGGCGCAACCCGGGTTTGTGGGAACAAAAGTCTCTGAACAGGTGCTCGGTCATATGCACCTGGAACTCTTGCAAGTGTCTGATAGGGAGGTCTACTTCTCTGGTCCTGCACCGGAAAAAGTTGGCGAGACGTTCGAATCGATGATCGCGCGATTCGTCAATGATTCGAAACGGATCGTCATGGCGCAGGATGATGGTGAGGGCCGGCTTCGTCTTGGCAAATATTCACTGCTTCGCTCGGCGGACAAAGATTTTTTATTCAAGACACCAGTGGACAACATCAAGTTTAATAATGAGACTGTGTTGAAGTTTCCATTCAAGCAGGCGACCTACACACTTGATATGCGGGAGTTGGAAGACTTCCTGAGCAACAAGAGCATTTTTGGTGGACGGATGAACGCACGAATGGAGCAAACCCGAGCAGGCAAGCCGGTTATCTTTGCGAACCATGGAGCGTTCGTTGCTAACGCACGAGAGACTTCGCTGCGAAGATTCGTGGACGAACTGACTCGCGACATTAAGCCGGATAGTGAAAATGCGCGCGAGGCGCGCGTGCAACGGGTCCTCGATTTCGTCTCGCGCGAGATCAAATACGACTTGCGGGCGACCACTTACAATTTTGAGTTGTTGAAGAGGCCTAATGAGGTCTTGATGTCTGGCGAGTCTGATTGCAGCAACAAGGCCATCCTGCTTGGCTCGTTGCTGGAGCAACTCGGCGAAGACTACCTGTTCGTATACACACCCGACCACATCACGGTAGCTGTGAAGCAGGGAAACTTTCCCGCGGGGAACGGTCTCTTTCTCGCCTGGCAAACAGAAGTCTGGCTCATCGCCGAAGGGACCACACCTGGTTTCCGCATAGGAGTCGACCACTTGCAGGGTGAGGCAAGTTTCAAGCGATTCCAACACGTACAACGGCCCCGGGACCGAGACGTAATTTTTGACTTGTCCACTGGCCGGCAGTTGTCATTTCAATAACGGATTAACGCCAACGCCTTCGCCGGACCTCACGCCTACCGCACTTGTTGTCTCCCGCGATGTGATAGATTTGACCGCTCTCGAAATCGATCCTGCGGAGCGTGTCGCCCATGTTCAAAGCAAAACTAGCATTTGTCTTATTCTCTCTCTGTCTGCTCTTCAATTACATCGAAGTAGCTGCACAACGCCGAGGCCGTAGAACGCCGAGCAGCTCAGCCGCAGCTATTACCACTCCATCCGGGTTAACTTATCTGATCACAAAAAAAGGAACAGGCCGCCAACTTAAGAAAGGTGAAACGGTCGTTCTCCATTACACCGGAATGCTGACTAACGGAGTAAAGTTTGACAGTTCGCGAGACCGCAATGAGCCGCTTGCATTCAAACTGGGTGCGGGACAGGTGATCAAAGGATATGACGAAGGTCTCTCGAAACTAAGAGTAGGTGACCATGCGATCCTGGTGATCCCTTCGAATCTTGGGTACGGATCCAAAGGCGCGGGCGACGTCATTCCTCCTGATTCGAAGTTGATCTTTGTGGTTGAGGTCGTCGACGTCAAATCGAGGTCACTGGCGGATGTTATGTCAACGACGCTTGAAGCCAAAGGCATCGAAGCGATGATTGCGGAGTTTCATCGCCTCAAGAGTGTTGGAGACCCGGATCTGTATGTCGGCGAATCTGATATCAATGGATTCGGTTACTCGCTCCTGAGAAGAAAGCGTGTTAACGAGGCGATCGAGGTTTTCAAGCTCAACGTAGAAGCGTATCCACAATCCGCAAATGTATACGACAGTCTTGGCGAGGCCTACCTGATCGCCGGCAACAAAGAAGAAGCCATTGAGAATTACCAGAAAGCACTCACACTCGATCCCACCATGGAAAGCGCGAAGCAAGCATTGAAGATGTTAACCAGACAATGACGCCAGGGCGTTAGGCAATGACAAGCATTTTCCTCAGTCATAACCATGCGGATAAGCCTTTTGTGCGGAAGCTCGCGTCCGACTTAACTAAGAGCGGGGTAAAGGTATGGCTGGATGAAGCTGAAATACTAATTGGTGATTCACTCATCGAAAAGATCGGGGCTGGGATCGAAACAACAGCTTTTCTTGGAGCCGTGTTGTCAACCAACTCCGTCGGATCAAGCTGGGTAAAGAAGGAACTGGAGATTGCACTTAATGAAGAGATCGACGGTAAGCGTCGCAAAGTTCTGCCGATTCTCATTGAAGATTGCGCGGTGCCGAGTTTCTTAAAAGGAAAGCTTTACGCAGACTTTCGTCGCCCAGACTCCTACAAACTCGAATTCAACAAGCTGCTAAAGAGCCTCGGGATTAGCGTCGATTTAAGTCAAAACACACCGTTCGAACCGGAGACCGTTCTGATACCCAAAGGATCGTTCCTGATGGGCAGCGATCCGGCTATCGATCCTTTGGCGGAAGCTGATGAACAGCCTCAGCATGAACTGTTTCTTGATTATTACTATCTGGGAAAAACGCCGGTGACAAACGGTCAATTCGCGGAGTATGTGCGACAGACAAACAAGATTCCGGAAAGATGGAAGGGCTTCGACTACGATCCCCAAAAGGGAATCCGGCCCGGACTTGAGAACCGGCCGGTCGTGTGGATCTCGTGGTATGACGCTGCCGATTATTGTGCCTGGTTATCTGCGGAAACGGGAAAGAAGTATAAGCTGCCGTCTGAAGCAGAATGGGAGAAAGGCGCAAGGGGAACAGACGGACTCATTTATCCATGGGGTAACAGATACTCTGCGGAATTAGCCAGGAATGCCGACACTGATCTTATCGATCACACCGAGACTTCCGTAGATGTTGATTCTTATCACCGTGGCGCCAGTCCTTACGGTCTACTGCACATGGCCGGTAACGTTCAGGAGTGGACCTCAAGTTTATGGGGAGAGAACCCGAAAACGAGTTTTCCTTACCCTTACGATCCAGGCGATGGCCGCGAAGATCTGTCAGCTCCCGAAAATATCGGCCGGGTAGTAAGAGGAGGCTCGTGGATGCATCGGAGTCAAAGCATCAGGTGCGCATATCGGAACGGTAGTCACCCAAACATCCCCGGCGCGTACATCGGATTCCGAGTAGCGAAAGTTGCATAGAACAAGTCTCACGTTCCCTCGTGAACAATAATTTGTTCTACTCGATTCGGACTGATAAAGATCGTAGAATCGCAACCCCCGACAATTCGCTTCGCAGCTAAACTGGAAAATGACCAAGGAAACGTCCGCCCGCACAATCATGGTCGTGGAAGACTACGACGACACGCGCTTGCTGCTCAAAAAAGGACTCGAAGGATTGGGCTACAGCGTGTTGGAAGCAATCAATGGCCAGGAAGCAGTGGATATCGCCGGCCGTGAACATCCCGATCTGATTCTGATGGATCTCGATCTGCCGATTATCGATGGCATCATCGCCACGCAACTCATCCGCGAGCAAACAGAAGGTGAGCGTGTTCCGATCGTGGCCGTGACTGCTTATCCGATGTCTTACACGCGTGTGAAGGCTTTTGCGGAAGGCTGCGACGAGTACATGTCGAAGCCCATCGACATGTCGGAACTGGCGCGACTCGTCAATCGCTATCTCAAACCTGAGGCCGCAATTTAACAGACAAATCCGAGTGCCTGCGTTATCATGAACCGCTCCTCGATTGAAAGGCGGTTCGACTAAATGTTTCCCTCAGTCCGCCAGGCAATCGCCTGTATCCTCTATGCCCTGATCGCGGCGACGTGTTCGCAGGCCCAGGTTACTCCGGCAAAAGGCGCAACAGCCAGCATCAGCGGAAAAGTCACGATCAGAAATAAACCTCTTCCCGGCATCGTCGTAATTGCGAGAGATCAGGACCGAGGTGGAGATCGCGGACGATACCGCGCTACAACCGACCAGACAGGAAACTTTCGCATTCCCAATCTCCCACCCGGATCCTACCAGATAGCTCCAATCTCGCGGTCGTTCGTAAGGGAGCGCGACCTGTTCATGAAGTCGCTGGTGATTGAGGAAGGCGACACGATTGAAGGCATTAATTTTGCGATGGTTCGTGGCGGCGTCATCACCGGCAAAGTGATCGACTCTGATGGCAAGCCGATGATCGAAGAGCAGGTTTTTCTGATGCCGCTCGAACGGCCGTACGTACCATTAATGCAATACAACACCGGTATAGTGACCGACGATCGAGGTGTGTATAGAGCCTTCGGTTTGCCTCAGGGAAAGTACAAAGTTTATGTCGGTCAGTCAGACAATCGACTTCCCGGAGGCCCGAATCAACATCGTCAAACCTTCCATCCATCTGCTGCTGATGCTGCTGAAGCGAGTGTGGTTGAAGTAACGGAAGGTGGCGAAGCAAAGAACATCGACATCACCCTGGACCGTCCGGTCAAAGGGTACAAAGTGACTGGAAGAATCGTCGATGGTGAAACCGGGAAACCAGTCGCCGGTATGAAGTATGGCGTGCACCGAATCGATAAGAACGGCAATGCGACGTCTTCGAGTGTCGCTGGTTCGAATGCGAATGGTGAATTCAAGTTTGAGGGAGTGCTGCCGGGAAAATATTCGGTCTTTATTGAACCCGAACAAGACATGAATATCAGAGCCGACTGGGTGCCGTTGGAAGTTGTCGATCGCGACGTCACAGATGTGATTGTGAAGACGGCGAAAGCGTGCAGTATTTCAGGTGTGGTGGTGATAGAGAGTACGGATGGGCCAGTTACGAAATTTCAAAATCTGTATGTGAATACGATGGTTGAATTTCCGGGGTCCAGATATCAGGGAGGCTCGTCTGTCGCCGTCAAACCGGATGGAAGTTTTACGTTGGCTGGTTTGCAAAAAGGGGCTGCCAGCTTCAGCCTTAGTGCTGCCGGGAATAATTCAGCGAAGAACCTTGCCCTTGTTCGTATCGAACTCGATGGTGTTCCTCAGCCGGACGGAGTGATTGGTCTGAACGATCGCGATCAGATTACGGGGCTGCGACTGATCGGAAAGTTTCTCACCGGATCAATTCGTGGCTCGATCAAGGTTGAAGAGGGTCAACTATCTGCTGATGCGCACATGTCGGCGTGGGTGAAATTTCTGGGTGAGAGTCCGCCGTTACGAATGGGCGGTACCAGCTCGAGGCTGCTGATAGATTCGCGCGGACGATTTCTGATCGAGGGCTTAGCGGCGGGAACGTATGAGTTGAATATCGTAGTGTTTCAAAGCGAACCATTCGACGCGAACCAAATATTTAAGCAGGTGGTAACGGTTACTGATAATGCCGTGATTGATGTAACTGTGCCGGTGAAACTCAAGCCTTAAGAATACTAAGGCCCGGTGGGAGCAACTGTAGGGGCGGCCCTCCGTGGCCGCCCTCGGATTGAAATAACGTGTTTCGAATCAGGCTTGTTTCAAAACCAAGGGCGGCCACGGAGGGCCGCCCCTACAGTACGTCCGATGGAGACCATCATAATTTACGTCCGATGAAGACCGCGTTGATTATTGTCTTACTGCTCGGTGCGACAACTCTGGTTGCCCACGGACAAGCGCGCGGAAAACCAGGTTCGATTACGGGCACGGTTGTAAATGAAAACGGCCAGCCGCTTCCAAATGTCGTCATCTTTGCTCGCAGGTTTGGTCCATTAGGGACAGTTCCGATGGCCACCACTGACAGCGAAGGAAAGTTTGATCTGAGTGGTCTTGAACCAACCACTTATCAACTTTTCACGCGCCTCGGCGCTTACACTCCACAGCGCGATGAAAACACACCAAACAGTTATCACATCGGCGACACCGTCCGGCTCGTGCTGGTGAAAGGCGGTGTGATTACAGGAACGGTAACGACGCAGAACGGTGAGCCGGTTGTCGGCGTGCGCGTTCGCGCTACGACAATTCCAAACGGCGAAATCGCCCAGGAACGAATCACTGACGACCGTGGTGTGTATCGAATCTACGGTTTGCCCACTGGTAAATATGTTGTGTGGGCTGGCGGCGGAGGCGGAGCCAACACGTCAACCGATCCTTTCGACGCTGATGTGCCGACGTATTCCCCTTCATCAACTCGCGACACTGCGAACGAAGTCAGTGTTCAAACAGGTGACGAAACGACGAATGTCGACATTCGTTATCGTGGCGACACGGGACACGCGGTCACTGGAACGATTAGCAACTTACCGGGTGGTCCAACGGGTGCGATAGTTAGTCTAACTTCAAGCGGAAATGCAGGTGCGCAAGTAAACATCACTTCATATCAACCACTCGGAAGTAGCGGCTTTAGTTTTTATGGTGTGGACGATGGCGAGTACATGATTACCGCCAGAACTTTTCTTCCGACTTCAGAGTGGTCGGTATCGACGCCGAAACGGATCAGTGTCAGAGGTTCCGATGTCACTGGGGTAGAGCTTAGTTTGATTCCGTTGACTTCCATCAGCGGGCAAATCGTGCTCGAGGAGCTGAAGACAAAAGAGTGCACGACTAAAGAACCGCCGCTGCTTACCGAGACGCTCGTTTCCGCGTGGCACAAGCAGGACGAAGCGGCCAAAGCGCAACCGAATTTTTTGTGGGGGCTGGGAGCGCCGGTTAGCGCGAATGCGCAGGGCGGTGTCACGCTCCGAAATCTCGCGCCCGGTGAATATTATTTTGTGACGCGTTTCGCGGCTAAGACGTGGTATCTGCAATCGATCTCGATTTCGTCAGCGAAGAAGGACGTCGATGCGAGTCGCGTTTGGACCACGGTGAAAAGCGGTGAGCGGATCACCGGGTTGAAGATCACGCTTGCGGAAGGTGCTGCGACGCTTGCCGGGCAGGTTGAATTGAGCGAGGGTGAGTTGCTGCCGGAGAAGTTGTTTGTCTATCTCGTGCCTGCGGAAAAAGAGAAGAGCGACGAGGTGTTGCGGTTCTACGGCTCGCCGGTTACACCCGAAGGAAAGATCACGTTGAATAATCTGGCGCCGGGACGCTATTGGTTGTTAGCGCGTCCATCACTGGAAGGTGGGCTCACCAAACTCCGTATCCCCGACGAAACCGACATCCGCGCAAAACTCCGCCGTGAAGCCGAAGCCGGAAAGACAGAGATTGAATTGAAGCCGTGTCAGAACATCATTAATTATCAGCTCAAGCTGACTAACTAAGTGAGCAGTGGACTTGAGCAATCCGGAACGTACTGTAG
>DASSFI010000041.1:0-38420 GCA_035694465.1 Pyrinomonadaceae bacterium | reverse complement strand
CTCCGTGGCCGCCCCCTCTTTATTTCCAGATGGGGGCGGCCACGGAGGGCCACCCCTACAGTACGTACCAAGATGTGTGTTGTTTTTCGCCACGCTCATAGGCTAACATGCGGCCCTCGCCCATTTTGCCCGGCTCGCGCGAGCCTGGTTAAATCTCCGTGCGGACGATTCTCGTCACCTCAGTTATGCCTATGAAAATGAACGTTCTGGTGGTCGAGGATGATGATCACCTTCGTGAAGCGTTGTTGGAAGCCACCAACCTGGCCGGACATCGCGCCACCGGTGTTTCCTCAGCCGAAGAGGCCATCACACATCTCGAAAGCAACCCTTGTGAGATTCTGGTCACGGATGTAACCCTGCCCGGATGTTCCGGTCTCGACCTGCTGCAACACTGCGCCCGCATCGATCCAAACATCATCACGATCGTGATCACGGGTTTTGGCACCATCGAGATCGCGGTCGAAGCCATGAAACTCGGCGCCAGCGATTTCCTCGTCAAACCATTCGAACTCTCTACTCTGTTGGGCGCAATACAAGTGGCCCAGAGTCGCGTGCCGGTTAAAGGCGCCGCCAACGGAGCCGGACCTTCCGGTTTCATTATTGGATCGCCGTTGATGCAAAAGCTCTTCGATCAGGTAAAAGCGATTGCGCCGTTTAATACGACTGTTCTGATTACGGGAGAAACCGGCACCGGCAAGGAAATGATCGCGCGTGCGATTCATCACGAGAGCCCACGCGCCGCACGACCCCTCGTCGCCTTGAACTGCGCGGCGGTTCCGGAGCAACTGCTCGAAGACGAATTGTTTGGACACGTTAAAGGCGCATTCACAGGAGCGCAGACTGCACGTGAGGGCCGTTTCGAACAGGCGGATGGCGGCACGCTGTTTCTCGATGAGATTGCGGATATGAGTTTGCCGTTGCAGTCGAAACTGTTGCGCGTGCTCCAGGAGCGATGTTTCGAACGTCTCGGTTCGTCTCGCACTGTGAAAGTTGACGTCAGGATCGTGGCCGCGACGAGTGCCGATCTCGATCGCCGGATTGAAGACGGATCGTTTCGTTCGGATCTTTATTATCGACTCAACGTGGTCCACCTGCGATTGCCGCCGCTGCGAGAACGGCGGGAGGCGATTCGCCCGCTGGCGCTGCAATTACTGGCAGACTTTTGTGGGAGTGCGGGTTTGCCGCAGAAGTCGATTGAGGCGGGCGTGTGGGAGGCGCTGGAGTCGTATCGCTGGCCGGGAAATGTTCGGCAGTTGAGAAATGCGATGGAACGTGCGGCTGCGTTGTCGGGTGCAATGACGACGATCGGGTTGAATGATCTGCCGGAAGAAGTTCGCGGTGGCGCGCCGTCCGGGATCACGCCGGCGCTCGCGATGAGAGCTAGTCCGGCCGGCGGCGACATTCCCGAAGCGGGCTTGAACTTCGACGAGATCGTAACGGAAGTCGAACGCGACTTGTTGTTGCAGTCGCTTAATAAGTCGGGTGGAAACAAGATGCGCGCCGCCAAACTGCTCAACATGAAACGCACGACGTTTGTCGAGAAGCTTAAGCGACTACAGATCGATACCGACTCGTCGGAAGTTTAGCCACAAAAAGGCACCAAAAAGCACAAAATAGAGGCTACTAGCAGGATTGGTTGTAGTTGCGACCGGTCGCGAAAGAGTGTTTGAGGTACGCGGTTGAGTTGCGGTGTGACTCATTCAAACGGGTGCGTGCGGTGAGTAGCAGCGATTTTGTTTGCGCGTCCTGTGATTGAATCTCAACTGCTAAACGAATTGCCTCACGCGCGGGTGCGGAGTTCAGGGAGTTGTCGCCGAGTCGTGATCGTAATTCAGAGACTTGCGTGTGATAACTTTCTAATCGTTGGCTAAACGAAGCGCGCTCACCCGCTATCGAAAACAGTTCCTCGAAGTTCCCTTCGTTCGCGGCGACGTTCTCGCGTCGCGCCAGGAGCAAGAGCGCTTCCAGATCGGCACACTGCGCGGTCAACAGCTCCATCAACGGTTCAGCGTATTGCTTTGTATCTTTCATTGATTTGGGAGTTTCGAGCCCGCCAGCGTCATCCATGAATCTCGCAACGGCGCGAGCAATTCCGCGGCCGAGCGCATCCCGGCGGCGTCGAGCCGCGCACTCGCACGCAACACTTTCATCGACACGAGCGTGTAGAGTTTGTCGAGACTTTGCGCCACGTCACCACCACTCTCGAAATCCAGAATGCCTTGCAGATAGTTGAGAATGTCGAGCGCACGGTTGACGTGTTCGCCTTTCCTGGAAATGTCGCCCGCTTCGATATCCACCGCCGTCAGACGCAGAAACTTCACCGCGCCGTCGTAAAGCATCACGATTTGCTGCATCGGATCTTTCTCCGCGTTGGCAACTCGTCCGTAACTCGCAAGGGCATTGTTTCTCGCGTACATGGTGTTTAGTTCTCTTTACTCGCTTTCAGTGCGCTCATCATCGTGCTCAGCGCGGTACCCTGACTGTTCAACTGCCCGATCGCCGCATCGAGCTTTGCAAACTGCAACGTCAGCGAATCGCGCAACTGGTTTACGCGCTCGGTTTGATTTGCAATCGAATCGGCCAGCCGTTTGATCGACGATTGATAACCTTCAATCGCCATGTGGACGGTGCCGTCGATGTTGTCAGTAAGCGTGTTCAGTGTTTTATCTACGGCGCTAAAAATTCCCGCGTTGTTACCACTGCCATACAGCAGCGCTCGAACGTCGCCGAGATTGCCCTGGAGACGGTCCTTGAGCACATCGGTATCGAGCTTGAGCTTGTTATCGCTTGTTCGGGTTATCCCGAGATCGGAAAGACTCGTCAGCGATCCACCATTCGTTGTCGAAAACGCAGTGAGCGCGTCACGCAATTGTTGTTGGACCAGGCGAATCGTCGGGTCGCCGGCAAGTACACCGGTGGGACGGCCTTCAGAGTCTGTCTTGTATTGGCCCGCGACGTAATCCTGGAGCGTGTTGTAGGTCTCAACAAACTTCGTCAGCTTGTCGGTAATGTCAGTCGATTGGCCGACCGTGACGTTGGCGAGTCCGGTATGTTGCAGGTTGAGCTCAACACCAGAAATCGCGTCGGAGATCGAATTGCTGGAGCGCGTTATAGTGAGGCCATTGATCGTCACCTCTGCATTAAGCGCGGAAAAATCGTTAGTCGCATTCAGAGGATTTAGCGAACGAATCTCGAGACCCGCAAGTGTTCCGGTCGAAGTGGTTTCGGCCAATTCGACTCGTCCCGCCGTTCCCGTCTCGGTCGACGTGAGTACTAACTGAAACTGTGTGCCCGCACCGGTCAGGTCAACGATACTCGCTGTCACACCGGCGTTTGCGCCGTTGATCGCATCACGTAGACCAGTCAGTGAGTTATTACCCGAACCGATAGTGATCGCTGTGCCTGTGCTTGCACCGGCTTTGCGAAGTTCAAACGTCGCTTCCGTTGCACCATCAGCCAGCACTGGCGCTTGCAGAGAATTGAAGGTCTTTGACGCCTGTGACAGAGACGTCGCGAGACGTCCTACTGAAACCGTTAAACTGCCAAAAGCCGCCGCAGCCATAGCCGAAGCGGTCAGGATCGAATCATCTGAGGAAACTGCAGAGCGACCGGTGCCGAGCGTACGATCTGTCAGACCAGTAGCGCTGTCTCGCAGTCCAAGCAGCAACGTGTTGAGCTGTTTCAGCGCGGCCGAGCGGTTCTCGAGGTTATTGCTTCGCTGCTGTAACTGCACCACGGGCCTCATGCGCTGCGCCACGATTGCATCGCGAACAGCGCTGAAGTCGAGACTGCCGCCGAGCCCGCTGAAACTGATTTCACCTGCCATTTTCCGAAGTCCTTTGCGATCGTTGAAAAGGTTTCAAGGCGAGCCTCCGTTAAGAATGCTCGCCCTGCTACCTGACTGGCGTTATTCGTTCCCGCCAGTTTTACCTACTACCCACTTATCGAAGCAGCGCGAGAACTGCCTGGCTGGACGAGTTTGACTGAGCCAAAGCGGCAACACCGGCTTGCTGAAGCACTGACAGACGAGCCATGTTCGAAGCTTCCGCGGCGATATCAGCATCGCGAACGCGCGACTCTGCCGCCTGGAAGTTGGTGATCTGCGAGCTGGCCAGATCAATCGCCTGCTGGAGCTGATTCTCGCCGGCGCCGACCACACCCTGCGCGGTACCGAGCGTTTCCACCGCAGTCTGAATCGCGTCGAGCGCTTCTCTCGCACCAGCCGCGTCCGTACCGATGTCAGCATCGTCGAGCGCCAGACCTTCCGCGTCGACGGCCGTGCTGCTGAGATCAATCGTAACGCCATTGTTGGTGCCATCAGCCGCAAACGTATCGCTGCTGCCGCCGATGATAACTGTCAAAGAAACTGCATTCGTTCCGTCGGTATTGAGACCAACGTTTGCTGCCTGACGAGTGATTTCAGCAACAACCTGGCTGAACTCGGTCTGCAGCGTGGCGCGATCGCCGGTGAAAGTGTCTGACGAAGACTGGGCCGCCAAAGTCGCGGCGCGGTCGAGCAGGTTCGAGATCGTATTGAGACCACCGTCGATCACCTGAAGGGTCGACAAACCATCGTTGGCGTTGCGAACGCCCTGGTTCAGGACCGCGATGTCGCTGCGGTATTTGTTGGCAATGGCGAGACCGGCAGCATCGTCACCGGAGTTGTTAATGCGGAGACCGGAAGAAAGACGTTGAATGGATTGATTGAGTCGTGCGCCCGTTACGTTAAGGCGGGTCTGTGAATCAATTGAACTGAGATTGCTGATTAATGAAAAGGTCATTTTGTTCCTCCATGAACAAGTTGAGCCGCGGCATCCATGCGTTGGCGGGGGTTAATTGGATTAGGTTATCAAGAGCACCCATCGTGCTTACAAACTACTTATCGGCGGGCGCGGGGAAAACTTTAGCGGAGAATCTGTGTGATCTGTGGATACATCAACTCTGGCCGAGGACTACGAGGTCGACACGACGATTGAGCGCGCGGCCCTCAGGCGTTTGGTTGTCAGCCACCGGACGTGTATCGGCAAACCCGGCTATCGACAGTCGCGCCGCCGGAACACCGTCATTCACCAGATGTGTCAGGACCGCGGTTGCGCGCGAGGCGGAGAGTTCCCAGTTTGACCTGTGCCTGACAGTCGAAATAGGCAACGAATCAGTATGACCTTCGATGCGTACCTGGGCCGCCGCATCGCGCAGGATCTCGGCGAGGGCATTCAACAACGGCAACGCATCTTCACGGATCTGTTCGTTCCCGGGCGCAAAGAAACCGGCCTCCGTCAGCGAGACCACCAAACCACGTTCATTAACATCCACCCGGACCCGATTTTCGAGTGCCGGATTGGCGCTGAGCGCCTGGTCCATCCGTGCTCGCAGCGTCACCAGTGAATTTGATCCTGGTAACACTCCATTGCCACGCTCCTTCTCTTCACCAAACTGCGCTCCAAACGCAGTAGCAACTTTCACCGCGCGCTGATGATCGGCGGCGGCGTATAAGACGATAAAGAGTGCGAGTAGTAACGTCACCAGGTCGGCGTATGAAATCAGCCAACGGTCGCGTGACTCGAGCGCATCACTGGCGCGACTCCGACCGTGTTTTCGTGGCGCCGATTGATTCATTGCACGTGATAAAGATCTCTGACAGTTGTTCCGGTGGCGAGTGTTTGCTGTTGACTGTACGAACGTTTGATTTCGCCCGGCGACTTCTGTGCGCTAACGGCAACAAGCGCATCGGCGAGCATCTCTCTGCGGCGCATCATCGACTCATGACGCTCGCGCAGCTTCGCAGCGAGTGGAAAGAACAATAGATTTGCGATGCCGACTCCGTAAATCGTCGCGACGAAAGCGGTCGCGATACCCAAACCGAGTTTGCCCGGATCGTCGAGTGACCGCAGAACGTGAATGAGTCCGAGCACAGCGCCAAGAATCCCAAACGTCGGCGCGTAGCCTCCGGCAGACTCGAGTAGCGTTGCATGCGTGCGACCGTGTCGGTCTTCATCTTCAAGCACCGCATCAAGACTGCGTCTGACCATCTGCGGGTCTGCAAATTCGGCCGCGAGTGAAAGACCGGTAGTGATTAATCGATCGTCACTGCCACTCGCAAATCGTTCGTAAACTTTTGTACCTTCACGTTTCGCAGTGCGTGCGAGCCAGGCGAGTTGAGAAATCACGGCCGAGTCGTTTTGCGTGTGTTCCGCAAGGAACAAACGCGTCGTTTCGCGAACCAGAGTGCGCAGGCCGGCAAGACCGCACCTGACGGTTACGGCGCCAAGCGTGCCGCCCAGCACGACGAGTGCGGCGGTTGGCTGCCACAGAAAGCGCAGCTTGATGCCTTCGAGCAACACACCAGCGCCGATGGCCACCACACCGATCAGCAATCCGATAATCACGTTTGGTTCGAAACGCCTCATTGCAGTTCAAGCCGCGGATTTACGCGGCTTATTCAGTCTCCTTTTTCTCGAATCGCTCTCGCAGTTGCGCGGCAAAGTCGTGCAGTGATTCGTCTCCCGTGGCGAGGCTTGCGGCCTGGTTTGCCGCTTGAATCTCGGTGAAGACTTCGAAACGGTGAACTGATGTTTCGCGTGGGGCGGTGATTCCCAGCCGTACACCTTCCGCACTCATGGAAATGACTTCGACAAAAATTTCGTTGCCGATTACCAGTTTCTCTCCAACGCGCCGCGTGAGTACTAACATTTTGAAGCTGACCTCCGGTGTCGATTAGGCAGCCATCGCGAGGGGCAACGGCTCAGACACACTATACGTATTGTCGGTCAGGATTACCTGTGCGCCAGACATCATTCGCGATGAGATAAAGATCGGCGCCCGCAGATTTACGGTGCAATCGCGCCACTCGGAATTGATCAGCACGATCGAAAGCACGAGCGGCGTTTCGTCGTCGGAGAGCGTGTTGGCAAAGTTCGAGTCGGCCGGCACAGATGGAGCAAAACCGGCAAAGAGCGACTTGGTCTCGATCACTACAAACGCAACGTCGTCCTGGTCCAGCGACGCCAGCCACATAAAAGGTTCAATAAAACTCTGACGGATCAGGACCATGCGTTTGAGGTGTGGCAGTCCGATCAGTCCTTCCGGAAAAACGATGACGTCGTTATCGTCGTAGTTGAGTTCAGTTCCCTGAATACAAATAGTTGCCATCTAGTTTCGTCCTCTTATTAACCAATCAGATCCATCAGCGAGCCTTTTCCCGTAAACGCGGAGGCCTGAATTGTTGCCTGTAAAGCGGTTCCGGCCTGGCTTAACTCAATTGCCAGGGCGGCGATATCGGCTGTCTCGTAACGATCAATCGATTCCTGAAACGCCAGCGATTGGCTGGTGAGACGCTCACCGGCATTTTCAATCGCGTTGAGACTGGCGCCGAGTTGCGAGCGGCCGGTCTCAGCTTGAACCGAAAAAGACTTGAGACTGTCGAGTGCCGTTAGCGCTGTTGTCTTGTCAGCAACCGGATCACCAGTGCCGCGTAATGCATTCGCGGCGGTTTCAAGGGTTGCAAAAACCGACGTACTGCTGTTCGTAAAGATCTGTTCACCCATAACTCCTGCCACAACCGGCGCCGCATCAGGTTCGATCTGGACCAACTGAGGCGAAGTAGCGCCTGCGGCTGCATTGCCATTTGCATCAAATGGCGCGACGTCCTGGCGCGTACCGCCAAAGAGAAAACGATCGCCACTCTTCTTATTGGCGATCGCGATCATCTGTGAGCGAATGCCGTCGAGCTCCTGCGCAATCGCTTCACGCGCCGGAGCACTGGCTGTATCTGTAACACCTTGCGATATCAACACACTCGCGCGATCGACTAATTGCTCGTACGACTCCATGATTCCGTCAGTGATCAGCAGATTGTCTTTGACGGTCGCCGCGTTCTCCTGAAAGTGTTCCACTGCGTTCTGCAAGGTGCGATAACGCAGCACAGCTTCAGTTCCAAACGGATCGTCGGAAGGACGATTGATTCGCTTACCGGTCGCAATCCGTTCCTGTGCGACTTCGAGACGCTGCCGGTTTGCACCGATGCGAGCCGAAAGAATCGTCGTCAAACTTGAGTTGGTTACGCGTAAAGGCATAAAGGATCCTTACTGCCCGAGGGAAAGAATTGTCTGCGTGAGATCGTCGGCGATTTTGAGAAAACGAGCCGCCGCTTCGTAGGACTTTTGAAACTGCAGCAGATTGATAGCTTCTTCATCGAGCGAGACGCCCGACACGGAATCACGTTGCGCGTTCGCCTGCGCCAGGATTGCCTGCTGCGTAGCCAGCGCGTCGTCGGCAGCTTTCACTCCCCTGCCGGCGTCGGCAACGATCGATCCGTAAATCGAACTGAATGAGCCGGTGCGAGCGCCGGCTTGTGAAGTAGGCTCGGTGAGCAATGCGCCGATTGCTCCCGCGATCGTGGCCGACGTCAAGGGCGGCGCTGCCGGGGACGCCACGATCAATTTCACGTCGGCTTTGATGGCCGCGGAAACACTGAGATTAGCTGCGGTGACTGGCCCACTTACAGGCACAGCAAAGAAGTTCACGCCCGCGGCGCCGTTGAAATCGGTGCCGGAAGAATGTAACTCGTTGACGCGGTCAGCAATCGACGCCGCGAGATCGTCAAGTGCAGTTAAATCGTTTCCAATCGTACTGATCGCGTTTTGCAAGCCGCGCAATTTGCCTTCAGCGATCGAAGCTGTTTGACCATTCACCGTCAATGACGACAAACCGTCGGGCGGCGTGCTTTGGATTTCGACAGCCGTGGCGTGATTGCCGCTCACGAGCGCCTGTCCGTCGGCGAGAGTCAACGTGAGCATTCCGTCGGGACCTTCCAGCGAGCGTGCGCCGCTCAACTCGGCCGCCTGACGCGCGAGCAAGTCGCGCTGGTCGCGCAGCTCTGAGGCAGTGCCACCGGAATTCTCTGCGCTCGCAATACGCCCGTTTAAATCGGCGATTTGACTCGAGATACCGTTGAGTTGCTGGACCGTTTCCCGAAGTGCAGTGTCGCTGTCGCTGCGAATTTGCACCAAACGTGCTCGTGTGGTCGCAAACGCACTCGCCATTGCTCCAGCTTTGACGACGACGTCATTGCGCAACGGCAGCGAAGAGGGATTGCTTTCGAGAGTTGTAAACGAACCGAAGAAACTGTTCATCGCGGCGTTGATGCCGTTGCCATTTGCCTCGTTGAAGACTGCATCAACCGGGAATAGCGCATCGCGTTCGGCAGTCAACCTGCCCGCAATCGAAGTCTCAGTTTGTAAACGCGACTCGACGAATCGATCGCGAAACTGTCGTACTCCATCAATGGTGACGCCCTGGCCCACGAGACCAAGATTGCCATTCGCAGCCGGAGTCGCGGACAGTTGCACAGACTGGCGGGAATAACCCGCCGTGTTTACATTCGCGATGTTCTGACCGGTAACTGCGAGGCCGAGCTGGCTCGCACGCAAAGCGCGGCGTCCGATTTCAAAAGGAGAAAAGTTTACGCCCATGGTCGCACCTCACCGTTGCGTGTGTAGGGCGCTTTGTAAGTGCTCGGCTGGATTCCGCAAACTTCAATGCAGGCGGTCGCAAAAGTAGCGCCACCGGTCGTTAAAGCGGCTGCGCGTGCATGAGTTCGCTGAAACTGTTTAGCGGAATTGAGGAGGTCGATGGAGGCGGCTTCGAAGGCCGAGCGTGTTTCGGGTGCGAGAGTTGAATTCTGGGATGAGGCGCGAGCGGCGGCAAAATCGGTTAAGGCGCGAATGATACGAACTAAACGGGCGCGCATTCTGAACAAAGTTGTTCCACCATCAATAGTCTGCGATTCGATTGCGGTCAATTCAGCATTGATCATCGCATCGCAAAGTTCGGCACAGGCGTGGTCGAGCGTTGCGTAGTCTTCGGCCTGTTCGACCATCAGTTGTGTGACTTCACGAATGTGATCGTCGATCATTGCCACACTCCCTTTGTGTCTGGTTGTGATTTACGAAATGCTTTCGTCCTTGAGTATCGCGCTTGTGATCTCTTCGGACGGTACGTCGTAACGTCCCGAAGCGATAAGTAAACGAAGAGACTCAACCAGATCCTCGCGGAACGTGGACACCTGGTTTGCACGGCTGACGAGACTGCGAATCTCTTCACCACGATTAGAGACGTCGATACGATCGGAGCTGTTTGCAGCCGTAGTTGCGGAACTGGTTGACAGCTTGTTCCTCGCCGTAAGAGTTGTCTGGAACTCGACTTTGTCTGGTGATTTAGGTCCATGTAGATTAACTGGCTTCATGATTTCGCGCTCCTTGGCGGGCGGCTCCGGAGATCCGAGGCCCCTCTTCTGAACCTTATCGGCGCGCGAGTGCTAAATCTTTAATGAGACTTTTCAGAGGATTAACTGCGGTCTTTCCTTCGCGTATTTCAAAATGAAGATGCGGGCCGGTGGAATGACCCGTAGATCCGACTGCGGCAATAGTTTGCCCGGCGGCCACGCGGTCTCCGGGCTTCACAAAAAGGCGTTCGGCGTGAGCGTATAAAGTCTGCCGGCCGTCGCTGTGTTCAATCATCACCATGTTTCCGTAACCGCGATTGCGACCGGCAAACACGACCTGGCCTTCGGCGGCTGCTTCGATCGGAGTACCGCGACGGGCGGCAATATCGACGCCCTTGTGAAGTCGAATGCGGCCGTTAATCGGATCGCGTCGCATACCAAAGACGGAGCGAATCGGTCCGTTAACAGGCAGATGAAGATCCACTTCTTTAGCGGCGTGACCCGGCCTTTCCTTCATCCGAAGCGACGTCGGGATAGTTGCCGTCTGAACCGGTTCCGGCGCGGCGGCTTCATCATTAGCAACTGAGAAGACGCGTCTCGGTCTGGTGGCGTGAGCAGCAAGATTTACATCGACAGGTGTCGGCGCAGCCGAATTTGCGGCCGGTTCACTTGCTGCGGTCACGGATTTCAGCACATTGCTTTTCTTAGCGGCGCGGTCGGTAAACTGTTTGAGGATCATGTCGGCTAACCCGACGCCACCACTTTCGGCCATCGTCGTTGCGAGTTGCTCGCTAAATAGTTGCCGTGACAATCCCATTCCACCACCGCTGGAAAACAGCCCATCCTCTTCGCTTCCGTTGAGAGACTGCGTCAGTTGGCTCAAAAGCAAAGCCTCAAACTGAACCGCCACTTTCCTGATCGCCGCTTCCGCGTTCGCAGCGGCACGGTCAGGCGGCGCGGTGTTGCCGATTTCTGCGGGAGACAAAACTTTCATGATCGTTATTGCATCTCCAGCTCTGCCGACAGGGCGCCGGCAGACTTGATGGCTTGCAAAATACTGATAATGTCGCGGGCCGAAACCCCTACGGCCCGCAACCCGCGCACTACCTCGTCCACAGTCGCACCATCGGGTAACACCACTGATTGAGGCTTGCGCTCCTCGACTTCAACTGTCGTGCGCGGCACCGTCACCGTTTCACCTGTCTTCGAAAACTCAGACGGTTGTGATACTTCGAACTCGGTGCCGATGCGTACGGTTACACCACCTTGCGAGATCGCAACCGACGAAATGCGCACGTCGCGTCCCATTACAATCGTTCCGGTTCGTTCGTTGATGATGATCTTCGCAACTGCGTCAGTTTGCACTCGCAGTGTTTCGAGTTCGGCAATAAAGCCGACCGTATCGTCGCTCCAGTTTGCAGGAACTTTGACATCAACATTACGACCATCGAGAGCACGGGCTGTGCCTGGTCCAAACTTTTGATTGACAGCGCGTCCGAGTCGCGAGGCCGTAGTGAAGTCGTCCTGTCGTAAGACCAGAGTCAGGGCGCCGTTCGCAGCCAGCGATGTCGCGACAACTCGTTCGACGGTCGCGCCGTTTGGAACGCGACCGACTGTCGGATGATTAACTTCGACGGAGTTGCCCTGTTCGCCCGCAGAGATACCACCAATCGACAGCGGTCCCTGCGCGATGGCGTAGGTCTGGCCATCGACTCCTTTCAATGGCGTGATGATCAGCGTTCCTCCTTGCAAAGATTTTGCATCGGCAATCGACGAGACGGTCACGTCGATCTTTGAACCCTGGCGCACGAATGGCGGAAGCGTTGTCGTGACAAGCACCGTGGCGATATTTTCAGGTTGGAGAGAGTTGACGGTGGTTGTGATTCCCATGCGCTCGAGCAGGTTCTGCAGAGTCTGTCGCGCATAAAGATTTTGCTGGACGCGGTCGCCGGTACGATTCAGGCCGATTACCAGGCCGTAACCGATCAGTTGATTGCCTCTGACACCTTCGATCTCAGCCACATCCTTGACGCGCACCGTCAAAGGGTTGTCAGTCTTCTGCGCCAGAACCGTGACGCACTCGCCGCAAAGAAGTAGCGATGCGAGTAACAGAAATAGCGTTCTAAGGCCGGTTTTATTGAGTAATTTGCACATCAGTAATTTTTAGAAGGGCGAAACTTTGTCGAGCAACCGGAAGAGCCAACCCGGTTGATTATCAGCAGAGGCAACTCCCTTGCCATTGAGTGCGACTTTCAGATCGCCGACGAGGGTTGAGGGCACGACGTTGTCGGCTGAGATGTCGCGTGTGCGTGCGATGCCCGAGAGGATCAGACGTTCGTCTTCCTTGTTAACCTTCAGAACCTTCTCAGCTTCGATACGCAAATCGCCGTTTGGCAGGACTTCGACTACGCGGGCCGCGATGCGTGCTCGCAAGGAGCTTTGACGTCCGGTCGAGCCTTTACCTTCAAACTTACGCTGGCCCAGTCCGCCGACAACTCCGGAGGTTAGCGCCGCGCCTGGGGCAGGAAGTGCGGCAATCAGACCGACGAGACCGCCGAGTGTGCTCGAGTCACGACCACGAGCTGCGTTTGAAGAAACTGTCGCAGTGCTGATTTCGACCACTTCGATAAAGACCAGATCACCGAGCGCGTGAGCTTTGAAGTCGGTAACGAGATTCACCCCTGGGGCGTTGTCGTGAAAAAGTGAGCCTGTAGCCGCGGGCTTTTCCGTCGTTTGCGCAGCGACGGATGTCACAACGCAGAAAAGCATGATCATCAAAAAAATTCGATTCATTTTGTTTTCCATTTGTGAAGTTTGTGGCTAAAAACGAACGCTGACGACGCCTTCATCGATGATCAGCGCCTGAAGCAGAAGACCTGATTGCAGATTCTTGACTTGAATACGATCGCCGACGCGACCGGAAGCGCGCGCTTCACCCTGCACCGCGATCGTGAGCGTCTTCGATTCGCCGACGATACGGACCGGGTCGCCGGGTTTCACGACTAACTCCGCACTGAGTACGTCACTCGTGATCGCTGCGCCTTCCGCAAGTGGATTGATCAATGCAGCACCACGTAAGCGGGTGCTGTCGGTGAGATAAAGTGATGGATTGCGTTCGAGTCGAACTGTGGCAAACTTGAAATCGCCTTCGCGTAATCTCATCTTCGCACTCAGTTCGTGCGCGGCAACGAGCACTTCCGCATAAGCCTCAACTTGCACAGTCGCACTCAAACGCTTCGCAATACGTCCGTCGACCCAGAACTCGATCCCGACTGCAAATGGTTGGAAGAGACTCTTCACACCCGCCGTCGAGACTCGTACTTCGAGCTTGCCAGAAGAAACTTCAATTGCGGCCGGAAGATCGAGGCGTGAAATACGTGCCACCGCACCAGTGCTCTGAACATCAGAAACGAGTCCTTTTTCCACCGCACTGCGAATAACGTCGGGTGAAACAATCTGCGACGCTCGTTTGATTCTGACAACTGCTGAGCCACTCAGGTCATAGTCTTCCGTCGACCAACCGGCGGCAGCGATTGCAAGCGCGATCTTCTGTTTCGACAGCTCACGCACCACCCCAACCTGCGGCGCATAACCCAGACTGATTGCACTTAATTCTGTTTCATTCGCAGACCTGATCTCAGCCACATCTGCGAGTGTGAGAACATCACCGCGCACAACTGCTTCGTCCCGCACGATAACTCGCGCCCGTTCAGAATTAGCCACAAAAAGGCACAAAAAGCACAAAAATAGGTTTGGTAACATTCTCGATTATCCGGAGACGGCCTGATTGATCGTACTCAACATGTGATCCGCGGCGGTGATTACTTTCGAATTCGTTTCATAAGCGCGCTGCGCCGAGATCATGTTGACGAGTTCTTCAACCACGTTCACATTCGAGCCTTCGATAAATCCCTGATTGATTCGACCCAGGCCATTCGCATCAGGCGATCCGACCGTGGCTTGACCCGACGCAGCAGTCTCCTGGAAAAGATTGCGGCCGAGTGAATTGAGTCCCGCGGGATTGGCAAAAGTCGCGAGCTGGAGTTGGCCCACTGTTTGGGCGTTTGTCTGACCCGGTTGAGTAACACTGACCGTTCCATCGGTGCCGATTGTTATCGAAGTCGCATCGGTAGGAATCGTAATCGCGGGCTCTAATGATTCACCGCCGGCAGTAACGATCTGTCCCTCTGCATTGAGGTGAAACGATCCGGCGCGCGTGTAAGCGAGTTCGCCGTTTGTTTGTCGCACTTGAAAGAAGCCGCTGCCTTCAATCACGAGGTCGAGCGGATTCTCAGTCTGCTTGAAATCGCCTTGCTGAAAGATACGCTCGCTGGAAATCGCACGCGCTCCGAGACCGATTTGCAAACCGACCGGCAGCACAGTCGAAGCGTTGGCCGCGCCGCCGGGCGTACGCAGGTTCTGATAAAGCAGATCCTGAAACTCCAGGCGCGTCCGTTTAAATCCGACTGTCGAAGAGTTGGCGAGATTGTTCGCTATGTTATCGACATTCTTCTGCTGCGCTTCCATTCCCGTCGCAGCGGTGAAAAGTGCTTTTGTCATAATTCCTGTCCTTTAATCGTTTGATATCTGCTTACAACTTCCCCAGCTCGCTCGAAATCGTTCTGCCTATGTCGTTCATTAACATCGAAACCGAACGCTGCATCGATTCAAATTCGCGTGTGTTCTGCATCATCGCCACCATCTCCACGAGCGAGTTGACATTCGACATTTCAAGACTTCCCTGGACCACGCGTGTATTCGACGCCTCAACCGCTTTTTCCTTACCAGTAGCGGCAAAAAGCGATGCGCCTTCCTTCGTCAACGCCTGATTGGGATTGGCAAACTCGACGATCTTGAGTTTGCCGGCAATCTGTCCATTGCTGCTGACTGTTCCATCAACTCCGATCGACACTTCGCCCGGCGGAATCGTGATTGGCCCACCATCGCCGACAACCAGATCACCCTGTGGTGTCACTAGCTGTCCCGATTGGTCCAACGTCAACGATCCCTGGCGCGTATAACGTTCGCCACGGGCAGTTTGAACGCAGAGGAAACCATCACCTTCGAGTGAGACATCGAGCGCGCGACCGGTGTCGCGCACGGAACCTTGTGAAAAATCTGTTGCCTGCGAAGTGACAACACCGACATCAACTCCACGCTTAACGGGCGTTAACTGTGCGTCGCCTTCCTGGACCGTTTGCGTCTGAACGGGATCGTTTTCAGACGCAGCAACCGATCGATAAAGCAGACGATCGGCTTTGAAACCGCTGGTCGAAGCGTTGGCGATGTTGTTCGCGAGCATGTCGAGCCGTTGCTGCCGGGCACGCATGCCGAGATATGAAGCGTAAAGTCCGAAGTTCATTTTGTTCTCCCTTGCGGGTTAGGAGATCGACACAGCACGATCCGAGACGGTGCCGATTTCCGTGATGCGTACTCCGTAGTAGCCATCAACCACAACCACTTCCCCGCGCGCGAAAGCACGGCCATTGACCAGCAGTTCGACCGGCTCGTCGACGGCGCGATTGAGCTCGATCATCGTGCCCACGCCCATTCTGACGACGTCGCGTAAAGCTATGCTGGTGACTCCAAAACGCACGATTACCTGGAGTTCAACGTCGAGCAGCCGCTCGATATTTTTGGGCGATTCCGGTTCCTGTTTTTCGATTGCTGAAGACATAGTTTCTATTTTCTTCTCGTAAGGTTCATCTGGAATTCAAAGCTGTTATCTGCACCGCAGTACGACGATTTTGCGTGGTCAGACTGCCGAAGAATTTCACCATGCCGCCGACGCTGACCTCGACCGGTCTACTGACGGGATGGTCCAAACGCAACACGTCGCCCGGCGCCAAACTGATCAGGTCTTCCATCGCTGCGGTTGTTCCGTGAAGTTCCGCCGCCACCGGAAAGGAGACTGAAGAGAGTGTTTCGAGAAGCGCATGTGTCTGTTCGACAGTCGCTTCGTGATCCGGCGAGTAGAACGACTGGTTAAACTTCTCGATGATTGGTTCGAGGATTAACGCCGGAATACATAGACTCATCATCCCGCGCGCTTCGCCCACCTGTACTTGAAAGACGATCGTGATGACCACTTCATTGGGGGCTACGATCTGTAAGAGTTGCGGTCGTGTTTCTCGTCCCGCGATCTGCATGTCGAGTTCGACGAGCGGCTTCCAGGCATCGCGCAGGTCGTCAATCACCACTTTCAAAAAACCTTCGAGAATCTCCTGCTCGATTTCCGTGAGGGCTCGTTGTTCGGTGACTGGTGCGCCACCGCCGCCCAGTTGTCGATCGACCACCGGAAAAGCGAGCGATGGATTCAACTCGAGCACACAAACACCCTGAAGCGGATTCATCGAGAGCGTGAACATCGCCGTCGGATCGGGCAAGCCTTGCAGATATTCGATGTAAGCCTGCTGCTCGACCGAAATCAGCGTCACTTCGGAGATCGTTCTCAAGAAGATCGGCAGATTGGACGATAAGGTGTTTGAGAAGAGATCGTGCAGCAGGTAGAGAGCACGAACCTGTTCTTTGGATAAACGATCGGGACGGCGAAAGTTATAAGGCACTACGCGACGGCGTTTGTCCTGAGACGCGGTTTGTGCGTCGGGCGACTCGATCAATGCCGCCATCTCTTCTTCTGTAAGTAAGTTGTGATCTTTCACGATCTGTTTTCCTAAGCCACTGCGAGGTTCGATCTAACTGCCGACAATGAGCCCCGCAGGCGAATGACTGCCTGGGTGCGGAGTTGGGAGACGCGTGATTCCGTAATGCCGAGCACCGCGCCGATTTCTTTCATCGTTAATTCTTCAACGTAATAGAGCGCGACGACCTGTCGCTCTCGTTCGGACAACTTGTCGATTGCACTCGAGAGATGCCGGCGCACCTCCTGTGTTTCATACATTGCTAAAGGAGTTGGGGACGGATCAGCCGGAAGCTGTCGCGCCGCGTTTGCATTTTCTTCGTCATCACTGTTTTCGAGACCGGTGATGGTCAACGTGCGCAATTCCTGCATCAAGCGCTGAAATTCCGGTAACGACATCTTCAAAACGGACGCGACGTCTTCTTCGTTAGCGTGTCCACGCGTTCGTTCAACCTGTGCGAAGGCGGCTTCGACTTCGCGCGCGCGGCGTCGCATCGAGCGAGGAGCCCAATCGAGATCTCTGAGACTGTCGAGGATCGCTCCGCGTATGCGGAGTTCCGCGTAAGTCTTAAACAACACGCCTTTGGCCGTATCGAACTTGTCGACCGCGTCCATCAAACCAAGCACACCCGCGCCGACCAGATCGTCAAGCTCGACCCAGGTCGGAAGTTTTGCCGCCAGTCGTTCGGCGGTGAACTTGACCAGCGGTAAATGTGCTTCGAGCAGTGCGCCGCGCGCGGCGGTGTCATGCTGGTTAGCGTGATTTTGGTATTGTGAGAGGCCAGACATTCGGGTTTCGGCGCGGGAGTGAAATTCAGTTTGGAGTTTGAGTAATTTCCTGCCAGAAATTTGCCGCCGGATCTTTTGAGCTGAAGCGCGTTTGGTCTACCCAACGGGCGATGAGACGGAGCGCTCTGCTGGCAGGCGTTTGCGGAGAGTATTGGACCACGGGAACCTGCTTGCGGACTGCATCGGCGAGTTCCGAGTCGCGTGGAATAGTGCCGATATAAACGAGCGGATGTCGCAAAAAACGAATCGCAGCAGCCTGGATGTGGCCAAACGTCTGTTCGGCATCGCCAATTCCAACCACGTCATTCACAACTACCCAAACCGGTTTTCCAGGAGACTGCTGATGCAAGACTTTCAAAGTTGCGTAAGCATCGATAACGGCCGTCGGATCGGGTGTAGTAACGATGATGACCGCCGATGCAGCGTTCATAACGCTGGTCACGTTGTGACCGATACCGGCTGGCGTATCGACAATCAAAAAGTCTGACTCATCTTCCATCGCGCTTAGTTCAGCGATAAATCTTTGCTGTTGTGCGCGCGGCAGGTTCGCGAGTTCTTCAATACCACTGCCCGCCGGAATGAGACGCACACCGCCGTTCGTTTCGATCACAACGTCGGCAAGCGACTTCTCTCCTGACAACACATGGCCCAGGTGATATCTCGGGTTTAATCCAAGCAGAACATCAGCGTTTGCGAGGGCAAGATCGGCATCCAGTAACGAGACGCGCCGGCCGTTTGCAGCCAACTCGAGGGCCAGATTGACGGCGACATTCGATTTACCAACACCGCCCTTTCCACCGGTGACCGCAATCGTGCAGGAATGTTTTTGTTCCGGCCCTTTGTTCATCGGAATGGTGGAAGTCTTCGCCATTTCGCGCAGAGTTGTAGCTTGATCGTTCATGGATCGATTTGAATCTTTCGGTTAAGCAGCAGCGCGTGCTGCGGCAAGAGCATGAGACCAGCGAGCTAAGACGGGGGCCGACGCGAGCTCGATATCTTCCGGCACGCGCTGGCCATGACAAACGTAAGTGAGTGGTAATCCCGCTTCGACCGCGGTAGTGACAATCGCGCCAGGTCTGGAGGTTTCGTCGATCTTAGTGATGACTAGGTTATCAATTCCGTAGAGCGCAAACTTACTGATCGCGACCTTCGCATCCGCCGGATGCATCGTCGCCTGGACCAGCAGGCATTTGCGTATTTCGTCGTTATTGCGCAGGTAATCGGCCAATTCCATCTGATCGGCGAGATCTCTCGAACTGCGACCGATGGTGTCAATCAACACCGTCGCTTCGCGCGAAAGATTTCTGACGAGGGCATCCAGTTCGAGTACAGAGCGAGGAACGTGAAAGCCGGCGCCGATGATTTCCGCATAAACGCGTAACTGATCGACAGCCGCAATGCGATAGGTATCGAGCGTGATCAATTCAACCCGGCGATGTTCGCGCAGAGCCGTGCGGGCGGCGAGTTTCGCAACCGTCGTGGTCTTGCCGACGCCGGTGGGACCAACAAGCGCCATCACGTTCTGAGAACCCGCGACGTTGCGGGAGAGGGGGTCTCCCGCAAACGTCAACAACTCGGGTAAAGCATTCGTCAATCCAATTTGTGCCAGCTGCTGCGGTTCGCGCGACTCACTGAGCGATTCAAGAGCCGCTTGAGTGGCAGCTTTGGCGATGCGGGGAGCAACGCCGAGTGCACTCAGGTGGAGGTAGGTTTCGTAAAACGGGGAATCGTAGATACGAGCGTCGGTATGGTCCAGGTCTGAGTGAGCGTTATCTTTCGAGCTGTCGTTGCCGTTGCTCGCGAAATTGCCGAGGGTGAATTTCATTTCACGAATCTCAGCGTGCAAGCGATCGATTTCGAGGGCGAGGGGTTCTCGTTTGGGGGAAGTGGGGGATTTGGGGGTGTCGTTCTTCAAGGGAGAAGTAGAAAGCTTTTCAGACATCGATGTTTCAAGCGTGGATTTTTCAGGCGTCGATTTTTCCGGCGTGGAGTTGTTAACTGCTTCAACTTCACGTGACTTCGCACGCTCGAGCACTGTCGCGGTTTGACTGGTCGAAGCTTTCTTTGCGGGGTTCGCAGAAGAGTAGGCGCGGGCTGCAAGTGCAGAAAATGCAGCACTGCTGTTTCGCGTGGTCGGAGCAGAAATTTCCTGGAGACCAAGACTGGTAAAGCTTGATTTGCTCGGCGCCGGTTTTTCTTTGCGGGTTGGCGCCGGCTCGGGAGGAGCGGGAGCGGGGGATGGGGCAGAGACGCTGACCTCGACAAAGTTCTTAGCACCGAGGCCGAGGAATCCTTTGTTCTGAATCTGGCGTGAGCCAAGCACGAGCGCTTCATCACCCAGTTCAACTTTTACTTTTTCGAGAGCCTCGCGCATCGTCGAAGCTCGATATCGCTTAACTTTCATTCTTAACCTCGGAGCTTGAATTCTTGTCTAACTGATTGTTCCCATGGAAACGAGCCGGATGCTCGGGGCAACTTCTCCATGAGCAATCACAGCCAGGTCTGGCAAGAAGCGTTCCGTGAGTTTACGAAGGTGTGGGCGAACAACTGCGGAACAAAGAATCACCGGATGAGAAAGCACTGCTGCCTGCGTCGCAGTCTCGATCTTTTCAAGAATCATGCGGCCAAATTCAGGCTCAATTGCCTTGCTGGGCGCGTCGCCGAGCAATCCCAGGCGATCGGCGAGTTGATGTTCAAGCAGCGGATCGAGTGCGAGTATGGTGAGCTCGCCCTGCTCGTTTGCGAGACTGCCGGAGATGGTCCGCGCGAGTGCGGCGCGGGCTGCTTCCGTCAAGGCGTTGACATCGTGCGTCAGAGTTCCGGCGTCGGCGATGCTTTCGAGAATCGTTGAGAGATCGCGTACGGGCACGCGTTCGCGCAGCAGGTTTTGCAGCACTCGCTGCACCTCGCCGAGACTGAGCACCTTCGGAGTCGCTTCTTCCACTGTGCGTGGATGCGTTTCGGCAAGATTGTCCAGCAGGGCGCGTGTTTCCTGCCGTCCGAGAAGTTCCGGTGCGTTGCGTTTGATGACTTCCGAAAGATGAGTACAAATGACCGTGGTCGGATCGACAACCGTGTAACCGGCGGCTAAGGCACGCTCGCGGTCGTCCTTGCGTCGTAGCCACACTGCCGGCATGCCAAAGGCCGGATCCATCGCGGGAATTCCGTGCACCACTTCACGCACAGCACCCGGATCGATGGCCAGAAATCCATCGACGTGCACTTCGCCGCGGCCAACCCGTTGTCCCTTCAGCAAGACTGAATACTCACGCGGGCCGAGTTGCAGATCGTCCGTAACATGAACCGGCGGCACCACGATGCCGAGATCGAGTGCAATCTGACGGCGTATTTCGCGAACTCGCGAAAGAAATTGATCGCCGTTGCTGACGAGGGGAATCAAGCCGTAACCCACTTCGAGTGCGAGCGCATCGAGCTTGAGAACTGATTCGATCTTCTCGGTTTCCTGTGTCGTCGCCGCCGTGACGGCATGTTCTTTTTCCTGCCTGGCAAGCTGGTTATCACGCAGGCTTCGCTGTTTCGCGAGGTAACCAACACCGCCGGCGCCGACAGCCAACAACAGAAACGGAAGATGTGGCATTCCGGGCAAAATCCCAAGAAAACCAAGCACTCCCGAGGCAATAAACAACGGGCGAGGATTCAGCAACAACTGCCGCGACATGTCACCGCCGATACTCGACTCGGTTGCGGTTCGAGTGGTGATCATTGCGGCTGCGACCGAGATAAATAACGAAGGCACGGCGGCTGCGACACCATCGCCCACAGTCAGGATCGTGAAGGTCTTGAGCGCGTCGCCAATCTCCATTCCGTGCTGCAAAACGCCGATCGCAAAGCCGGCGATTATGTTGATTAAAACAATCAGAATCGACGCGACCGCGTCTCTTTGCGTGAAGCGAATCGCGCCGTCCATTGAGCCGTGAAACTCAGCAGCCTGGCTGATCTCGCCGCGTCGCCGGCGTGCCTCAGCTTCGTCGATCAAACCCGCGGAAAGATCGGCGTCAACAGCCATTTGCTTACCCGGCATCGCGTCGAGTGTGAAACGTGCTGTGACTTCCGACGAACGCACCGCGCCGTGATTGACGACGAGGAATTGAATGGCCAGCAGGATCAGAAAAATCACTGCGCCGATGACGTAGTTGCCGCCAATAACGAACTCGCCAAAAGCTTTGATTACCGTTCCGGCAGCTTCAGCGCCTGTTTCTCCATTCGTAAGAATAAGACGTGACGTGGCAACGTTTAGCGCGAGCCGAAAGAGTGTTGTCAACAACAGCAGGTTTGGAAATGAAGTGAACTTCACCGGCTGCAGGATGTACATCGACGATAGCAACACGATCACCGACAGCATCAGGTTGAAACTGATGAGCACGTCGAGCAACATCGACGGCAGCGGTATTAGTAAGACGAAGAGGATTACAACTGCGGCGAGTGGTACACCGAGATGTGAATGGCGACTGGCGTTGTTGAGTATGCGATCGACAAACATTTGACAGTTTATAGCCCTCAGAGGCAGGGCTCACCGCCCGTTTGCAATCACAATGCCATCCACAGATTACGCAGATTGAATCTGCGTAATCTGTGGATAAGGATCTATCGTTCTTCAAGTACCGAGAGGATATTCCCTGCCGGATCTTTGAACCAGGCAATGATCGGACCTTTTGGACCACGAGCAATGCCGCGTTCGTCGGTCTTGATGTCGGGCAGATCGTAGTGTTCGAAAGTTACACCTAAGTCCTTGAGTTCATCGACGGCCGCGTTAATGTCGTCGACGTGAAAATTCAGAACCGTGAAAGATGCCGGGGTGTGGTTTGGTTTGGGGTATAAGAATACGACGTTGTTGCCTGTATGAAGCTCCAGTCCTTCCGGCGACTCCTTGATCTCCAGTCCGAGCGTGTCTCCATAAAACTGCTTCGCCTTTTGCAGGTCATTCACAGAGAAACTCGAAAATGACTCCGCCTCTTTGAACATGTTCGAAGCTTTTTTGCGGCCTGGTGATGCTGCTGCTTTTGCCATTACAAAATCCCCCTTTAACGAAATATGGGATCTATTAAACAGGCAAGAGCTTACATACGTGTCGCAGTTCTTCGACTTCGTTGTTACGTTTTAGTGGCAGTATCAGGATCGAACAGAAGTGGGAAAAATTGTCCATCCATTTTTTGACCTGTAGGAATAGCGGGCACACCTTCGAGCAGAGGATCATCCGTAGCAGAAACGACACCGTCGCGAAACGCATTGATCACGACAGCACGTCGTGGTCGCGCGGTTTGGTTTGCATAGGAACCATGGACCATCAAAGGGTGATGAAACGAACACTCACCGGCGCGCAACTCAATCGCCACCGGCTTGAACTGTTCACGCTGTGCCGGTGTCAACGAATCGAGCACGGCGTCCATTTGGTTTGCAAAACTTGTGCGCGGCAATAGTGGCCAGTGATGACTGCCCGGAACGTAGTGGACGCAACCGTTCGCGCGCGTCGAATCGTCGAGACCAATCCAGCACGAGATGTGAGCGACGGGTGTGGTCCTGGTCCAGTATGAGTAATCCTGATGCCAGATGACGACGCCACCATGATGCGCCGGTTTGTAAAAGATCTGATCGTGCCAGAAGCGGACTGGGCCATTGAGTAACTGCGCCGCCGCGACAACGAAGGCCGGATGCCACAAAAGGTCGTGTAAGCCGGTGGTTATGCGCCAGGCGCCGAGGGCGTGAAAGAGTATCTGGTTTGGATCGGCAGATTCGTTGGCATTGAACTCGTAAAACAAGTGATGACCCGGGTGCGCGGGATCGACCAGTTCCGCAAGCTCGCGACGGAGCACCTCGAGTTGCGTCTCGTCGAGCATCCTGATTCCCGCGAGATAACCGTTCTCTTTGTAAAAGCCGACCTGCTCATCGGTCAGTCGATACTGCTCCCAATTTCCTTTGGGAAACAGCTCACTCAACGAACGATGATATCGAGACAGGTCTTCTGTCATATGTATTCATCCACAGATTACACAGATTTCACAGAACGATCTGTGTAATCTGTGGATGGTTTGTTTAGGACTTAGTGGCCCGAATGGTGAGTTTGAGCACGACGTCGTCGCGGATCAGGTTATCGGTCTGGCCGGCGAAGTTGATGCCGAAGTCCTTGCGGTTGATCGAGAAGGTGCTATCGACTGTCGCAGCATCCGGCGCCACACTGATCGTCGCCGGAAACGTAACCTCTTTCGTCACTCCGTGCAGCGTCAGATTACCCGTGACTGTGTGCGAAGCACCTTTCTCGCCGCCGGGTTTGATCGACGTCGAAACGAAACTTGCCTCAGGAAACTTCGCGACGTCGAAGAAGTCAGGCGTCTTCAAGTGTTTCGTCAAATCAGGCGTATCGGTGGTGAGTGAATCAGTCTTGATGGTGAAACTGACACGGCTCTGCTCGGGAGCACCGGCATAGTCAATTTGTCCCGAGAAATCGCCAAACGATCCATTGTGACTGCCGGTCACTTTCGATCCGGTAAACTCGACCTTCGAATTTTGCGGTGTGATCAAATACTTCTGTCCCTGTGCGGCTGCTGCCGGCGAGGCCACTTGTTTAGCTTCTCCAGTAATGGCTTTCGATTTATCAGCCGCCGGATCCGAACACGCACTCACCAACATCAACCCGGCAACAATCATCAGCAAAACACTTCTGCGCATTGAATAATCCTCCTGTGTTGTAACTTCAACTTCATCAATTGCGACACGCTTGAGAAAGCATGCGCGAAATTCTTGTACTCGAGGGCACCTGCGAAACGTCTGCTCGATAGATCAGCCAGCCTCTATCCTGCACATTCGATCGACGCATCGTGTAACAACCGGCAAAGATGCGTTCACTTCCGGCCCGCGTGGTCGCCACCACAATGGTCGAAATCTCTGCATAGGCACTGCCGGCCGCTCCATCAACACGTGCCGGCGGCTCAACCAGTACGCGAACACGATCGGTGTCGGCAAACCCACTCGCAAAGCGATCGAATGAGGTGGTCGGCGATTCCCAGTAACCATATGCACGTCGATAGTCACGCGCGTTGATGGCGTCGTAATATGTCCGCAACGCCGTTAGCGGATCGCTGCGGTTATCATCACGTGGACCATCATTGGAACCAGAGCCCGAGGTGCTGACAAAATTGAGTGCGTTGCGCCCGCGATCCGACAAAATCGTGAGCCGGTTCGATGACAGGCGAAACCGGTTGGCTGCTTCCAGAGCCGAGATAAACCTCTGCTCCTGCTGGTTTGCGTTCTGGTCCAGGCACGCACGTCTGGTGCTGATCAACCGGCTGAAAGAAATGTTGTCGCCACGAACCTGATACGTACCACTGTAGGAGTTGCATCCGGTCGAGCCGCTTGCACGACCGTCTTCTCCGAATTTCAAAGTGACAGTAGTGCCTGCGACAATATCTGCTTCGGCGCCGGATGGTCCAAAAGATACGAGTCGCCATTCAGTTCCGGCCAGGACTCGCTGATCGGTGGACATGTTTCCGGGCGTTTGCGCCTGGGCCATAACGGCGGCACTGATCACTGCCGTGGTAACCAGAAGAGATCTCCAAAAGCGCATATCATTTCACCTCCAAAAGAAACCCGTATTGAAGCCTTTAGGTTTTGCAAAATCATGTCGGGGCCACGGATAAAATGGATTAAGCCGGATCGCATTCGTGTAAGCTACAATGCACAGAATGACTTACGACGTTGCAGTGATTGGGGCCGGAGTTTTTGGCTCCTGGACCGCCCGCCAGCTTCGCCGCTCAGGTGCGTCTGTATTGCTGATCGACGCCTATGGTCCCGGTAACAGCCGGGCCAGTTCGGGCGGCGAGTCGCGCATCATTCGTCTCGGCTATGGACCAGACGAGTTATATTCACGCTCGGCACAGCACTCTTTCAATCTCTGGCAACAACTGTTCGACAAAACCGGCAACCTGTTTCGCAAAACCGGTATGCTGTGGCTCGCACGCGAACGCGATCCATACTGCGAAGCGACGCTCGCAACGTTACAACGGATAAATGCAAACCATGAAAGACTGGACCATGATGAATTGGAGCGACGTTTTCCGCAACTGAACATTGGTCCAACTACGTGGGGAATACTCGAGCCGGATTCAGGTATTCTGTTGGCGCGACGAGCGGTCCAGGCAGTGGTCGCTCAGGCGCAAGCCGAAGGTGTCGAATATCTCGAAGCAGCAATTACGTCACCAACCGCGGGCGGAAGAGTCAATTCAATCCCGACGACGTCCGGAAATGAAATCATTGCAGAGCGGTTCGTGTTTGCCTGTGGTCCGTGGCTACCAAAAATATTTCCTGAGTTGTTGGGTGAACTGATTCACGTCACGCGGCAGGAAGTCTATTTTTTCGGCGTGCCGTCTGGAGATCGGAGTTTCAATCAAGGGGTGTTGCCGACGTGGATTGATTTCAACGATCTTGTGTATGGCCTGCCGAATGTGGACGGACGCGGTTTCAAAATCGCGATTGATGCGCATGGACCGGCATTCGATCCCGACACCGGTGAACGGGTGGTCACACCCGCGGGGCTGAACGCGGTCCGTGAGTATGTGAAACAGCGCCTGCCACGACTCGCAAACGCGCCCGTCATAGAGACGCGCGTTTGTCAGTATGAAAACACGTCGACTGGGGATTTCCTGATTGACCGGCATCCCGGGTTCGAGAATGTGTGGCTGGTGGGCGGCGGCTCGGGACACGGATTCAAACATGGACCAGTCGTCGGCGAGTACGCAGCCAGGATAGTCTTAGGCGGTGCACACACGGAACCCAGATTCAGTCTGGCGTCCAAACAGCGAGTGCAGGATCGGAAAGTCTACTAATCCGTTTAATCTGTGGATGATAGAATGAAATCATGAAAATCTCGGTCGCGATGTGTACTTACAACGGTGCCGATTTTTTGCCGGCGCAGTTGGAAAGTATCGTGACGCAATCGCGAAAGCCGAATGAGATTGTTATTTGTGACGATGGATCGACAGATGAAACTCGCGCGCTGCTCGAGAGGTTTGCAGCCCAGTCTGTAATTCCAGTTTCACTCCATTTCAACGAGAAAAACCTTGGCAGTATTAAGAATTTTGAAAAGGCGATCGGTCTCTGTAAAGGCGATATTGTCGCGCTCAGCGATCAGGATGATGTCTGGCGTCGCGATAAGCTCGAGTCAATCGAGAAAGCATTCAACAAATCATCCGCCGGACTCTTTTTTTCGGATGCCGAACTCGTCGATGAAAAGCTTCAACCACTCAACCGCCGCATGTGGAACGAGATCGGTTTCGACGAGCAAAAGCGAAAGTTGCTGCGTAATGGTCGAGCGCTCGACGTGCTGATAACGGGCTGGACCGTAACTGGCGCTACAATGGCATTCCGATCCCGGTTCGCGAATATCTGTCTGCCGATCCCCGAGGGGATCGCAATGATTCACGACGGCTGGATTGCGCTCGCGATTGGAGCAGTTGCTGATGTGGTGGTGAGTAACGAACCGCTGATCCAGTACCGGCAGCACGATCGACAACAGGTTGGCGCACCCGCGCGAGTTGAAGCAGCCACGCAACCGCGTGGTTTCGACAAACTCGAGACGGCATTCAAGCGTCAAAACAGTAATGCCGACTTGTATAAGATCCTGGAGACGCTTGAACAACGCCTGGTGGCATTCACCGGCTATTACGACACGCGCAAGGCGCTTTCGTTTGTTGGCGATTATTCATTTCATTTGAACGTGCGCGCCAACCTGCCGCAGCGTAACCGGCTCAGTCGTGTGCCCAGCATCTTGCGCGAACTGCTGAGTTTGCGTTATCACGAGTACGCGAACGGATTTAAGAGCGCGGCAAAGGATTTAGTTTCATAGCCCCCAAAAAAAGAATCGCAGACTGATGGCGTATGAGCTTTCGATAATCATTGTTAACTGGAACGGCGGGAGTCTCTTAACACGCTGCGTCGAAACTGTCGTCAGCTCAGCGCCTAAGATCAGCTACGAGATCGTAATCGTCGATAACGCATCAGATGACGATAGCGTCGCGCAACTTCGCGCGAGCGCAGTCGTCCAACAAATGATGGCGACGGAGCAACTCCGTCTCGTCTTCAATTCTGAGAATCGTGGCTTTGGCGCCGCTAACAACCAGGCCTTTGCTTTAACGTATTCTCCGTTTGTCTTTCTCCTCAACCTCGACACTGAAGTGCCGCCGGGAACGATCGATACCCTTGTTCAAAAGCTCACGTCGGATCCAAAGATCGGAGCTTGTGGGCCAAAGCTGCTCAATGCCGACGGCACTACGCAGACGAGTGTCTTCTTCAATCCACCGCGCGTCTGGCACACGATCCTTTCGCAATTGTGGCTCTATCGTCTGTTGCCGCAGCGATTCCGCGGTGAGTTGTTACTGGGCTGGCACTGGAGTCACGATCGCGAACGTAGCGTGCCGATGCTCGGCGGCGCCGCAATTCTGGCGAAACGTGAAGTGATTGAAGAGGTGGGTGGCTTCAATGAACGTTTTCACATGTACGCTGAGGACAACGAGTGGTGCTGGCGAATTACAAAATCAAACTGGCGGCTGATGTTTGTTCCGGAAGCGATTCTGCTTCACCACGGCGCGCAAAGCTCCGGCAAGCGCTGGACACCGGCAGACCAGATCCGGGTGAGACTGAGAGCGGGTTTTAACTTCGAACGGCAGGTTTTGCCGCGCTGGCGTTTAGCCGCGAATCAACTGGCGAACTATCTCGTGGTGACGGTGCAGATTACGGGGCGCAAGCTGCTGAGAATTCAGCATCCGGAGTTGAATGTGATCAGAGAGATGCATCGCGAACACCTGCGACGCGCCCTCACTAATAGTTAAGCCACAGATGAACACGGATACACACGGATAAGAGAAAAACCAGTTCTGATCTGTGTCATCCGTGTTAATCCGTGGCTCAAACCTTATGGTTTGGCGGCTGCGTTGTAATCCTCGAGCAGTTTCTGTGCCCGAATACTCGGACTGATCAACGCCAGCTTCTGAGACCAGTCATAGCCACTGAAGACGCCCACAACCTCGGCTTTCGAGTTGTAGACCGGACTGCCGGAAAAACCATCGCGACTATCGATCTTCACCGACCAGTATTCCTGGTTGCCGAGCATGTAGTTTCCGTAGAAGCTGCCGTGGCTCACGACTTTGTCGCCGTGCGGTCGCGCAATCAGCACCAGCTTGTCGTCTTTGACAGGAGCCGTCTGGAACACCGGCGCCTTGGCATTTTTCTGGTTCCGACACATTTCAAGGAGCGCCAGATCAGCCTCCTTGTCGACCCTGATCACCTTGGCGCGACAACCATCAACGAAGACTTTTACCGAGAGTTCGTCATTTGCCTTAAACCCAAGCATCACTTTCTTCGTGGCGCTCAGATTGCCGGAGATTACGTGATAGGCGGTCATCACCAGACCGTTGCCTACCAGAAAACCTGTCGCATACCCATTGGGACCAACGTCAAACAGGACTGAAATCGCCTGTTCCAACGGGTTCTGCTGTTTTTTCGTGAATTCCAACTCCAGCGACAATGTATACCGCTCCTGTTGCTTGAGCACGCGGCTTGAGCTTTTGCTGTCAGCCACGCAAACAGGTGCAAGCAGAAGAAGGGCGGCGATACAGGTAAGGCTACAAAGCTTACTCCTCATCGATGACCTCCGTTCAGGTTTCTAAATGATTCTCTGAATGAACAAGGCGAATGGTCGAAGCATTCTATGGCGCTGCTTGCGGATAAGCAATGATTTTAAAGCTGAACCACAGATTACACAGATAAACGCGACCGATCTGTGTAATCTGTGGTTAAGGTTTTGGTTAACTGGCAGAAGCGTGGCGTTGCTTCAACTCGTTGAGACGAGCGTAGTCTGGGTGGAGGTAAACAATTCGTCCGCCCACGATCGTGGCAACCGCGGCGCCGACGAGGCGACGACCATGAAAAGGCGTGTTCCGGCTCTTCGATTTTGACTTGTTAACATCGAAGGCCCACTCGAGGTTGGGATCCAGCAAGGTGATGTCTGCGTGTGCGTTCTGTTTCAGTGAGCCGCGATCCGTGAGCCCGAAGATACGAGCCGGATTCGCCGCACACATCTCCACTACGCGTTCGAGGTCAATCAATCCGGCGTGTACGAGTTCAAACGCGAGGCCAATGGCTGTCTCCAGACCCGTAATTCCAAACGGCGCCTGGTCAAATTCCAACCCCTTCTCATCGAGGTGATGGGGCGCGTGATCCGTGGCAATGGCGTCGATTGTGCCGTCCTTCATTCCTTCCAGAATCGCATCGACGTGTCCCCTGCTCCGCAACGGCGGACTCATTTTTGTGTTGGTATCGTACTCGGCGACGGCTTCGTCTGTGAGAGTCCAGTGATGTGGTGTGACTTCGCAGGTGACGTTGAGACCTTCCTGTTTCGCGCGCCGGACAGCTTCGAGAGCGCCGCGCGTCGAGACGTGTGCGATGTGGACTTTCGCTTTGGTTAGTTTGGCGAGGACGCAATCGCGTACCACGTCAACGTCTTCCGCCGCCGCCGGCATGCCACGCATTCCGAGTATCAATGACCAGCGACCTTCGTGCATTACGCCGCCCGCACTCAGCGACTGATCCTGGCAGTGATCGACGACCGTCAGATCGAATCCGCGCGCGTATTCCATTGCTCTACGCATCATCGAGGACGTCGGCACCGGTCGCCCGTCGTCGGAGACTGCCACGATCCCGGCGTTTTTCATCTCACCCATTTCGGCGAGCTCTTTGCCGTTGCTTCCTTTCGTAGTCGCACCGATGGGAAAAACATTTGCGAGCCGGGCGGCCTGACCTCGTTCGACAATAAATTTTGTGACCGCGGGATTGTCGTTGATGGGATCGGTGTTCGGCATCGCACAGATGCTGGTCCAACCTCCGGCTACCGCTGCCGCAGCGCCACTCGCCACGGTTTCCTTGTACTCCTGGCCGGGTTCGCGCAAATGCGTGTGCATATCGATGAAGCCGGGCGCGACGATGAGGCCGGTCGCGTCAATAACGTGCGCGTCTTCGGGCACCGGTTCGCCGCGGTCGAGCAAGCCGGCGACGCGGCCATCTTCAACCAAAAGGCTTCGACCGCCGGTGTTAACTTGCTGCGCGGGGTCGATCACATAACCATTTGTAATCAGCAGCTTCATTCGCGAGTTACCTTGCGTTTTTTGTTTTTGGCTGGTGGCTCATCCTCAACCGCCTCCGGATGGCTACCGCCGGCAAGCAGATAAAGAACCGCCATACGCACCGCTACACCGTTTGTCACTTGGTCGAGAATCAACGAGCGACTGCCGTCGGCGATTTCGGATGAGATCTCAACGCCGCGATTCATCGGGCCGGGATGCATCACGATCGCATCGGGTTTGGCGCGCTCGAGATGCCGTGGTTGCAGACCGAAATGAACTGCATACTCGCGCATCGACGGGAAGAACGCAGCGTCCTGTCGTTCGCGTTGAATCCTCAAAATCATCACCACGTCGGCGCCGTCGATTGCGTCTTCGAAGTGTTTTTCGATTCGCAGTCCGCTTTCGACGAGTTCGGCGAATTCGTCGGGTACGAGTGTTCCCGGACCGCCGACACTGACGTTTGCGCCCATCTTCGTGAGCAGGTAGATGTTCGAGCGCGCAACTCGCGAATGCAGGATGTCGCCGACAATCGCGACTTTTAATCCTTCCAACCTGCCCTTGTACTCGCGAATCGTGAGCGCGTCGAGCAAAGCCTGCGTCGGATGCTCATGGGCACCATCACCCGCGTTAATAATTGGAGCGTTAGTCATCTTCGCAAGATGCTGTGGCGCACCGGCCATCGAATGACGAATGACGATGCAATCGGGCGCCATCGCTTCCAGATTTCGCGCCGTGTCGAGCAACGTCTCGCCTTTGCTGACGCTCGAGGTCGAGACACTAACGTTGACCGCGTCTGCCGATAAACGTTTCGCAGCAATTTCAAACGACGTTCTGGTGCGTGTTGACGGTTCGAAGAAAAGATTGATGACGGTGCGACCGCGCAGTGCCGGAACTTTCTTGATCTGCCGTTTTGAAACTTCGCGAAAGGTTTCGGCAGTATCGAGCAACTGGGAGATTTCGCCTGCTTCGAGTTCGCGGATACCAAGCAGGTGGCGGCGGTTGAAAGTTTGCTGCATTGTAGTCTGACACAAAAAAAGCGGCCTGTTGGCCGCTTCGTTTACGCCGTATCGGACGGCCTTTCGACGATTACCACTCCCTCTTCCTCGTCAAACTCCTGGAGCATCACCTTGATTATCTCGCTCTTCTTCGTCGGAACGAGTTTACCGATGTAATCGGCCTGAATCGGCAACTCGCGATGTTCCTTGCCGCGATCGACGAGAACCGCGAGTTGTACGCGGCGCGGACGGCCGAAGTCGATTAGTTGATCGAGCGCCGCGCGAATGGTGCGGCCGGTGTAAAGCACGTCGTCGATCAGGACGATGTTGCGATTCTCGATGTCGCCGGGAAGATCTGTGCGATTAACTACAGGCTTAGCGCCGACTGTTGAAAGGTCGTCGCGATAAAGAGTGATATCGAGCACGCCGACGGGCGGACGATAACCTTCGAGGTCGGCGATCTTCTGCGCCATGCGTTCTGCAAGCGGAACCCCGCGTCGCCTGATGCCAACAAGGAACAGGTCACCGGCACCGTGATTTTCTTCGACAATTTCGGACGAAAGACGAGCCAATGCGCGATTGATGCGCGGGCCATCCATGATGCGGGCTTTCTCGACGAAATCCATGTGTGTGCGCGGATACTAACAAGAAGTGTCTGGCGTGACAAGTTGCCATTTGTGCTTTATGGGTAGTACTTGATACTTTGTATCGAAACGATGGTCTACCGTTCACTGGTACGCCCGCTTCTCTTCCGTCTCCCACCAGAGACGGCTCACGAATTTGCTTTACATTTTCTTTCGTTACTACCGCCAAAATTACTCACCAGCAACGCGACACAGAATCCGATTAGCAAGTTTGGACTGTTGTTTCAGAACCCTGTCGGACTAGCGGCGGGTTTCGACAAAAACGGCATCGCCTTGCGACCACTCGCGGCACTCGGCTTCGGATTTATCGAAGCAGGCACGGTGACGTTTCATCCGCAACCCGGAAATCCGCGACCGCGACTGTTTCGCTTGTACGAAGATCAGGCATTAATCAATCGGGCAGGGTTCAATAACGAAGGCGCGGCAGCGTTTGCGAAGAGAGTTGAGCGAAATCGACCGGATTGTGTACTCGGCGTAAGTATCGGCAAAAGCAAAATCACGCCGCTCGAAGAAGCAACTGAAGACTATCTGGCCAGTTTCGAGCTCGTGTATGAGGTCGCTGACTACGTCGCCGTAAACGTCAGTTCTCCAAACACACCGCAACTGCGCGAGCTGCAGCAATCCAAACAACTAACCGCGCTGCTCTCGGCGCTTCAGTCGCGCGGCCGTGAGCTGTATGAACGTCACCAGAAACGCGTGCCTTTACTCGTCAAACTCTCGCCTGATCTCGAACGCAAGGATCTCGAGATGATTGTCGACGTCATTAAAAGCCTTCAAATCGACGGAATCATCGCCACCAACACCACCGTCAGTCGCGATAATTTGTTAAGCGATACAAAGCTGGTTGCTGCCGCCGGTGAAGGCGGACTTAGCGGCAAACCTCTAAAAACCCGATCGACACAAATGATTGCCCAGCTTTACGAATTAACGCGCGGCAACATTCCGCTGATCGGCGTCGGCGGTATCTTCACCGCCCGAGACGCGTGGGAAAAAATCTGCGCCGGAGCAAGCCTCGCGCAGTTGTATACCGGATTCATTTACCAGGGACCGAACATCGCCAACGACATCAACGAAGGACTCGCAAAGATTATCGCCCGTGAGAAGTTCGCGAACCTTGACGCGGCCGTAGGCTGCCGTGCCAAAGAATTATCTGTGTGAATCTGTGGACAAAGGAGCTCAATTGACAGCGAAAGACAAACTCATCATCGCACTCGACGTAGACACACCCGCAAAAGCATTCGACCTCGTAAAGCAACTTCACGGTGTCGCCGGCATGTTCAAAATCGGTTCGACTCTCTTCACCTCCGCCGGACCACAAATCGTTCGCGACATCATCGCCCACGATTCCAAAATCTTCCTCGACCTGAAATTCCACGACATTCCGCACCAGGTCGCCGGCGCGGCACGAGCGGCCGCCGAACTCGGCGTCTCGCTGTTCACCATTCACTCAAGCGGCGGTAGCGAGATGATGCGCCGCGCTGTCGACTCTGTTAACGAAGTCGCCGCGAAAAGCGGCACACGCGCAAGAGTGCTCGCCATCAGCGTGCTGACCAGCATCGACGCGACCGTTCTCTCGCAAATCGGCGTAAATTCAACTCCAGGCGAGTCAGTGTTACGGCTCGTGCGGCTGGCTAAAGATTCGGGAGTAGACGGCGTCGTCGCTTCACCACAGGAAATTCAGACAATCCGCGGTCTGGTCTCGAATCCGGAGTTTTTGGTGGTCACACCCGGAATCAGACCATCGACAAATGAAACCAATGGCGAAGATCAAAAAAGAGTTGCCACGCCGGCCGCGGCGATTGCAGCTGGCGCGAGCTACCTGGTTGTCGGTCGACCAATCACAGACGCACCGGATCCGGTTGCTGCCGCACAAGCGATTGTCACAGAGATGCAACAAGCGTCGCCTTGATGGGTCTTTACTAACGAAAGGAACTGTTTAATAAAGAGAGCGTGTAAAATCTCTCAGGCAGGACTATTTGCCCAACTATTGATTTGAAACTATCATGCCACGGTGAATCGCAGCTTGAAACCCCCGTTAGTTTCCACATTATTCATCCTCTTCCTCGCATCCGTTTTTCCATTGTTCGCACAGGAAAAGGATGGAGTAACGCCGCTCGCTTTCTCGCAGTCAGCGTACCGAGTTGGCGAACGGTTGAGCTATAACGTCGCGTTTTCGAACTTCCCGAGCGCTGCGCACGTGGAAGTTGAAGTTGTCTCGCGTGGCGTTCATTTCGGTCGCGAAGCCGTACAACTTCGAGCTCATGTGGAAACCACCGGCGTCATCAACGTCGCGCTTTTTGCCATCAATACTGACTACACGACTTACGTCGATCCGCAAACAGGCCTGCCTTTTCGCACCGAAGAAACTCCGCGCGACGCGATCAAGTCCGCGGATATGGTCCACGATTTCAACCAGCCTGCCGGCAACGAAGCCATACCTCCCAAGCAAAAAGGGGTTCCGGGAACGTATGACTTCGTCTCAGTTTTTTATCGCGCTCGCGCACTGCCGCTTGTCGTTGGCGAGGTTTACAATTTTTCTGTGCGCGGTGATTCCGGCGAGTACCAGGCGGAATTGAAAGTGGTTGGCCGAGAAACGATCAGAACAAACGTCGGTTCGTTTTCAACGATTGTTACTCAAGTCAAAGCTTCCAATTCACCGTTCAAGTCTTTGAAGATCAATTTCAGCGACGACGAACGACATGTGCCGGTGCTCGTGAGCGCGCGCGTGAAAGCGGGCGATTTGACTGCTGAGCTCGCCGGTTCCGAACTCATCAAACCTCCCGATGCGACACCAACTCCGACACCTAAGATCGTCGTCGCGCCTGCTCCGACGCCCGTTGCGCCGCCCGCATTGAGCGAGAGTCTTCCCTTTAAGATCGGTGAGCAGCTCAACTATCAGGTGTTCATTGGCAGCAACAACACGCCACTCGGTCTCGCGACATTTCAGGTGCGCGGACGCTCGAAGTACTTCGACCGCGATGGTGTGTTTTTAACAGTGACGGCGCAAACTACTGGAGCGGCGGCGGCGCTGTTCGTTGCGCGCGATCAAATCGACTCGTACGTCGAACCGAAAGCACTTCTTCCATATCGCACTGTGATGAGTCTCGCGGAAGGTCAGCGACATCTTAATCAGACGCTCACTATCAATCAGGACAACGGCGTCGCTACGACTGACAAAGGCGCCCGCATCGAAATACCGGTCGGCACGCACGACTATCTTTCCTTCTTTTATGTGCTGCGGACATTCAATTTGACGCCCAAAAAACGAAACGCGCTCGCGGTCCTGGTAGAAAACGAACCCAAGACCCTCTTCGTTGAATCGTTGAAACGCGAAACGATCCAACTCGGTGGCCGTGCCGTCCCCGCGTTCGCAGTATCACTAACCACCGACGATCCTCAACCAGACAAATATCAACTCCGCATGTGGATCAGCGACGACGCTCAGCGTCTTCCCCTGCGTATCACTTGCACGACAAAACTCGGCCCCCTGCGCGCCGACCTCGCCATCCTCCCCACAACCCCTCAGTAATCTAAAATTCAGATCCGCGCTGATCGGCTTCCAATCCGTCCGATCCCGCGGTTTCGAAATTGAAATCTATTTTCAACTACGCTATACTCCGGCGTCATCATGCTGAACTCATTCATCATCGTCATGCGTGAAGGCTTTGAATCGTTTTTGCTGGTGGCAGTTATCCTTGCTTACCTCCGCAAATCCGAACAAAAGTGGCTCAATTCGTCAGTGTATGTCGCCATTTTGGCTGCGCTCGCTGCAAGCGGCGGACTCGCTTACGTCCTCAACGCCGGTGTCGAGGAGACGACCATCAATAATCTTTTCGGCACGTTCGTTGGTAGTTATGTCAATCAGTTCTTCGCGAATGAAGCTCTGCGGGAGGCGGTTCTCGGAGCGATTGCGGTAGTGATGGTCGGCTCGCTCGTGATTCACATGTGGCGACACGGTCCCAAAGTTCAACAAAAGATGCGCGAAAAATTAGACGCCGTCTCGTCTAATAGTTCCCGCGTGGCTGCAGTGCTTGGCGTCTTCCTGTTTACTTTTCTTATGATCACTCGCGAGGGAATGGAAACCGCGTTGATGCTGATGCAGGTGAAAGATCCGAATTTGATCAATGGGGCTCTGCTCGGACTAGCTGCGGCGATCGCGTTTGCGATTGGTTGGGCCAAGTTCGGACATCTGATCAATGTCAGACGTTTCTTTCAGGTTACCGGAATCTTTCTGCTGCTCTTCATGGTCCAGGTGAGTATTTATTCGTTTCACGAGTTTGCTGAAGCAGGTCTGTTACCCAACAGTGAATTCCTTCACGAAGCTACCGAGAAGTTCTCTCCAGACGGACTCTACGGCAAATGGTTTTCGCCGATCATGATCGGCATCTGCGCCTTGTGGCTGCTCGGCGCCTGGCTCATCGATCGGCGATCGAGCAAGTCAGAAGAGATCCATCCACAGATTACGCAGATTCAATCTGTGTAATCTGTGGACAACATCTTCGCGAGCTCACGCTTCAACAACTTCCCTGTCGGACCTTTCGGAATATCATCTACAAAGTGAACTGTCTTTGGACACTTGTAGTCCGCCAGTCGCGCTTTGCAGTAGTCGACGACTTCCTGCGCGGAACTATTCATTCCGGGTTTTAGCACTACCACTGCCGCGACTTCTTCGCCGTAAAGCGAATCAGGCACGCCTACTGCCGCTGCAGCCGCAATCGCCGGATGCTGGTACAACACTTCGTCAATCTCACGCGGATAAATATTCTCACCGCCTCGGATAATCATGTCGGACTTGCGATCGACGATGAAATAGAAACCGTCCTCGTCGCGATAACCAATGTCGCCGGTGTGAAACCAGCCGTTTCGAAAAGCCGTCGCATTAGCCGCGTCGTTTTTGTAATAACCCTTTAGAATGTTCTCGCCGCGCAAAACGATCTCGCCTAATTCGCCATCCGCGACCTCGCGATCTTCTTCGTCAACCACGCACATTTCGTTGCCGATGGGAACACCGCATGAGCCAGGTCGCCGGCGTTGATCGGGTGGATTGAAAGTCGAACGACAGGTTGACTCGGACAATCCATAGCCTTCAATCACGAGACAGTTAAACCGCTCTTCGAAGCGCCGCAACACTTCCGCCGGAACAGGCGCCGATCCACACATCGCGAATCGCAACTGATCCGTCTTGAGACTGCCGGGAACACCGTCGGGATAAGTGCTCAACAACATCGAGAGCATCGTCGCTACTGAGCCAAACGAAGTGATCTGATACTCGGAAACCACTTGCCAGAACCGGGACGCGGTAAACTTCGCACTAACCACGCTCGAGCCTCCGGCGTAAAGGGCCGACATCGTCGTCACTGAGACTGCGTTCATGTGAAACAACGGCATCATCGTCAGCAAGCGATCGTTTTCGTTGAAGCCGAGCCACTGGCTGATCTGGCGAGCGTTGGCGATCAGGTTTCCGTGGGTGAGCAAACAACCTTTCGGTTTTCCGGTAGTACCGGAGGTGTAGATGATTATGCTCTCGTGATCGCAATCTAAATCTGCCGACGGCACAGCTCCTTCTGAGTGTGCATTTGTGGCTTCGGCTTCGTTATCAAACAGAACCACGGCCTCGAGACTCGGCAGTTCGTTTCGAATCGTTTCGACAACCGGTAGGAATTCCGAATTGACCAGCAGGGCTTTGGCTTCTGAGTTTGAAATCACGTACGCCATCTCCTGCGACTTCAGTAACGAGTTAATCGGCCCGGCAAGCGCGCCAATTTGCCAGCAGGCGAAGTATGCGATCACGTACTCGACACTGTTTGGCATGAGCAGGCTGACTACATCGCCCTTCCCCACTCCTATTGCGGCAAGCATCCGCGCGGTGCGGCCCACGGCGGCTTCGAATTGCTTGTAAGTGAACTGACGTTTGTCGACTTCCGAGAAGAGAAATGGCTTATCGGGCGTGGCGGCGACGCGCTCTTTCAGGAGTTCGGAGATGCTTCGCGGTTCCAGGGTCAT
>DASSFI010000040.1:0-85078 GCA_035694465.1 Pyrinomonadaceae bacterium | reverse complement strand
TCGCAAAATGGGGGCGACAGGCTTCGACAGGAACCTGAACGATCGTCGCGATGCATGCCGGGCTACCTTATGCAGCTCGTTAAAACGCGTAGGGAAACACAATTGCCAATAACAATCAGTTGGCACTCGCTGCCTAATTAAGCACCGAGCGTCTCGCCGCAAGTTGCTCATGCGCGCGGAGGGAGATGTCACTCAGATGAGCTGGCCCGCTGTTTCGGTCCGTGACAGTGGGCGAGATCAAAGTCGGGCTAGCTCGTGTCGAGGTCTTGTCGCTTCACTGACTCGGCAGCGAGCGAATTTTGTCAGGTTCGCCTGACAAGAAAGAGAAGCGGACAAGCATGTAGAGTCCTTCGGCGTTGGTTTTTGGATCCGAGTTCAATTCTCGGCGCCTCCACCATAACAAGATTGCGGGAGTCCTCACTCCCGGAAAGACCCAGAGAACGTTATGAGCACTTCAACTCAAACTCACTTAATGACCGCGGAAGAATTGATGAACATCGATGACGAGCCTAACCGTCACGAATTAATTAAAGGAGAACTCCTCACGATGGTTCCTCCAAAGCCTTTACATGGGCGGATTGTAACCAACCTCATTATTCTCTTGGGAGTACATGTCAAAACCAACCGGCTCGGCGTCGTTTATACGGAATCCGGGTACCATCTGGAACGCGATCCCGATACCGTTTTGGGTCCTGACATGTCGTTCGTCTCAGCCCAACGTGTCGACCAATCGGACGAGCACTATTACCAAGGCCCACCTGATGTTGCGATTGAGGTGTTATCTCCGGGCGATAGGAAAGGTTACGTCGAGCGCAAATTAGCTCTGTATTTGGACACAGGCACACGATCGGTATGGCTCGTCAATCCTCGACGTCGAACAGTTGAAGTAGTTTCGTCGACGAATGACAGGAGAACTTTTCACGACACCGACGAACTCGTCGACGACACCATTCCCGGCTTTCGCGTAAAAGTCTCCGAGATCTTCGAATAGGCCGCCAACACTTGGACCGCAACCTTCCCATCGGCATCTTTGACAGCGGCGTTGGTGGCTTAACAGTCTACAAGGCTCTGCACGAACGTTTGCCAAACGAACGCTTCGTTTACCTCGGCGACACCGCGCGCGTTCCTTACGGCACCAAATCCCTGGCCACAGTCGAACGCTACGCTGTCGAGAATTCTCGATTTCTCGAAGCGCACGGAATCAAGTTACTCGTAGTTGCCTGCAACACTGCTTCTGCGCTCGCCCTGCCCGCGATCCGTAAGGCGATCAAAGTGCCGGTCATCGGCGTGATCGAACCCGGTTCGCGAGCGGCAGTGGAAATCGCGCGAGGTGCAAACATCGGAGTGATTGCGACGGAAGCGACCGTGCAGAGCCACGCATACGCGAAAGCGATTGCTGCTATGGGAGCGACGGGTCAGGTGATTGAGCGTGCGTGCCCGCTTTTCGTCTCGCTTGCAGAAGAGGGTTGGGCCGACTCGGACGTAGCACGCACTGTCGCGCGTGAATATTTAAGCGAGTTCGTAGGCAAGACCCTCGGCGCGCTCGTGCTTGGTTGCACGCATTATCCAATCTTGCGTGAAGTCATAAGCGAAACGTTGGGCAGAGAAGTCGAGCTGATCGATTCAGGCGCAGCGACGGCACACGACGTCGAATCGCTCCTCGACAGTTCGGACCTAACCCACGAAGACACGCTCGGTCTTTACCAGGAACGCCAACTCTGTGATGATTTAGACCATTTTTATGTGACCGATGCTGCGGAAAGATTTGCTAAAGTAGCCGAGAGATTTTTAGGATTGGCTCCTTCCATTCTTGAAGCCGTAGAGATTTGGGGACACGATGAGCTTCGCACGCACTGACGGACGCGCTCCGGATGAAATGCGTTCGGCACGAATTACACCGGGCTTTCTGCCATACGCGGAAGGGTCGGTATTGATCGAGATGGGAAACACTCGCGTAGTCTGCGCCGCTTCGCTCGAAGACCGGGTGCCGCCCTTTCTGCGCAACTCCGGTCAGGGATGGTTGACGGCCGAGTACGCGATGTTGCCGCGCGCAACCCAAACTCGCACCGCTCGCGAGATCGGCCGCGGTGGACCATCCGGTCGCACCCATGAAATACAACGGCTGATCGGAAGAAGTTTGCGCGCCATCGCGGACATGAAAGCCCTTGGAGAACGGACCATCACGATCGACTGCGACGTCCTCCAAGCTGACGGCGGCACACGCACCGCTGCAATCACAGGCGCTTACGTTGCCTTTGCACTTGCGAATCATCAGTTGCTGAAAATCGGAAAGATCTCGCGTTCGGTAACAATGGATCAGGTTGCTGCGGTGAGTGTCGGGATCGTTGGCGGCGCACCGCTTCTCGATCTCAAGTACGACGAAGACTCGCGTGCCGAAGTTGACATGAACATCGTTTGCACCGGCGACGGTCGCTTCATCGAACTCCAGGGCACGGCAGAGCGCGAACCCTTCAGCCGTGCGCAAATGGACGAATTAGTGGCCCTCGGCGAAAGCGGAATCAGGTCGCTGATCGAGATTCAAAAGAGCGTGATTTCGCAGCTTCAATAGTCGCGGTAAAGCAACGACCACACTTAACACGGGCATCTGACAAGCTTTGGAGGAGTGAATGCGACGGATTTTAGCTTTTGCCGTAGTTTTGATTGCACTGACAGCGCCGCTCGCGCTGGCGCAGCAAACCTACACGCACGATAAAGTCGAGTACACCTTCGAAATTCCTTCGCCCACCTGGCGTTCAATTCTTGAGCCGGATGCAGCTCACGAACATCCCGAGTTTGTTTATGGCGATCGGCTTGACGGATATCTCACGATTCGCAAGGAAGTTGTCGATGCCGATACCACACCCACAGAACTGGCGCGTCGCGATCAGGATCTAAGGCTGAGATTTTTGCCCGGATTTGTGGAAGGCAAGCAGGAACCATTTAACGGCAGACTCGACGGCGTAACAATGTCTTACGAGTTTGTCAGAACCGGCAAGACGATGCTCGGACGCACCTACTACCTGCAAGCTGATAACCGCACGATCTACGCCATACGCTTTACCGGATTGCGCGACAAGCTGGCTCGTATCCGTAATCAAACCGACTTGATAGCACGCACTTTCAAACTCAAATAACCCTGATGAGGCTGGCCCACGGACTAGCAATCAAGCCTTCGTCCATCCACGGCAAAGGCTGCTTCGCCACCATACCATTCCAGAAGAGACACAAGATCGCAGAGTACGCCGGCGAGAAGATCACAAACGCTGAAGCACGTCGCCGTGCACATCGAAAGACGCTGCGGATTTGTGAAGTCAACAGTCGCTGGAGTCTGGATGGCAGTCGCGGCGGTAACGGCACGCACTACATCAATCACTCGTGTGTGCCGAATGCTTTCATGCAGATCCTCTACGATCACATTCTCTTTATCGCTTTGCGCGACATCGAAGCCGGCGAAGAGATCACCATCGATTACGAATCAACCCTGCATCCCGACGACAAACGCTGCATCTGCGGCACCGTTTTGTGTCGCGGAACTATTAATCGAATCTAAATCCGTGTGATCCGCGGCTCATAACCGCGGCAGAGTAAAACTAAACTTGGAGCCACGTCCTTCTTCGGAATCGAGATCGACGCGGCCACCGTGTTGCTCGACTACTTCACGAACAAACGACAATCCCAGTCCAGTCGACTCCTCGTCCTTCTCCTGTCCTTCGCGCACGACGCGATAAAACTTGTCCCACACGCGTTCCTTAGCTTCAGCCGGAATACCGAAACCACGATCTTCGACGCAAACTCGAACTGCTTCAGCTTCAAGCGCGGTTGAAACGGTCACCGTAGTTCGCTCCGGACTGTACTTGATTGCGTTGTTGACGAGATTCTTCACCGCTTGAGTGATGAGTCCCTTGTCTGCCGCCACCGGAGGAATGCGATGCGCTGGTTGTTCGATGAGACGAATGCGCTTCTTCTTCGCTACCGGCTGAAGCGAGGTGATGGTTTCGCGCACCACTTCGTCGAGACGCAGCGGAATCTTCAACACTTCCTGTTTGTCTTTGCGCTGCAACTGCGTCACGGAAAGAAAAGTATTTATCATGCGCGACATTCGTTGCGACTCGTTCGCGATAATAGAAACAAATTCGCGCGCTTGTGAGGGAATGGTGTCGTCAGCCGTGAGCAGTTCGGCAAAGCCGTTGATGCTGGTGAGTGGAGTGCGAAGCTCGTGCGACATCAATGAGATCATGTCGCTCTTTAACTTCTCGTACTCTTTCGTCGCCGTCACATCTTTAACATAGAGAGCAATGCCGATCGGTTCATTAGCTGTCGCCGGTTGTCGCTCGCGAAGCAGTGAGATACGCAGATTGAGAATCTGATTCCTGCTTTCAAAGTTGAGCTCGCCTTCGTATTCGTCGCCGGTTTGCAGCACTCTTCGTACGGCGATGGCAGGTTCGTCAAAAATGTCCGTGCGAAACTTATTGAGAAGGTCGAATACATCCATGGTGGAGACTTGCTCGGCAGTGGCGCCGGCGAAACCAAGCAGTGTTTGATTGACGAGTGCGAGTGTGCCGTCGAGATATGCGATCGCGACGCCATCGTCAATGTGCGACAGAGTGGTGGCTTCACATTGCTGTTCGACTGTAATTGCTTTCAGCACATTCAGTGCGTCGATCTTTCTCTTGCCGCCGCTTTGTGAGAAGTAACTGAGCCACTGCGTACGCGCGGGATTTTGCACAAAGCTTTCGCGTTCGAGATTGCGTGCGAATTGAGAAGCGACTGCCTCGAGCAGTGGTGCGTCGTCGACGGAAAACTCGGAGGCGAGTCGAATGAGTAAGACGCCGGCTGTTTCGTTTTCGTGAAGTAATGGTACGGCGACGGTCGATGAGTTTTGACCGGTCGTTGTCTGGCTTACTAATTCTCCGGATGCTGCGGCTCGCTGGCAGAGCTTGATGCCCTCACGCCACACCGAGTTGCGGCGCGGATCCTGCGCGTTTGGCGCTACGCCTTTGAAGCGTGCGACGGCGTGGAGCGAGTCCATCTCGTCGTAACGAAAGACGACCGCTTCACTGAGCGGCAGAACGGTGTTCAGCAGTTTTAGTCCGCTCATCAATCTTGCATTTGCACCGATCAAGCCGTTGGTTTCGGGTGACGATTGAAAGAGCGCACGTGCGAGTTGGCGATCGAGTGACCAGAGACGATTTATCTGTGCGAGCAACAACGCCAGACCGCCACTGAAGAGAAGTGGGATTGGAAGCAGGTCGAGGCTGAGGAATAACATGCCGCCGATGCCGATGCCGCTTACAGAGATGACAGTCACTAAGATCCAACGCCAGCAACGACGAAGACCGCAGCGATTCAGAGTCAAACTCAGGGCGAGTGCGAAGCTGACGAGGCAGGCTGAAGCTATCGTATCGTCGAGTTGCGTGAGACTGGTGGGCGTGGCGGTGGGGAAGACTGTCGCTAACCCGGGCATGACGCCCAGGCTAAGGAGTGCATAGCCCGTCAGACCGGCGCAGATACCGATAGCGGATGCAGAAACGTAAGAGGTTAGCGTTCTTATTCGAATCAAGGGTAGAGAGTGAAACCAGTAAGGCGGGTGGCCGGAAAGAATTTCAATCGCGACGGCTTTGCTCTGAAAAGCCGAGCAGATTATACAATGACAAGCATTGTTAAATCTACAGAGAAGATTTAGGCGCTCAGCTTAATTTGGTCAATGCATCTTTGAGAAGTGGAAGTTGATCTTCGAAAACTGTCCGCAGGTCCAGCAGCACCTTTCCTTCCGAGATGCGGCTAATGATCGGTGGCGACGAATTGCGGAGCTGGTGCTCGATGTCCTGAGCCGACTGTTCTGGATGAGAGATGGCAATTAGCGTAGTGGGAAAAGTAGAAGTTGGCCCAGCGCCGCCACCGAGCGCTGATTTACCTTCCAGCAATTCAATCTTAACCCGGTTCAAGTTCAAACCATCCACGATGCTTTGTGCGCGATGCCGGAGCTCTTCCGTGGTAAGCGACAACATTTGAATTACCGGCACTTCATTTTGGGCCAGGTCTCTTTGATGTGCGACGAGCGTTGCTTCGAGGGCCGCAGATCTGATCTTGTCGCTTCGCAGCGCGCGATAGAGTGGATGCTTTCGTAGCTGAGAAACGATCTCATGCTTACCAACTATTAGCCCCGCCTGGACCGAACCCAAGAGTTTGTCGCCGCTGAATGACGTTACGTCAACTCCAGACTCGATGATCTCGCGCACCACCGGTTCATCGATCACGCCATACTTTCTCAGATCCTCCAGTTGTCCGGATCCAGCGTCTTCATACAGTGGCAATCCTTCATTGTGTGCGAGGGTCACCAACTCCGAACGCTCCGGTGTGCTCGCGAACCCGACGATGCGATAGTTTGAAGGATGAACGCGCATGATCAGGCGCGTATTCGAATTAATCGCACGCTCGTAGTCGTGCAGGTGAGTACGATTAGTGGTACCGACTTCGATCATACGTGTTCCCGATCCCGCCATCACATCAGGCACACGAAAATCACCGCCGATCTCGACCAGTTCGCCGCGTGAAACAATCGTTTCCCCATCGGCGGCAAGTACAGTCAAAATCAAGAGGGCGGCAGCGGCACAGTTGTTAACCACCAGAGCGTCCTCAGCTCCGGTGAGATCTTGCAAGAGCGACTCGACACGCGCGGCGCGTCCGCCACGGCCGCCACTCTCTAGATCATATTCGACAGAACAGTAGCGGGCGGCTTCGTCGATTGCGGCGCGCGCTGCATTCGATAATGGTGCGCGTCCGAGATTTGTATGCAGTACAACGCCGGTTGCATTGATGACCGCCTTAATCCCCGATTGGCTTTCTCGACGTGCGTTCGCTTCCATTCGCTTCGCGGCTTCGGCCAGCAGCGCTTCGGCATGGTCGCCATTACTGACAGATTCAGGATTATTACGAACCAGATCGCGAATCTCAGCCGTCACCGAGCGCGCGATGTTGGTCAATCTTCTGAGCCCAATCAGATCGCGCAACTCGCGAGCGACGTCAGTACGCAACAACGCATCTACTGACGGCACGTCACGAAGACTAACCTGTTTATTTTCAGCATTCGGCATGAGAATCGAGTCACTCTTATCCACAGATTGCACAGATTCTACTACTTAATCTGTGTAATCTGTGGATAAGACTGCTGTCTATTGACACAGCGCTTTCGAACCCCATAGACTGCTTGGGTCGCGTCCAACCAACGACGCAAACCCCGCCCAACTTTTTTCTCGCCCAGGAGTTCAATTCTGTGGGATTACGCGAAAACAAACTGTTACGGTCAAAACTGCATGCACAGGCTAAGAGCAAATACTCGGTCGGCGAGAACCAACCGACTCCGGACGAACAACTGACGCGTCTCGAAGACGACATCCGCCGTTTGCGGATTGAGTTTGACATCTTCTTCAACGGCGGCGCAAAGCGGCCGCCTTACGATACGAAGGGACGCGTTGAGACTTTGCTGAAGCGGCTCGGAGACGATCGCACCTTAACGTACGCGCAACGTTACCGATACAACTCGCTCGCGGCCCGCTATAACGCGTTTCGCGACCTCTGGCGCCGGACGATGCAGGGACGTGAAGAAGGACGTGATCCAATTTCCGCACATCGCGCCAACGTCCAGAAAGAAGTGACTGCGCCTAAAGTTGACCCGGTTTCATTTGTTTGCACGGATGCACATCGCGACGTTGAAGTCGTCAAGAATCTTTTCGAGTCGTTGGTGGAAGCAAAACGAAGTTGCGGTGAGGCGACGGAAGAACTCTCGTTCCCGAAGTTTCATCGACTGATTGCTTCGAAAGCCGACGGGCTCAAGGAGAAGGTCGGTTGCGAGCGCGTGAGATTCTCAGTTTCGGTTGAGAACGGGCATGTGAGCTTCAAAGCCCGGGCGGAGTAGCTCTGCTGCACAAAAGGTAAAAAGAAAAGGCGACCGGCTGGTCGCCTTTTCTTCTTGTGAGCTTACCGGACCCGTGACCGGAAGCAAGTCAGTGGCTTTGCGGAAGGCAAGCCGGGGAGACACTACATCTTCGTGACTTTTTCAGCCTGAGGTCCCTTTGGGCCCTGGGTAACCTCAAACTCAACTTCCTGACCCTCTTCGAGAGTCTTGAAGCCGTCGCCTTGAATGGCGCTATAGTGAACGAAAATGTCCGAAGAGCCCGGCTGCTCGATAAAGCCGTAACCCTTCGAATTATTAAACCACTTGACCTTACCGGTTATTCTAGACATAACAACGAATCCTCCTAACGATTCGGTAAAACGGACACGAAACCGCTTTGGGCGTCGCGTCGAAGGTTAATGCTTGTGAGCCGGGTCGCACCTGAATGGTGCTAGACGGAAACACACAACCAACAAAAAATGCATGATGAACAGCGCGGGGAGCGCTAATTCAACATGCACAGACTTACGGGGGCAAAACTAACGAAACTCATTGACGTACAGCTTGTGAATTCGGGAATGCTGGGCTCTGACTTGCCGTCCCTGCATTGAAACGACGGCGCATATTAGGCGACTTTGTTAAACCTGTCAAGCAAGAAAGTTTCGTGGCGGCTGGGCTAAGTTAAAGCTAAACCTCAGGTTAGCTACCACACCCTGTTTTATTTCATCTCAATTCGTGCTCGCGGTTGTTTCCACTTTTGTACTCAACAGCAGGTAGGGCAGCGGGTTTACTGCCTGATCATTGATGCGAACCTCGTAATGCAGGTGTGGTCCTGTCGAGCGGCCGGTTGAGCCAACTTTTCCCAGTAATTGCGCCCGTGAGACGGTTTGATTGAGTTCGACGTCGATGTGTGAAAGGTGACCGTAGCGAGTGGTAAGACCGCCGCCATGGTCAACTATGACGATCTGTCCATAACCATTTTGCCAGCCCACGAATGAAACGCGACCACTGGCGCCGGCAACGACGGGAGCACCCCAGGGAGCCTCGATGTCCTGTCCGGTGTGAAACTCATAACCCGGACCTCCGAATGGGTTCCGGCGTCCACCGAATCCGCCTTCCAGCGTTCCCTCGACCGGCCAGACTGTTGGGGTGTAGCCGCGTTGTCGCAGAATGCCCTCGTAAGAGCGTAGATCCTCCTCGAGACGGTTCATCTTCGCGGTCAGGGTAGCGAGGCCCATCTCGTCCAAAGGCAAGGCCGGGCCGCCCGTACCGGGCGCCGTCACGTTTTCTTCAACCACGCCTGATTTTTCGGCGAGTTTTCGCGAGGTGTCTTCAACCTTTTCCACGCGGTTATTCAGTTTCTCGAGTTCCTGACGCTGGCGTTCGTTTTCGGCGCGTAAACGCTGGTTTTCATATTCTGTCCGCAGGTGTGCCGCCTGCTGAGTCAGTCCGTAGAGTCCATAAAAGAGTCCGACTCCACACACCGCCAGCACGGCGAAGAAAATGGTTACTGATTTCTTCTCGACGCGGATTCTCTGGACTCTGGCTCGGGAACGGGAAGTATGGGCGATGATGAAGGCATAAAAACGGTCTTCTTTGGCCATTCTTGATCGTGCTCCTGTTGCTACGCATGCAGTCGGGGGCGTAACAACCGAAAGGCACAACTCGCCAAAAGCGATTTGCGCGTAACGGGGAAAGTTGTTCTTGTTTACCTATTTAAGATCTGCAGCGGTTGGATTGAAACCTCAAGGTCCCTCCGAGGTGAAATCCATCCGGCCGGTTCTGCAAGGCCCTGACCCTATCACAGGCCAACAAATTGTTGCAACTTTGTGGGTGAAATACAAGGAAGGTGTCTTTGAAAGAGAATAGGTCCTGCAACGCCTGCAGGACCTATCCACGCTACACAGTTTCTTCGCGTTTTCTGCGTGAACGATCGCGGAATATCGCCAGCGCGATCATCACGAGGACAGCGATGAAGACAACCACGATCGCGACCTTGATCGCCGTGATGAGAAAACCGACGAGCAGCACCAACTGTTTTAAGAGAGCGATGATAACGAGGATCAAAGCAACGATTGCTCCGAGTCCACCAGCAGCTCTAAGAAAGCCAAAACACATAATTTCAACCCCGTACTAAAGTATAAATTACGATCTTCGTTCGAACGGAAGCGGCGTCACATCGCGGCGCGCGAACTGTGTAGTTTCGCCGGTCCGAAAGTTAGTTGCATCAGTTGGCCTGGTAGTGGCCACCACTGACGGCGGTGGTCGTCTCGAATCAAATCGCACAATTCGATCCGAGCCGCGGCCGCGTCGAATGTAGTCAAACAACATGTAGGCACCGAGTGCCACCAGCGCTACCGGCAACAATTCCTTGATTGGCAATGTCACGCGCAGCAAGGTATGCAGCAGGAACAGCGTGCCAATAATAATCAGTGTTGTGCCCCAGGCAAATGGGTTCCCGTAGAGACGACGCGCAATCACATCATCTTCTGCGTCCGGGCTCAATCCGGCTCTCATCAACTGTGCGGTCCGGCACGCATCGACAGCCGCAAACAACCAGGTTCCGATCACGCCCAGAATGAAGAAGTGCATTCCCTGTGTCACGACTGCCATCTGGAAGAAACTCGCGAAGATTGCGAAATGCACGATGGCCTTGGAAGTCTGGCCGTTATAGGCGGCGCCGAGTCCGGGTACAAATGAGAGCAAAGTCGCAACGAACGGTGAGCTTTTTCGCCTCAGGATCTGAGTTGGGCTGGTTGATTGATGCCGCAGCAATTCAACTCCGGCCACGATGCAGTCCTGACAGAACGGAAATCCTCGTACGCGATGATCGCAGGCAGGACACAACCAGCGTGCACACTGATTGCACTGAACCACCGCCGGATTCTTAGCATGGTAGCCACAGTACATCATTGTCTTAAAACCTATCTCCTCACCGGTTGTTATGGTCGTTAGCTTCGGGCTTGTTTCCCACTGCGTCCTTGTGCTGATCGGCTCCCTGTTTTTGTGCGGGAGGCGCTGGTGGTGGTTGTTGCTGGTCGCCGGAAAGCTGCAACGGATAGTCAGCAATCGATCGCGATTGTCCAGTGCGTTCAGCTAATTGCAATCCGGCGTCGTAAACACCACTGATCGAGCCATCGGCCGAGACTGTATTCGTGAGCACCAGAATCGCAGCCAGAAGCATTGTGGCTACAGTCGCGATTTGTGGTGACATGATCGGGTCTAACAACGAACGGAAGCGTGATGCAACGCGCGCTCCCCACGGAGCCTTTATTTCCTGCGGCGTCACTGTTCCCAAAGTCGCCTGCAGAATTCGTTCATTTAATCCCTGTGGTACAGGCTTCTCTTCGGAAATGTAGGTGTAGCACGCACCGATCGATCGCACGACTTCACCGGGAAGTTCAGTGCAGACGTTACAAATAGCTGCGTGGCGTTCCCAGCGATGATAGAGATGCGCCGGGAGGAAGCCGTCAAGATAGTCAGTGAGACATTCCTCAAACTCTTCGCATTTCATCGCCGTCTGAGGAACCGTCTTTTCGAGAATACGAGCTTCAAGTTCTCGCGAAGGCGCAGGCACCGTAGCCATGTGGCAAGTGTCGATGGCGCTGCGAACCGCCGAGAGAGTTTCATGGCACACGGGACACTTCATCGCATGCTCGCCCATGAGCCGATTAGTTTCAGGACCTACTACACCCTCAATGTAGTCGGTCAAAAGGTTTTCGAAATCCACACAAAGCATCGTTATTTTTCGCTTCCCGCCGCTTTTTGTTCCGGCTCACGTACCCAAGTTTGTGCCTGCCAGCACTCGAGTGAGCCCCCAGTGTTCTATGCCTCGCTCATCGCCACAACTTTCATCCGGCGCAGAATCTTCGCGAGCTCAATGCGTCCGCGATTGATTCTCGACTTAACCGTCCCTTCCGGGATCTTCAAAAGATCAACAATCTCCTGGTAACTCAACTCTTCAATATCTCTCAAGATCACGCACGTTCGTAAATCGGGTGACAGCTTGTCGATGCCGGCCTGGACCTGAGCACCAAGTTCGCGTCGCTCCATTTCCTTCTGAACCGAGTTCGTACGCGTGTGCAGGTGATAACTGTGATCGGCGAGATCGTCGGCGAGGTTATCGTGTGGTGTGCGCTGGCGCTTGCGGTAATCGTCAATAATCAGATTGCGCGCGAGCCTCATCAGCCAGTTCTGTAAATCACCCTGCTTGGGGTCGTATTGATCCAAAGAACGGTAAACCCTTACGAAAACTTCCTGCGTTAAATCTTCTGCCGTATCGGAACGCGAGGTAAAGCGGTAAGCAAGGTTATAGATGCGCCGGGAATAGGTCTGCACAATCTGTTCCCACGCCGCGCCGTCGCCTGCGCGACACCTGCGAACCAATTCGGCTCCTTCACTAACTGCCAAAGCCTTAACAGCTCCCACCGTCTCTTCTCCAGGTACCTGTTGGTCGGAAATCGTCAAAGGCGGCCAAACCCTTGTTCCGAGCGGATTACGACAGGCACCAAACTAAAGTTCAGCAAAGTTTGCCACAAAGAGGCACAAAAGGAATAGCCACAAAAAAGCACAAACGGCACATAAATGTTTTTGCTTCACCTGTTTTGTGCTTTTTGTGCCTTTTGGTGGCTAGACTCTCCTTGTCGCATGTAGTAGGCTCTGCAACCGGCCCAACATGTTGTGGTTTTTTGACCTGAGAGCTGACGAATGGCGAACGCCCGGAGCTATCGAAAATACATTGAATTCGGCGTTCTCTGTTTACTTGGCTCGGCACTTCTCTGGTGGTTTGGACGAAAACTGGATTGGGTTGAGGTTCGTCGCGCTGTCAGCGACGCCGATCCCTACCTGCTTGTAGCGGCCGTCCTGATCATCTCTGCGGCCTACTTTTTCCGGGCTTTTCGTTGGGGAGCTTTATTGAAACCACTCAGCGCGGCCCGGTTTCCCGACCTTTTTGCGGCTACCACTATTGGGTTCAGTGCTGTTTTCCTCGTCGGCCGGGCCGGCGAGGTGGTGCGGCCAGTGGCACTCTCGATGCGCGATCCACGTGTCAGGCCCAGTGCTTCGCTGGTCACGATCGTGGTCGAACGCATTTACGACATGACGGCTGTTGCCCTCATGTTCGCCATCAACCTGATCTGGTTCAGGCCGCCAGTCGCTCTCGAACTCTCGTATGATCGGGTGCGAACCGCAGGCTTAGTGCTCTTTGGTGCAACTGTCCTCGGGATTGTCTTTCTGATGTGGTTCAGAAGACAGTCGGCTCTGTTTATCAGGTTCTTTGAAGGGTTGTTCGCGCGCTGGCAATTTATCCCGCAGCGACTCTCGAAGCTTGTTCTGCGTTTGCTTGAACAACTGGCACAGGCGCTTCGAGTTCTCGTTAACCTCGCGGAGCTGCTCGAAACGATTGGCTGGACGGCTTTGCTTTGGTTCGGAGTCGCAGCCGCGAATCTGCTCGTGATGCGTGCGTTTCATTTACAGGTCGGTTTAGCCGAAACGATCTTCGTGCTCGGCTGGTCACTGGTCGGTTCTTTAGTACCGACACCCGGCGGCGCAGCCGGCGCATTTCACGCCGCGACTGCCGCCGGACTGTTGTTTCTCGGTGTTAAGAAAGAGACCGCAGCGGCGCTTTCAATCGTTCTGCACCTGGTTGATTTTGGTCCGGCAGTTTTGTTTGGTCTGTTTTATGTGATCAGAGGCGACCTGAGTTTTGCGAAATTGCGCACGATGATGTCAGCCGAACAGATATGAAAGAAATGAATTCCTCGAAAGGATTCAACTAGCATATGAAATGTCCCTTCTGTGGCTATCTCGAAGACAAAGTGGTCGATTCACGCGAGTCGCGTGAGGGCGATGCGATCCGGCGCCGGCGAGAGTGTCTTCGCTGTGAGCGAAGGTTTACGTCCTACGAACGCATCGATGAGATACCTTACATGGTGGTCAAGAAAGACGGCCGCAGAGAAACATTCGATCGCAACAAAGTGATGGCCGGGCTCCTGCGCGCATGCGAGAAACGGCCCGTTCCCTCGGCTAAACTTGACAGTATCGTTAATGCAATCGAGAAGTATGTCCAGGAATCGCCCGAACGAGAACGTCCGACCAGCAAGATCGGCGAGATGATCATGCGACGCTTGAAAGAGCTGGATAAAGTCGCCTATGTTCGTTTTGCCTCCGTGTATCTCGAATTTGAAGACGTCTCAGAGTTCATGACCGAACTGAAGCATTTAGTGGTGAAACAACGAGCCAACAGGTAGCAGGGACTTCGAACCGGGGAGTCAGCATGATCAAACCCATTCGCGCGACTGGATTAGAACGACTTGAAGTGCAGCGACTTCGCGATCGCGTTGGGCGTCTCTATGCCGCTTTGCAGGAAGCGACCGAGGCGGAAAATCCACTCGTCTCCGGCACCTGGGCGCCGCCGGTCGATCTCTGTGAAACAGAGAAAGCAATCTGTATTCGCGTTGAACTCCCCGGCGTGACCGCCGATCAGATCAAGATCGGAATCTGCAACACAAAACTCAGAATCTGGGGTGAAAAGAAACGACGGCCCAACCGCCGTCGCATCGTTTCCTACCATTGTTCGGAACGCAGTTTTGGCAAGTTTGGTCGCATCGTACCGTTGCGTTGGACCTTCAGTATTCGCGAGGCTTCGGCCGAGCTTAGCAACGGTATGCTGCATATTTATCTTCCAAAGATTGAGGATCGCAGGGGAGAGGAGGTCCTGATAGCAGTTAAGGACACGACGACGACTGAAGAATCATAAAGGTTACACATAATGGCAATAGCTAAAGAACCAGAGTTTACCGAAGCAATCGAAACAACAACCACTGACAACGATCAGCAGCTACAGATCCCGAGTGAACTGCCAGTGCTGCCGTTGCGCGACATCGTGATCTACCCGTTCATGATCGTTCCGTTATTTGTATCGCGCGAGAAGTCGATCAGAGCAGTAGATGAAGCGCTGGCGGAGAATCGCATGATTCTGCTGGCCTCGCAGAAAGACCTCGATAAGGAAGAACCGACTGCGGAAGATCTATACGCAGTCGGCACTGCCGCCGTCATCATGCGCATGCTCAAGTTGCCTGACGGCCGTATCCGCATCCTGGTCCAGGGACTGGCGCGCGCCCAGATTGAATCGGTAGATGCGACTGGTGAATACCTGCGTTCGCGAGTCAACGTAATGCAGGAAGTGCTTTCGCCGGAACGTTCGCTGGAAGTTGAAGCGCTCGTGCGCAACGTGCGCGCGTCTATGGAAAAGGCCATCAACCTCGGCAAGAATATTTCGCCCGAAGTGATGGCGATCATCGCAAACCTCGACGACGCCGGACGACTGGCAGACTTATCGGCCTCAAACCTCGAGCTGAAAGTTGAAGACGCACAGTCAGTGCTCGACATCGCCGACACGACCGCACGTCTACGACGTGTCAACGACCTCTTAAATAAAGAGATCGAAGTCCTCACCGTCCAACAGGAGATCAATACTCAGGCACGCGCCGATATCGATCGCTCGCAAAGAGAGTTTTACCTGCGGCAACAGCTCAAGGCGATTCAGAGCGAACTCGGTGAAGGGAACGAGTTAGCGGAAGAAATCGCGCAGTTTCGTGAAAAGATCGAAGCCGCGAAGATGCCAAAAACGGCGGAAGAAGAGGCGCTCAGACAACTCAAGAAACTCGAACGCATGCATCCGGATGCAGCCGAAACGGCAACGCTGCGAAACTGGATGGAGATCATGACCGATCTACCGTGGTCCAGATCTTCGGTCGACAATCTCGATCTGCAAAAAGCGGAGAAAGTCCTTAACGAAGATCACTACGGTCTCGAGAAAGTCAAAGATCGGATCATCGAAGCGCTCGCCGTCCGCAAACTGAAAGAGAAACCGAAGGGCCCGATTCTTTGTCTTGTCGGACCTCCGGGAGTTGGTAAAACCTCGCTGGGTCGTTCCATCGCACGCGCTCTCGATCGCAAGTTTGTACGGCTCTCGCTCGGCGGTGTTCACGACGAAGCAGAAATTCGCGGTCATCGGCGAACTTACGTCGGCGCGATGCCGGGCCGGATCATTCAAGCCATCCAACAGGCAACCACAAATAATCCGTTGATCATGCTCGACGAGATAGACAAAGTCGGCGCTGACTTCCGTGGCGATCCGTCGTCGGCTTTACTCGAAGTCCTAGATCCGGAGCAGAACAACTCGTTTCGCGACAACTATCTCGGCGTCACGTTCGATCTCTCGAACGTGATCTTCATGACCACTGCAAACGTGCTCGACACGATTCAGCCGGCGTTGCGCGATCGCATGGAGGTCATTCGTCTCGCCGGTTACACCGAAGAAGAGAAACGCGAGATTGCCATTCGCCACCTGATGCCGAAACAGATGGAAGAAAATGGGATCACGGCGAAGGATCTACACATTTCAAAAACCGCGCTCACAGCCATCATCCAGCAATACACGCAGGAAGCAGGACTGCGACAACTGGAACGCGAGATCTCCAGGATTTGTCGCAAGGTAGCGCGCAAGATTGCTGAAGGTCACAAGGGCGCGATCAGAGTTTCGCTCAAGAATGTGCATGAGTTTCTCGGCGCTCCAAAGATCATTCCCGAGGAAGCGTTAAAGAAGGATCAGGTCGGCGTTGCGACAGGCCTCGCCTGGACTGCAGTCGGCGGCGACGTGCTTTTCATCGAAGCGCTGCGAATGAAAGGCAAAGGAAATCTCGTGTTGACCGGTCAGCTCGGCGACGTCATGCGTGAGTCGGCGCAGGCCGCTTATTCATACGCCAAGTCACGTGCGAAAGAGCTCGACATCGCCGAAGAAGACTTCAACAACTACGACCTCCATATTCACATTCCCGAAGGTGCCATTCCCAAGGACGGGCCGTCAGCCGGCATCACCCTCGCAACTGCGATGGTGTCAGCCTTATCAGGCCGGCCGGTGCGCAAGGACGTGGCCATGACAGGTGAGATCACACTGCGTGGAAACGTTTTGCCGATAGGTGGCGTAAAGGAAAAAGTGCTGGCAGCCCGGCGCGCGCGCGTGACGACAATTATTCTGCCGCAGCAGAATCGTCGCGATTTGGATGAGGTCCCGAAGGAACCATTCAAGGACATTCGCTTCGTTTTTGTTGATAATATGCGACAGGTATTTCGCGAAGCGTTGGGCGAGAGAGTGGTGCCGCCGGCGAGTCCGGCGCCCAAGCCACAGCGTCTGCCGCAAGCCGCAAACGCGCGGACCGCAGTTTAGTCCAAAATTCTTTTGCGTGATTTGTGGATACAACCGTAGAATACGTTCGTGAATCGTAGTCTGCGGTTCACTTAAAATTCAGGATTTAAGCTTTCAAGGAGTTTTTCATGAGTAAATTACCGCGTAGCTACGTGTCCGTTTTCTTCGCCGCCATCGCGCTAATTCTTGCTTCGCAAGTCTCTGCTTTTAGTCAGGAAATTCAAAAAAACCACGCTTCCGCTGACGTTTCCAACGTAAAAATCAAGAATTTTGGCCAGATGGACGAACGCTTTTTCCGCGGTGCTCAACCGAAAGAAAACGATTATCAACAGTTAGCTGCGCTCGGTATTAAGACAGTCATCGACTTGCAGGATGACCCCACTGCTTATGAGAAACAGAGTGTCGAAGCGCTCGGAATGAAATACATCAACATTCCGATGAGCGACAAAGATTATCCGGAGAGCGCGAAAATCGAGCAGTTCCTGAAGCTCGTAGACGATCCGACAACCGGAAAATTTTACGTACACTGCGCCGGCGGACGTCATCGAACGGGCGTGATGGGCGCTGTTTACCGTTTCAATCGCTACAACTGGAATTATGATCAGGTCTACGCTGAGATGAAGAAGTATGATTTCTACACTCGCTGGGGCCATGGCGACATGAAGAAATTCGTTCAGGATTACTCGGTAAACTTTCCCACTAAATCTGCCGTAGCTGCCGAAGGCACAAAATAAGTTTAGCCACAGAATAACGCGGATGAAGACGGATTTGATTCGTTTTCATCCGCGTTGTTCTTTACTGATAAAGGTACGAGTAGCTCTTCTTCTGATCCCACTCAATTCCCTGAACGTTCTGTCCATCAATCGCCAGAATATCAGCACTGATCTCGTCGGTGCTGACTGTCGGGCTCACATCAACTGAATACACGATGCTGCCCGGCGATTCTTCCGTCGCCTCGCGATCGACTGCTCGTAGTTCCTTATCGAAGCCATGTGTCTTTAACACGTCGCGCAATGCTTTCTGTGTTGAGACGACATTCTTCGTAATTACCTTCAATTCCATCGAGCGAAACACGAGGTCAGACTCCCGCCACTCAAGTATCCAAAGCACGAGCAACGAAAACAGCGCCAGGACAAGCGCCAGGTCCCAACGGCCAAATCCAGACGCAAGTCCCAAGGCGAGACTAATCAGGAGAACCGTAATCTCTTTCGGATCGCGAATGTTGGTCCGAAAGCGCACGAGCGAAACCGCAGCGAAGATGCCAAACGCGCGCGCCGCATTATCGCCAACAATGATCATTAAGGCTGCGGCGACAACGGCGAGTAAAATCTGTGTTTGGGCCACGTAAGGATTGCGCTTGAGGGCGAGTATTCGTTTTCGCGGCCGAAATGCGAGAGCTGCACCGAGTAACGCCGCCAGCAGCAGTCTCAAGGCGAGGTGTCCCATGGTTTCGAGCCACGTCGCACCGTTTGCGTATGGCTCACTATGCTGAGTGCCGAACATGCGATCGATAAAGCTCTCGCCCGAATCGGTCCGAGCCGGAGTTGCTGGCGTACGCGTTTCCGGCTGTCCTAAAACTGCATCGGGCGTTGGTCCCTGTCTGACTGTTTCCGGAGTAGCGCGCCGGCCGCCGCCAACAAAGTAGACGATCAGCGCGCTCAAAAGGAGCACTCCAGCAAACACGATCACAAGCGTGTAAACTTCTTTTCGTTTTGGATTCGCCATGAAGTTCTATTCGCCTCGACCAATCTGTGGACTCGGACGCAAACTGAGCAACTCATTCGTCCGCTCACGCACCTCGCTCGCCAGCAAGTTGATTTGAGACGGACTGTAGTTGGCTGCACGAAACGCATCGCGAATCTGTTGATCGCTGAGCTGGGAAAGCAAACTGGCGATCCACTGGGCATCCTGAACGGTGAGATCTTTCATGAGACCGCGATTCTTGCCGCCGAAGTGCAGCACCACACGATCACCTTTCACTTTCTCGAAGAAGTTTGACTTCGAATAATTCACCGGACTGTTGCGGCTGCGCGTGAATCTCCAGAGGAGCGGAGTCGTGCTGGCGTGGCCAAACGTTGCGCCCAGATCGCTGATGACGTAATAGAGTTTGTTACCACTGCGGCTCTTGATGATTACATTGTTGGAGTCTTTCAGATCCCAGTTGTTGATGAGGGCCATCATGATCTTTAGACCCTGCAACTCCGATGTGCGGTTGAAGGGATTGCTCTTCCATTTCCACTCGTCTCCTCGCTCCCACTGATCGGGGCGCGCTTCAAACCTGACGTTTGTGAACGTTCCTTTTCCGGGGATCGTTACGCGCGGCGCGAGATAATTGATTTCAGTGAAGTATCCGAGGCCCCAGAGCAATCGGATTGCAGAAGTTTCTGACTGTGCTTCCTTGCCAATCTTCACGACCCATTCACGACCCGAAGCGTCGCGCACCCGGTACTTTTTCGAATAACCACCTTTTTCTTCTTTGAGAAAAGTGATGCGACGCAGATCCGGACGCATGGCGGCGCCGCCTGGTCCAAGAAACAGATCTCGCGATGAAATATCGTCGGGACGAGCCCAGAGAACCGGGGTTCCAGTTAAGGCTTCTTTTTTCTTTTTTGGCTTGGCAAAGCCGGTGTCAATTGAGGCGAGGGTCAGTATCAATGCGACCACAACCAGTGTTCGCAGCTTCTTTATGGCGTTCATGGCAAATCTCCGCGAATAACGACTTAAACGCGGGGGCAATTGGGGAACCGCAGGAGGGAATCGGATTGTCTGTAACTCTAATCTATGCCGGGTCGGTTCATGAAATACTCCTGGCTGTTGCACGCATCCGCGCTGCGATCAAAATGAACGTATCTGCCGTCGGCTTGTAGCTCACGGGCTTTTGTGTTGTCGCTCAAATACGTGTCAAGCAACACATCGCGCAGGTAACGCTTGGATTGCTGATCGGTGACTGGCGCAACTACCTCGATGCGGTGTTTGAGATTGCGTGACATCCAATCGGCGCTACCGATGTAAACCTCATCGTCGCCACCATTTGAAAACCAGAACACGCGGCTGTGCTCGAGAAATCGGCTGACGACACTGCGCACCGTAATATTTTCCGACAAACCCGGAATGCCGGGCCGTAACATGCAAATGCCTCGTACGATCAAATCGACCTTCACGCCGGCACGCGAGACTTCGTAGAGCTTCTCGACAATTTGTAGATCCGCAAGACGATTGAACTTCGCGATAATGTGTGCGGGCCGCCCGGCGCGTTTGTGTTCGATCTCACGATCAAAAAGCGCGTTGAATTTCTCACGCAGATTAACCGGCGCCACCATGAGCGTTCGATAGTCTGTTTGCTCGGCGAATCCGGTTAGATAGTTGAACAGTTCGGTAGCGTCGCGACCAATCGCGTCATTGACAGTGAACATGCCGAGATCCGTGTACGTGCACGAGGTCGTCGGGTTGTAGTTACCCGAAGCGATGTGGACATAACGCTTCAACGCGTCACCTTCGCGTCTGACTACGAGTGTCAACTTGCTGTGTGTTTTGAGACCGAGAATGCCATACACAACATGCACGCCGGCTTCGTCAAGCTTGCGCGCCCATTCGATGTTGTGTTCCTCGTCGAACCGCGCTTTCAACTCGATCAATGCCGTCACTTGTTTTCCCTGTTCGGCGGCGCGGATCAGTGCCGGCGGAATCGGAGAATCGGGACCAGTGCGATACAAACAGATCTTGATTGCGACAACGTCCGGATCTTCGACTGCCTGATTTATGAAACCGGTTACGCAGTCGTAAGAATCGTACGGGTGATGCAGCAGGCGATCGCGTTCTTTGATCGCCTCGAAAATGTTGTCGTGGCTTTCAAACCAATCAGGCAGCACCGGCGTGAACTGCTGGTCCTTCAAATCAGGACGATCGCAATCGAAGAGTTCCATCAGATCCTGAAGATGCAGTGGTCCATCAAAAACGTATACGTCGTCCTGGTTGAGATCGAGTGACGAAGTCAGATACTCGATCATGTCGGCGGGCATGTCGGGCGAGATTTCCAGACGAACCGGCTTGCCAAACCGTCTACGCCGCAATTCTTCCTGAATAAGGCTCAGCAGATCTTCAGCTTCCTCTTCTCGAATCTCGATATCCGCATCACGTGTGACACGAAAGAGATGGCAAGGGCCGGGATGCATTCCCGGAAAGAGAGATTGAATATTCGCTTCAATGATCTCTTCGAGTAAGACGAAGCGCGTCTTCGATGAACCAACCGCGACGAGTCGTGGCACGACTGATGGCACCTTGATGCGCACGAAGCGCGTGTCGCCATCTTTTCGACGGCCGCTAAACTTTGCCTCTTTCGGAGCGTGGACCATCAGGCCGATGTTCACACTCAAAGGCGAGATATACGGAAATGGGTGACTCGGATCGACAGCCAGCGGCGTCAGAATCGGAAACACCTTTTCTATGAAGTAGTCTTTCAGACTCTCCTGCTCGTGACGCGACAGTGATTCATAGGGAACTACGGAAAGCCCTGAGTCTTTCAATTTCGGCAGCACATCGTCGCGCAAACAGCGAGCTTGTTCTCCGATCAGCACGAGGGTTCGCTCGCGTATTTTGGCAAGTTGCTCAGTTGGAGTCAGGCCGTCAGGCGAAATGATGTTCGCGTCATAGAGTTCTTCTTTGAGACCCGAGACGCGGATCATGAAGAATTCGTCGAGATTGGAAGAAAAGATTGATAAGAACTTCAGTCGCTCGAGGAGTGGATTGCGATCGTCGAGTGCTTCATCCAACACTCTCGCGTGGAACTCCAGTAGGCTCAATTCCCGATTAAAGAAAAGTTGTGATTTTGAAGGGACCGCCTCGATTTCCGCGGGCCGCGGAAATTCATGTACTCGTGATTTGATAGCTGTTGACATTATTTTCTCGGATCACTTTCGAATTTAGAAATCTCTTTGTTCTCTAGATTTCCGACACAGGGAGAACATGCCCACTCGGAATCGGTTGGCAAGCATCGTTCCATACGGGGCTACGAGGGCTCGAGTGAGGTAAGAGTTGCTCTTTGAGAGATTTAGCTATTTTGTTCCGAAACAGACCCGAAAGTAATGTGTACGGAATTGAACCATGAATCAAACGGAAGATCGACGGATTTTAGTTAATCCGTTTTTCAATCCGTGGCATCTGAGATAGAGGCTTTTGCAACCAAAACAAGTCTGCTGCGTGAAACTGGCGGACTTACTTTTAGTGGAAAACTTTACCGTTTGCGTGTGTGTTTCAATCGTGGTGTCTGGTTTGACACCCTAAAAAACCGTGTGGTAACCTCCAGTGTGATTTTGGCTCCTTCGGCGAGTCCTGCAGTATTCAAATCATAGAGGAGCCATTAGATACCGCACAAATTAAGGAGTAAGACGAATTGATGTCAGCGAGCTATCCTCGTCTGAAGGCCTGTGTGGGCTTACTAATGGCGCTCGTCGCTTCGGCGGCAACCTCCGTCGCTCAGATTCCAGCAGCTTCATCCGCGAGAACTATTCCAACTGAAGTCGAACAGTCTGAGGGACGCATCTCACAGATCATGACGCGTGCGGAAGATCACTTCCGCAAAGGTAAGCTCAACCTCGAAGACAGCAAGCGCGAACAGGCGCGCGAAGAATTCGATAAAGCGATCGACTCCATTCTTGAATCGGGATTCGATGTTAGAGCCAGCCAGCGTTTGCAGACTTATTACCTCGAACTCGTCGAGCGTATCTATCGAGAAGAAGTTCCGTCGCAGCAACAGAACGTTGCTCCGGTAAACGCCCAACTCGTCGCCCAGAACACACAAACACAGGATCAAAAAACTCCGCCGCCTTCGCAGGTTGGTTTCCGCGATCAGAAATTCGAACCATCGCCACTCGATGAGTTGAGCAAGCTGGTTCTCACGGAAACCGAACAGCAAGTTTCGAGTGAAGACATTGCGGCCCTCGAACAAGCTCAGAAGAACGTCAACTTTACTTTCACGCTCAATCCGCTAATTCAGCAATTCATTAATTACTACCAGGGCCGCAATCGTTCCACGATGGAGAACGGTTTGCGCCGCTCCGGTCAGTTCATGAAGTTGACGCGCAAGATCTTCGCGGAAGAAGGCGTGCCACAAGACATCGCGTGGTTGGGCCAGGTTGAAAGTGCGTGGAAAACGAAAGCAGTTTCGTGGGCGTCTGCGTCAGGACTGTGGCAGTTTGTTCCGAGCACCGGCCGCCGATTTGGCCTGCAGCAAACAGCTTACATTGACGAGCGGAATGGTATCGAGCAGTCAACGCGCGCCTCGGCTCGTTATCTCAAATGGCTTGCGAGCCGTTATAACGGCAATTGGGAACTGGCGATGGCCGCGTACAACACCGGCGAAGGAAACATCGATCGCGCCATCTCTCGAGCCGGAACCGCCAACTTCTGGACCATCTATCCGTACATCGCACAGGAAACTCGCAATTACGTTCCGAACATTCTGGCCGTTATCCTGATTGCAAAGAATCCGGAAAAATATGGATTCAAAGGAATCAAGCCTGATGCCCCGTTGTCGTACGACGTGGTCCAGGTGCCGACAGCCACCGGCTTGCAGTTGATCGCTGACGCATCGGACACGAATGTCGATCACATTCGCACGTTGAACCCGGAACTGAAACGCGATATCACGCCGCGTGGCGACACTTATAACGTGCGCATTCCGGCCGGTCGTGCGAAACAGTTTGCTTCGTTGATTCAGAAGATTGCTCCTGAGAAACGTGAGAGTGCAAGATTGATTTCGGTAGCGCCGGGTGAAGATTGGCAAAGCATTGCGAATCGAACCGGCTTCAACGCTGCGCAACTACAATCAATGAATGCCGGCATCGATCTGAAGTCGACCACAAAACTCGTCGCGCCGAACAGCGGTGTCAAACTCACCAAGTGGGTGAGATCGACCGGGACCGAGATCGCTGCGCCTTCGAGTCTTAATAAGGTTCGTGCGCGCAAGGGCGATACCATCGCGAGCATTGCTGCCGCACGTAATCTGGACGTGAACGACGTTGCGCGACTCAACGGAATTCCAGCGAACTCTGAGCTCAAGGCTGGACAGGAAATCAAAGTTCCAGCGACAGTGACTGCCCCTTCACGGCGTCGTTAATTATTTAGTTTATCCACAGATTACGCAGATTTCGTAAAAGAAATCGGTGTAGTCTGTGTAATCTGCGGACACATTTTTCAAAATCAGGAGCCACCTCACATGCTCTTTCGTACACTCTCTGCCGCCGTCTACGGAATTGACGCGGATCTCGTCGACATCGAAGTCAACTTAACTCCGGTTCGTGGTGAAAGCGATCAAACGCCGCCGGTCACGATTGTTGGTCTTCCCGACGCCGCTGTTCGCGAATCGCGCGAACGCATCCGGGCTGCCATTCAAAACTGCGGCCACTTTTTTCCTTTTCAAAAGACGACTATCAATCTCGCGCCTGCTGATGTGCGAAAGGAAGGCGCCAGTTTTGATCTGCCCATCGCACTCGGAATTCTCGGCGCCAATGGCGAACTCGCCGAAGCACACAATCTGATTCATGTTCTCTGCGTGGGCGAACTGTCGCTCGATGGACGAGTGCGGCCGATAAAAGGCGCACTGCCGATCGCGATGCTTGCGCGTGAAGGTTCGATCAAGCACTTGATCCTGCCGGAGGAGAATGCGAAAGAGGCAGCAGTAGTTTCCGGAGTCAATGTTTATCCGGTTGCCGATCTGCGTACTGCCGTGAGTTTGATCGAACAGTTGCGTTCGTCGACGCAGCCGGTTCCGATGAAGGTCGACGTCGACGAGATACTGCGTCGAACCGGACACTACACTGTCGACTTCAAAGAAGTGCGTGGGCAGATGTCGGCGAAGCGAGCTCTGGAGATCGCGATTGCGGGTGCGCATAACATCCTGTTGATTGGACCACCGGGCTCGGGCAAGACGATGTTGGCGAAACGTTTGCCCACGATCATGCCTCCACTCGAATTCAATGCAGCGCTCGAGTTGACGAAGATTCACTCGGTTGCAGGATTGACCGGTCGTTCGGGTCTTGTTACCGAGCGGCCGTTTCGCTCACCGCATCACACAATCAGTGATGCGGGATTGATTGGTGGCGGCACGGTGCCACGTCCGGGTGAGGTTTCACTGGCCCATCAGGGCGTTTTGTTTCTCGATGAGTTGCCCGAGTTTGATCGCAGCGTTCTCGAAGTGTTGCGTCAGCCGTTGGAAGATCAGCAAGTCACGATTAGTCGAGCCTCGATGTCTTTGACCTTTCCCGCTTCGTTCGTTTTGGCAGCAGCAATGAATCCGTGTCCCTGTGGATTTTGGAATGATCCAACCCGCGAGTGTCGTTGCTCGCCAAATCAGATTCAACGTTACGTGGGAAAGATCTCAGGCCCATTGCTGGATCGAATCGATATTCACATTGACGTGCCGGCGGTGAAGTTTCGGGAACTGCGCGGGGAGACTGCTCGTGAAACAGATAGCTCTGCTGTGATTCGACAGCGCGTGATCGCGGCGCGGGAGCGTCAGCATCACCGCTTTGCAAACGAGAAAATCTTTTCAAATGCGGCCATGACTCCACGTATGATTCGCACGCACTGCCAGATCGATTCCAACAGTGAGAAGATGCTCGAAACCGCAATGCGTCGCCAGGGTCTTTCAGCACGCGCCTACGATCGCATTTTGAAAGTCAGTCGTACCATCGCCGATCTTGAAAACGCGGACGCGATCAATTCAAATCACGTCTCTGAAGCAGTTGGCTATCGTTCGCTGGACCGAACTTATTGGACCTGAGCCACGGATAACACGGATTGATGGTTAACAACAATGCAAATGGAGAGGTTCTACTATGAAGCTTAAAATTTACCCGATCCTGATGCTGTCGATTTTGCTAACTCCAACACTCGTCTACAGCCAGGGACCGAAGAAGCCAAGAACTCCCGAAGACTACACTCCCCGAACGTTGCAGCAGTTGAGCGAGTTGCAACCGGATTATGTCGCCCGCGAACCCGCTCACAAGGATGCTGCCGTCATCGTGCATGGCGAGTTACTTCCGTCTCGCATGCGGGTTATTTACAGCGGAGAGAAAAGACTGTTGCTTCAGGAAAAGAAGACGGTGATTGACGGTTGGGCCAACAAGTTTGCAGGCATGCCGGAGTTTTATACTGTTCCTTATGATACGGAAATGCTCTTTACCGAAAATGGCGAGAGCTACTGGCTGGCAGTGCGGAAAGAATTCGTGCCGCAGTTTGAGCAGCAGTTTAAAAAGGGAGACACTTTAGAACTCTTTTTGATCAAAATGGGCAGCCGCCGTATCAATGACAAGCTGGAACCCGTTATCCTCGTCGAAAAATTCCTCAAGTGATGAACAAATTGACAACTGCGCCGGAAAAGTCATCAGCCCTTGTCATCTCCACACCTCACACCGTATTCTGCAATCCAGCCGTACGAAAGTATTTAATTCGGCTGGGAAATCACTATTTTAGGGTCGGGTAAGGCAACGACACGCGCGAAGCGCCGCATCACAGCCGCGTTGAGGGTACTGGGCCTACGCACCGCATCCCCACGCGGGCAATCCAAGGACTTAGTGCTGCTCTCTTGAAACTCGCGGAACCGTGACATCGTGCCAAACAAGCCTGAAGTTTTGTGAAATTTCTTCCGAGCTTGCCCGAATTACGGGTTACGTGACCGCAGCCGAAACCGAGACACCGCAAAGGACAGACTTTGAGCTGGCGCAAAAAGCCGCCGCAGGCGACATGGTCGCTTTCGAGGAGCTTTACCAGCGCCACAATCGTCGCGTCTACTCGCTCTGTCTGAGAATGACCGGGAATGTCTCGGAAGCAGAAGATCTCGCACAGGAGGTCTTCATTCAGCTCTTTCGAAAAATCGGTAGTTTCCGCGGCGAATCGGCCTTTACTACCTGGCTACATCGTCTCACTGTCAACCAGGTGTTGATGCACTTCCGCAAACGCGGCGTGCGCATGGAATCGACGACTGAGGATGGCGAAACGCCGATTCAGATAGTAAAAGGCACGGAAAACCCGAATTCCATGCCAGTGGTTGACCGGATTGCGCTGGATAAGGCGATTGCTCAACTTCCGCCCGGTTATCGAACGGTATTTACGCTTCACGACATCGAAGGGCACGAACACGAGGAAATTGCCAGAATGCTGGGATGTTCGGTCGGTACTTCGAAGTCGCAGCTACACAAGGCCAGGATGAAATTGCGCGGACTTTTGAGGCAACAGAAATTGGTGGAATAGCCTCGAAGGTATGAGCCACAAATTAGTTTGTTCAAAACTCGGGCTTCGAACGCAGTCTTCCCTTGATTGATGACAACCGGATTCAGGTTCTGTCAGACAGATTTTGATTGGAATTGTGCGCATTTATGAGACAGAACGAAGGTGGTAAGCAATGAACTGCGAGACATGTCAGGAACTCATTCATGATCTGGTTGACGGATCGATTAGCCAGCGCGATGAGTCCACTCTTAATACGCATCTGAAACAGTGTTTGGATTGCGAAAGCGTCCGCCGGGACCTCGCGTCGATTGTCGGTTTTGCCCGCACTCAGCGAGAAGAGTATGCCGTGCCGCCAAACGAGCACGCGCTTTGGCTACGAATTCGTAACTCCATCGAAGCCGAACTGCCGAGCCGCGCGGCGGCGAATACTGAGCGTCGTTCGTCGTTCCTGGGCCGGTTGATGGGCCATAGTTGGGAACTCTCGTTGCCGCAATTGGCAGCCTCCGCAGTTGCTATCGTATTGTTGGTTTCGCTGGCGACAGTGGTGGGCCTGCGTCGCTGGGGTGGTTATGGCGTGCAAGCGAGCGCGCCGCCAGTTGAAACTTCAAACCTGGAAGATCGTTTTTCGCAACGCCGCCAGGTGCTCGACTACTGGAACCAGCGCGTTGAATTGAATAAAGTGCGCTGGAGTCCGGAAATGCGCAACACTTTCGATCGCAACCTGAAAGAGATCGACAAAGCGATTGCGAACTCACTCGAAGAGCTGAAGCGAAATCCACACGATGAGGTTTCCGAACAGATGCTCAACGAATCGTTCAACGACAAACTGACTTTGCTGAAAGACTTTTCTGATCTGTAATACTGTTGTTTGCTCCCGTGCCCGAAACTTGTTGTGATTACTTGTTGTGAATAGCAGCCCCACGCGAATGAAAACCAGATTTTTGTGTCCGCGGCCGTCAGTTCGCGCCGGCGTTCTCGCCGTTGGCGTTCTCCTCGCATTGACCTCCGCCTCCGTTAGCATTTACGCGCAACAACAACTTTCCAAACGCTATCCGGCGGGAAAGAATGTTCGTATCGAGTTACGCAATATCTCCGGAACGATCGTCGTAGAGTCGTGGAACAAAGATGAGATAAGGCTTTCGGCGACCATCGAATCAAAAGGCACTCATGTTGTTCCGCGCCAAATCGACGAGAGTCTTGTGGTTGACGTGATGAGCGACAATCGCGGCCGTGGAGACGTTGGCGATATCAATTTCAAATTACAGGTGCCGATGAATTCGTCGGTAGATCTCGAAACGCGACGCGGCAATATCAGCGTGGCAAACATTCGCAGTGGACTCGTGCGAGCGCACGTTTCTTCGGAAGGCGATATCGAGTTGACGAATGTAACTGCGTCGCACGTGATCGCGCAGAATGTGATCGGCAACATTTTCTTCGACGGCGAGTTTTCACGCGGCGGCACTTACGAATTCAAGTCAAACAAGGGCGATATCACGATTCGTATTCCGGGTAACTCGGCGTTTCGTCTCGAGGCCGCATCGCCGGCACGCAAGATCGCTTTGAATGATTTCTGGAACCAGAATTTCAAGACGCAGGACGGACGGAAATACGTAGGTGATGTCGGTGATGGCCGGTCGTCCGTGTCGATCATCAATTTCAGTGGTCAGATCACGTTTTTGCGAAGGTAGAGCTTCGCAACTTCAATGGCAAGGCACAGGTTGAGGACGTTGCGATCAGGCAACGTCCTTTTTTTGTTTCCGCAATGCGTGAATCGACGCTACTATGACCGCGATGGCTAAATTGACGGTTCTGCTTGTCCTCTTAATTCTCGCTATTCCCGGCTTTTCGCAGAAAACACCCGCGCCTGAAGTTCAATTGTTGACGCGTAGTTCGACGCGACGTGAGACGGCTCGCTTCTCATACGGCGGTACGGTCACTCTGATCGCAGCGCCACGTGGTTCAGTCACCATCGAAGGCTGGCAGCGCAATGAAGTCGAAGTGACTGCCAACATCGAGCTCAAAGGTCCAACTGAAGCGGACCTGGACCAACTCGCAAAGGTGAACAATTTTGCCTTCGACGAAGATCTGAACCACGTCAGTGTGCTGACTACCGGAACACACGATCGTGTTTTCATGAAGCGATCTGCGAAAACCTTTCCTAAGAATCTGCTCAATCTGCCGTGGAAGATCGATTATCGTTTGCGGGTTCCGATCAATACCGATCTTGAAGTCAACGCCGGTCATGGTGAGGTGAAGGTTTCGGGAGTCGAGGGCGCATTGCGTATTACTGCGACGGAGAGTGACACAACGCTCACGCTCACCGGCGGCACGGTTCTCGGTACCGTCACGGCAGGCTCGATTACGTTCGCGATCCCGGCGCGAAGCTGGCGTGGTAGCGGTGCTGACATTCGTATCGCCTCCGGGACAATCAATATCGATCTACAACCGGGCTTCAGTGGCGACATCGACGCCGAGATCCTGCGCACCGGCAAAATCGTCAACACGTACGAAGGTCTCGTCTCTCGTGAAAAACCCGGCATAACCGAACGCACCGTCCGCGCCCGCACCGGCGCCGGCGGACCATCGTTTAAGTTCACCGTCGGCGACGGCACGGTGAACATCAGGCGTGCCCCATAACAACTCGAGTCAAAATCTGTGTAATCTGTGGCTAAGAACTTGGTTCTTTATTCTTCGTAGGTCTAGAATGGCCGACACAAAATGAGCATCAAATCAGACAAGTGGATCCGCAGAATGGCCGAGGAGTACGGGATGATCGATCCGTACGAACCGGGACAGGTTAAGGTCATTGACGGCAAGCGAATCGTCTCCTACGGCACGTCGAGTTATGGCTACGACATTCGCTGCGCAGACGAGTTCAAACTCTTCACCAACATCAACAGCACCATCGTCGATCCGAAGGAGTTTGACGAGAACAATTTCGTCGACATCAAAGGCGACTCGGTAATCATTCCGCCCAACAGTTTCGCACTCGCGCGCACCGTCGAATACTTCCGCATCCCTCGCAACGTGCTCACCATCTGTCTTGGCAAAAGCACGTATGCTCGCTGCGGCATCCTCGTGAACGTGACGCCCTTCGAACCAGAGTGGGAAGGCTACGTCACCCTCGAATTCTCAAACACCACGCCATTGCCGGCTAAGATCTACGCCAACGAAGGCGTCGCCCAGGTTGTGTTCTTCGAATCTGACGAAGTCTGCGAAACGTCTTATAAGGATCGCGGCGGCAAATACCAGGGCCAACGCGGTGTCACCCTCCCGAAGATGTAAAGATGCCTTCAACACTGAACTTACTTCGCTTCAAACAACTCGATCCGCGTGCAGTTCTCCCGAGGCGCGGGAGTGCGCTCGCTGCGGGCTTGGATATTTGTTCAATTGAGGATCTGAAGATTGAACCCAAGCAACGCGTGACGGCGCGGACCGGGTTGGCGGTCGCGATACCGCAGGGGTTTTATGGACGAGTGGCGCCGCGATCGGGACTGGCGGCGAAGAATGGATTGGACGTCCTCGCTGGTGTGATCGATTCGGATTATCGTGGTGAGGTTTGTTGTTTGCTCTATAACACTGGAGATGAAACGATCAATCTGCCGGCGGGGAGTAAGATTTGCCAGTTGATCATCGAGCAGATCATAACGCCGGAAGCCGAATGGGTGACGGATCTCGATGAGACGGCGCGCGGCGCCGGTGGATTTGGTTCGACAGGCTGACGCAAATTCTGCTAATAAAAGATTGCAGGGGCGGCCCTCCGTGGCCGCCCGTTTTCGTCCAGAGAAAAGGATTACAAGCAAGTGAAGTATCAACAGAAATATCTCTCCGTCGTACTCACAATTTTACTCGTCGCCTCAACCGCGTTTGGTCGGACGCAGACGGCTGTACCGGTAGCGAGTCGCACGCTTTCAACTACTGAGCAGCAGCTTGTCGACAACCTCAGCCTGGCCACGATCAAAGACACCGTCAATGCGCTCGCCGCGGACGACATGCAAGGTCGCGGCACGGCGCAACCTGGTGGTGACAAAGCTGCCGCCTGGATCGCCGATCGCTTCGCAAAACTCGGACTCAAGCCTCTCGGTGAAAAGAACACATATCTGCAGCCAATCAAATTCAGGGAGACGCAGTTCTTACCGCAAACGGCGTTCACCATCGGCAATACCAGCTTCAAGATGGGCTCCGAGTTCTTCGTGACACCGCCATACACAGGTGACGAAAACCTCAACACTAAGATCTACTTCGTCGGCTACGGAACCGCATTCCCGGCTCTTATTCGAAACGACCTGGCTGGACTCGATGTGCGCGGAAAGATCGTTGTGATGCGTAGTGGACCGCCTCCCGAGATCGCGAAAGATCAGTGGAAGCAAGCGCGAGCGCAGTTTAACGTGTTCCGCGTTTTGATCTCACGTGGTGTTGGCGGAATTGTGCTGATCGGCCAGGACACAGAGACGCTGACTTTCGCCGAAATGGCTGACTACCTTACGCGACGACAGATCGAACCTGAGGGCGAAGATGAGATGCCCGACTTCTTGCCCCCGTTCATCAGTGTTAGCGACGCGGCGGCGGAGAAGTTGTTTGCTGCCTCCGGAGTTACCATGGCAGACGCGTTCAAGAAAGCGGAGGATGTGACGTTCACGCCGATCGATCTCAAAGCGACAGCGACGATCACTGTAAAGCTCAAGAAGTCCAAGGGAGTCGGCAACAACGTTGTCGGACTGCTCGAAGGTTCTGATCCAAAGTTGAAAGCGGAAGCGCTCGTTTATTCGGCTCACTACGATGCTTACGGGTTGTCAGCAGACAATCGCATCTACCATGGCGCTGCCGACAACGCTCTCGGCGTCGCTGAGATGCTGGCGATCGCTGAGGTGATGTCGAAAGCGCAAACAAAGCCGCGACGTTCAATCATCTTCATTGCGGTGACGGGCGAAGAGTACGGCGGTTACGGAACGGATTACTGGGTGAAGAATCCAACCTGGAAAATCAAACAGGTCGCAGCGGATCTGAATCTCGACGGAATGGGAACGGAAGTTTATGGACCAGTGAAAGTGCTCGTCGGTTATGGCGCCGAACATTCTTCACTCGGGACTCTGTTGGATGAAGTCGCAGCCGCGAGTGGTTTGAAAGTGATCCCGGATCCGATGCCGGAGGAGAAGTCATTCTATCGCTCGGACCATTACTACTTCGTGAAGAAAGGCGTGCCGGGGATCATGATCCTGGGTGCGCCTGACGGTGCGAAGGAAGCGTGGATCGAGCGGTTAAGGAAGTGGGAGAAGACTGATTACCATCAGCCGACCGATGTGGTGCGGCCCGATTGGGATTGGACTGGACCACGGACTGTTGCCGGCGTGATGCTCGTGATGGGGTTGCGAGCGGCAAACGAAGAAGCGATGCCGGCGTGGTTGCCGTCATCGATATTCAATCGCGAACGCGGGACCGACAAGCCGGCGCCGCCGGAGCCATAGTCGAATTCAAACAAGGGGCGGCCACGGAGGGCCGCCCTACAGTACGCACTGCATCGCCAGTTACGATTAGGCACGTTCGGTTCTGTCGAGCGTACTGTAGGGGTGGCCCTCTGTGGCCACCCTTTGCTTTAAGCCCCAGCCCGTGAGCATCCCAAAAGGTTGATTCCCCTCGGACATCCCGCGTTTTTTCAGTAAATCCTCAAAAACTCTCGCCATCTCTTCCAGTTGCCACAGCTATTGCATGCCTACGTACCAAGTCCTCAAAACAATGCCATTTTGTTAGGCAATGTTTGAAGGTAAGTCAGCGGTACGTATCATTTTCAGCCTTTCCCGACGCTCGCTTGGCACAAAGTTTGACATGCAGGCCCCGGGTCTGGAGGAGGAGAACAGATGAGAGCTATCAGAAAAACAATTTTCACGACATTCCTATTAACGCTGGTGACGGCGGCCATTGCCAGCACAGGCATGGCCCAGTTCGGCGCCAACGACACGGCCATTCGTGACGTCGTGCGACGGATTCAAACGCGCACCGACTCTCTACAACGCGCGGTGCAAAACGCGGCCGATCGCAACAACTATCGCATCGACGACGTCAATCGTTTGATACTCGATTTCGAAACGGCGGTGAATCAACTCGATCGACGCCTCGGGACACGACGTTCGGCTACTACTGACGCCCAGGCGGTGTTGGATCGCGCAGCGCAGATTGACAACTTTTTTACCGCCAATCGTCTCGGCGCAGGGTCGCGACGAGAGTGGCAGTCAATCCGCAGCGACGTCGATCAGCTCGCGAGTTTTTACAATCTTAACGCGTCGTGGGGTTCGGGTAATGTTGGCGGTGGCGGCGGTGGATACAACGATTACAACTTGAGCGATTTGCAGATGCGCCAGTTGGTTGATCGTCTTAACGTTCGTTCAGCCACTTTTACTCGCAGTCTGCGCCTGGATCTGAATCGCCCGAACAACGATCGCTATTCACTTGATGAAGTGCGTCGCCAGATCAGCGATTTCGAGACGGCATTGACGCAGCTACGCAACCGCGTGAACAGCCGGCAGTCGAGTTCTTCCGATGCTCGCAACGTTCTCGAGCGCGCCGCGTTCCTGAACAACTACGTCGCCGATCGCCAGTTGTCGTATCAAACAGAAAACAGTTGGACCACGCTGCGACCAGATCTCGATCAGCTTGCAAGTGCATTCAATATCGCGTGGAACTGGTCGACTTATCCGGGCGGTGGTAACACAGGTGGTGGTGGTTACGGCAACCGTGGAGACTTAACCGGTACCTTCCGTCTTAACTCGAGTCGTGGTGACGATGTCCGTCGCGCTATCGACGACGCCACACGAAATCTTTCACTGGCAGAGCGCCAGCGTGTTTCCGATTCGTTAATGCGTCGGCTGGATCCGCCCTCGATGCTGGCCATCGATCGTCGCGGAACTTCGGTAACGATCGCCTCGACACGCGCTCCGCAGATCAACTTCGTCGCCGATGGTCGCGAACAGGTTGAGAATACTAACCAGGGTCGCAGTGTTCGCGTTCGGGCCAGTCTTTCGGGCGACACATTGTCGATAACTCGCACGGGCGAGCGGGCCAACGATTTCACCGTGACTTTCGATCCGTCGCCGGACGGGCGTGAACTGCTGGTTACGCGCACGCTTTACAGCGATCGCATAACTCAGCCGGTCACGGTCAGGACTTACTACGATCGAACATCGGATGTTGCTCAGTTGAACATTTACGATACGGATCGTGAAGGCATCGCGGTTGGCGAACCAAATCCAACGGGTACTTTCATCGTTCCCAACGGCACCAGTCTTGTTGCCGTGCTTAACAGTGATGTGTCGACGCAGACCGCACGCGAAGGCGATCGATTCACGATGACAGTTCGTTCACCAAGCCAGTTTGAAGGTGCAACGATCGAAGGTGTCGTGTCGAATGTCAGTCGTAGTGGCCGAATCAGTGGTCGTTCCGGAATGACGCTGGACTTTGACACGATTCGTTTGCGAGATGGCAGAAGCTATCGCCTTGCCGGCATTCTCGAAACGGTTCGGACGCCGAGTGGGGAAGTTGTGCGAGTTGATAATGAAGGCGCGGTGCGCGAAAGCGACCAGACCAACAAGACAGTTACTCGAACGGCGATCGGCACCGCGGTGGGAGCCATCATCGGTGCGATTGCGGGCGGCGGCAAAGGCGCAGCGATTGGAGCTGTGATCGGCGCCGGCGCGGGGGCCGGATCGGTTTACGTTCAGGGTCGTAACGATCTTGATCTGACTGCCGGAACTGAGGTGACCGTGAGGGCTACCGGGCCACGAGGCTAGCCACAAAAGAAGTTAGCTACAAAGAGGCACACAAAGCACACGATGCTTTGTGTGCCCTTTTCAATTGATAGTGATTGAAACAGGTTGGGGAAGACGTTCGATTGTTAAAGTGAATTGCTGGCCTGATGGCACGGGAAGCTTGTCGGGAGTTTGAAAAAACAAGAATCCCTGGCGGCGTGAGTCGCCCGACGAGAGTGGCGTTTTCAGATCGATTGAGTAGGCGGCCATCTCGTTCTCCGACTGTTTGCGTGAGTTTGGATTGTAGGCAATCACGCCGTCTACTTTCATGATTCGTGAAACAACCGCCTTGCCCGATAGTTGCTTCCACTCGCGGTTCTGACTGTCTCGCAAACGAAGGCGCGCTCGTTTTAACTCCACCGGCACGCCGCTCTGAAAATTCATCTCGACTCTTAACGCGAGCACACCACTGAGCGGTAAATTGGCTTCAAACAATTCCTGACTCTGCTCATCCGTAAGTAGCGGCGCCACCCGGATCGTCACCCCACCCGCATCCGCACTGTGCGTATTTGCCGGCATCGGTGGCAGGTCATTAACCGGCTTGACCTTGAATAATGCGCCGGTACACGACGTCGCCAGGAGGATGGTGGCGGCTACCAGGAGGAGAAAAATTACCGGTCGGGTCATGGGGTCAATTTAGCACACGGGTGTCTATGTTACTATCTTTTGACAATCATGATTAGACCGTTCCGTGGGGTTCACCCGCAGATTCACCCGACCGCGTATGTCGAACCCAGTGCCCAGGTTATCGGCGATGTGCACCTTGGAGAGGAAGCCTCGATCTGGTGCAATTGCACGGTGCGTGGTGATATTCATTACATTCGCATTGGCGACCGATCCAACGTTCAGGACAATTCGGTAATTCACGTTCGGAATGGTTCGCATCCGACGATACTCGAGGCGGAAGTGACCGTGGGCCACAGCGTTACGTTGCACGGTTGTTACGTCGAACGTGGTTGTCTGATCGGGATCGGATCGATTCTGTTGGACGATGTTCGGATTGGGACGATGTCACTGGTCGCGGCCGGATCGCTTGTTAGTCCGGGAACGATCATTCCGCCACGATCTCTCGTGATGGGCTTTCCGGCGAAAGTGAAACGGGAACTGACGGATGAAGAGGTCGCAGGGTTGGAAGTGTTTTGGAAGAACTACGTTGAGTACACTCACGAGTATCGAAGCGAGATGAGTTAAGGAAAAAGGACCACTAATGAAACGTTACTTCATGCTTGTCTTAATTGTCTTGTGCGCGTGTGTGCCTGCCTTTGCACAGAATGACGATAATCCGTTTCTCCTCAAAAAGGGAGATAACGAATGGGGTTTTTGGGCTGGCGGATCACCGAAAGCCACGACGATCTTTGGTGGTCTTCATGACGACGAAGCCGAAGATCGAAAGTTCTTCATCGCGGCGTTACGTTACGGCCGTACGTTAGTCGCGAACGACAGTCTCGCGTTGCAGTACACGCTTGACGTGGTCCCAGTCGCAGTAGCAACAGGAACGATTGTCTCGCGCACGACCACACCTGCAGGCACGACGTTTCGTCGCGAGACTGCTTACGGCGCCGGAATCACGCCGCTAGGTTTGCAGCTCGATTTTGCAAACGGCAGCAAAGTTCATCCCTTCGTTCACGTTAATGGCGGTCTTCTTTACTTCAACAAATCGGTGCCGATTGAAGACGCGGGTAGATTCGCGTGGGTCGGCGAAGCTGGCGGTGGCATCCGCATTTTTACTTCTGAACGACGTGCGGTGAACATCGGTGTCAGGTTTCACCACATCTCCAACGGCGACCGGCAGGGTTCGAACCGCGGTCTGAATCAGTTTGTCATCTACGCCGGTTTTTCTGTCTTCAAGTAATGGCTTCCGAAAAAACAAAACCAGCGCGCGGCATGCGCGACTTTCTACCCGAAGACGTTCGCAAACGCGATTACGTCATCGGTGTGATTAAAGACGTGTATGAGCGTTATGGTTTTGAGCCACTCGAAACGCCGGCGGTCGAGAATATTGAAACGTTGATGGGCAAGTATGGCGAAGAAGGGAACCAACTGATCTTCAAAATACTCAAGCGCGGTGTTCACGAGGGAACGGGCGAAGCGGATCTCGCGTTGCGATACGATTTGACGGTACCGCTCGCGCGTGTCGTCGCGGAGTATCGCGACAGGCTGCCGAAGTTTTTCAAGCGTTATCAGATTCAACCTGTCTGGCGAGCAGACCGGCCTGCGCGTGGGCGATTTCGTGAGTTTTACCAGTGTGACGTCGATGTGCTTGGGTCAAACTCGATGATTGTGGAAGCCGAGATTTGTGCTGCGGCCAGTGAGGTTTTAGTGAAGCTTGGCTTCAACGATTTCTGCGTGCGAATCAATCATCGCAAAGTGTTGACTGGAATTCTCGGAATCTCGGGTGTTGCATTGGACAAGCACGACGCGGCGCTGATCGCGTTGGACAAGCTGGATAAAATCGGGAATGAGGGAGTTAAGAAAGAATTTGCTGCGCGTGGTATTGACGAAGCGGCAGGTGATCGGCTGCTCGGATTCTTTTCCGATTTGAGTGCACTCGAACACGCTGCTGAGATCGCCGCGGAGGATAACGCTCAACAAGCGTTTAGCAAGGCGGCGCTTGGTCGCATAGTTGAGTTTGTGAAAGACAATGAACAAGGTGCGAAAGGTGTTGATGAATTGCAGTCGATCCTTGAATTTGCGGAGGCGATGGGGATCTCGCAACGGATCAAGATCGATCCGAGTCTCGCACGGGGACTGTCGTACTACACGGGTGCGATCATGGAGATCAACGTGAAGGATCTCGCAGGCAGTCTTGGTGGCGGCGGGCGTTACGACAATCTGGTGGGAATGTTTTCGGGCCAGGAAGTGCCGGCGTGTGGATTCTCGTTGGGACTCGAACGAATCCTGGTTGTGATGAATGAAAGAAACATGTTTCCGGCGTGGCTCGACTCCTCGCCGGCGGATGTGATGGTCACGATCTGGAATAAAGAGAGTGTCGCTGAGTCTATAAAGTTAGCTCAGGAGTTGAGGGCTGCTGGATTGCGAGTCGATCTTTATCCTGAGGCTGACAAGGTTGGGAAACAGTTTAAGTACGCATCGTCGCTCGGCGTTCCTGTCGTGGTGGTCCTTGGGGAAGACGAGCAGGCGAAAGGGTTGGTTGCGCTCAAGGATATGAAGACCGGAGAACAGCGAGCCGTGACCCGCAGTGAGTTTGTGCAGCTTGTGAAAGAATTACTCCCGCGGGAGAAATGATTTAGGAGTCGGTGATGTCGAATGAAGCTATTGTTCAAAACTATTTCGAAGACGCGCTAAAAGCTTTTCGTGCCTACAAAAAGCTGGCCGAGAAAGCACTCGCGCAATTGCAGGACGAAGAATTTTTTGTAACTCTCGATCAGGAGTCAAACAGCGTCGCCGTGATCATGAAACACATGGCCGGCAACATGCTCTCGCGCTGGACTGACTTTCTTACGTCTGACGGCGAAAAATCCAATCGCAATCGCGATATGGAGTTTGTGATTGAACCACAGACGACCAAAGAAGAGGTGATGGCATATTGGGAGCGCGGCTGGAAATGCGTCTTCGATGCCCTCGAGCCGTTGCGTCCCGAAGAATTAGACAAGGTGGTGCTTATTCGCGGTGAAGAACACACTGTCGTGCAAGCCATGAACCGGCAACTGATGCACTACGCGTATCACATCGGCCAGATTGTCTATCTCGCGAAGCACTATCGCTCGGAAGGCTGGAGCTCATTGAGTATTCCGCGCAATCGTTCGGCGGAGTTCAATCAGAGCATGGCAAACAAGAAATGAACGCGCAAATCCACCACGTGAATGTGACCGTGCCCAAATCGCTCGAGGAGGCGGCGAAGCATTTCTACGGTGTCGTCATGGGATTACAGGAAGTTCCCAAGCCCGAAAGCTCGCGTGGACGCGGAGGCGCATGGTATCAATTAGGTCCGCTGCAGCTTCACCTCTCTATCGAAGAGTCTTTGGGTGAGAACTGCATCAGCAAGCGTCACGTTTGCTATACGGTCGCAAATCTCGCCGAATCGGAAGAGCGTTTTCGAAGCGCTGGAGTGGAGATTTTGCCTGACGATCAGCCGACTCCCGGCTGGTCGCGCTTCTACGTTCGCGATCCGGGCGGAAATCGTTTAGAAATTGCTCAGGCAGTTTGAACTACGGATTACACGGATTGAATAATGCTGGATAACCTCGGAAATTTGGAGCGCACACATTCGTGCGGAGATCTGCGAACCGGCGATATCGGGAAGCAGGTGGTGCTGATGGGCTGGGTCGCGAAGCGTCGCGACTTCGGCGAGCTCACTTTTGTCGATCTGCGCGACCGCGCCGGGATCACTCAAGTTGTTTTCAACGCCGAAGATTCGGCTGAAGCGCACGCGAAAGCAAAAGAGCTGCGCAACGAGTATGTGATCGCAGTCGTGGGAGATGTCGTTGCTCGTGACCAAAATACACGGAACCCCAAGCTCGCTACGGGCGATGTCGAAGTTCACGCCCGCAAGTTGCTGACACTCAACGACGCGCGCACGCCACCGTTTCAACTCGACGCGAGTCCCGACGCGCTCGCGGCTGAAGACCTGCGTCTCAAATATCGCTATCTCGACCTGCGGCGATCGCAGTTGCAGGCGAACCTGTTTCTGCGTCATCGCGTTACGAATGAAATTCGGCGTTACATGACCGAGCAGGGGTTCAACGAGATCGAGACGCCGATCCTGATCAAGTCGACGCCGGAAGGTGCGCGCGATTACATCGTCCCGTCACGTATTTTCCCGGGTAAGTTTTTCGCCCTCCCGCAATCGCCGCAACTGTTCAAACAGTTGTGCATGATTGGTGGTCTCGATAAGTACTTTCAGATCGCACACTGTTTTCGCGATGAAGATCTGCGCGCCGATCGCCAACCGGAATTTACTCAACTCGACGTCGAGATGAGCTTTGCGACGCTCGATCAGATCTATTCGTTGATCGAAGGGTTGTTTGCGTCTGTTTTCAAACTCATCAACGTCGAATTGCCAACTCCGTTTCCGCGTTTCACGTTTGCACAAGTGATGAGTCGATTTGGTTCCGACAAGCCCGATTTGCGCATTGACGGACTCGAGTTACAGGACCTGGCCGCCGCGGTGGAAGGCACGGAGTTTCCACCGTTTGCTTCTGCGTTGTCTTCCGGTGGACAGGTAAAAGGACTGGTTGTGCCCGGCGGCGCGACGCTGTCGCGCAAAGTGCTCGACGAGTTGCAGGAGTTTGCAAAGCGTTACGGCGCTGGAGTGCTCGCGTGGATCAAGTTGGGCGACGAGCTTTCCTCGTCGTTGGTCAAGGCGCTGGGCGCGGAAGTCGTGACGCGCATCGCGGATCTGGCTGGTGCGAAAAAGGGCGACGCCGTTTTGATCGTTTCCGGTAAACCGAAAGTCGTAGCTGCAAGTTTGGGCGCGTTGCGAAATGAGGTTGCACGGCGCGAGAACTTAATACCGGCGAACGTGTATGCGCCGCTGTGGGTGACTGACTTCCCGATGTTTGAATATCACGAAGAAGACGGTCGTTACTATTCGATGCATCATCCATTCACTTCGCCAGTGGATGAAGATCTCGAACTGCTGCAGCGTGCAGTCGAAAATGGCGAAACGAATTTGCTAGCCCAGATTCGCACCAAAGCTTACGATCCGGTGATCAACGGCGTGGAAATGGCGAGTGGATCGATTCGTATTCATCGTCGCGACGTGCAGCGTCTTGTTTTTAAAGCATTGGGAATGTCGACTGAAGAAGCGCGCGAGAGGTTTGGATTCTTTCTCGATGCACTCGAATTCGGCACACCACCGCACGGCGGCATCGCGCCCGGTATTGACCGAATGATGATGGTCCTTGCCGGTACCGACAACATGCGCGACGTGATCGCTTTTCCAAAAACTGCGTCAGCCGCAGATCTGATGATCGATGCTCCGGGCGGAGTCGATCCGAAACAGTTACAAGAGTTGCACCTGAGAGTCGTCGAAGATTGACCACACCGCTAATTCAACTCCGTCGCGAACACGTGGACGCAATGGTCGCCCACGCTCGCGAAACGGCTCCGGCGGAGTGTTGCGGGTTAATCGGCGGAATCTCGGAAACAAAAGCAGTCACTCTCTATCGCCTGCGAAATGTCGGGCCGCATCCTGAATCAGGCTACGAAGCAGCGCCTGAGGATCTCTTCGCCGCGCAACGACAAATGCGTGACCGCGGCGAGGAGTTGCTGGCGATTTATCACTCTCATCCACGCGCCGTCGATCCAAATCCTTCTGAAACAGACGTGCGGCTTGCCTATTATCCATCAGCTAAATACCTGATTATTGGTCTCGGGGGGAACAACGCTGTTATTAATGCGTTTTCAATCTCGGAGCGAGAGCAGCGCTGGCAGCAGGTTGAGTATGAGATCGCAGACGAGTAATATTGGCCACAAAGAGGCACAAAGCACAAAAGGAAATGGAGAAGAAGACAAAATACGATACTAACCCGCTCGATCCCGACGTCGAACGCAAGGCTGAAGACGTTTGGGGTGAGCTCGGAGGATCGACGCCGACCCAAAGAGTCGGTGGCGGGACCAGCGAAGTCGTTAATTCTCCAAATGAGGAGGCGCGACGGAATGTCTATTCGGAAGCGCCAACTCGTCACTTTGACAATCCGCCGCTTGAAACACCATATCCTTCAGTATTTGTTCCCCCGACTTACGCTCCTCCGGCGCAGTATCAGTCGCGCCAAAATGTTTATCAGGCTCCGGCCAGCGCTGCTCCGAACCCGAGATCCGTGTCCGGTATTGGAGTGCCGGAACGTTGGGCGACGACATTTGCGTACACTCCCGGCTACATCGGCCTCGTGATCTCGCTGCTTGAGCTGTTTCTGGTGCCCCGCAAAGAAGGAAAGGTTCGCTATCACGCCTCACAGGCTTTGGCTTTACAGATTGCTATCCTAATCATTCAATCGGTGTTTAGTGTGATCAGCACTGTCACGGGCAGCTCCGTAGGCGGTGGGCTTTTCAAAGTCGCCGCGTTCATCTTCCTGCTGATTTCGATGCTGCGCGTTTGGAGGGGCGAACCGCATCGCATCGCCCCGCTCGCGGAGCCCGCGCAATGGCTTAACGATCACATCGAACCGCGTAATCAGAAGTAGAGCCCCGACGACTGGCATTTTCATTGCATTACCAACCGTCCAGGGTCGGTTGGTCGGGGTTTTATTGATATTCACGCCATGAAACCGATCTTTTGCTAGTGTATTTGCGTTTCGTTTTGGTGCATGACTCACGAAATGGGCTGCAGTATGCTGTTATCGGAGGGAAGCATGATTAAGAGAGCGATGTTAAAACGACAAATGTTTATTGCGTGGATCGCGCTGGTCGCGATCACTGTGATGCCGTTCTCGGCACTGGCACAGACGCAAATCAAGTATCACAGCAACAAATACAATACTCAGGACGATATCAAACTCGGGCGCCAGGCCGCGCAGGAAGCTGAAAGCCAGTTTCCCTTGCTTCGCGATGAAACCGTACGAAGCTACGTCGAGAATGTCGGACGAAGGCTTGTTGCCGGCATACCTTCTGAATTTCAACATCCCGAATTTCAGTATTACTTCAAAGTCGTCAACGCGCGAGACATCAATGCGTTCGCGCTGCCCGGTGGTCCAATGTACGTGAATCGCGGCATGATCGAAGCAGCGAAGACCGAAGGTGAGATGGCGGGCGTGATGGCCCACGAGATCAGTCACGTTGCCTTACGGCACGGAACAGCGCAGGCAACGAAGGGGCAGAAATTAAGCATACTCGGCGGCATCGCCGGAATCGCGGGAACTATTCTCGGTGGATCACAGGTGGGCCAGTTGGCCCAGGCGCCGTTTGCAGTCTACCTGCTGAAGTTCAGCCGTGAATACGAGACTGAAGCGGACATACTGGGCGCACAGATCATGGCCAATGCCGGTTACGATCCTCGTGACCTCGCGAATATGTTTCGCACGATTGAAGCACAGGGCGGCGGTGGTGGTGGCTTCTTGAGCGATCACCCGAGCCCGAGCGATCGTTATGCACGCATTAACAGGGAAGCGCAGTACCTCCGCGTGAATGGTTCAGGCAACATCGACACGCGTGAGTTCGCACGTATTCAGGAACGATTGCGTGGTTACCAGCGCGCTCCATCAATGGCGGAGATTGCGCGTAGTGGACAGCGTTATCCGGTAGGTGAACAAACCGGGAACCTTCCCAACAGTAACGTCCCAAACAATGCGCCGAGTGGACGCGTTTCGTATCCGTCGACACGTTACCAGAGCTACAACATCTTCAACGGCGGCGTGCAGGTAAATGTACCCAGCAACTGGCGACAGGTAAACGACAGTAATTCGGTGTGGTTTGTTCCTGATGGCGCGTATGGTCAGGTAAACGGCCAGGCAGTTTACACACACGGTGCGAGTTTCGGCGTCGCGCAAACGAATAACCGAAATCTGCAAAGCGCGACGCAGGAGTTCTTAAACGGCCTCGCGCAGGGAAATAGCGGCATGCGCATGAGTGGTGGTTATCAACGCACGACTCTCGGCGGTCGTTCGGCGCTCTGGTCGACACTAACTAATGTCAATGAAGCGACTGGTCGCCCGGAGAACGTGCGTGTGATCACGACACAGCTACGCAACGGACAATTGTTTTACATGATTGCCGTCGCACCGCAGAACGAACGCAATTTTGAGAATGCGTTTCAGTCGATCATGCAATCCGTGAGGATTAATGATTAACGCAAACCTATCCACAGATTACGCAGATTTATCTGTGTAATCTGTGGATGGTCTATTCTTCGCTTCCTGCCACAAGTCTTCCAGTTCATCAATTGAAGTTTGATCGAATGGCTGTCCGCGTGTGTGCAGCGCGTTCTCGATGTACTCGAATCGCTTTCTGAACTTCCTGTTAGTTAACTTCAACGCCGCTTCCGGTTCGACCTGCATGTGCCTGGCGATGTTCGTTGCGGCAAACAGCAGATCGCCCATCTCTTCACGCACACGCGCGTGATTGGCCTCATCCTTGAGAGCGGTGTGATCCTTGATGGCGGTCCGCAGTTCTTCGATTTCTTCCTGGAGCTTGTCGAAGATGTCGTCGACAGACTTCCAATCAAAACCTACTCGGGCAGCCTTCGTGGACAATTGATGCGCTTCCATTAGCGCCGGTGCTTTTGACGAGACACCCGTGAGCAATGAAGAATTTGTCTCCTCGTTTTTGCCAGCCGCGCGTCGCTCCTCGGCCTTCATAGTTTCCCAGTTTAATAACACGGTCGCGGCATCGTCGGCGGTCACGTCTCCAAACACGTGCGGATGCCGGCGCACCATCTTGTCGTGAATCGCGGTGGTGACGTCGTCGATTGTGAATTCCCCACGTTCCTTGGCAACCTGCGCATAAAAAACTATCTGGAACAGCAGGTCGCCAAGTTCATCACAGAGTTCGCGCGGTCGGCCTTCACGGGCGTCTTCAACGGCTTCAAACGCCTCATAAGCTTCTTCGAGTAACATCGGAGCAAGTGTGGCGTACGTCTGTTCGCGGTCCCACGGGCAGCCATTCGGAGAGCGCAGGCGATCCATTAATGCAATCAAATCGTTAAATGTAGCGGGCATGCGCGTAGTCTAAAGTTTGTGGTTTAATAATGCCATGCAAGAGGACCAACCAAATTTCAAAGTCACCGATCGGCGTCTTTTTAATGCTGACGGAAGTCCACGTGATCTGCCTCCTGAAGAGAAGACTGAGGCCAAAGTAGAAGCGGTTCCGGAAGCAGCAGCTCCGGCTGAGGCGCCCGCAGCAGCGGCGCCCGAGATGCCCGGGATAGAAAGCGCTGCGGATGCGGCCGCTGAAGTACCGCTGGACGCGGACGAAGAGTTCAGCGAAGAAGACCTTAAGGACGCGCGCGATCCGGCGAGCTTCGTAAGCTTTGTGATGTCGATTGCTTCGAATGCTGCGTCAGCATTAGGAATGATGGAACATCCCGTGACGCACCAACGCGAAGTTGACGTCGAACTGGGCAAACACTGGATCGACATTCTCGGCATGTTGCAGAAGAAGACTGCAAATAATTTGACGCCTCAGGAGAAGCGAATGCTTGAAGGGCTGTTGGCTGACCTGCGAATGCAATACGTATCGTTGGCTAATTCGCCTCAGCAGCCGCGCCGGTTTAGCGGCAGCGATATCACTGGTGGAAGATGAAGCTCACGTTTTTAGGAACGGGAACTTCCACCGGAGTGCCGTCAATAGGCTGTGAGTGTGAGACCTGCGTTTCAGACGATCCTCGCGACAAGCGTCTGAGAGTTTCAGTCATCATCGAACAAGCGGGACGCACTGTCCTCGTAGACACGTCTGCCGACTTTCGCCAACAGGCTTTGCGCTTCGGTCTGAAACAGCTCGATGCGGTTCTAATCACGCACTGTCACGCCGATCACATTTTTGGTCTGGACGACATCAGACCGTTGAACTTTCGTTTCGGCGCGCTTGGTGTTTATGCGAACGAGCGTGCCTGGGTCGATATCAAACGAATTTTCAAGTACATCTTTGAACCATCGCATTTCGGCGGCGGTCTGCCGGAAGTGATTCCGAATATCGTGAATCCCGGTGCGAGTTTCTGCATCGGAGAAGAGTTGCTGATCACGCCGCTTGAAGTTATTCACGGGCGTTTGCCGGTGATGGCTTATCGCTTCAATGACTTTGCGTACCTGACCGATCTAAGCGAGATTCCACCCGCGACTGTCGCAGCCTTGCAGGGCCTGGATGTGCTGGTGCTTGACTGTCTACGTTTCAGAGAACATCCGACACATTTGTGGGTCGATAAAGCGCTCGCGTATGTGGACCAGTTGAAACCGCGTCGAACTTTCTTTACTCATATCGCTCACGACATCAAGCACGCGCGCGACTCCGCCAGACTGCCGGCCGGCGTCGAGTTTGCTTACGACGGATTGGTAGTCGAGTGATTGTCACCTTTTCCTATGCGTCTCTTTCACGGAACTGACAACGCCGAGATTCAACGACCGACCGTGCTCACGCTCGGCGTGTTTGATGGCCTGCATCTCGGACATCAATTGATCATGCGCACGGTGGTTGAACGCGCTCGTGCTACGGGGGCAGTGCCGACAGTAATAACTTTCGATCCACACCCTCGCGCGGTGTTGCATCCTGAATCTGCGCCGCCGTTGCTTCAAACGTTCGATCAGAAGATCGAGGCGTTTGGCGTACTTGGTATCGAGCAAGCGATTGTGGTGCGTTTTACGAAAGAGTTTTCATCCATTCGGGCGGCAGACTTCCTGCGCGATGTGATTGTCGATCGCCTGCATGCGAAAGAAGTTTATCTCGGTAAAGGCTTCGCATTTGGACATGACCGTGAGGGAAATATCGATTTGCTCAAACGTGTTGGCGCCGAGCTTGGGTTTGTCGCCGGCGAAGTGCCGGAAGTTAAGCTGCGGAATGCGCGCGTGAGTTCAAGTAAGATTCGCGGGCTACTGGCTACGGGCCAGGTGAATCTCGCGCGGCGCATGCTGGGTCGCCCGTACGGCGTGGAAGGACGCGTCGAGCGAGGGGCGGAACGAGGCCATAAACTGGGTTTTCCGACGGCCAACCTGCACCCGCACAACCGCGTCATACCCCGGAATGGCGTGTACGTCACGGGTACGTTGATTGACGGCCAATGGCGCCGTAGCGTGACGAATGTGGGCCTGAGACCGACGTTTGCGGATGCGGTGGAACCTTCGGTCGAGACCTACGTAATGAACTGGGACGGCGACCTTTACGGCGATGTAGTGCGTGTTCGTTTCCTGTATCGTTTGCGAGACGAACGCAAGTTCAACTCGATTGATGAGTTGAAGAAACAGATAAACCGGGACGTGGATCGAGCCAATAGCTATTTTGAACGAGCAGGTACCAAACACATGCTCGCGGTGATTTAACGTTTATAAGATGAATTCAAATCAAGCACTTATTAAAAGAACAGAGGCGAACGGCAACGGTCTTGCAGTCAGCACAGCGCCTGCGGCGCCAAAGCAGACTGCCGCGGTGCGACCTCTAACGGAAGAGTTAGTGAACGAGATTCTTGAGGGACGCGACTTTCGAGGCTGGTTGCGGGCCGCCAAAGTCGCACGCGTGCTCGGACTCTTCTCGCTTTATCTCTTCCTCGATACTTACGACGTCAGGGCGGATTTCAATCATCGATCCATGACCCGGCTGCGAGATCTCGCGCGGGAAAAAGGCCGTCGAGCGCGACTCAATGCGTGGTTCAAGCAACAAATCTATACGGCGTTTGATCGTTTCATCCGCGTACTGCGCTACGTTGTGTTTCGCGGTGCGGAAGGATCGGCGCGAAAACAAGCGCGCCTCGAGAAGCAGGCGAGTTGGTTGCGAGAGTCGTTGATCAGTCTGGGGCCAACTTTCATCAAGATCGGTCAGGCGCTCGGTACGCGCGCGGATCTGTTGCCGCTGGAATACGTCAAAGAGTTGTCGACCTTGCAGGACCAGGTACCGGCATTCTCGACTGCTGAAGCGTTCGCGATCATTGAGAAGGAACTCGGACGCAGCCTTCACGAGAGCTACCAGGAGATCGACAGCGAACCGATCGCGGCGGCATCGCTCGGACAGGTTTATCGCGCACGACTCTTCACGGGTCAGGAAGTTGCCGTTAAGGTTCAACGTCCAAATCTCGAGGAGACGATCGCCTTTGACGTCGCGATTCTCTTTCGTCTCGTGAAGCTGACTAATCGTTTCTTTCCGAGAGCGAACGAGAACGCCGATTGGGAAGGAATGCTGCGCGAGTTTCACACCACCATCTTTGAAGAGATGGATTACGTGAAAGAGGGGCGCAACGCCGACAGGTTTCGTTACAACTTCCGTACGTGGCGCGCGATTCGAGTGCCAAAGATTTACTGGTCACACACGAACACACACGTGCTGACGCTCGATTTCATTCGCGGCACGAAGGTGGTTGACCTTGAAGGTCTGCGAGCTAATCGAATCTCGCCGGTTAAAGTCAATCGTCTGCTGATTCGCTGTTATCTGAAGCAACTGCTTGAAGACGGGTTCTTCCACGCTGATCCGCATCCCGGCAATCTGCTCGTAATGGACAGCGGTCATCTGGCGTTCTTCGATTTCGGCATGGTCGGACGGATCAGTCAGAAATTGCAGATGCAGATGATCGATGCGTTCTTCCACGTGGTTAGTCGCGACGTGAAAGGGTTGGGCCAGGACATCATCAACCTCAACTTCCTGAAACCGGGAGTTGATCCGGAAACGGTGCGACCGGTCGTCGAGAGTCTTTTCACGCACTATCTAAACCTCAAGCTTGGAGATGTTAACTTCAAGGAGCTGACGTACGATCTCGCCGAAGTGATCTACGAGTATCCGTTCCGGTTGCCGTCAAACTTCACTTACATCATGCGGGCGCTGATGACACTTGAAGGAATTGGCGTGGTGACTGATCCGGGCTTCAGTTTCTTCGAAACCGCAAAGCCGTTTGCGAAAGAATTTATGCTGCGACGCGAAGGGCGTTTGTTCCGCAAGATGATCTTCGACAAGCTGACGGGACGCGAGGATGGCGACAGCAAGATTGCGTGGTCTCGAGTTTGGAAGTTAACGAAGATGGCCGCGCAGATGTATTTCGAGAAATAGAAAAACGCGGATGAACGCAGATCAGCGCTGATCTGCGTTCATCCGCGGCAAGATTATTGATTATCTGGTCGGAGCTTTCTCGCCGTTTGGACCGGGGATGTTGAGCCGGTCTTTGAACAGGTTCATCAACAGCAGCGTTCCGATCCCGCCACCGCCATCCGCGCCGCCGCCGGTCGCCATCACATCCGGCGTAATGCGGACACCTTTTTCACCGATGACCTTCAGTGTCTCAACCAGCGCAACACCCTGCGGACCAAGCGCGTTGACTTGTTCGCGATAAGCGACGCCCTGCGCTTCACCCATCAAACGAACCTTCTCAGCTTCAGCGCGACCTGTCTGCTGGATGTAGTGGGCCTCGCCCTCGCCTTCGGCTTTACGCTGTTCGGCGCGTTTGCCCGCGATCTCCACACCCACAGTCGCGGCCATGAGATCCTTCTGATTGTCGGCCTGTGATTTGGTCTTCTCGAGTTGAATGCGTTTCTCTTCCGCCTCGCGTTGAGCGTTGTACATGTTCTGACGCTGCTCTGCGAGAATCTTCTCGGTCTGAGTCTTCATCAACTCTTCCGGCAGATGAATGTGGCAGATGAGCACGTTCACCACGTCGACGTGATATTTGAGCAAGTGTGCTCGCACACGAGCTTCGGCGCGTTCCTGCTCTTCATGTCGATTTTGCAAGTACGCCATCGCCGACGATTCCGACGCCTGGTTGCGGAAGATCGAGTCGATCAACGGATGCATCACGTTTTGAATCAAACGTTCGATGCCGCCAATCTTCGCCACCATGAACGGCGCGTCTTCAGGCTTCACGCGAAACACGACGCGCACTTCCAACTGCATCGTGAAACCGTCTTTGGAAATCACTTCGAACGGATTGAACGTGTTCGTCACTTCGCCCGCCGTCCACTCGACAGTTTGATTTGTCGTCGGGATGATGATTGGCGAAACAGCCAGGGTGTTCACGTAGTAGCGGCCTGGACCGACCACGCTTTCCTGAATGCCTCGATAACCTTCGGGTACGACGTATGCTTCGTGAGCGCCCTCGTCCAAACGACGATCTGCCGGATCTCCGCTCATCAACTCTGCCTTGATCTCATCGACGGTGCGGTCGTCGTCGATCTTATCCAGACGAGCCGCAGACTGCTCTGCCTGTTCTTGTTCCTCTCGCTCCATTCTTTGTCGGACTTTGGCCGCCATTTCTCGACGAACTTCGTCAGACGGATCTTTGCCGACGTTGGAAACTACTACCGCGACTTCACCCGGCTTTACTTCCTTCGCTGTTTCCGGAATGACTTTGAACAGCAGCGGGTTGATGTAGTAGGTACCCGGCAGCAGGATGTCCTTTTGTGGACCACGCTGACCGCCCTTGCCGATGAACTCGTGTCCGTCCTGAAAGTTGTCGTGACCGGCGAACGACTCCGCGACATAGTCGCGCGGATTGAGTGGGGCTCCATCCAAAGCCTCGACGAGACCAATTCCATTCTCATTGATGACAGTTGCATCGAAGAGCCGGACATTGAAGAGTCCCGGCTTGGCTTCATTGGAGCCTTCGATGGCTCCGGACTGCGTCAGGATGCGGTAGACACCTGGCGTAAGAATGTCGACCTGTGGTCCCTTTTGGCCGCCCGAGGCGATGAACTGCTCGGCGTCCTGAAATTGGCGATGGTCCAAAATCGCTTTGCCCAGCAGGCGGCCGGGATCGAGCGGATCGCCGTCGGCGGCCGTAATCACGCCGACTTTGCCCTGAGGGACGAGTGTCGCCTTCGAAATCGAAACGCGAAACAGGTACGGGTGTATGGGCCACAAACCCGGAGGCAGCGTTCGTAACTGAATACCCTTTACGCCGCCGCGTTTGATAAACGCGATTGGATCCTGAAAGTTGTTATGCGCATTTTGGGCGCGGTCGGGTGCGAAGATGCGACCTGGAGGCATGGGCTCGCCGTCGACAGCTTCGATAATCCCCATTTCATCTGCGCCAATCTCAATCAGAGGCACCTTGCGAACGACTTTTTCAAACGGAAATTTGATCAGATGCAAGCCGGGCTTGAGCACGTCAGCTTGAATACCAACTTCTCCTTCAGTAGCTACCACTCTTCCAGGTGGCATTTTTGCACCCAGGTATCTTCGTTCCTTGATGGCAATTTCGCGTGCGCCGACGTTTACGAAGATTCGGTTCACGACGATGAGGAAGACAATCAGGAGAACGAATGCTCCAATGAGCAGAGGAATCACCGTTGCGATGTCAAAATTTTCCATGATCTTTCTCTTTCAAAGTTCAACTTGGTAAAAGTTGATGGTTAGATCGGGTTGTTTGTGGACTCGAGTTCGCGATTTGCCGTGGAAAGCGTCTCTTTCAGGACAAAGCCAGCGCCTGACGTGCGAGTGTGAGATGATAAAACCCAATATTGACTATTGAACAGCGACTGAAGATCACGCGCTGACAAGTCTGAGAGACTACCGTCTCTCCAGGAGGTCAATATCAGTTCAATCGCTCTCTCATAGTTCTTCGCATCGTCAGAAAGCGCTGCGGCGTGCAGCATGTTCGCTGTCGAGTTTTTATTAGGCGACTGTTGAAAAGCTCTAATTGCCTTGATCGCCTCCTGAAGCGCTTCTGCGTCTACTTTCCGGTTCTTTTCGGAGAGCTCCTCACTTGCAGGAGGCCTAAGCTGGTTAACAGCGACGTCGGAAAACAGATTTTGTGGTTCTCTCGGGGGCAGAGGCAGCTCGATGGTTTGCGATGTGTTTGGAGCTTTCTGCCAGAAATAAATGGCGGTTGCGAGTAAACCTAAAACAAAAACCGAAATAATAAGAAGGGTGACCATCGCGGTCCGGCAAGGCTACTGAAGTGCTGATTGAGCGTTTGCCGAGTAATTTAGTTATACGCCTGTCCGTATGAAAAGTTCAACCACAGATTACACAGATTTTATTGATGGATCTGCGTAATCCGTGGATTATCGCGGATCTAAAGCGTTGAAGAACAAGGGGTAAGTGGCTAGTGACTGGGCGCGGTACTGCGGCCGGAAGCCAAACAGAATGATGCGACCTTTACCCATCTTTACCTCAACCAACGCAGCCTTTCCTTTGATCAAATCGCCTCCCAGCAGCCAGCCGGAAAGTAGCGGGTCTTTGTCGGCTGCGTACGTTGCAATCACGCGCACCTGGGAGGCGGGCACGCTCGCACTCGGATCGTTAGTCACTTCAAAGACAGGCGAATCTTCCGCCCACGCGATCGTGTCTTTCGGCATTCCTGTTGTTAGCGGGTGTGTTGTATCCAGTTGGATTCGCAGGATCGATCCGGGGACGTAATAATCCGTTCGTGGTAAACCGGCGACGACATTGCGCAACGGAAGTTTGAACTGCTCGATGGCAAAATTTGAGGCGCGATTCAGAAAGATTAGTGTGCCGCCTGTTTCGACGAAGTAACGCAGGTTCTTCACACCTTCTGGCCCGAGACCGCCCGTTAATTCAGGAGGCATTGCGCCGGCGCGATAACCTTCGAGCAAAGTACGCGCCGGTTGATCGGGAATAAGGATCGTGTAGTACTTCACGGTCACACCTGCTGACGGCTTGTAGACCGTCGTGCCGGCACGAAGCTCCTTGTCGCCGACCACTCCGTAAGCTTTTTTCTTCGAGTCCAGTATCCATCTGGTCCAACCCTCATCCTGACTGGGTACAGACGAATGGTAGATCGCCGGAAGGTTGCGGACCGGAGGAGTGTATCCAGTGTCTTCGTTCACCTTCGTTCCGTACACGATCGCTGGTCCGCGAGCGTATCGGAATGGCGCTTTTACCGGATGAACCGTGACGCCCATCAGCAGCGGTAATGTGTGTGCAGTTACATCGTAAGGTGCAATGGGATGTCCGGTTTCATCTCTTAAGTTCGGATAGTGTTGTGCTTCCAACAAGGCTTTCGCAAAGGCGCCGTACGGTTGGTCCATTCTTATCAGCCTAGTTCCGTCGGGAAACTCGCGTGTTCCGATTTTGAACTTCGTCTCAATATCTGACGTGACGTACTCAACGCCACCTGCGCTAAGGATATTGACCAGCGACTGAGAGTCGTTCGACGGTTCGATCAGAAAACCGAAAAGTTCGCCTGGCCGTCGTGCATGCACCGCTTCCTTTCCAATTGCATAAAAGCGTTGCAGCCATTGCTCACGATTGGTCGCGGCGTGGTCCAGCAAAAGAAATGCAGCCGTAGTCATGTACTTCGTGATGTCACTCAGGCGCCACTCGCCGCCGCGCCACAGTGGTCCAAACTTCGGCGACTCCTTTTGCGGATCGTAACCTTCACGCGAACGAAGCTCTTCAAACTTCAACGTCATCGGCGACGCGATTCGAGCGGACGCGGTCTCAGAAAGTATGCGCACACCGCCGTGATAATGAGAATAGGCTCGTGAAGGTGACCACGCGTCGTAAGTTGAGTTAGTCGTAATGCCCTCGAAGCCTTTGGCGCGCATCTCGGCAGCCATGAAATTACCGAGTTCCGTGTAACCCTGGACGAGCGCGCGCGGCACATTCGGTTCAACCGGCTGCATGTATGGCGGTAGAAAAAGACGTGAACCGACAGCGCCTTGCTGATGAATATCGTGGACGATCTGCGGATGCCAGACGTTGTGGATCTTGTCGACGGTGATCTGAGTTTCGACTTGCGTGAACGCATACCAGTCGCGGTTGTTATCGTGACCAGTGTACTTGTGATAGAGCTCCGGTGGATCAGTTCCTTCGAAAGGCGTGCCGAGTGTTTTGTCGTACCAGTTCTTAACGATGTCGACGCCATCAGGATTCAGCGACGGCACCAGCAAAATAATCGTGTTATCGAGAATCTTTTGAATTTCAGGTTCGGTTGACGACGCGAGCCGGTGTGCTATCAACATGCTCGAGAGATACGACCCGACTTCGGTTGAGTGAATCCCGCAAGTGATCAGAACGATCGTCTTTCCTTTGCGAATCAACTCTGCTGCTTTCCGATCGCGGGTTGCGAGTGGTCCGAGTTTGCGCGGATCGGCGAGCTGGTCCTGAATGGTCTTGAACTCGTCCAACCGAGCGAGATTAGCCGGCGTGCTGATGGTCGCCATCACAAATGGCTTTCCCATCGTCGTCGTGCCCAGTGTTTCGAATTTCACTCGATCACTGGCGGTGTCGAGGCGTTGGAAATAATCGACCACCTGGTCCCACGAAGCGAGTTTCCGATCCTCACCTGGCGTGAAAGCAAGGACGTCTGCGGGCGCGGGAATTTTTGTTTGGGCCGTGGCAAAGCCAATCGCTAAAAAAAGAACCAGCAGTGTTAAGGTTAAGGTACGCATGGGTGTGCAGCAGTTTATCAAAAACTGTAGGGGTCGCCCTCTGTGGCCGCCCCCTGCGTGGAAATCGGAATAGGGCCGCCACGGAGGGCCGCCCCTACAGTACGTACTGCAGCGTCCATAGGCGAGGCAACCAAGATCCTTGTGATGGGTTCAAAACGACTATATTTTGCGGGTAAATGCCCTTGCCGAGCGCGTGCGGCCCGTGTAAAGTAGCGGCGTTTTCAAACCCCTGCGCACTCCCCGTTTTCTAAAACTAGTTGGAGGTCAAACCGGATGTCCAGTGAAAGCATCCCTGCAAACGAGTACCCTGACCGGGTCGGTTTCAAGCCGGATAATCCTTACTTGGCAACTTTTCGGCCCTATATTCCGGCCGGCGTCAGGCTGCGCGAGCTGACAATTTTGCCGCTTCTGGTGGGAACGGTCCTGGGTATTATCTTTGGCGCCTCATCGCTTTATCTCGTTCTCAAAGTTGGATTGACTGTCAGTGCTTCAATACCCGTTGCGGTGATCTCCATCACTCTCTTTCGTGTGTTGTCGAAACTGGGTTTGCGCGACGCCACGATTCTCGAAAACAACATTGTTCAGACTGCGGGTTCAGCGGGTGAGTCGATCGCCTTCGGTATCGGTGTCACGATGCCCGCGATCCTGATTCTTGGATTCGATCTTGAGCTGTCGCGCGTGATGCTCGTCTCCGTGCTCGGTGGTTTGCTGGGAATCCTGATGATGATTCCTTTGCGCCGTGCACTCATCGTCGCTCAGCACGGCTATCTCAAATATCCTGAGGGCACAGCGTGCGCTGAAGTTCTGAAAGCGGGTGCGTCGGAAGAATCTCGCGCGGCCGCGATGGAAGGAGCGAGGGACCGCACTCTCATCGATGAGGCGGCTACCGGCGGCAAAACGATCATCAGTGGTTTTGGTCTCGGATTCCTATACTACGGCATCGAGCAGATCTTCAAAACGTGGAAAGAGTATCCGGGCAAAGTCTTCGGCAAACCGTTTGAAGGTGGCTCGGTCGCAATCGAAAACAATCCGGCGCTGCTAGGTGTGGGTTACATCATTGGACCACGCATCGCTTCGATCATGGTCGCCGGTGGTGTGCTTGCTTATCTCGTCCTGATACCTGCGATCAAGTATTTCGGTGGCGGCTGGATGACTCCGCTCGCGCCGGAAACAACGCACTTGATCAAGGACATGTCGGTGACCCAGATTCAGAAGGGCTACATCCTTTACATCGGCGCGGGTGCGGTGGCTGCCGGCGGCATCATCAGTCTCTTCCGATCGCTTCCGGTTATCTGGAGTGGTTTGAAGGGTGGACTCGCCGACCTGCGACGGTCCGGAACCGGCTCGAATGAAAATGCGCCGCGTACGGATCAGGATCTCTCGATGAAGTTTGTGTTGGCCGGGATAATCGCCTTGATCCTCGTGATCATGATCGTTCCTCAACTCAATCTTCGCTTCAACATTCTGGGAGCGTTATTGATCGTCGCGTTTGGATTCCTGTTTGTGACTGTTTCATCGCGACTGACGGGTGAAGTTGGTTCGTCGTCAAACCCAATTTCGGGAATGACGGTCGCGACCTTGCTGTTGACCTGTCTCGTGTTTCTGATCATCGGTTGGGTTGCGCCGCCTTATTTTGTAACAGCCCTTTCGATTGGCGGCATTGTTTGTATCGCTGCTTCGAATGGCGGCACCACTTCTCAGGATTTAAAGACCGGTTTTCTTGTCGGTGGCACACCGAAATATCAGCAGATCGCGATTCTGGTTGGTGCTTTGGCTTCGGCCATCGCCCTTGGGCCAATCCTGCTCGCGATGAACCAGTCGGGCAGCGTTTATGTTCCGGTGGCTCAGAGCAAAGACTTCAGTTTCCCGGCCGGTTTCCGGTTTACTCCGGATCAGTATGTGATGAGTGGAGATCAGCCGAAAAAGGAACATCTGACTGGCGGTCAGGCGAGTACGGATACGAAGGAATACAATGTCGTGCATAAGACCAGCACCGACTACGGTCCGGCTGGTCGTTATTATGTGGACGATTCGGGCGTGCCGGTGTATCTCGCCGATCCGGGTATCAATGGCATCTACGACAAAGTGCCCGGCACTAACAACACGGTCGCGAAGTTCACGGCTCCGAAAGCGACGCTGATGTCTTACATCATCAAGGGGATTTTGAGTCGAGAGTTGCCGTGGGGACTGGTGCTACTCGGAGTAATGATCACGGTTGTGCTCGAGTTAAGCGGCGTGCCTTCGCTCGCTTTTGCGGTCGGTGTTTATCTGCCGATCTCGACTTCAGCGCCGATCTTTGTCGGCGGTGCGGTGCGTTGGCTGGTCGACAAATATCTGCGCAAGAAACCTGAGAACCTCAATCTCACTGAAGAACAGATGGCGGCCGAGACTGATAAGAGTCCCGGAGTGCTGCTGGCTTCAGGCTATATTGCGGGCGCGACGCTCGCGGGTGTCATCTTCGCGTTCCTCAATTTGAAGGAGAGTATTGTCACGCAGTTGAAGGTCTTCGAGGAGTGGGCCACGCATCACAATCCGTTCTTCGAAGGTCCGAACTCGGATGTGCTGGGCATGATCCCGTTCCTGGCTATAACGATTCTGCTCTATCTTGTCGGACGAGAACTCGTGTTGAAGCCGAAGCCTTTAGCACGTCGTGAGGAATGATAGAACGTACTGTAGGGGCGGCCCTCCGTGGCCGCCCCCGGTTTGGATTCCACAGTATTTTTAAGCCACTAGAATCTATGCGTACTCGAAGCGTTACACTTTTGTTCATCGCGCTCTTATTTGCCTCAGCTTCTTTCGCACAGACGCCGCAGCGCTCGCCAACGGAAACGATGCGCGAGTTTTACCGCATGATGCGTGAAAAGAAGTATCGCGAAGCATTCGCCATGTCGATCTACAGGCCGGCGATCGATGGTTTATCTAACGACGAATACAACGACCTCAAAACGGATTTCGATCGGATGGCGGTAGCAGTCAGTGAAAAGATTCCCGAGAAAGTCGACATCACGGGTGAACAGATCAGCGGCGATGTGGCCACAGTATTTGTGAAGGTGGTCGACGCGGAAGGCAAGGAAAAGGTCGAGCCGGCCGCTCTCATCAAGATCGATAACGCCTGGATCGTGGGCGACCGGGAAAACCTCGAGCTCGTCAAGAAAGCCGGCAAAAAGTTTTTCTTTGAGGCACGCATCAACGCGCATCACGACGACGTGCAGGAGATGATGACGCGCATCACGCTGGCCCAAGTCGCGTATAGCCAGGGCCACAACGGCCAATACGGCAACCTGGCAGAACTCATCGCCGCCGGATTTATTCCCAAAGACCTCGAAGGCGTGGAAACAACCGGCTATCGCTTTCAGGTGATTCGCGCCGTCGACGGGAAGTCGTGGTACGCCACGGCAGAGCCCGCCCAGTACGGCCGCACGGGCCGTCTCTCGTTCTTTTTGGACGCGTCGGGTGTCCGCAGCGGCGACTCAGGCGGAAAACCACTGGTGGTAAAGAATTAAAGTATTGCGTCAGTACAAGCGGGTTCTCTAGAATGTCTTTTGCGACCAGCCCCCAATCGCTTCCCGATCTGTGCCCTACCTCAATTTGGTCCGAGACTATTAGCGGCTTCGAAGAATGTCGGAATTGCCCCGCAGGATCGTGTCACGACTCCGCCGTTTCGTCGGCAATCGGCGGCATTCCAAGCGTGTGCGCGCCCGGCTGAGTTTCACTCTGAGCCTGTCAGATCCGCGTGTGAGTTCCAATGGGCATCGACGCTTGCCGTCGCTTGAGGGGTACACGCTCGACGTCAGTACGACAGGGCTGGCGCTGGTTGTGCCGGCGATTCGAATCGGCGAACACTATTTGACCGGAGAGGATCGGAAACTGCACGTCAGGCTGGAATTGCCGAACGGGTCGGTTGAGATGCGGGTGGCGCCAGTGCGGTACGAGAGTTTGGAGGATGAAGGCGGGTATGTGATTGGAACGCGGATCGTGGAAATGAGTGATCCGGATCGGGATAATTTTGTTAAGTACGTCGCGAAAGTGATGACTAATCAGACTTGATCGGAGCTACAGTTCAAACTGCAGTATTCCAAATACCTCAGGTACGTGAAAATTTGGTTCGGGGGTCCTTGTCGGCTGCCATGCCAGATAGCGCTCAGGAGCTTCCGGACCGACGCAACGAAACAGATTCACTCGCCACGAATCACCTGAGCTTGGTTTCGGAATCGCATCACTCCACGGAATTTTCATCCCGACGAGCAGTTGCTCGTGCTCGAGTCTCGCGGCTGTCTTGAACCTCGAAACGAAGTCCCAATCTGTTTCTCTACCCTCGGGCTTTACGATGATCCCAAGGTCGATCCACTCGCCGGTCGGCGCTGCTTCAAACTCAAAATAATGTGACGGACTCGTTGGATCGGGCGCGATGAAGATCTCGCAGACGTCACGATCCCATAATCCGAGTGTTTTCTTTTCCGTTTGTGGATTGTCGGAAACTACCAACGGTTCGCGCTGCACGCCGACAAAGCGAACGTGAAGCGCTTCGTCAGACCAGCAAATTTTTGCTTCAGCGTGACGATCCGGAATCGCGGATTCACCGGACCAGTAATGATTGATCGTGACGTCCTGGCACTGCTGCCAGATGGGATTTTCGAAGTCGGTTTCGCTGATCGGATGGCTTGCGTGACGCGCGATGATTAGAGTCATGATCGACAAAGAGTCAATTTTACGAAGATTACAAGATTGACAGGATTAACAAGATTCTCGGAAATCATCATGTAAATCCTGTCAATCATGTAATCTTCGTGAAACTAACCGTGGAATCTCTACCCTTCACTGGTTTTTAGCCCACTCAAACAATCGTTAATCAACTGCTCCGGATCATCGCTTGTAAAGACTCGCGCTGCCGTTCGCTTCCCGAAGCGCTGTAGCAGATACTCCGACTCGTCCGCCACGCCGCCGGTTCCTGTCAAACAGCCAATAATCTTTCCTTCATCGTGCGCGATCGTGAACTCATTGAGCGATCCCATTGCTCCGGCGATGAACAACACTATGTCACACGATCTGACCAGTACTACATTTCGCCCTTTTAATCCAAACCCCGTGTAGATCAACGTGTCGCACGCATCAACCGGCAACTTGTAGAGGTCGCTGTGCTCGCGTTCATTGCTTCCCGGCGAGATTCCGACGTGAAACGCGCCCGCGTCGTGAGCTGTCTTCCCAACAACGTAGACAATGCCGGTAGTGGCGCCGGTGAGTAGTACCACATCTTTGTCTGCGATCGCTTGCGCCAAACGTTCTGCTTTGGCGACGAGTGTGTTCCCGGTCTCCAGACGCGCACTCTCGGACGCCGCCGATCCCATAACTCCGACTTTAGTTCGCATGTCAGTCGTTACCTACCGATGAGTGCACGGCTTGTTGCTCGTCCACTTGTATTAAGCTCGGCGCCACGCGAATGCTTCGATTCCACCAGCGCCGCGTCAGAAACCACGTAATACCGGGTAACAGGAATATGACACCAATCCCGACAGTTACCGTGCGCGGCGACATGTTGAAGCGTGTCAGCAACTCGCCTGTCACGTAATTAGAAGCCGCCATCGTCAGCGTCACGAGCGCCAACTCTGCCGCAAAGACACGTCCACGAAAGTTATCCACTACTTCTTTCTGTAGTATCACGGTTGAGAATACCCAGAGAATGCTGCCGCCACAGTGTGCGATGCCGAGCACAACGAGCGCGAAGATGAAGTTCGTTCCGCGTCCGAAGGCGATGTAAAAAGCGCCGCCGATCAGAAATGCAATGCCGATGGAAGCTTGCATGCCCTTCTCGCCTTCGCCGGAGAGCCGTCTCGCGACCAGCGGGCCGACAGCGGTGCCGATTCCACGGGCTGCGAATAGTACACCGATACCACCGCCGGCATTCTTACCCATCGGAAAGATCCGTTCGCCAAAGACGGCTAATAGCGTGAGTATTCCTCCGCCCAGACCCCAGGCAGGTTTTACCAGCAACGCGGCGAGCACTTTAGGACGATCTTTGACGTATCGAATTCCGTCGATCGTCTCGGTTATTCCCAATAGTCGCCCGAGCGACACTTTCTGTCGTTCACGTTTCTGACGTTTCGGAACGCGAATGTTAGCGATTAAAACTGCCGATAACACGTAGCTGGCGGCGTCGAGAACGAAAGCCGCATCAGTTCCGAGTGTGCTGGTGATTAGGCCGCCGATGGCGGCGCCGAGGGTGAGCATTGCCGACCATGTAACCGACGAGATCGCGTTTGCAGTGACGAGTTCACGAGGTTCGACAATGGAAGGAATAGCCGCTGTTTTGGCAGGTTCGAAAAACGTTGAGAGTCCGAGCTGCAAAACCGTCAAGACGTAAATGATCCACAACTGATCGGCACGACGTACAAAAAGAAATCCAAGCACGACGATCGCGCGCAGGATGTCGGAGATGATCATGATCTTCTGCCGGCTGAAGCGGTCAGCAATCACACCCGAAATCGGTCCGAAGAAAAAACTCGGAACAAAGCGCGCGACCAACAGCAGACCAACGTCGCGACCCGAACCAGTCAGTTGCAGAATGAGCGTGTAAAGCGCAAGCGTGTCGAACCAATCGCCCATCTGACTCACAACCTGACCAAGCCACAGTTGTCTGAAGCTGCGATTGCGTCGCAGCAGATCGATATATCCAACTTGTTTAGGACGAGCTTCCATGATCAGGCGCGGCTAGTTTATCAGCTTGACTGAAGTTCTCAATCTGACCTGTCAGAATGGAACAAAACCAAAGAATTAATCGAGAAATCGAGGAATTTCGAGCGGCACAGTAGTTGAAAAGTAGCACAGCGCGGCGAAGAGGCCTTTGGGCTTCGCGGGCTCTCCGCACGGGGTCCGTAGCCGCAAAGTTCTATGACACCAACAACGAGTCGTGACACATCTCACCCAGCACGGCAGCCCGCCCGACAAGGGCTGCCACTTGCCCACATCGCCGGAGACAGACCGGAGTTGCTCCCTGTTCTGTCTCCGGCAGCTTCAGTGCGCGAGTTGTTGTCGCAGTGGTGGCACGCAAACCAACTATGGATCGCGTGGACGTTGCTGGTTGTTCCCCTTTTGCTCGAACTGATCTACGGCACGTTTCTTTTGCCCTATCTCGTACTCACTCCGATTTCGATTCTTGCAACCTATCTCATCTATCGCAGTGCTCGATCTCGTTTGCAGTCCAAGACAAACGAGATCGAAGCACTGAGCCAGCTTCACCTCGCGACGGCCGAAGCTCTCGCCACTGCCATCGACGCTAAAGACCAGACCACGCATTGCCACGTACGACGCGTGCAGATTTACGCAGCGGGAATGGGCGAGGTGTTCGGTCTTGGCCTGGACGAAATTGCCGCGTTGAAAGCAGGTGCGTTACTTCACGACGTCGGCAAACTGGCGGTGCCGCCGCATATCCTGAACAAGCCTGGACCACTGACCCACGCAGAGTTTGAGAAGATGAAGATCCACACGGTTGTTGGAGCCCAGATCCTCAGTCGCGTGGACTTTCCTTATCCGGTAGTTCCGATCGTGAGACATCATCACGAACAGTGGGATGGCCGCGGTTATCCGGACCGGCTGCGCGGCGAACAAATCCCGATCACGGCGCGCATCATTTCAGTGGTCGATTGCTTCGATTCAATTCGGGAGGATCGACCGTTTCGCCGCCGCATGACGCTCGATGAAGCGACGGCTCTGTTGCTTCGCGGCGCGGGAATTCACTTCGATCCGGTAATAGTTGAACAGTTCATCAAGCATCTGCCACGATTCGAGGCCGAGATCGCCAGACTCGGACTCGAACATCAACCCGCGAATTATTCATCTGAGCCACCGATTCAACTGAGTGAAGTGGACATGACTCAGACGCGCGAGCGTGGTTCGTACATCGCTTACGACCAGATCAAGAAAGCGCATCGCGAAGTGTACGCGTTGTATGAAATCGCGCGTACGTTTGGGACTTCGCTCAATGTGGAACACACCCTCGAGATACTCGTGGACAAGGTGGGCCACGTGGTTCCGTTCGATACCTGCGTTGTCTATTTCTACGACGAGAACAAAGGCTATGCGTCTGCTCGCCACGTGGTTGGCAAGAACGCACAGAAGTTAGCCGGCCGCTGTATTGCCCTCGGCGAAGGTGTCACCGGTTTTGCGCTCGCGAATCGCAGTCCTGTTAATCAGCTCCATCCGAGTCTTGATTTTATTGACATCAATCCCGAAGCAGGAATCAAGTATCGTTCGATGGCATCGTTGCCGTTGTTCAAGGACGATCTGTTGTTAGGCGCCCTCTCGGTTTACTCGAGTGATCTCGAACAGTACAACGACGATCACATGCGCTTGCTGGAGACGGTGACACGACTTGCTTCCGACGCCCTCGGAAATGCAATGCAACACGCAGAAGCAGAGTCGAATGCGTTAACAGATCCCCTCACGGGTCTCCCAAACGCGCGTTATCTGGCTTTGCGTTTTGAGGAGGAAGCGGCACGCGCGCGGCGCACCGATCGCTCGTTCCAGGTGATGATGCTCGACCTCGATGAGTTTAAGAACGTGAACGACACCTACGGTCACAAGGTTGGCGACAAGATGTTGCGCGAAGTGGCTCATCTGATTCAGGGCCAATTGCGCGAGTACGACTTTCTGGCGCGCAACGGCGGCGATGAGTTTGTGGCTCTGGTGCAGGAAGTTGTCGGTTCGCAGGTTGAAGATCTTTGCTCGCGCATCGAGAGCGCCGTGTCGAAATTCGCGCTTCCAGTCGGCAAAAATCGCTTCGCCCGCGTCGGTATCAGCATCGGCACCGCGACGTTTGGTGTTCACGGCGAAACTCTCGACCAACTGGTAATCGCCGCAGACAACGAAATGTACCGGATGAAGTCGGACCACAGATCTACGCGGATCGGGGATGAACCGATTAGCGCCGATCTGCGAAATTCTCCGCCCTTCTGACAGCAGCGGCTGGCTTATCCACAGATTACACAGATTGATTAATTGAATCTGCGTAATCTGTGGATAAGAAATCTTGACATACTCCTCACTCATCGCTTTCAATCGCACGGTGGCGTGTCTTCACGACGTGCCCTGCTGAAAGCATGGTAGCTCCCGCCGAAAATCATAGTGCAACACTCCTAATAGTTGACGACGACGCAGCGGCCCGTGACCGGCTCCGCGAAATCTTCGAGACTGCGCACTACCGTGTCGTGACTGCCACCGAAGCAGCCTCTGCGCTCCGGGTGTTGAAAGGCGTGCGCTGCGATCTCGTGGCTCTCGACCTCGAGATGCCGGGCGTCGACGGGCTCGCGCTCTGCAAACTGCTGCGTGCCCAGCCAACAACCAGCAAGTTGCCCATCATCGCGCTTTCTGAAAGCGACGACGAAGCGCGCAAGGTACAGGCTTTCACTGCCGGCGCCGACGACTACATCACCAAACCCTCGACTCCCGGCGAGCTTTTGTCGCGTGTCAGTCTGCACGTCCGCACATCTCAGCGCGAATGGGCTCTGATCGGAAGTAATCGCGAACTCAGATTTCTCTCAGACATCGGACGCGGACTCCTCCGCGCTCTCGAACCCGAACAACTCGTTCGTCGTGTTGCCGGCGCGACCTACGAAGCCATCGACGCTTCGATGTGTGCGGCGTTTGTGAACGTCGGGCGCGACAAACACGCAATGTGCGTCTTTGACCGGGAAGGCAGTGCCGACGACACAAGCTTGCTCGACGGCGATGCGATGCAGTTATGGTTACGCTCAGCCGATTCGGCAAACTCGGTTTTAAACACGGATAAGAGTTTGTTTCTGCTTCGTGACGATGCTCACGCCGTTGAATACATCTCGCCGTTTCGATTTGCAGGACGTTCGAAAGGCGCGCTCATCGTAGCCTTCGATCGGCGTGAGGAATGTGGCGACACAGAGCGACGATTGATCGAAGCAGCCGCGCAACAGACTTCGCTCGCAGCCCACATCTGTTCGCTGTATCAGGCCGCCCGAGATACATCCGTAAGCCTGGCGCGAGAAGTTGAAAGACGAACCGCGGAGAGTGAAGCGCAAAAGAGATTTATCGAAGCGATCGTCGATAGCCTGCCGCTGTCGCTTTATGCGATCGACCGCGAGTATCGCGTGGTGGCGTGGAATCGCAATCGCGAACTCGGCGAACTGGGTATTCCGCGTGGCTCTGTGCTCGGCAAGAATGTTTTCGAAGTATTGACACGACAGCCTCGCGACGTGCTGGAAGAAGAATTCGCGCGCGTTTTCGAGAGTGGTGAGATCGAACGCATCGATCAGGAAACTACATCGGCGAATGGTGACATTCGTCACTGGGTCATCAGCAAGATTCCGATGTGGGCCGAAAACACCGATCGCGTTAGTCATGTCATCACGGTCGGGGAGGAAGTAACAGATCGAGTTGAAGCCAATCGGGCCATGTCTCGAGCTGAGAAACTCGCTGCGGTCGGCCGGCTTGCCGCAGGTGTGGTCCATGAAATCAACAATCCCCTCGCGACGATCTCAGCTTGTGCAGAATCACTGGAAGCACGCTTGAACGACGGCGAGTTTGACGGCTCAGCCGGACTCGAGGATCTGCGCGACTACCTTGGTCTGATTCGCAGCGAAGCGTTTCGTTGTAAGAGCATCACGATGGGCCTGCTCGACTTCAGCCGCACACGAATGTCAGATCACGTGACTATCAATCTCGGTGACGTGATTCAATCGGCGGTCAGGCTTTTATCGCATCAGAAACGGAATCCACGGATCCAGTTCAAAGTTGATATTGCAGACGATTTGCGGCCGGTTTCAGGCGATCCGGGACAGTTGCAACAGGCAGTTATTGCCCTGGCGACCAATGCTCTGGATGCGATGGGTGAGAGCGGATCGCTGACCATCGTGGGACGAAATGAGGACCAGAAGGTGGTGGTAGACGTATGCGACACGGGAGTGGGGATACCACCGGAAAACCTGCCCAAGATCTTCGAACCATTCTTTACGACGAAGGAGATTGGCCAGGGAACCGGTCTCGGACTGGCCGTGTGTTATGGTATCTTAACCGAGCATGGCGGCACTCTTGACGTGCAATCAACAGTGGGGGCAGGCACCACTTTCACGATTACCCTTTCCGCAGTCAAGCTCAGCGAGGAACAGACAGTTTGAGTGAGCAGCAACAGCAGGCACGAATTCTGATCGCAGAAGACGAAGCCAATCTCCGTCTCGTTTTGCAAAAGGAATTGGAGCGGCTGGGCTATCGAGTGCAGGCCGCGCCAGACGGCGAAGCCGCGTTGCGCAAGCTCGAGGAAAGCAATGTCGACGTGTTGTTGTGTGACATCAACATGCCGCGCATCGACGGTATGGAGCTGTTGCGGCGTGTTCATCAACGGCCCAACCCGCCGGAAGTGATCATGTTGACCGGACAGGCGACGGTTGAAACCGCGGTCGAGGCGATGAAACTCGGCGCTTACGATTACCTCACCAAACCCTACAGCATCACTGAGCTCGACGTTCGGGTGAAGCAGGCCGCTGACAAGCGTAGATTGCGGGTCGACAATACACGTCTGCGCGAACAACTCGCGCGACAGTCGGCACTGCCGGAGATCGTTAGCGTTTCGGAATTGATGAAGGAAGCGATCCGCCTGATCGAACGAGTAGCGCCGTCGGAAGCATCGGTGCTAATTACCGGCGAATCAGGCACCGGAAAAGAGCTCGTGGCCCATGCGATTCACCGGCTCTCGAATCGCGCTGACGCTTCGTTTGTGGATCTGAACTGTGCGGCGTTTCAGGAATCGCTGTTGGAGTCAGAGCTGTTTGGTTACGAGGCAGGAGCATTCTCGGGAGCGAAGGGTAGAAAGCTTGGTCTAATCGAACTCGCTGACGGTGGCACACTGTTTCTCGATGAAGTTACGGAGCTGCCGGCGCAGTTGCAGGCGAAACTCCTGCGTGCGATCGAGACGCGCACGTTCTTCCGAGTCGGCGGCGTTCGCAAGGTCGAAGTCAATGTACGTATTGTCGCCGCGACGAACCGGAATCTCGATACGGTGGTTAATGATGGCGTGTTCAGATCGGATCTGCTCTATCGAATAAACGGATTTCAGATTAGCCTGGCGCCGTTGCGAGAGCGTCCGGAAGATATCGAACCCCTTTCGCGTCATCTGCTCAAGGTAGTGGCCGGAACTCATCCGCCGGAATTGACTGAGGAAGCATTCACAGCGTTGCGTTTGTATCACTGGCCCGGCAACGTGAGGCAGTTGAAGAATTGTTTGGAACGCGCCGTAATTCTTTCCAACAATGGCCGCATCACGATCTCGGAGTTACCGCCTGAAGTAACGCGTCCGTCCGTGCCGGCTGCACCGATGACGAGTGTTGCCGCTCCGGTTGTGAACGGTGAGGCTTCGGTTGTGGCTCAACCCTCTGCCTCAACACCGGGCTCGCTGAGAGAAGTTGAGCGACAGCAGATTCTCGCGGCTTTGGAACAGACTGGTTGGCACAGAGGCAAAACCGCCGAGATCCTCGGCATCTCTCCCTCCACACTCTATCGACGTCTCCGCGACTACGATCTCGAGCGCCGCCGATAAATAAAAACGCGGATTACGCGGATGAACGCGGATCAGGAAAATTTCTTTTCAGATCCACGTTCATCCACGTTCATCCGCGTTCTAAATGGGGCTACGCTATTTTGCGTCGTCGTCGCTTTAGATACAGACCCGCCAATCCAGTACCAAGCAGGACCATACTCACCGGTTCAGGAACCGAATTCGGAGCAGTGGTGTAACTAAACACGATTCCGTCGTTCCAGAAGTGACAGTCCGGATCGAATCCGAAAGCAATGTTATTTCCGGCGTTAATATAAGCCGCGAGGGCTGCGAGTTGCGCCGCGTTGAAGGTGTAAACGTAATTCTGGGCCACGTAGGTACCTGGTCCAGCGAAATATGCACTTGCGCCCTGGCCCACCATGTTGAAGCCACGTTGGAACAGGAGAGTGTTGTTTGAACCTCCCGGTCCAAGCGTGTTGGCGCCGAGGAAATAGTCGTCAATGCTGGCGGCGGGGACTGGTGATCCAGTCTCATCTACAACGCTTGCAATCTGGTTGTTACCGTTGAAGCCGGCATTGGCGCTGTTCAATAAGTGCACGAACAACATGTTTGCGTTTGTGTCCCAGTTGGCGATATTTCGGAAAGTCAGCGTGGCGCTGGTAATCGTCTGTCCTGCCAGACTGGGGATGTTGTTGATTTGCCATGTGTACGCATTGTGGTGATCAAGATCGAACTGATGAGAACCACCTGCGTAGTCAGTTTCGTTGAGATTGTCAGTTGAACCGTCGTTATTGGCAGCGGTCGTGGGAGATGTGAACGTCACAACATCAGCCAGGGCCGATGCCGGAAACGCCAACAACACGAACGCCGCAGTTATCAAGAGGGTTTTTTTCACGGAGTTCTCCTAGGGTCTCGAAATAAAACTCACTAACTTCTAGTTGGGAGCCGCACCTACCCTAGACATGAACCGAAGCTGGACGCAGAAGGGAGTCCTGCGCTGAGTGGCGGTGAAAGCAAATCGACACACGTAAGCCTTGGTTGCCGTTAGTCCGCAAGTGACGGGCCATTGAGTTGGCGTCGTCAACTCTAGTAAATGTCTAATAAAAACGGATTCGAAGATACTAGAGAGGACCGTAATTCCCGATTTCAGACGAGGACTCTAGAATCCAGACGCACTATTTTGAGGCTTTTAATTGGCGCCGATCGATCTTGCCGCGATCGTTTTTCGGAAGGGAACTGACAAACTCGACCCAGCGGGGGTATTTGTAAATGGCGATATTAGCCTTTACGAACTGTTTGATCTCTTCGACGAGCTGATCGCCGCTCTCAAAACCTGCACGCAACACAACAAACGCTTTCGGTTTCACGAGACCGTCGGCTTCATGGCCCACCACAGCGCACTCCAACACCGCCTCATGTTGCAGCAAACAATTTTCAATCTCCGCTGGAGCAACAAAGACACCTGAGACTTTCAGCATGTCGTCCGTACGGCCGTGATACCAGTAGTAGCCTGACTCGTCGACGTGAAACTGGTCGCCAGTGGTGCACCAATCGCCGGCGAAAGTCTCCTTCGATTTCTCGTGCGCGTTCCAGTAACAGAGTGCCGCAGAGTCGCCTTTGATCTTTAGCGTCCCCATTCCGCCGGTTGTGACCTCATTGTCGTCAGCGTCGACAATCTTCGCCTCATAACCGTTGACGATGCGGCCCAGACTTCCCGGTTTGATATCGCCGGGCCGATTGGTGATGTAGATGTGAAACATCTCCGCGGAGCCGATGCCGTCGCAGATATCCACACCGAATGCGTTCATCCAGCGCTCGTAGAGTTCTTTGGGCAACGCTTCGCCGGCTGAGTAACAGAAACGAAGACTCGAAAGGTCTTCCGCCGAAGCGCCGGGCACATTCAACATCGCATTGATCATGGTGGGAACAGTCGTGAGAATCGTCGGTCGGAAGCGCTTGATGACTTCGAACATTTTCTCCGCCGTCGATCGTTCCGCAAACAATGCGGTCGCGCCGCCGACGGCAAACGGGAAAAGGAGGTTTGTGCCGGTTGCGTAGCCGAAGAAGAGCTTCGGTACGGACACAGTCAGATCGTCAGCGCTGACTCCCATGGTGGCTTTGGCGAAGACTTCAGTGTTGAAAGGGAGATCGTGCTGAAGATGGACCGCGCCTTTCGGATGGCCTGTCGAACCGGAAGTGAACAACCAGATGGCAATATCGTCGCGGCGTGTATCAGCGGGCGTACATTCTTCCGGCGCCGAGTTTACTGCCTCGTCGAATTTGATCCATTTGATGCTGGTGTTAACGGGCAGTTCGGTATCACCAACGACCAGCACGCTTCGCAAATAGCGCGCACTCGCCGCTGCTTCAGCGAACGTCTGCAACACTGAGTGATGAATGATTGCCACTCTGGCTCGAGTGTAATCGAGGTAGTACTCGTAATCCGCGGCGGGCAGGAGGGGATTCACCATCGTGATCACCGCTCCGATGCGTGCTGCTCCAAACCACGTCCAAACAAACTCAGGACAATCAGGCAGGACCATCAAAACGCGGTCTTCAATATTCGCACCGAATTCCCGCAAGGTGTTGCCGCTTTGATTTGAGAGGCGCGCTACTTCACCGTAGGTCCATTTTCGATCTTCGAAGTAAAGGCAGACCTTGTTCTCCCGACCTTCCTCCAGGTTGTGGTAGAGGAAATAATCGGCCATGTTGAACCGTTCGGGAAAGGAGTTGTGCACTTGATTAGACAGGATTTACAAGATTAAGCAGGATTAACATGTAAATCTTGTTCAATCCTGTAAAAGTAAGCCTTTCGCAGCTTGTTCGCTAAATCGTCTTCTGACCTTGTGATCGGAATAGCCCATCCAAATACTTCGTCAACGCAGCGTCGTCTTCCGGACTGCTTGAATTGAATTTTAGGGCGAAGCCAATGTCGGAAGCTGCATCGACGACCTCGGCCCAGAAGTTTACCTTCTGTTGATCCGTGAGTTGAATCTCGAGCCAGACGAGTTCTTTCACTTCAACCTTGCCGCCGGTGAGTACGAAACAGCCATTACGGCTCAGATCGGTAACAGTGGCGTTTTCGCGCGAGAGCACACCTTCCCAGCGGGCCGGTAATTTCACTCTCATCCGCGGAGCCGATCTTCTGTCTTTCTCCATCACCCGTTCCTTTGATCAATGTGCAAACGGACAACCGCCGTCACCGTGACCGGCGTCGAGATAAGTGCGTGCTTCCCAAAGCTCAGGGAAGAATTTTTTGTCGAGCGTAGTCTTAAGGTAGCCGATTCCTTCCGATCCGCCGGTGCCACGCTTGGCGCCCACCATGCGCTCGACCATCTTGATGTGATGCGAGCGCCAGAGTGCGAAGTACTCATCGTGTTCGAGCAACGCTTCTGCAAGTTGAAATTCTTCGTATCGATCTTCGAAGTGAGTCAGGACTTCGAGTACGGCTCGAGTGCGAGCTTCGTAATCCTTTTTTTGTTGCGTCTGATCGGCGTCTGACGCGCTCAGCGGAGCCTGTAAGCCACGACGTTGCAGCACACGATAAAAACTCTCCGCCAAAGTTGGCTGTGAAATGCGTGCTTCCAGCCGTTCGTGAGCAAACTTATCAGTTTCGAATTCGCGCAGAATCCGTGTGTCTTTCAGCCCCGAAGAAAACTCGATCTCGCGAAACTGCATTGACTGAAAACCGCTGGCAGGATTGAGTTGATCGCGAAACGCGAGAAAGCTGATCGGCGTCATGCTTTCGAGAATGTGAATCTGGTTTACGAGCAGCTTTTCAATAGCGACCACGCGCTGTATCGCCCGAGTCGCCGCCGCTACGCGATGTTCTTCGAGTAATTGTATGGCCGCGTCGATCTCGTGCAGAATCTGCTTGAACCAAAGTTCGTACGCCTGGTGAACGGTTATGAACAACAGTTCATCATGATGAACGGGCGACGAAAGACAGTCCTGAAGATTGATCAGATCCTGAACCCGTAAATACTTGTTGTAGGAGAGAGGCGGATTGTCGCCGTAGTTGTCGGGCATTTAGAATGCTGCCCCCGCTGCTTCGTGTTCGCGATAACTCTCACTCTCGCTGATCTTCTTCATCTCTTTGATCACAAGCTCCAGCTCATCGTCAGTCGTGTAGAAGTGTGGCGAGATGCGAATTCCGGCGCCTGGTCGAAAGTCGACGATAAACTCGCGGTGAATCAGTTCCTTTGTAACCGCGGCGGCGTGTTCGTGAGCAACTGTAATCGTTCCGCCGCGCCGTTTTACGTCCTTTGGACTCGTAACTGTGAAGCCTGCTTCTTCCGCGAGACTAATCAAATACTCCGTTTGACGCATGCTCTTCTCGCGAATCTTCTCGAGGCCGATTTCGTTGATGATGCGATAACCCGATTGAGCTGCGTAAAGAGCTGGAATCGCGGGTGAGCCGTGCAGGAACCGAGTGATGTTGGGTGCGTAACGAAGCGCCGTGTCGAATGCAAATGGTGATTCGTGGGCCATCCAGCCGGTTGTCTTGGGCTCGAGCGTGGTTTGCAGATCGGGCCGAACGTATAGATAACCCGCACCTGGTCCACCGCAGAGCCATTTAACTGAACCGCCGGTCGCAAAATCCGCGTTCAACTCTTTCACGCTGAATGGAACTGTGCCTGCCGATTGATAAGTGTCGAGCACGACCATCGCGCCGACTTCGTGTGCCCTTTCAATAATGGCTTTGGCATCCTGCAGGAACGCGCTCTTGAAGAGTACGTGCGAGAACGGAACGAGGAGAGTTGTCTCATCGATCGCAGCCAGCAGTCGCTCGAGGGGAACAGTCATCCCATCGTCTGACTTAACGATGTCGATTTTAAGACTTCCGTCGCGAGCATGAGCTTCGTAGACGTACATTACCGACGGAAAGTTCAACTCCGAATAGACGATCTTATTTCGTTGTGGCGTCGGAGTCAGACAGGAAAGAATAAGCGACTGGCAGATCGAGACGTTCTGATGCATTACGACCGTGCCGGGATCGGCGCCGATGATGCGCGCGACTTCGTCGCCGACGGTGACTGGCATGTCCCACCAACCTTCGGCCCATGCGCGCACGCCGCGGCTCGCCCAGATGTCAGCATATTCCTGCAGCCGTTCATGAGTCGCGCGAGGCATTGCACCAAGGCTGTGCGAGATCAAGTAGACAGCTTTCTCGAGAATGGGAAATTCGCTACGCCACTTTAATAAATCGTCAGACAAGTATCGTCCTCCTGCTTCGGTTAATTTAACAGATTACGCATATCCATGTAATCCGTGTAATCTGTGGCTGTAATCTAAAGAAGACACAATGTGGAAATTTAAGAATCCGATCAAACACCCAATACTCGATACCGTCTGGCCTACGGCGGAACAGGCTGCTCACTCCCGGCTGTTCAGTCCGGTGGCCATCGGCAAGCTTGAAGCGAGGAGCCGAACCTGGGTTCCTGCGATGGTGCCATGGCGTGCGACTGAAGACGGTTTTGTGACGCAACAAAATCTCGATTGGTACCAGCGCTTTGCCGAAGGACGTCCGGGAGTGCTCGTGGTTGAAGCCACCGGCGTGCGCGACATCCCGAGTGGTCCTTTATTACGCATCGGCGACGATCGATTCATCCCGGGTTTGCGCAAGCTTGTCGATGTTGTGCGTGAAGCGAGTGACGGACAGACACTGCTTTTCATTCAGATCATCGACTTTCTCTCGGTCAAACGACGTCCCGAGAAAGAGAAGTATTTTCAACGTTTTTTAGTAGTAGACGATCATCATCGTCGCGCCCTCGCGGAAGTTACCGAGCACTCGGATTGGTTTACTGAATCGGATACAGACGTGCGCGACTATTTGCAGAACGCCGATGACGAAGTGGTTGAGTTTGTTCTTCGGGCGCGTGAGCTCGAAGCGCTTCGTTACGGCTATCGGGAGCGCGTTACAGATACGCACCTCGAACACATTCGCGATCTGCCGCAGGAACTGCCCGGGATTTTTGCCGCGGCCGCGGGTCGGGCCCGCGAAGCTGGTTTCGATGGCGTTGAGCTTCATTACGCGCACGCTTATACGATGGCTGGTTTTTTGAGTGCGCAGAATGATCGCACAGATGGTTACGGCGGGTCGCGCGAGCAACGTGTGCGTTTGCCCCTCGAAGTTTATCGTGCAGTGCGAAGTCGAGTGGGCGATGATTACGTGGTTGGCGTGCGCTTTCTGGCTGATGAAGTTATCGACGGTGGCAGTCGTGTTGAAGACGCGATCTATTACGCGAAGGAATTTGCAGCGGCGGGGTTCGATTTCCTGTCGCTTTCGAAAGGCGGGAAGTTTGAAGATGCGCAGGAGCCGAAAGTAGGCCAGGCTGTTTACCCGTACACCGGTCAGAGCGGATATGAGTGCATGCCGACTGTGCTTTCTGATGCCACTGGGCCATTCGGACGAAGTGTCCCGCTCGTGGCCGCGATCAAGAAAGCGGTTAATGTCGCCGGCTTTACGCCACCGATTGTTGCGACTGGAGGAATCTCGACGTTCGATCACGCTGAAGAAATTTTGCGACTCGAGCAGGCAGATATCGTCGGGATGGCGCGACAGGCGCTTGCCGATCCGGATTGGTTTCTGAAGGTAAAACTTGGTCGTGGCGAACTCGTGCGACGATGTACGTACACGAACTATTGCGAAGCGCTGGACCAGGCGCATCGACCAGTGACGTGCAAGTTGTGGGATCGAGTCGATCTCGATGAAGAGGGAGTTGCGACGGTTGATGAGGGACGCCGGCGTCTTGAGCCACCGCATTGGGTGGCCACGGATTAACGCGGATTGTTTACGGATTGTTCGTAGTTGCTGATGAAATCCGGAGAGCGGCGTTTGAGATCGTCGTAGGTGACACGACCGCTGCGCGTCATTAGGACGTATGCGAGTTCGATGGGACTGAGATGCATGTACGCCGCTGCGTTTTCGAACCAGCGCATGCTTTCAAAAGCTGCTGATTGGTAGTCTTCTATGACCGGCCGGCGTGTTTGTGTGAAATGCGTCAATGCGTCCGAAACGTTGGTTGTTTGCTGGAAGGAATCGGCGAGTGCGATCGAGTCTTCGATGGCCAGCTTTGTGCCCGAACCGATTGAGAAGTGGGCGGTGTGAAGCGCGTCGCCGATGAGGGCCACGTTTTCAAAAAACCAGTTCCCGTTTTTGACGAGAAGAAAGTTGATCCACTTCGAGTTGTTTGAAAGCAGAAGGTGGCCGTCGAGGTCTATTGCGAAAACATCGCCGAGGTAGTCGAGAGTTTCGGCGGGACTCATTTGCTCGAAGCCGGCGGCGTCCCATGTCTTCGGATCACACTCGACGATGAACGTGCTGGTAGTTGGGTTGAACTTGTAAGAGTGTGCGGCGAAAACGCCGGCACTGTTTTCACGAAAAGTCAGAGTCAGTCCGTGGAAGAGTTGGTTGGTGCCGTACCAGATGTAGCGATTTGCACGAAAGTCTAGCTCGGGCTGAAATTGTTCTGCGTATCTCAATCTTACGGTGCTGTTCACGCCATCTGCGGCAAGTAGTAGATCGCAATCCTGGCGCAGTGATTCGATGTCCTGGATCTCACTGTGAAACGCGATGTCGACACCGAGTTCTTCCGCCCGACGTTGCAGAATTTTCAGCAACTGGAGTCGTGCAATTCCGGAGAAGCTGTTGCCGTGAATAGAAATTTTAGCGTCGCGATGCACGACATCAACGTTGTCCCATGCCTCGAACTGTTTGGTTATCTCAGCATGTGAAACCTCATCAGCCGCGCGCAGATTCGCGAGCGTCTTTCCGGAAAAAACGACACCCCAGCCAAACGTATCATCCGGACCATTGCGCTCGTAGATCCTGATCTGATGCGAAGCACTAGCCTTCTTCATCAGTATCGCGAAATACAACCCCGCCGGCCCACCACCAATGATGTTGATCTTCATTTTTAGCCACAAAAAAGCACAAAAACAGAAAAGATACCTTCAATGTTCTTTAATCAATTGACCGGCAATGACGAGCTTTTGGATTTCGGAGGTCCCTTCGTAGATGCGCAGGGCGCGGACGTCGCGATAGAGACGCTCGACAACGGTGCCGCTGACGAGGCCGGAGCCGCCGTGGATTTGAACGGCGCTATCGATGATTCTGCCGGCTGCTTCGGTTGCGAATAATTTTGCTTCACTCGCTTCGCGTGTCACTCGTTCGCTCGAAGTGTCGCGTGCATAAGCGGCGCGATAGACGAGTAGCCGGGCTGCATCGAGTTCTGTGATCATGTCGGCGAGTTTGGCCTGGACCAGTTGGTGCTCGGACAGCAGACGGCCAAATTGTTTACGTACGGACGCATAACGGACCGAATGATTGAGAGCACGACGAGCCATGCCGCAGGCTGCGGCGCCGACGCTGGCGCGAAACGTGTCGAGCGTTTCCATTGCCAGTTTGAAACCGTCGCCTTCGTTTCCCACCATATCTTCGGCCGGAACGCGACAGGCGTCGAAGGCAATTTCTCCGATCGGATGAGGTGCGATCATCGCAGTGCGTTCGATGACGCGAAATCCCTGCATCTTTGATCCGACCACGAAAGCAGAAAGTATCGGACGGCCATCTTCGCGTGTCCCTGTTTTCGCAAACACCGTGTAGAAGTCTGCAATGCCGGCATTGGAAATGAAACGCTTGCGTCCGTCGATAACATACGTTTCGCCTTCGCGTCGAGCGGTTGTTTGAATTGCCGAGACATCAGAGCCAGCATTAGGTTCGGTGAGAGCAAACGCAGCGATTGCTTTCCCATTGGCGGCGCGCGTAAGCCAGAAGTCGCGAACGTGATCCGGTGCTGCCTGTGCAATCGCGTAGGTGCCAAGTCCTTGCATCACGAAAGCCAGATCGGCGAGTGAAGAAGAGTAAGACAGCGCTTCGCGGATCAAACAGACAGAACGAACATCGAGCTTCGATTCGGCGACGGCATAGTTCAAGAGACCGGCTTGTGCCAGCAGTTGAACGAAGTCCTTTGCCAGGCCTTCTATGTTTTCTTCGTCGGAAGCGCGAGGCTCAATCTCCTGGGCCACAAACTGCGACACACTTTGCACGAGGTTGCGCTGTTCGGGAGTAAAAAAGGGAAGTTCTGTAATCAGGCGATCACTCATTGGCAGTCATTTGAACTTTGCTTCACGCTTGGCGACAAACGCTTCGTATGCTTCGCGGTAATCAGGATGCTGCATGCAAATGGCCTGAGCTTGTGCCTCGCTTTCGAGTGCAGTTTCGAGGTTCATGTCGAGTTCGCGATTGAGCATCTCTTTTGTTTTGCCCAGCGCGAACGCCGGCCCACGGGCCAATTTTTCAGCAAAAGCTCGTGTAGCGGTGGCGAGTTCTCCGGCCGGTATGACGCGATTGTACAGACCGATTCTCTCAGCCTCGGTTGCGCTCACGAAATCTCCCGTGTAGAGCATCTCGGTTGCTTTCGAGAGTCCAACCACTCGCGGCAGCAGGTACGACGCCGCCATATCGGTTCCCGCAAGTCCTACTTTCACAAACAGGAAAGCGATCTTTGCTGCTTCACTCGCGAAACGAATATCAGCAGCGAGTGCAATGCAGGCGCCCGCGCCGGCGGTAGTGCCATTCAAACTGGCAATCACGGGTTTCGGCAGCGCGCGAATGTTTTGAATAAGCTCGCACGTCAGGCGCGTGAACTCGAGTAGTCCTTCCATGTCTCGGCTAAACAATTCGCCGATGATGTCGTGCACGTCGCCGCCGGAACAGAACGCTCGTCCGGCCCCGGTGATTATCACGACTCGGACACCGGGTTCGTCTCGCAACGCCGCAAACAGATCCGTCAGCTCGCGATAAACCTCAAACGTCAGCGCATTGAGTCGTTCCGGACGATTCAACGTGATCGTCGCGATGCCTTGTTCATCCTGTTCGAAGAGAAATGTGGTTGGTTGTTTCATGCCGGGAGCACCGCCATGCATTCGATTTCAACTTTTGCAGCGTCGTCGAGAAGTCCGGCCACCTGGACCAGGACCATCGCTGGAAAGTGCTTACCCAGATGCTTCCGATAGCGCTGGCCAACTTCTCTTGTCCGATTACGGTATTCGACCTTGTCGGTGACGTAAATCACGAGCCGCGTAATGTGTTCCGGCTTTCCCCCCGCTGCACTCAACACGGTGACGACGTTTGCGAGCGCCCGATCGAACTGCTCGACAAAGTCGTCACTAACAATCTGTTGCTGTTTGTTCCAGGCGATTTGCCCGGCAATAAAGACGAGTTTACCGCCCGCATCTGCGACGAGGCCGTGCGAATAACCACTGGGCGCACCGAGGCCATCGGGATTGATAAGAGTGAATGCCATCGTGAGGAGAGGTTATCAGATCCGCGTTCATCCGCGTAAATTTACAGGAGCTTATCGAGCCGGGAGGCAAGTTGTCCGGCTAGATTTCCGTTCGGGTCGAGACCGCCGATTGGTCCACCAGACATGTTGCCCTCTTTGTCGAGGATCACAATCGATGGCAGTTGGTCCACACCAAATTTCTTGGAAACCGCTCCGTCGTGATCTCTTAGCACAGTCACTTTCAAACCATACTTTTGTGAGAAGCCGCGGAGTTGATCATCGCTGGCGAAATTCTTCGACTTTGGATCGTCTGACTCAGTGCTGACCCAGTAAACCACCACGCCGCGATTGCTGTATTCATCGGCAAGTTTGCGCACACCCTGAAGTTGAGTTCTGGACAACGGTAACCATGACGCGCCAAATGCGAGCACGACGATTTCACCGCGCAGACTTTCAGCGCTAACGGTTTGTCCGTCGATCGAGCGCAGTGAGAAATCCACTCGTTGGTTACCAGGATTCTGCGCCAGCGCCGTGCAACCTACGAGCGCAATCATGAATCCGGCGAAAAGACGTTTTTTATTTCGTGTCTTTTGTGCTCTTTTGTGGCTCAGAACCATCTCTCTCCTTCGCCGCCCGCTTATGTTCACGTTCGGCATGGTGCGTTAGATGAGTGCATCCAGAGTTTCGTTGGTCTAATTCTGCGGGGGCTCGGGCGCCGGTTTGCCTGTTGCCTCCAAGTGTAAGGCCCTGTAATCATCCCACGTATCCATGTCGCGAGCAATGAACGGCGACTCGACCTGCAACCGTGTGATTGCTTCACGGTGAGCCTCAAAGAACGCTCTCAAACCGCCATTCGCAGGCAATTTCATTAGTTCAGGTCGGAACTTGAGATCGACCAACACCGGATGTCCGCCTCGCCCTTGCCACGTTGGTATCACGATTTCAGCGCCGTTAGTCCACTCTTTAATGATGGTTGAGACGACTGTTGCGGGAACTGCCGGGTAGTCGACGAGAGCAATAAAGGTTGCCTGTGCGTCGCGGGGAAGTTCGCGAATACCTGCGGCGATCGAAACGCCCATCTCGCTGTCCGGATCCGGGTTGAGTGCGAAGCCAACTCCGGTCACTTTCTCGCGCACGTCATCCGCACGATGGCCCAGCACGACAACGATCGTTTCCACGCCGCCTTCGCGCAGCGAGTCGATACAGCATTCGATAACGGTTTTGTTTCCGAAAGGGAGTAGCGGTTTGAAAGCGCCCATGCGACGGGAGCGCCCGGCGGCGAGAAGAACTGCGGTACAGGTTTTCACATGATTAAGTCGCGAAGTGCACGCAACGTGTATTGACGCGCCATCTGCTTGCGCCACTGGTAGACGAAGTCAGTGTTGTCGAGTGGTCTGGCTTTGACGTACGCAGCTTCAGCGGCTGCCCGGATCGGTTCGTCTGTGAGCGGGTTTCCGATCAAAGCGGTTGCTGCTTCCTTGATCTCGACTGGAGATGGTGCGATGCCGCCGAGAATGATGCGAGCGTCTGTAACGGTGTCGCGATCGGTCGAGATCCAGGTGGCGACACCAAGCACAGGAAAATCGAACGCACCGCGACGGCGCAGTTTCTGATATGAAGCACGCCAACCGTTGGTTGGTGGCAGTTGAATGTCAACGAGGAGTTCTTCGGGACGCTTGCGCAGGTAATCGATGCCGTCGTCGTTGTATAACCCAGCCGCGTCGATTAAGCGTTCGCCGAGCGATGAGACGAAGCGCAACTTCGCGCCGATAGCAACCATCACCGGAACTAGATCCGACGATTGAACTGCCCAGCACTTCGAACTTCCGGGCGCGACCCAGCACACGTCGCCGTCTTTTTTGAGACAGAAGTTGATGCCTTTGCGCCACTCGTAATTCTGATCGTAGTAGTTGCAGCGAGTATCGAGCAGGAGATTGCCGCCGATGGTTCCCATGTTGCGCAGTATGGGTGTTGAGATAGTGCGAGCGGCTTTTGCCACTACTGGATAATCACGATTAATGATCGGGTTCTCGCAGATGTCTGTCAGTGTTACTGAAGCGCCGATCTGTAAGCCGCTGTTTCCGTCTCCTGTGATCTGATTGAGCTCTGCCAGACGCATGACCGAGATTACGGTCGTCGGTGTTTGTTGGCGTCGCTTCATGTTGGGATACAGATCAGTCCCACCGGCGACGAACTGTCCAGCGAACCCGGCATCGCCCATAATCCTCACCGCCTCCGCCATGGTCCGCGGAACGTGATATTCAAATTTGGGCAATCGCATCATGGGTGGATATTCTTACGCAGCTTCTCGAGCGGGCCGAAATCGAAGCTTCACTATCATCGCCGGATCGACGATGTCAGCCAGAATTTGAGTGGCTCCTGATTCATCAATAAATTCGACTACGAAGCCGCTTGGGTGATCAGCCGTGGCGTCAAAAACGTGTACCACGGTACCAACGTCTCCTCTACACAATCCTTCACCTAGCCGATCGACAAGTAAAGCAACAACGTCATTCTCGTGAATATCATTCATAACCTATATCCATCTTAAGAATGCACAGCAACACGCGGCATCTCGTTCCCGTCGCCGCCCTCCGCAGGTGTTAATACTCGCAACGGTTCAGGCCAGGCGACTGGTGGGACCGAGTCGGGACCATAGCGACCATTGCGCCCGCGGGATTTGTCTTTCAGCGCGCGGAGGACTTTCTCCGGCGTGATCGGTACTTCATCAATACGCACGCCCACAGCGTTGTAGACGGCATTCGCGACAGCGGGTGGCACGGGCAATAATGGTCCCTGGCCGACTTCCTTCGCGCCGTATGGTCCATTCGGATCCGGATCTTCGATGAGATAGGTCTTGACGTCGCACATTTCCATTGTCGTCGGACTCTTATACTCAAGCATCGACGGAAACTTGTGCACGACATTGCGATTGTCGCGATAGACCATCTCTTCCATCAGAATCTCGCCAAGACCCATGTAGACGCTGCCTTCAACCTGTCCCATCACAAGCATCGGGTTGATCGAACGACCGATATCGTGGGCGATCCAAACGCGTTCGACGACCACGATACCCGTGTCAGGATTCACATCGACTTCTGCAACCGCCGCTGAGTAACTGTACGCCGGCGATGGTCCAACGCCAGATCCTTTAAACTTGCCCGGCGAGCGCGGCGGTGAGTAAGACCCAACCGTTCCGATCGTCCCAAACTTCGATTCCGCGAGTACAATCGCTTCTGCAAACGAAACACCTACTTCGGGATTCTCAACATCAAACACGCGGCGCTCGGCCAGCGAGAGATTCTCGATCGGAACACCAAGCTTCTCCGCCACCGCCAACACCAGCAGCTCTCGCGCACGCTCAGCCGCCTGAATCGCAGCGTTCCCCGTCATCAAAGTAACGCGACTCGAATAACTCCCGAGATCAACCGGTGTTAGATCCGTGTCAGCAGTAACGACGCGAATGTCGAAAGGATCAATCCCGAGCACCTCGGCGACGATGTAGGCCAGAATCGAATCCGATCCCTGTCCAATGTCAGTCGAGCCGCACATCACACAAACGCCGCCTTGTCGATCGAGACGAAGCTGCACGCCTGACTGCGGCATGTTATTCCAGTAAATCGGTAGGCCGGCGCCGCAGATATACGAGCTGCAAGCGATACCAATACCTTTTCCGAACGGCAGTTTGCGATTGTTCTGGTCCCACGTGAATCGTTCGTTCCAACGCGAGCCGGCCGCAACTTTGTCGATACACGTGCCCAAACCCATGCTGCCGATGCGCAAATAGTTGGCCGTCACAGTGTTTGGCGGAACGAGATGATTGCGACGAATCTCGACCGGATCGAGCTTCAGTTGCTCGGCAATCTTGTCGAGCTGGACTTCGACCGCGTAACGTGGCTGCGGCGTGCCATGCCCCCGCTTGGGACCACACGGCGGCTTGTTGGTGAAAGTTCGAATTCCCTGAAACTTGTAGCGCGGTACGTTATAGGTAACGGTTTGCAACGCGCCGGTGTAGAACGTGCTGGCAACACCATAACTTCCATACGCCCCGCCATCGAGATACGACTGAAAGTGCATTGCAGTGATCGCGCCGTCGTTCTTCACGCCGGTTTTGACTTTCATCAAAACGGGATGCCGGCCACGATGACAATAAAAAACTTCTTCGCGCGTCAGCGTTACCTTCACCGGACGACCGGTCATCATCGAGAGCTTGCAAACAACGACTTCGTGATTAAACGGATCGCTCTTGCCGCCAAAGCCGCCGCCATTCGGCGTGGCAATCACGCGAATGTGACTAGCCCGGAGACCGAGAACTTTCGCGAGCGCGCGATGAACGTAATGCGGCGTTTGCGTCGAACTCCAGAGCGTGATCTTTCCGTCTGAATCAAAATGGGCAACGGCCGCGTGTTGCTCCATCGGCAGGTGCGTGTTGCCTTCGTAAAAGAAAGTGTCTTCACGAACGAGGTCGGCTTCGGCAAACCCTTCTTCCATGTTGCCGAACTCAAGCGACACTTTCTTATGAACGTTGCCGACGTCGCCGTAGTCGTGAATGCGTGGTTCCTCGATCAGTATCGCTTCTTCGATCGTCGAGATCGTATTGAGCGGTTCGTATTCGACTTCAATCAGGTTCATCGCATCGAACGCGACGTCTTCATCAATCGCCGCCACCGCCGCGACGGGATCGCCGATAAAACGCACTTTGTCGATGCAGAGAGCGTGCTCGTCTTGACTGACCGGCAGGATGCCGTAGGGAATCGGGAGCTCTTTACCTGTTAACACTGCAAACACACCGGGAAGCGCGAGAGCTTTTGAAACGTCGATGCTTTTGATCAGCGCGTGTGGTAAGTGCGAACGAAGCATCTTGCAGAACAACATCCGCGGCAACACGATGTCGTCCGCAAACTTCGTTTGCCCGACACACTTCGCGCGGGCATCGACTTTGCGAAAGGGCTTACCAACGATGTTCAGTTTCTTGTCCACAGATTACGCAGATCTATTCAAGGCCGTAGATACTCTCTCTGGGCAATTCCATTTCTTCGCCACGCATGCGAGCAGCGGCGAGTTCGACGGCCTCGTAGATTTTAATATATCCCGTGCAGCGACAGAGGTTGCCCGACAATGCTTCCTGAATCTCGGCGCGTGTCGGGTTCGGCGATTTTTCCAGTAGTTCTTCGGCTACCAGCAGAAAACCAGGCGAACAATAACCACACTGCGCCGCGCCGAGATCTGCAAACGTTTGCTGAAGCGGATGAAGCTCAGCGCCGTTCGCCATACCCTCGATCGACTTTACCTCGCGTCCTTCAGCATCGAGACCGAGCATCAGACACGAAAGAATCGAGCGGCCGTCGACCAATACGGCGCACGTGCCACACTCGCCAAGCTCACAGCCGTGTTTTGTGCCGGTGAGATTCAGATCCTCACGCAAAACTTCGAGCAGTGTCTTGTGCGGTGCGAACGCGACCTCGGTGGGTTCGCCGTTGAGGGTGAAACGGATGTGCTTCTTACTGTGGGCCGGCAACGTCTTTCTTCTTCACTTTATTCAGAATCATATTGTCGATGAGCCGCGTTTTGCCGACGTACGCCGCGAGCGCAACAAGGGTTGGACGATCGTCGACTCGATCCAGCTTTTCCAGAGATTCGGCATCAGAAACGCTGACGTAATCCAGCCGGGCTCGCGGTTCAGATTCGATTGTCTGTCGAATCAACTCAGTAAGACGGCTCGAATTTCGCTCACCGTCCTTGAAGGCCTGCTTCGCCTGCACCAGCGCCTTATGAAGTATCGTTGCCGACTTCTGCTCGTCCGGCGTCAGGTAAAGATTGCGCGAAGAAATCGCGAGACCCGAATCCTCGCGGACGATCGGCAAGATCACTATCTCAGTGTCGAATGCGAGATCTCTAACGAGACGACGGATCACGAGTGCTTGTTGCGCATCCTTTTGTCCGAAGAACGCAAAGTCAGGTCTGACTGTGTTAAGCAGTATCGTCACCACCGTCGCGACACCGCGAAAATGACCCGGACGCGAAGAGCCCTCGAACTGCTCAGAAAGCCCGTCAACATTCACGTAAGTCGAAAAGCCTTTCGGATAAATCTCTTCCACCGGAGGCGCAAAGATGTAATCGACGTTGTAGTCAGTGAGCAACGCCGTGTCTTTAGTTAAATCGCGCGGATAGTGCTCGAAGTCTTCACCTGGTCCAAACTGCGTCGGATTCACGAACACCGAAACGACCACGACGTCGCACATGCGTCGCGCCTCACGCACCAGACTCAGATGGCCTTCGTGAAGTGCGCCCATCGTTGGCACCAGACCCACAGTTCGATCCTGTTCACGACGGATCTTGCGCGCAACTGAACTCATGCGCTGACGGCGATTAATGATCTCCATATTTGAGGTTTTGGAATTAGGACTTCTCGGCTTTTGAGTCTCTCGATGGGATCTCTAATTCTTCGGCAGTCTCTGCGGGCAGAGCGTACGACTCTGATTCGGACGGGTAAGTACCATTTCTCACGTCGTCGGCATAACGGGTTACCGCATCAGTCGTGATCTCACGCAGGTTTGCGTAAGGTCGAACGAAACGGGCTTGTTTACCAAATCCTAGCCCAAGCATATCGTGCAGGACCAACACCTGAATGTCGCAATGAACACCGGCGCCAATTCCGATCGTCGGAATGCTCAGGCTCTCGGTGATCATCTGGGCAATCTCGCGCGGCACAACTTCGAGCACGACCGCGAAGGCGCCGGCATCTTCCATTGCCTTCGCATCGTCGATCAATTGCTGCGCTGTTTTCGGAGTCTTGCCTTGAACGCGATAAGCGCCGAGCTGGTTGATCGACTGTGGCGTCAGGCCGATGTGGCCCATCACGCTGATCTCCTCGTCCACCAGACGCTTCACCAGATGCACGCGTTTGTGACCGCCTTCGAGCTTGATCGCCTCCGCCCCACCTTCCTTGACGAGGCGCAAGGCGTTTCGCACCGCGTCGTCGTCGCCGGTATGAAAAGTTCCATACGGCATGTCCGCGACCAGCAGAGCGCGTTGTACCGCTCGTCGCACGGCCTTCAAGTGAATCAGAATTTCCTCGAGCGTCACCGGAACAGTGTTGCCGTATCCCAGCACGACATTGCCGAGGCTGTCGCCGACGAGAATGATATCGATACCAGCTTCGTCAACGATGCGCGCAGTCGGGTAGTCGTAGGCTGTCAGACAAACGAGACGTTCGCCGCGTTGTTTGCTTGATCGTAAAGACGGTGCACTGACCTTTTCAGGTCTTTCTGGTTTCAGATAGGGCATGTTTCAGCTCTCTTTACACCACGATTGGTGGACAATTGAATTGCCAGTGGAACGAGGAACTGGGAAATTTTGTGGGCGTGCTAACAAGTGGGGGCATTATAGTATCCACAGATTACACAGATCAATCTGAGCGCTCCAAAGAGGCGCTCAGTTTCACGGCGTCCAGCGGACCACTGTTGATCGGTCTTTTGTATGTGACAACAACTCGCTGAGCGATTTACCGAAGACCGGGTGAATCAGACCGGGGACCAGTTCCACCAGAGGAACGAGCACGAAACGACGCACCGCCAGGCGCGGATGGGGCAGCGTCAGAAACTCAGTATCTGATTGGTAATCCTTAAAGATCAGCAGGTCGAGATCGATGGTTCGTGGGCCTTTCGGCAGGTCGCGAGTGCGGCCCAACGCATACTCAATTCGCAACAATCGCGCCATCATCTGGTCAGGCGAGGGCAACGTCGAGCCTCGTAACTCCGCCACCATATTCAGAAACGCCGGCTGATCCTCACGATCGACCGGCTCGGTTTCGTAAATGCCAGAGAGTCGAATAACATCCAAACCGGCGTCGAGCATGCCACGAACAGCGAGCAACAGATACGCGGCGCGATCACCGAGATTGGAACCGAGTCCGACGTAGGCGTTTTGGATCATTAATCAATGTCTCAACTTCTCACCTTAATCTGGCTCAAGTGGCGACTGTTGCGCAACTCGCTTCGCACGTCTAAAGCAGTCGTAAGCAGAGTCGCATCGATTCTCGGCATGCTGCTCGCTTTTGCATTTGCTCTCATATTTGCCGTGACTCTGGGTTTCATCGCTTACTCGCTCACCGAACCGGAAGGATTTGGCGGTGCCTTGCAACGTACAGCAGCAGGCGATCTTCCGGCCGGCGCTTCGACAGAATTCATTTTCTTTTCCATCTTCGGGGTCATTT
>DASSFI010000039.1:0-32283 GCA_035694465.1 Pyrinomonadaceae bacterium | reverse complement strand
GCCACGGAGGGCCGCCCCTACAGTACGTTCCGAGGCCATTGAGCGAAGTCAGGAAAGATGCGAGTGGTGGGCGAATAACTCTTGCTCAAGCATTTCAATTTGAGCGTCAACCATACCGAAGACATTCAACTCGCAGCACCGAGTGAAAGCACAATGCTTAATAGTCTTCGCAAGTGAGCTGTAATCATCGACAGTTTCCATCGATGCCATCAACACAAGCAATGCGACGGCTCTTGTGCCGGGATCGTCACCCTGGCAGATCATCTCGGCCAAGGCTTCGACCCTTTGTTCGGGTGGATCGTTTTCCGATTCGTCCTGTGCAGCTAAATTGTCTACGATGCTTTCGCCGGCATCTGCCCACTGCACTAGCTCTGCAAGCATCGGATCGTTAATTTCCAAAGCGTATCGAATGATGGCCCGCGATTCGGCATCGGTGGCTTTGTCGTTAATGACAGACTCCGCGCGCTTTCTAAGGACGTCGCTTATCTGCGTCTGATTGAGTTTGTTATTTCTAACTGAGTTGATTATGCGAGGTGTGTGTTCGCGCACGCTTGCGCTACTATGACTGGCCATGGTCTTCTTCCTTTCGATCGAAGGTTGAGGATCTAGGGCTGGCTTTGTGTGTCACCACAAGTCGGCCCGCTTCAGTTTTGGAGGCGTGAGTGGACTATACCATACTTTATGTTCGTTGAACCCCAAAAACAGGCACCTGTGTTCAGACCTATTTTGGCAGAGTTCGATGCAAGAAAATGGCTAGCTAAGATGGTAAAATCCCACTGATGATACTGCTATTTGCCGGAGCCGGAGCTTCCAAGGCGGTTGATCCGCAACAATATCCAACCACAGTCGAATTCTTCGCTCGACTTCCACAACATGTAACAGCGGATGATCTGTTTGCGCGCGCCGTGGAATATCTCACTCTCAAGGACAAAACTGGTCCAATTGACATCGAACAGGTCCTATGGCTGATTGGTGATCTGCGAGAATTTATAGGAAAGGCAAGCGATAGCTCAACAATTCCTGGCTGGTTCATTGAAGGCAATAGATTGAGTTCCGCTGTCGGCAGTCGCGAAGATTTAGGAGCAATTCTGAATGTTGCTAACATTGCGAAAAGTAAGATTCAAGCGCTAGCTTCAAGGATAAACGAGTGCGTCTACGATTTGTATAGAGATCCACCTTCGGAGGATCAGTTAAAGAATAACTGGATACCTCTTTTTGACGGGTTGATGGTGCACAAGCATCCAATAGAGGTTGTCACAACGAACTACGATATCGTAATTGAGGAGGCAATCGAGTACGCAAAGGCTCCTGTATTGACTGGACGGACTCGCGGCACACAACCCATTCTTGATAAGACTCTTTGGGAGTTCAAGGCATTGTCAGCCACGACTTTCATGACGCAAGGGCGACTAACGAAGCTTCATGGTTCCGTAGACTGGATTCGTGGGGGTGATCGCATTTATGTTGGCAATCCGCTCTTTCACGGACAGCACGAACGGCACGCGATTATTTACCCAGGATTCAAAGGACAGCCAACTGATGATCTCTTCCAAGTGTTTCATCGGTACTTTCAAGCAAAGATATCAGAAGCGGACATCATAATTTTTATCGGTTACGCGTTTCGAGATGAATACATCAATAGAATCTTGTCCACCGAGATAAGCAAGGAGACTAAGCTTGTCGTGATCAACCCAGAAGGGCATTTACCCAATATTCCATTTCCGCCGCAGAGTTACTCGCATTTGAAGAGTTACTTTGATATGGATACAGTTCATGAGGTTTTATCGTTCCTTGGTCCAAGGTTGGCACGACCTTATGGTGAAAGTTCATGAACTCTTCAGAGTCATCGGACTAATCCTATCCAATCACCTCATTGGCAAATCCTAAATCAGTTTGACCTGTTGACTTACGGGACCAATCGAAAATGGGACACGACGATCCCAGAAACGAACGTCTCGTAGACAATTCTGAAGTGAACCACCAATCACGCAGAGTCTTTTTGTGTCTTTGGATCGTGTCAGTTCAGGGAGCGGCAATGACCTGGTCAGTTTCAGCGTGAAGTATTCCTAAGGTTTTGACTCCATCGTCTGACCAGGTCGCTGCCGCTCCCTGTACTGACCCGGCCCAAGGATGACGTTTGCTCTCGAAGAGAGTTTGGCACGGAGCTTGATAAACCGCAGATAGCTGCACCCGCAATCGCAATTTCCTTTGCATCTCGCGACGTTCGAATGAGGCCCATCATGGAAACGATAATCAAAGACATTCGTTACGGAATTCGCTCCTTGATTAAGCGACCAGGCTTTACCACGGTTGCCGTGCTCACGCTCGCACTCGGCATTGGTGTCAACAGCGCCATCTTCAGTGTGCTGAACGCCGTACTCCTTCGTCCACTACCTTACTCAGATCCCGATCGCATCGTGCGCATCGATGAAACTGAAGGTAAGGGCGGGATGGGAGTATCACCTCCGAACCTGGTGGACTTTCAACAACAGAATCACTCATTCGAAAGCGTTGCCGGCTACACCGGCGGCAGTTTTATTTTGACGCGTGCCGGTGAACCGCTTCGCATACAGAGTTGCGCGATCTCTGCGGAGCTTCTCTCGGTGGTGGGTGTCACACCGTTAATCGGTAGAAGTTTTTCAACAGCAGACGAAACCGGACAGGAGCGCACCGCGCTAATTAGTTATGGACTATGGCAACGGCGTTTTGGCGGCGACGCCGCATTGCTTAACAAACAAATCACGCTGGACGGACTGAATTACACAGTCGTTGGGGTGATGCCAAACGGTTTCGAGTTTCCTATTCAGACTGAACGTGTCGAGATCTGGACTCCGCTTGAGCAACCGGAAGATCTCGCCCAACTGCGCGGCGCTCATTATCTCGACGTCGTAGGCAGACTTAAAACCGGTGTCTCGTTGGCCCAGGCCCGCGCCGACATTGAAACGATCGCCTCGCGCATCGCACAACAATATCCGGATCTCGTGAGTGGCAAAACTACGGTCGTGCCGTTGAAAGATGATCTGGTGGGCCAGGCTCGTCCATACCTGTTCATGCTCGGCGGTGCTGTCCTGCTTGTCTTGTTAATTGCTATCGCGAATGTTGCGAGTTTGACTCTCGCCCGTACGGCCGAACGTCAGAAAGAGATTGCGTTGCGAACGGCTCTGGGCGCGAGTAAATCGCGTGTGGTGCGTCAACTTCTCACCGAGAGTCTGATCCTGAGTCTAGTGGGTGGGGTTGCGGGAGTTACACTCGCGAGTTGGACCACCGGTTTTCTCATCGCCATTGCTCCCGGAGATCTACCGCGTTTGGAATCGGCCTATGTCGATCGTCGCGTGCTGCTGTTTGCACTCGCGGTTTCTGTTATCTGCGGACTGGTGCTGGGATTGATACCCGCGTGGCGCTCCGCCGGTCACGATCTCCAGACGCGACTTAAAGAAGGAGAGACGAGAAGCGCGTCGGCGCCGCGACAGGCGTTACGCAAAGCGCTTGTCGTCAGCGAAGTGACTTTGGCTCTCGTGTTGTTGTGTGGCGCTGGTCTGTTAATCAGAACGCTTTGGAACTTGAACTCGGTAAATCCCGGGTTCGATCCTGACAGCGTTACCGTCGCTGAATTGGTGTTGCCAAAAACGAAGTATCGCGACGCCGGTCAACAGACGTTGTTCTTCCAGCAGTTGATCGAGCGTATCAAATCGTCGCCCGCAATCGAGTCGGTCGGTGGTACGAGCAATCTGCCATTGAGTGGAACAAACATGATGTTTCTTGCGTCAGTCGAAGGCGGACCCAACAGTTCGGTGCCCGCCAGCTTTCGCGCCGTCAGTAACGACTACTTTCGCACGATGCACATTCCGTTGTTGAAGGGCCGCTCGTTCGACGACCACGACACGGCGGAGAGTCAGCCGGTGGTCGTCATCAATGAGACTATGGCCCGCCAAATCTCATCCAGTTTCGAAGCGGCACTCGGAAAGAGGATCAAGCATGGATTCAAGAACCAGGTCGCGGAAGTGGTGGGTGTGATAGGCGATGTTAAGTATGCAGGTCTCGATCAGCAAACCAAGCCGGAAATGTATGCGCCATTTGCGCAGCGAGCCTGGCCTTTTATGCGGATTGTTACTCGATCGAAGTCTGATCCGTCACTGGCGGCGGCTACCATTCGCGAGGCTGTCAGAGCTATCGACAAAGATCAGCCGGTAGACAAAGTGATGACGATGTCGTCAGTGGTCAGCGCCTCGATCGTGGGTCGCAGTTTTTACATGCAACTGTTGGGAACGTTCGCCGCGCTCGCATTTATTCTGGCAGCCGTTGGGATTTACGGTGTTGTGTCTTATTCAGTCGCGCAGCGGACACGCGAAATCGGAATTCGCATCGCTCTCGGCGCCCGCAGTCGCGACGTGCTCGGACTCGTATTGAAAGAAGGTTTGCGTTTGACGGCACTGGGAGTCGGTTTGGGTTTAGCCGGCGCTTTTGCTGCCACGCGCGTGTTGCGAACCTTGCTCTTTGAAGTAAAGCCGACCGATCCGACGACGTTCATTTGTCTCTCGCTTCTCTTAGCATTCGTCGCATTACTGGCCAGTTACATTCCAGCGCGTCGCGCGACAAAAGTAGATCCACTCGAGGCGTTGCGATACGAATGAGTGGTCATAAAAGTACAAAGCGATATTGCTACCTGACAAATTTACTGAATTTGACACCCCGTGCCCGCGGGCGTAAGGTTCTTGTGAACCGAGTCTGGCTTACTCCCTTCTCAGTTTCTCTGGAATCAACCAGATCTCCTGAAGTTAACAGCCGTTGGCGCGACGACCATACGAGATCTGGATCTGCGGCAGCCAGGTAACTCGATGAACGATCTCAGGGTTTATATCGACATTAGAAGAAAACCAGCCTTGTGCGCAGTCTTTTACACCAGGCGTGCAGGTGGTCCGTATTATCGCTGGCGATACGAAGAGCTTCGTGGCCAATGGCTAAGCTCTCGCATGAGTGCCGGTGAACTGCTGGTGATCGAACTCGTCTCTACTCCATGGAAAGACGTGCCCACCGGTCTGAAATCAAGTCTTGACGGACATTACGTCGAATAACGTATCCACAGATTACACAGATTGATTAATAGAATCTGAGTAACCTGGGGATTCGGCGTGTTGACTTGTGCTCTCGATTAACGTAGTGTCAGTTTGAATTGAGTGCTGTTTCGACATTAAACAGATTTTTGCAACTTGCATCTGAACTGATGCATCGTAACAGCCGGTTAATCCTTCTCTCGCGCATCGACGGTGATGCGCCCCGCGCAGCAAATATCCGCGCCGGACGTTTGGATAGTTCGAGAGCAGGCCTCTATCAACTTTTGAAGCCGCTCTCATAGAGCATCCGAACCTGGTCCTTCGAACGGCAACCGTTTCGCCGAAGCCAATCCGATTCGCAGCTTCTTTCAACTCCCAAAGGGGAAAAGGTATATCTCTAATATGTCAACGAAACTTTATGTTGGAAACCTCGCTTTCCAAACCACCAACCAGGATCTGCAGGATCTGTTTGCTCAAGCAGGCACGGTGCAATCGGCCAGTGTTGTAGAAGATCGCGAAACCGGACGCTCCAGAGGATTTGCGTTCGTCGAGATGTCGTCAAACGCGGAAGCTGCGGCAGCTATCGATCAATTCAATGGCAAAGAAGTCGGCGGCCGTGCTTTGAAAGTCAATGAGGCCAAGCCACGCGAAAATCGCAGCGGCGGCGGCGGTGGACGCAATTTTGGCGGTGGTGACCGCGGCGGTTATCGCGGTAACAGCGGCGGCGGCGGCGGTGGTCATCGCGAACCTCGCTGGTAGTAATTACGTCTGGCTGGTCTCTTCCATTTCTTGTGGTCCAATATCGCAGAGTGGAAGAGACTGCTGGTATAGTTATTGCCATCGGATAGCGTGATAAACCTGAGTCAAAAGGAAACCGCATGTATAAATCAACGGAGGCAGGGCAAACTGGAACTAACAAAACCTTCCGCTGGGGCACCGCAGTTTTCCTGGTTATAACTCATGTTGCTGCGATTGCTGCGCTTTTCTTTTGGAGCTGGTCTGCGATGATCGGCGCCGTGATCCTCTACTGGATAGCCGGCAGTCTCGGGATCGGTATGGGATTTCATCGATTGCTTACCCACCGCGGTTATCGCGTGCCCAAGGTGGTGGAATATTTTCTTGTCACCTGTGGCAGTCTGTCGCTGGAAGGTGGGCCAATTCAATGGGTAACAACTCATCGGATTCATCATGCGCACACGGACAAGCAAGGCGATCCACATACGCCGCGTGACGGAGGTTGGTGGGCGCACATTGGGTGGATTCTTCGCGGTACCGCACAGAATCACGATCAGGCCACGCTTGAGCGCTACGCGCCAGACTTAATAAAGAATTCGTATTACGTCTGGCTGAATAAATTCTATTATGTGCCTTCAATCATATTACTCGTCGCCTTATTAGCATTCGCAGGCTGGGGACCGATGCTGTGGGGAGTTTTCCTGCGCGTCACGCTCGGACTTCACTCTACCTGGCTGGTCAACTCGGCAACACATCTATGGGGTCGCCGGCGATTTCTCACAGTCGAAGATTCGCGCAATAGTTGGTGGGTGGCGCTGCTAACATTCGGTGAAGGATGGCACAACAACCATCACGCATTTCCCACGTCTGCTCGACATGGCGCGAGGTGGTATGAAGTCGACTTGAACTGGTATGGCATTTGGGTATTGCAATTCCTTGGAGTGGCTCGCGCGATCAAGCGACTCAGATTCAATCCCAGCCAGACGTCCTGGCACATTGTCACCGAGTCAGACTAAAGCCAGGACGCTCTTCTCTGTTACACAGAGAAATCATTAGCGTCTTCTCAACAGCAGAAACAACACCGCAACCACCAGAAGAATGCCAATGGTTCCCGGCCAGATAAACCATCCGCGTCCACTGCTATAGCCACCTGCAACGATGCATCCTGACGAGAACAGCAGCAGTAATGTGATAACGACAATCTGTTTCATAGATCCCCTTTGCTCAATTGTTTTCGCGCGCTGCGATCTGTTCGATCAATCTTTCCGGCTGCGTCTCTTCGCTTAAAGCTTCCAAGTGTGGATCTTGAGTTAAGTCAGCGCCTACCTTTGCGGCGATGGCGTGCAGCATCGCGATCATCTTTGTGTTTTCCTGTTCGCTCAGCAGGTTCAGTTGCAAGTCCAGGTGACTGCGTCTTTCGCTGATGCGACTGTCCTGATTTTGACTGATCAAAATAAATGTCGAGAGAAAAATTGCTTCCAGCGAAACGATCAGCGTCAGGAAAGTAAAAGGAAAAGGATCGACGTGCCGCATGCCGGGAATTACGTTGACGAGAATCCAACCGCCGAACCAGACAACATGCACCCAGACAAACGTCATGCTGCCGCAGAACTTAGCGATCTTCTCGGCCAGACGGTCGGTCGTTCTTCGCTGTTCTCTGGCCGCTTGTTCGAGTCTCGTGATGGTGTCGACATTTTGTTCAGTCAACTGCGCGGCAGATGGACCACTGGATTGATTTCCGTTGCTGGTTGATGACATTGCTTTCTTCATGAGCAGACCCGTAGATCGACGCGTACACCTCGCTCAATGTACTGTTTGTAGTTAATCCCCCTTGTTGAGCTGCACCCAAATCAATCACTTCGAGCGCCGACTTGCAGTCATGATGAGAAGTAGCAAGTTCGATGCCTAATTTGTTGGCTTGCGGTTCGAAGGAGTTAACGAGTCGTGGATGTGAATGGCAGCCATTGCCCCTTCAGCAGCGGCAACGATGGCAAGTTGAGAGTTCGGTGTGATGTCGCCGGCTGCGTAAACACCTGCGACACTGGTTTGTCTGGTCTGATCTACCCACACTAGACCGCAACTTTCATCGAGTTTGCAGCCGAGCTTTTCGTGCAGGTTGCTGGCGAGCTCATTTCCAAGGTTGAAGAAGAGTGCATCGCACTCCAACGTGTCGTCATCACTGAACAAAACTCGTTGTAGTTGCTTCGACTCCACGTCTCCCTTGAGTGCCTTGATACTTTGATCTCGCACGTTGATATCGAAAGCGGCGAGTTTGGCACGATCGTCTTTGGTGAGACCGTCTTTATTCCCTGTGATAAGAGTGATCATGTTGGTCCATGTCAGCAAACCCAACGCGAAACCAACTGTCTTTGTGCCACTGCCAAGCACCGCTATTCGCTTATCGATGCATTCGTAACCATCGCAGTCCGGGCAGTGATGAACGCTGACACCATAAAAGTCGCGAAAGCCGGGGCAGTCGGGTGTCACATCGCGCAGTCCAGTTGCCAGTAAGATACGTTGAGCATCGAAGGTGCGAGCGGTTTGACTCTCATCGCCCGTGTGGACACGGAAGCGTTTGTTTGCGAGTGGTTCAATTCCGGTAACGCAAGCTTCTATTATCAGTCCGCCATGAGTTGTGACTTCATCGCGTCCGCGTGCCAAGAGCTCAGCCGGAGAGATTCCGTGGTGACCGAGAAAACCATGAACGCCGTGCGCGTATACGTTACGCGGACTGTTATGGTGAAACGTAAGTGTGCGACGACGGTAGCGAGCAAGAAAGAGTGAAGCCGAAAGACCCGCTGGTCCGCCGCCGACAACGATGCAATCGTACAAATCTTCCAAACTCTAAACCCGAGTTGTGCGGCCTTTGATCAACCGGTAAAGACCGAGTAATACGATGGCTCCAATAACCGCAAGAACGAGACTCATTAGAAATCCGGGCCGGCTCAGATCGCCAGTGTCATTAACCGCACGTCCGTAGCCGAACAAGGCCTGGCCAACAAAACCGCCAATAAGTGAGCCGGCGATGCCGAGCAGGATCGTAACTATGGCGCCGCCCGGATCCCTCCCCGGCATGATGGCTTTGGCAATCAATCCTGCAATCAGTCCGAATATTATCCATCCAAGTATCGCGATCATTCTTTTGCTCCTTTTAATCTCTGCACGAAGGTCGATTAGAGAATTCTCTGTACGATTTTCGCAGTTATCTAAGTAACGGAGAGGATCTCAAGCAAAAAACAAACCACAGCTATTTGTGAACGGTCTGTTCACACATAATTCTTGACTTTTGCGATGAAGAGTAATAGGCTCCGCCCCCTCTCAGGGAGGGACGAATTCCTCCGAGATCTGCGTCCTCGCAACTCGCTAACTGGCCCACCCTAAGATTGTTTTCTCACGTTCTATGCTGGCCAAATTGTGGCAACAGAAACCAAAGAATCGGTCTGCGCCGAAACCTCGGACCGGCGAGACTGAACAAGAAAGTGCCACTTTGCGCCCAGAAGGAGTATGAATGAAAAAAACTACGGGACCAAAGAAGGGAAGCAGGGTGACCGCTCTCCCACTCACGGTTGAGCAGTTTGGTCAATATCTTTGTCCTGACGGTTGGGATCAGCCGGAGTTTTTAACCTGGCCGCCGGATGTTTTTGCTTTGGTTGGTTCTCTGCTGTTGAAATCCGGCGCCTACGCTCGTGCTGTTTCCGGTTGGAAACGTAATAGACCATTAGAAGAATGGACGAAGTGGCTCGCGACTGTAGGCGATAGTTGGCGAAACAATTTGTCGTCACCTCCCCGGGAAGTTCGAGACTGGCATCACACCCTTATCAAGAAAGAGACAAGAACGCTGCCCGTTCCTGAAATCTTCAACCAAAAAGAGGTTTACAATGCGTTGCTTCATTTGTGTGCGGCCGCTGATGAGGCATGTAAAGGCGTTGGCTTCGGCATGTCAAAGCGAGAACAGTTCCTCCTCGACGCATCACTTCGACTTTTTTTGACCGGTGAGCGAGATGGCGTTTCAACGTTATGCGATCGAATCGATCACGCAACCGTTAGAGTACTGCCCAAACTACATACTCCTCAAAGCGGCATCACCATCAGATCCCTGACTCATAACCTGGCTCTGGTCCCGGCAGGTGACGTGCAAGCCAAGTGGGCCGAGAATCCCTGTGCCGCCCGACATCACTTCAACTTGCTGCTCGCGCCGTGGCCTCTTACCTCAACTCCCGCGCACTTCCGGTCCGTGGATCTCACGCAGGCGGAGTTGCAGGAGATGCCGAGTAACTTCGGTTTCTTTGAATATAATCCGCCGGCCGGAAAGGGTTCTTCAGATCCAGTCAAAAGAATTAACCGTTTGATCCAGAAAGCTCAAACCACTGTGTCGCAGATACATGGAGTGATACTGCCGGAAGCGGCCGTGTCTATTCATGAACATAAACGGATCCAGGCGGCGTTGATGAAGAAAGGAATCTTCCTGATCTGTGGAGTGCGAGAGCCTTCACGAGAGCGTGGAAAGGCCGGAGTTAATTGCTTACACGTCGATATACCGGTCGAGATTCCCGGGGTCGGAAAATACGTTGGCTCACATCAACAGAGCAAACATCATCGTTGGTTCTTAGACAAGCGTCAGATCGTTCAATACGGTCTGGGCAGTAGTCTGGACGTTCGAAATAAGTGGTGGGAGCACATCTCAGTAGACAATCGCGTTTTGTATTTTGTGGTCCTGGACGACTGGTTAACAATTTGTCCTCTTATATGTGAGGACTTAGCTCGCCAGGATCCGGTGAGCGACATCGTTCGTGCTGTGGGGCCAAACCTCGTGCTGGCGATTCTTATGGACGGTCCGCAGATATCCTCAAGATGGCCCGCTCGTTATGCCACCGTGCTGGCCGACGATCCTGGATCATCGGTGCTAACCCTAACAAGCCTGGGCATGTGCGAGTTGAGCCGGCCACCGGGCAAACCAGTTTCGCGTGCTATCGGTTTATGGAAGGATGCCAAAAATTCTGAAGCGATTTCGATTGAAATTCCTGGTGATGCTGAGGGAGTGGTCCTCAGTCTGTCACGTGAATTTGAAACGGAGTGGGCTGCTGACGGACGCGACGACGGGGAGGCGACGGGTTATCCGATTCTTTCCGGCATTCACCCCATAAAGTAATTTGGAAGTTTCTTATAAATTGACCCGCTGTGTAAACCATGGTAGAAATCTCATGGTGATAGGTGCGACTGGAAGAAAAATGGCAACAAGAAAACAATCTGGAGTAAAGAACGTTTCGTCCAGGCCTCTAACTTTAGCCGATACCTACGGTCTTGGATTAATTGTGCACGGTGATGGAGTGCTGGACAAATCCGAAATTTTTGCTCATCTGAGTGCTAATGCCAAGAAGATTGCCAGGTCAGTTAATCCGGAAAAGAAGTCAAAAACAGCTGCGAAGCGTCGTGCGGCCAAACGATAAACACCCGCACACTTCCTTTTAACGACCTCACGTCCACACAAAACGCGCGAATAACTAGTCTTTCGGGGGTATTCTTCTTCAAGCGTTTTTGAAACACAAAACAGTCGATTTCATCCTCTCAGTATCAACCACCATCGCGACATTGAAAGTCAGTGTAGCTCCCTGCGTGAACTTGAATTCTCCCTGAAGGATTTGAGACAGCGAAGCAGGACTCCGGGCCAATCTGGTTTTTGGGAAATAGTATTGTCGCAACGGTAAACCCAACTCAGCCCTCATCAGATTCAAATATCGCTCGCACTCTCCTAACTGATCATTTGGACCATCCGGATCAGGCAAGCCAACGATGGCGTGAGTTAACTCATGCATCAGATTCATCCCGGGATTGAATGCTTTGACAGCAGCGGCATCACCTCTTAACTGCGCGAAGTCGGCGAAGTCGATTCTAATAACCCACACGTTACGCTGTGGGTTTATTCCGTCTCTGTAGCTCATCGTCGACTCGATCTGTGCAAACGCTACCTGCGCTGATTGGTTAGCGCTCTCCACAGAGAATGAATCGGAAGCGTCGATAGCCTTCACTAACAATTCACGAGCGATCGCTGAGCCACCGACTGCGGGAGATTCCGTGTCGTAGTGAATTGTCCCAGCAACATCAACGTTCAGACGCAATCCGGAAAGCGCGGATAACTCGCCGATCAGAACAGTGAGTTCGCGAGTCGTTAGCGGTTTCGTGTGACTGATCCGAAGTCCCGGATGAAAGCGATAAGGAAGATCGTCTGTGTGTGCCTGGGCCGAGGAACTCAAGCAAAGAACTGCCACTATAAAGATTAGTCGCTGGTACTTATTCCCCTTCACGGTTTTCTCCGCTGGCTAATGCGGGAACCGATCGAAAAAGCGGTAAAGTTTTTTTCCTGAAGTGGAAAATTTTAGCGATCCTCTGAATTGCGTTGGCTATAATCGATGCGAAACGATGACCGCATCATGTCGATCGACATCACCAATGAGATCACCGATCTATTGCTGGCCTGGAATGATGGTGAGCAAGCGGCACTCGAAAAGTTGGTCCCATTGGTCGAAGTCGAACTACGACGGCTGGCAAGATCGTACATGCGACGCGAGCGTGCCGGACACACGCTGCAGACTACCGCGCTCATCAACGAAGTGTATCTGCGGTTGATAAACGCACGGCGCGTGAGTTGGCACAATCGAGCCCACTTCTTCGGCATCGCGGCTCGCGTGATGCGACGGATTCTGGTCGATTTCTCAAGGACACGAACTTACCAAAAGCGGGGCGGGGGAGCGTTTCAAGTCACGTTTGATGACGCTCTCGTAGTAGCGCCCACTGACAATCCCGACCTGCTCGCGTTGGATGAAGCATTGACCGAACTCGCGCGAGTAGACGAACGTAAGGCCCAGGTAGTCGAGATGCGATTCTTCGGTGGCTTAACCGAAAAGGAAACAGCAGTCGCGTTGAATGTTTCGCCTGAGACAGTTCGACGTGATTGGCGGCTAGCTAAATCCTGGTTGCTGCGACGCTTGAGTGAACGGCCTCGGTGATAGATCTTCAATAATGGATAAGGACCGTTGGGCAAAAGTTGAAAGCATTTACCATGCGGCCCTTGAGCATAAGCCCGAAGAGCGCGCTGCCTTCGTGTCGAATGAATGTGCCGGTGATCGGGAGTTGGAAAGCGAAGTCGAATCGCTTTTGCAATTCGACGGGCAGGCTGATGCGTTCATGCAAACTTCCGCACTCAATGTGGCGGCGAAGACTCTGGCAGCATCGCAAGTGACTTCCGAGCAGGAACCAAAGATAGAAGATATCGGTCCGTATCATTTCTTAAAACTCATCGGTGAGGGAGGCACTGGTAACGTCTACCTCGCAGTTGATACGCGTCTTGATCGAAAAGTTGCAATCAAAATCCTTTCGGTAGACTTTACTGAAGACGTCGATCGCGTCTCCAGGTTCAAACAGGAAGCACGCGCAACTTCATCTTTGAATCACCCTAATATCGTAACGATATTTGAAGTCGGTGAAACTCAGGATCATAACTACATCGTCACCGAATTCGTTGAAGGCGCTATCCTCCGCGCGCGTCTGGCTGCCGCTTTACCACGAGGGCTCGAGGCAACGGAGGCAGTGTCAATAATCACGCAAGTGCTACAGGCACTCGACGCCGCTCACCGCGCCGGAATAATTCATCGAGACATCAAACCCGAGAATATCATCGTCCGCGCTGACGGACTCGTAAAGGTACTCGACTTCGGAATCGCGAAACTGGATGCGTCGCAGCCTGCGAGTGTGGACCATCTCACTACTCGCACTGGCGTCGTGATTGGCACTGCGGCGTACATGTCTCCGGAACAGGCTCGCGGTCAGAAAGTCGATCATCGCACTGACATATTCTCAGTGGGAATCGTGTTGTACGAGATGCTTTGCGGGCGCAAGCCTTTTGAAGGCGACACGTGGAGCGATGTGATGGCGGCCGTGTTGGTTAAAGATCCGCCGCCAATCGACTCAGCCGTTGCGGCGCCGGCGCTTAAGGGAATCGTCGAACGCTGTTTGGAAAAGGAGCCGGATAAACGATTTCAATCGGCAAGCGACCTCAAGTTTGCTTTAAGCCAGGCTTTGCTCACCGACCAAAAAGAGAGTGGTCCAGCCACAGTCAGTCATAACCCGGCAACATCCTGGCACAAAACGGGCCTGGTGATTGCGATAATCATCATTGCGGTTCTGGTTGCCGGTATTGTTTGGTCCAAAACAATTACCAGAACAGGCGAGCAACCCAGAAAATCGGTGAGACCTCCAAACGTTTCCCAATCAGGAACAAGGTTGACTTGGATCGATCGCTCCGGCACTGAGCAGGGAACGGTCGGAGAAACCGGCGAGTACTCTGGTCCGGCTTTCTCGCCAGACGAACAGCAGATCGTGGTGGCGTTAAATGATCCGGAAGTGAGGACGCGCGATCTGTGGGTTTTGTCGCGAGCCAACGGAGAACGGCGCCGGCTGACGTCCGATCCGGCAGACGAGATGAATCCCTTATGGTCACCCGACGGCAACTGGATTTTCTTCACCGCGAATAAGAACGGGGTACGAAATATTTATCGGGTGCCCGCGAGTGGGGATGGACCAACCGAGTCTGTCCTTGCCTCGGATGAAGATCTAAACCTTGAGGACATTTCTCGTGACGGACACGTCCTGGTATTCAACTTTCGCAACGAGCAAAATGATCAGCCCAGTATAGGACTGTTGTCGCTTCCGGCTAAGAAACGTGTAATCTTTGCTTCATCTCCCGCTCGATCTGCGCGCCTATCACCCAATCAAAAGTGGATGGCTTATACCTCCAACCAACGGGGTTCAATGATCGTTGTTCGTGAGGTGGGGGCAGAAGGCACGCCGGTTGGCGACGAGCATGTAGTTTCCCGCTCGTCCGGGAGCGCAACCACGGCGATGTGGAGCGCGGACGGCAAAGAGTTGTTCTATCTCGAGGGTGGAACGTTGATGTCGGTTCAGATTGGAACCGTTGGTGATCGCTTTGCCGCCGGACCGCCGCAGTCACTTTGCAAAGTAAACGTCGAAGACCAGGAGCGGCGTAATCGTTATCTGGTCAGTAAGGATGGTCTCTTCTTGATGATTCTCAAGAACAACGCGAATTAGCCACAATAAGGCACGGCATAATTACAACCATGGTTCCCATGTCACTCGTGGACTCGGTTTTCCATCGTGGAGAAAATCTCCGATAACGCGCCAGGCTGTTTCTCGATCGAGGAAGTTACTGCGAGGAATTTCCATTGGTTCACCACCAACGTAAACGGTAATCATCTCGTTTTGCGAAGTGGCGGGATTGATCGCGCTGAGTGAGTCTCCGCGGGCCGGTTCATAAATCAAAAAGAAGCCCGCCGATTGTAATCCTGTCAGCAGCAGCCGAGATCCTGCTTCCATCCCTTTGAACTCCAGCGCAGCCTGACCGCTACCGGTCGCCCAAAACTCGTCTCCACGATCAAGCACAAAATCACGCAGCGACTTCTCAGACGGATTAACCTCTTGCTTGCCATCGGGAAGGTTAAAGATGACTCGCGGTAATTGGGTGGCAGCGTTCATAAAGTTTGCCCTCAGACTTAGCGTAGCACAGCTAGCGCAACCTGATGGTAGGCTGGTTGGGTCGTATTAGTAGCGTTCCTCCCAACGAATCAATCACCGTCAGTTCTTTAACTCCGTAGAGTTCGGCGAGCACGCGCAAACCACGTTCAGTTGGCTCCTCCATGGAGCCGAAGCACTGTGGACAAGTGGGCCGGTCTACGAAAAGCGTTACTCGTTCAGGTAAACGGCCGAATTGCCGTTGCGCGTTCATCAGCGCTTGCGCTTCGGCGTGAGTCAGGAATTGTCCCGAACGCGCGATCGTCGCGCCTTGAAGTTTACCCAGGCTCTGCTGAATCTCGGTTAGCACCGCCTGCCGCGCGGCTAACGTATCGACGCCGAGATACTGTCGTTCCAGCGTGGTATTAAGTCCGAATACATCACGTCCATTGATTCGCACCGAAGCTACTGTCCCTGTTGGACCACCGGTGCCGGGAGTGAGATCGATAGCCGGCATGCCATGAGCCTGACGATACGCTGCAATGCGTGCATTCGCAGTTGCTGGTCCATTCAACAGATCCTCGAGTGCGCGCCGGCTGACCGTTATAGTTCGACCGCGTGGGGTCGTGAAATTGAGTAACTCACCTTCACCACGCAAACGCCCGATCACTGATTGTCCGAATCCACTCTCGCGCAGGGCGGTCCAACCTCGACCCGCTGCTCTGAAAAGACCATAACCACCGAGCGTAAAAGCGTAATCGCGGGCGACTGAGCTTGCCGACCAGTCTGCGCGCCGGCCATTGATGGCTTCGTTTAAGATTCTTTCGGTTGGTACAAACGTTCCCAGTTCGACCGCAATCTGTGTCGCCCTGACGGCTCGTGTACTCCAACTGGCAGCGGTCGCGAGCAATCTCGCCCCGGTTCCAAGGCCGCCCGACACCAGGCCCGACAACACCAGGATCGGAAGATCTTCGCGTATGAACTCACCTGTTTTTGCCTGCCACCATTCGCGACTCTCACTTGCATTTAGCCGTTCTGCGGCGGCTCGGCCTTCGGGTGTTTGCGCATCGGCCTGAAGTTGATTCAGGACTGCTCGCGACACTTCCCACTGGCCGTTGTTGCGTAGTGCCTGGACCAGATCTGCATGCCCGCGATCGATCTCCGCCGCGTTGCCCGCCGTGGCGCCACGCGCCATGTCGGCGAAAGGCATCAACAGATGTTTGGTAACTTCATGGTCCCGCAGGAAGGTGGCCGCGTCATTGCGCGAGACGAATCCGGGAACGCGTGCTTCGCCTCTGAATCCGTCCATGCGGTTGTCTTCGAACATGAGATTCCAAGCGCGATCGAGAGAGACTCCCTCCTCGCACATGGTCCGATTCAGTTCTGCAAAGACCACCTGCATTTTTTGCCGGGCTTCGCGCAGAGTTGTTGCCGGACTGCGCGACTCCCACGGGTAGGACCAGTCCCTCGCATTGGCGATTTGTTGGTCAAAGCTGGCATTGACTACTTGTTGATAGGTCTGTGAAAGCCCGAGTCCGATTAAGGTGTTGGTGTTTGCTGCACCCAGACTTGTTAACTGAGCTTGAATCCGCGAATCGGCGGCAATTGCTCGCAACACTCTGGCATCCGAGGTCGCGCCGGATCGTTCGAGTTCATTGGCGATCTGTTCAGTTTGATAAGCTGCCGAGGAAAGACGTCCGGCGCTTTGAAAACCCTGTTGCGGAGCTCGCACTCGATAAGCACCGGCACGCGCTTCTGCGTTATCTGCAAAAGCTGTCAGAAATCGGGCTTCCGGGGTTGACGAATTTAACTGCCGCGCATCTTCGCGAGCTTGTCGAGCTGCGTTTTCGAGAATGGTTGCCGCGCCGGCGCCATCAGCCTGATCGAGTTTTTCAGCGGCGAGGTCGAGGCTGAGCAAAGCTCGTTGTTTGGGAGTCAGATCAGCTTCAGTTGCGTTTACCGAAGTTATCGGCACCGCTGCGTTCTCCGTGAGGGCTGCGAAACGCGGTCGCGGATCGATCATCCGATCAACGGCATAAACGTCGGACGGATTGACTAATTGGCTTAACGTTGACTGATTTGACTCGGTGACATAACAACGATCATCAACAGTGGTCGCCACCGCATCGGACGAGATAGGAAGACTGCTCAATTCACGAGGTGGGTTGTTATTAACCTCGCCGACTCCGCCTGACATAAACCATATCTCCCCTTAAAAGTCTGGCTTTAAGTAATTATCGGCGCATGAGTGATAAGGTTGCGTCGTACTCGCATTTGTTTGCGAATCAGGGATGAGAGAATTTACTTGATAGGGAGGTATCAACTCGATTCAACGAGAAACAATTCACCGACGTGAGTCGAAGGAACTCTGATAATTGGTCGGAAGCCCTTTCATACGGTGTTGACTCGTCTGGGCGTCTTATATTTCCGATAGCGAATCTACATCACAATAATTTCTGCGTCGGCCGTTAGCGCGCTAAACTAGCGAACGGCAGCAATTATGAAACAGCCAGAAAATGGCCATTTGTATTTCTTTATGGACGAGTCAGGCGACTCGGTGTTCTACGACGCTCAAGGAAACCTGATTGTTGGACAGCCCGGATGCTCACAACTTTTGATAATTGGGTTCATTGAGACGCAGGAGCCTAAAGTAATTCGACAAGGAGTGCTCGATCTACAGAAGCAAGTTTGCAGTGATCCGTACTTCAAGCATATTCCATCTCTCGCCAACTGCTATTGCCTTTCACGCGAAGGATGATGCGCCGGAGATCAGGTACCTTTTCTACAAGCGGCTTCGGGAATTTGACTTTAAGGCGCAGTTCTTAGTGGCACGTAAGATCGAGAAGGTTTTCAGGAATGACTTTAAAGCAAATGAAAACAGATTCTACGATCATCTTGTAGGGAGGGTGTTTCAAAACGTTCTGCATCGTTATCAGCATAATCACATAACGTTCGCGGTTCGCGGATCACGAGAACGGCAGCAAGCCCATTTCTCAGGCTATCCTGCGGGCCAAGCAGTCGTTCAGCGACATGTATGGGAAGGATCTGTCCGACACAACGATCGAAGTTCAACCGCAAAGCCCAAAGGGCGAGCCATGTTTAAGCGTAATTGATTATCTGAGTTGGGCCTTGCAGCGAGCCTACACAAAACGCGAGATGCGGTACTACGATTTTGTGGAAGACAAGGTGAGTTATATTGCTGATATTTACGATTTTCAGACGTATCCAAAGAACCGGTATTTCCATGAGAAACGAGTGCGAAGGTCGCAGGGAGCTGGTTCGTGGTTAAGAAAGGCCAATCTCTTTCACATAGAAAAAACCACCCCGCTGTAGCTAGACCCGGTTACCGGGTGCACGGCATGAAGCCGACTTTCGCATACAACAGAGTGGTTAATTCCTTTAAAGAACTGAACTACTACAATGTAGAACAAATCTTGGATGCTTTACAAGACGATGGGTTGTAAGTCAACAGGTTTTTAAGCCAACCCGGATTGAACATACTGTTAACATTAGACCTATTCCTAAGGAATTCCTCACCATGTTTAAGATGAGAGAATAAAGCACAGATCAGTTGTGCTTTCTTCTCACACATTGGCGCTGCACGCTCCAGTTTTACTCGCTTCCATTAGATTTTGTCGTTCTTTTTTGTAGGCACGCACATTGCCAAGCGTAAAAAGAAGGCAACGGTGCCCTGTAATTCAAAGGAGAACGAATCATGAAGTTTATTACCAAGCGCAACCTCTTAGCCGGTATAGCCACACTTTTGATCGGTGTCGGTACCTCCGCAGCGATCTGGGGTATGCCGAAGTTTCTGAAGCGCAGCACAACCATTAAAGGTCAGATTAACGCGTTCCTGCTTGACGACGAGGGCGCAGTCAATGGTCTATTGCTATCGACCGGCGATCAATTACACTTCAACCGGGAAACGGGTCTAGCCGTTGCATCACAGATCAAAGTTGGTGACGAAGTAGCGGTGGTCGGTCACGCGGGCACACAGTCAAAGTATGGTCGAGAAGTTCGAGTGGATCAGTTAACGGCTAACGGTCGCACGATCCTCGCGATTGGCGGTCCACCTCGACCACATGATCATCACAGACCTGGGCCGCGCCACGAATTCGATGAACAGCTCGCCACGCCGCCGAGCGCTGACACCACGTCAGCAGCACCGGAAATCTTGAGCACCACCGGCGCAGTTCAAACCCATCTCGTTAATGGGCACGGCGACGTCGATGGCCTAATCATGCAAAGCGGTGAGCAAATCCGTCTCTCGCCAAGGGTGGGCCAACTGGTAGTTGCGGCCGAGCAGAGTGGGAATACACAATTGAACGTCGAAGGCCCAGTTGTTCGCACTGAACGCGGAGTGGTAATCCGTCCTACCTCGATCACGGTGGGTAATCAAACAATTACGCTTGGGCGCGACTAAACAACCCTGCAGATGGTCAACCCGATCAGAAGAATGAGTTTGCGAAACCGGCTGGCGCTGCTCGCCGGTTTCGCGATTGTTGCGTTACTGGTGGCGTTGTTCGTGGCGTGGCGTCTGGCTCGTACGACTGACACGCTCACTTTGCGACAGGCTGACTCGTCGGTGCACGCCGCCGCTCGAGATCTTGCGCGCGAGCTGCAAGCTAATCCGGATGGCTACATTAACCTGGAGCAGGCGATACGAAGGCCGCCTCGGAACGACTCACACATCCCGGTGCCACCCCACGTGCAAAGACTCTTCGCTGCATATTCGGACCCAATAGTTCGTCTTACTGCAATTACGCTCGATCGTTATGCAGACGTCGAGGGAGGTTTCTACAGAACGTCAGATGGAATGCTTCCGGGTTACACAGTTTCGCAAACTTCAGACCGATCAAATCAGACCGCAATCATTCAAGACCTTGCCAGGGAAGCGGCGACGAGTATGGTGCCCACAGCGCGAATTATTCAGGGAACTAATAACCGCTTGATTCTGGCCGCCTACCCGGTTGAGGGAAACAACATCGGGGCAGCCTGGGCGATGCAAAAACTGGCTTATCCCTCAAACTTTTCTGATTGGACCAGCCTGGCAGCAATCGTCGCACTCGGGCTTAGTATTATTGCCGTTAGCAGTCTTGCTTTGATCACAGTGAGAGATCTGCGAAGCGGTGTGAGCAGTATTGAGACCGGACTTACACAACTGACTGCGGATCTAAACCAGCAACTAGTCTCGCCTGATACTGCTGAGCTTGCTCGTATTGCCGCAGCCATAAATGAGCTTGCGAAAACTCTCCGCGTGAATCTGGCTCGGCAGGCTGATCTTGAACGAGAGCTGCGTTTGAGTGAACGTCTCACCGCTCTGGGACGCGTTGTTGCCGGCGTGGCGCACGAAGTTCGCAATCCTTTAGCTGCTATCAAACTCAAGGTTCAGCTTGCCCAACGCTCATCGTACGACACTGAGAAACTAAACGAGACTTTCGATGTGATCCGAGCCGAGATCGAACGACTTGACTCGCTTGTGCGCCGTTTGCTCGAACTCGGAGGCGGTCAACAGAAAATCGAGAGTCAGGCCGTTGACTTTGGTGAGCTTGTTTCACGTCGCACAGCGTTCTTCAGTGAGTTGGCTACAAAAGCAAGCGTGAGCATTGAGACACACGGACTTTCGGATGGAATTATCGTTGAGGGAAACAGGGATCGTCTGGCCCAGGTCGTCGATAATATTATTCAGAACGCGTTGGAGGCGATGCCCGATGGTGGGCGGTTAACGATCACCTGTAACACTTTTGCGCACACTGACGGTTCTCGTTGGGCGCGCTTCACCTTTGATGATACGGGCGAGGGGATAGCTGAGGCTGATCAGGAGCACATTTTTGAACCGTTTCACACTGGACGTCCCGATGGCACGGGCTTAGGTCTGGCAATTGCTCGCGCCATTGTAGATGAGCACGGCGGCCGGCTGCGATATGCGAGTCGCGCCGATCAGGGAGCGTCCTTTGCAGTTGAACTGCCGTTACGGTAGGTAAAGGCGTCGAGTGAAACGATGAAGACAATTATTCTCCTGGTCATTTCGAACATATTCATGACCCTGGCCTGGTATGGTCATTTGAAGTACAAAGGTAAGCCACTGTTGTTGGTGATCGTGCTAAGCTGGTCCATCGCGCTTTTCGAGTACATTTTCCAGGTTCCAGCCAACCGCATTGGCTCGCAGGTATACACGGTAACGCAACTAAAGATCATGCAGGAGTGCATCACTCTTGTAGTATTCTCCGTAATCGCTTACCTGCTGTTTGGAGAGACGCTGAAATGGAACAACTTCGTATCCTACGCGCTGATCATTGCCGCTGTCGCCTTCGCCTTTCTAAAGTGAAAAGATGAATAACGAGAAGGGGCACGTCCTCGTCGTTGATGACGAAAAAAACTTGCGCGAGAGTCTCGCCGAGTTGGTTTCGAGCGAAGGCTTTCGTGTAACGCAAGCCGGCGACGGCGCCGAAGCGATCGAACTGCTGCGCACTGGATCTTCACAGCCGGATGTTTTGTTTCTCGATATCAGAATGCCGAAAGCCGATGGGCTCGAAGTTTTGCGCACCATTCAGAAAGAAAATCTCAGCACCGGTCCGGTGATTATTGTTAGTGCGTTTGGAGACAGCTCGCAAATGATTGAGGCCATGCGATTGGGGGCCTACGACTACATCACCAAACCTCTGGATCTTGATGAGATTATTAGCATCCTGCATCGCGCTGCCGAGCAACGACGTTTGAGTCGCGAAGCTGAAGCGCAACGTTCAACGAAAACAGTCGATCCAAACGCCCGAACAGATCGGTATGAACTTCTCGGCAGCAGCCGGGTGATGCGAGATATTTTCAAACAGATTGGCAGGCTTGCCGCAACGGAAGCGACGGTTTTGATTAGTGGTGAGTCTGGTACTGGAAAAGAACTGGTGGCGCGCGCGGTCCATAGTCATTCGGCTCGATCAAATAAACCGTTTGTGGCGGTGAACTGCGGCGCCCTTCCTGAGAACCTGATCGAAGCGGAACTGTTTGGCTACGAACGGGGCGCTTTTACGGGAGCGGAACGCCAAAAGAAAGGCCGGTTTGAACTCGCTCATACAGGAACACTGTTTTTAGACGAAGTTGCCGAATTAACTCCGGCGGCTCAGGTCAAACTCTTACGTGCTTTGCAGGAGCGCAGATTCGAAAGAGTTGGTGGAACAGAAACTGTCGTCGTCGACGTTCGCGTTATCGCCGCTTCAAACGTCGAACTGAAGCAAGCAATAGCCGAGAATAGTTTTCGTCAGGATCTCTATTATCGTCTGAGCGTGATTGAAGTTTGTTTGCCTCCGCTTCGCGCCAGGCTGAGTGACGTTCCTCAACTCGCCGAACACTTTCTCGATCGCGTCGTCGCACGTCATGGTCTGAACGCGAAAGTCCTATCAGACGAATCGATCAGAGCTTTACTCGCGTACGACTATCCCGGAAATGTACGAGAGTTGGAAAACATTATTGAGCGTGCGGCAATCAACGCTGGTGCGGCGGTGGAAGTGATATCGCCAACTCATTTGTTTGGCGATGCAGTAAGCACAAATAGCAAAATGGAATTGAATCAACCGTTTCTGGACTTGCCATTCAAGCATGCAGTAGCGGCGCTCGAACGCGAGTTAATTCGACGCGCACTTGAAGCCTCGGGAAACAATCGAGCCGAAGCGGCACGTCGGCTCGGTATCAACCGTCGTCTCCTCTATTCAAAAATAGAGGAATACGGCATTGAATAATCGCAGGTGATAGATGACAAAATTTAACTCGCGTCAATGGGGCGTATTGATCGCCTTTCTGCTGGTCCTTACCGGCACGGTCTACTTTGCACAACGAGCGATTCGACCGGCGATCTACTGGCACTATCACCAGGATGAGCCGATTAAGGAATGGATGAACGTCGAGTATGTGGCTCATTCGTACCACGTGCCGCCACATGTTCTCTTTTTAGCGTTGGGCCTGCCGCATAGGCCGCCTGATAAACGACCGTTGCGCAATATCGCGGCCGCGCAAAATCGATCAATGAATGAGGTACAAGCCATTCTGATGAACGCTATCGTTCACGCCCGGCCGCCTTATCCGCCGCCACCACCGCCTCCGAAGGACGACCCCCGTCTTGGCTCGGAGGTGCCGCGATGAGTTCAGATCAACTGCTTGGGTCGCTCCTGGTCTATGGTTTGTCATTACTCTTCGGCGTGATCTTTATCGCCTCTATCGGCGTGCCTCTGCCGGTTACATTACTGTTGGTAGCGGCGGGATCATTTGCAAAGCAAGGTGAGATGAAGTTGTCTTCCGTGATCCTGGTAGCGTGTACGGCTGCGATTCTGGGAGACAATATCGGTTACGGCCTATCGCGCTGGGCAGGACGGAAACTGGTGGCTCGAATAACGAATCGAATCGGAGGAGCCTCAAAAATCAAGAAAGCCGAAGTGCTCTCCAAACGTTGGGGAGGCGCCGGTATTTTCTTTAGCCGCTGGCTCGTGACTGAACTTGGACCATGGATTAACGTCACGAGCGGTCTGACACTCTATCCGTGGTCTCACTTTCTCTTGTGGGGTGTGTTGGGCGAGATATTGTGGGTTTCGTTGTACGTAATGCTCGGGTATGTGTTCAGCGATCGGGTGCAATATTTGGTCGAAATACTCGGCAACCTCGCGTGGGCGATTCTGGGAATTATTCTGACTGTGATCCTGGGTTGGAAACTGCTGCGGTATCTGCGCCCGAAGAAACCGCAGCCCGATCAGCAGAACTTTGTTCCCTTGACCACCGGATCGACCATGGGGTAAGGGTTGTATCTGCCGGTTATGTCGCAGGCAAAGACGATGCGATCTGTGCCGGCGTCACCATTCGCATCGGTGAGCCGGACTTCCAGCGAGTGTTCGCCTTTAGGCAATTCGTCGCCGGGGATCGGAAAACTCCAGGCGAGGTCATCGGTTTCGCGCATATCGGACCACGGACCATCGTCGATCCGAGCTTGCGCTGATGTGATCGGAATTGTTGACCAACCGCGCGCCTGACACTCGGCGGGTCCGCTCACGATGTGCGCTGCTTTGGTGGCGAGAATGATTCGACGTGGCCGCGTGATCATCGCGATCGGACCTTTGTCTTCGTGAGTACGGTAAGAAACGGCTAGATCGTCCTCGTCAAGATGCACCACTGCGTATCCCGCCGATCCGCCTTCCGGATCACCGATTGATCTCGACGTTATGTAAATGTTGCGACCATCGTTTGCCATTTGGCCGTAGTGAGTGTGTCCGGCGAAGAGGGCGGTGATAGGGCGGGTTTGCATGACGACACGCCACTCCTCCATTCCCGGATACGCGAGGTAATCTTCCCACACCTGAAACGGATAGTTGTGTTGAAACACCACGACGCGTTCTTCGCGCGCTATCGCAGCGTCAACTTCATAACGAAACCAGATAACCTGTTCGTCGCTCATCCCAAGCGGCCGGCGTTCGTTCGTATTCAAACAAATGAAGCGGTAATCGCCGACCGTAAAAGCGTGATAAGTGGCGCCGACGTTTTGCTTGTATGAATAGCAACCCGGATCGTGGTGGGCGTCGTGATCGCCAACGAGGGCATAAAACGGCATCTTCAATTTGCTGGTGACGTCTTTGAAGAGTTTCCATTCAGGTTCACGGGCGTGTTGCACGTTGTCTCCGGCGAATTGGACAAAGTCGGGCTGGATGAGTTCGTTGACTTCGTCCGCCATCCACTGGGCCACGTGGTTATTGGGCCGTTCCGGCGTCTCGAGTGAAGATCTCCGGGCCAAACGAAGGTCACTGGTTTGCTACTCATAGTTTCGCCTCAAAATCGAATCTGTGTAATCTGTGGATTAATGCTCGGCTTCAGCGCTCTTAACCAATTCAGTAAACACGCCGTTCCTGGCGACGAGATCGTCAAACGCACCTTGCTCGACGACGCGGCCCTGATCGAAAACGAAGATGCAATCCGTTTGATTCAGAGTCGTCAAACGATGCGCCACCATGATCACAGTGTGACTTTTGCGCGCTTGATCGATAGCCGCTCGAATTCGACGCTCACTGATGTTATCGAGCGCAGAGGTTCCTTCATCGAGAATAAGAACCGGCGGGTTCTTCAAAAACATTCTCGCGAGTGCGATGCGTTGTCGCTGGCCGCCGGAAAGATTGCCGCCACGTTCAGTAAGCGGTGATTCGTAACCGTTGGGCATCTGCAAAATCTCGTCGTGAATGTGGGCTTGTTTGGCTGCGTCCTCGACTTGCTCCGCAGTCACCTTACCGCAGCCGTATGCGATGTTCTCGTAGACGGTGCCGGCGAAAACGAAAGGCACCTGGCTGACATAACCGATGCTCTTTCCGATGTCCTCACGAGACAACACGCCAATCGGAACGCCGCCAACCAGAACCTCACCCGACGCCGGATGAAGCAAACGCAACACACAGCGAAGCCAAGTCGACTTTCCTGACCCCGAAGGTCCGGCGATACCGATTGTTTGTCCGTGGCGAATCTGCAACGTCAATCCGTTTAGAATGCGTCGCGGTTCACCGTTGGGAGTGTTGTACTCGACGACCAGATCGCGACAATCCAGGAGCGGCAAACTGCCATCCAACCGAGGCGCTCTTTGTGTTACGACTCCGTACGACTGGTCCACGGGCTGCCCCAGCATGTGGAGCAGAACACCAACCTGAATACTGCTGTCGTATGTTTCATCAAGAATCCGATGTACTTCTTTCAGCGGACCCATCGTGTTTATGAACAGGTTGGAAAAGATCAGGACTTTACCAAAACTGATCTCGCCATACGCCGCCAGCACAATCGCAAAACCGATAATGACGACGTGGAACACTCCTTCATTAACCGCTTTCATCCAATCGAAACGAGCCATCGCAAAACCGTGCTTGAGTTCGCGAGCGCTGCGAGATTGCGCCGCACTTTCAACACGCGCCACTTCCAACGGATAAGTGTTTGCAGCGCGGATATACTCAAGTCCGCCAAGCTGTTCGACCACCGTGCCGTCGAGCGCTTCTTTCGCGTGCAACAGTGACAGACGAATTCCTTTTTGCGATTTGACCTGCCAGACGGTGATTAGAATCGAGACCGGAATAACGCAAAGCATCACGAGGCCAACGCGCCACTCCTGAAAGATTCCGGTCACTACGGCGAAGCTCGCCATCAAAACAGCGGGCACAAAATCGCTGAAAGTGACCCTGAGAAATTTGACGAAGCCTTCAACGCTGCGTGTGATTCTTCCGTGCAACGAGCCAACTCGTTCGCGAGAAAGCGCACCAAGATCGATCTTCAACAGGTGACCAACTAAACGGACGGTCATGTTGCGCTCGATCCGAGAATTGGTGCGACTGACAACCCAACGACGCAGTAGCTGAAGCGATTCTTTTACAATGTAGGCGCCGGCCAGAATCGCGAGGGCCTTGATGACAAAGTTGCTCCACTCCGAAGCGGGCCTTCCGGCAAAGCCGATCACGCGATCAAAGAAATAACCTATCAATACCGCAATCCCGGTTTGCGTTGCGGCGATGACGCCACTAATCAAAACGCCGGTACCAAAACCGATCTTGTCGGCACGGGAAACGAGCCGCCAAAGCTGTTGGCGGCGTTTCCAAACACTTCCGACATCTCCAAGAAAAGAGTGATCTTCTTTTGGCATTACGTTTCGGAACTAGCGAAAGATAGTGAAATACGTGGCGTAAAACGCGAGCATGAACAGCGAAAACGGTAGACCAAACGCCAGGTAACGTTTGAAGGTGATCGCGTGTTCGGGATCGTTGAAGCGCTGACTCTCTTCGGCCAGAATAATTCCTGCGGACGCGGCGGTGACTAACGAACTACTTCCGGCACAGATGCCGCCGCCAAGTGCCCAGGCCGATGCGTGCGATGGATCGAGCTGATGTATCGGTTGCGAAACCGCTGTGGCCCATGACGCCGCCTCGGTGAAAGTGGTGCCAAAGTAACCAGTTACGGCAATGACCCATGGCGCTGCTTTTGCCGCGATGAGTTGTTCGAAGAGTGTCTTGCCGATCCATGAATTTGAGACGCAACCGGCCAGCACGAAAATCGCGGCGAAGGTCAAATAGACCTCAAAACCAAGTGACGTTAGCGTCTGATAGCGATGACTCTTTCGTTCGAGTAAAACTGCGATGACGATTGTGGTGGCGCCAATCGCAATGGCGAAGGCTGAAAAGATCACGTGCAGAACAATGAAAAGGATTAGCAACACAACTCCGATCGCGAGTAAACGGTAGTCGATGGCGAGTTGTGTCTTTGCTTTTTTCCAGTCAGCCGCAGTTTGCGCGATTTCCAGAGTATATAAAGGAATGGCTGCGGTTCCTGCCTTGCGGCTGCGCCGGCTTATTGCTCGTTGCGTCAGAAATGCACTCACAACGATCAATACTGTCACGACAATCAAGTTCGCCGGCAGTACTTCAAACATAAAATCGCCCGCCTTCAATCCCCAGGTGGCCGACTCGATAATGTTTGGCGTATCGCCCCAGCGCGTCGAGAAGCCGCCGAGATTGCTCGCGATCAGTGCCGCGCTCAGGATCCAACGCGACGGCACCTGGTACGAGGCGCACAGCCGAATGATCACAGGCGTCATGATGAGGATTGAGGTGACGTTGTGCATCAGTCCGGCGGTCACATAAGTCGCTACAAGCAGAATGACGACGAGTAGTGGCGTGGTTATGCGCGGATGTCGCAGCCTGATTTTGCCAAGCTGATGTCCGAGCCATGCCGCCACCCACTTGAATCCCTGCGAGCGCTCGATCATGTGCGCCGGAATAGCGACCGCGGTGAATAGCACGGTGATGTCCGCATAATGCGAGAATCCGCCACGCAGAACGGCCGGCGCGCCGTCCCACTGGATCACGAGAAAAGCGAGACTCACCAAACTCATCGCGAGGGGTAAAGGCACCTCGTATTTGGTCATCGCAAAGAATGCGCTGAACAGAATTACGAGCATGATGACGCCGGCGGGCCACGTCATTTGCCAGGAGTTGGAAACAGGGGCAGTGCCTGCGTCATGTGCTTGCGCAAAAGCAGTCGCACACGATGCAAGAAGAAAAGCCAGCACGCCAACGAAGGGGGATAGGCGTAATGGAGATTTCATATAAATGAGACTGGGCTGGTCGGTTGTATCAGAACGTCTTTTGGATTTTGATGCGGCCGCAGGTGCGGAATTAAGCGAACACCTGCCGGCAACAATGATGGATCGATTACTTCGGCGATAGAAACATCAACGTACAGATTGTTGTTTTCGCGAAATGCTTCAAAAACGATGGCCTGTAGTTCCTGTGCTTTAGCACGACACGCACGCGTGCCTTTCACCGCTTTTTCGCCGTACTCATGAAGACCGCCGTGAAGCGTTATTTCGCCGGGCTGCAAGAAGGTGACGTCGGCGACAGGAAGAAACAACTCAGGTACGTGCGGCGGTAGTGGCAGTATTAGTCCGACTTTCTGCCCGCGACAACTCGCAAGTATTGAGCTGTTACGTTTGAATTCGAGTAAGCGCAAGTGCGCGCTGATGACGTCGAAAGCGAGATCGAGTGGAACATTCTCGGCTTCGAGGACAGCCAGTCGCTCCTCACTCTCGGGTGCGCCGTATTGTCTGGCGTACTTGAGTAAGTCTGACGTGGTTTTGGCTTTTTCGGTTTCGATTAACAGCCGGAGGATTTCAAGCAGTCCGACTTCGTCTTTTTGCGGTTCGTTGTTTTCTGGGGGCATCCGCTAGCTCGCTTGTCGTGGCTTTTTGGGTGGAGCATTATTCGCAGAACAAGAGGAACCCGTCAAGGTAATTTAGCTTTGGATCCACAGATTACACAGATTGAGCAATAGCATCTGCGTAATCTGCGGATAAGTGATTACTTCGGGGCGCGATCTTCGAGGGCGACACCCAGGACACCGGGTTTGAAACCATCGATCCTAATACGCCGGCCATCGCGTAAAACTTCAATCCATCCGCCTGGAAACTGTCCGGCAAAAACCCACGCGTAAGCACTGGTAACTGCGCGTCCATTGGCCGCGACCATTTGATCGCCAACTTTCAACTCCGACGATTTCGGCTGTTCGGCTGGCGGTACAACTTCGCTAATAATGACGTTAACCGCGCCGACCACAGCTCCGTTACTCCGCGTGTGCGTCACGCTCTGAAGATTTCCACCCGCAAATTTCACTTCGCGCATACTGAAGCCAACTAAACCTTCGTCGAAGCCGGATTCATAGATCCGTTCCCGTTGTTCTACGAAGTCGAAGTATTCTTCGTGCCGAGCGGCGTTTCCGTTAGTGATGACCGGCAACGGTTGACGGTTAGCGTCGCATACCTGTCTTATGCGGCTCTTCTTTTTTCCGTTTGTGTGCCACTCGTTGTCAAAGCGCAAAATCGGTCCACCGGTTGTCTTTGGATCTGTGACCGTAACCCACTCTGTCGTGGCGCGGCCGCTTTCATCAAAGACAACATCTTCGACCGTGTAAGCCAGGTCGGCATTCGTCGCGAGTTGACCCTGTGCATCCTCAAACCGGGAAACGGTATGACGAGCACGGCCCTTGTCGTCGAATTGAGGTTCGCTGACATAGCGATAGTATTTGAACTGAGCGGGATTGTGTTCATCCAGCGACTGCCGTTTCAGTATTCCCGTTACATCAAACTCGGTTATCAGTCGATGATAACCGGCTTTGCAGTAGGTCTTGTTTCCGGACGCGTCGAAGTATGTTTGCTCGACGCGCAGACCTTTGTCATCAGCGGTGTAACTCGAACGCGTGATCGCATAACCGTTGTCACCAACAACCGGCTTCCCATTAGGATCCAGAAATGTTTCCTCAGTGACGTTTCCGTTCACGTCGTAGCGCAAGGCACTATGCCATGATTGTATTCCGGCAAACTTAATGTCAGCCGGATGGCCGTAGTCATCGTAGGCGATCTCTGATTGACTAATCTGTTTTAGCGAACCATCTGGCTGAGCTTTGAAGAAAGTTCGTTGCGTTACCTCACCGTGGTCATTACGTTTGATTTCCTGCACCGACCATTCCGTGTTGGCATCACGCACCGGCTGCCCGTCACTCGCGAGGTTTGCAATGCGCGTTGAATTACCAAAACTGTCATGATCGGTGACGACAGCGCTGACACTGTTCCACGCCGTCGGCTGTCCTTTCGCGTCAAATATCTCGACTCGAGTTTGCGTTCCCTGACTCGATGTAAAAGCTGTCAAACCCATTCGATTTGGCGCCGGCTCTCCATTCACTCCGAGATTAGTCAGACGAGTGATGCGACCAGTGTCGTCTCTTTCCATCTTGTATCCGTAAACACCTTCGCCATTGGGAGCCGGATTTCCGTTCGCATTAAAGAAGCTGACTTTCACGTCGCGGCCTTTGCCGTCGCGTTCGAATTCCATGTGCGAAGCACCTTCGCGGCTGCTGGCGTCAAAGCCGCGCAGATTGACGAATCGGGCCCGCACTGTTTGCGTGGACGACCCGGCGTGATCGTAAATAACACGCCAGTTAACCTGACCATTGCGATCGCGACTGGTTACCTCGCGCGGTTGATTGTCTTCGAACACAAATTCAACCGTGGTACTTTCCGGAAGTTTTTCACTGTAAGGCTGCGAACCGGTGATTCCTTCGATGTAAACCGGAATCATCTCGTCGTTAACCACTCGTCGCAGCACCGCGGGATTGCCACGTGGATTCAGGACTTCCACTTTACTGATCGGCCCAAACCTGCCGCGACGCGTTAACTGCAAGTAAGCTGCCGAGTGTGCCGCTCGATCTGAACCGATCGTTTCCAGCGGCTCGAGAAACCCATTCTTCCAGTCTACTCTCGCTGCATATTCAGTATGGGGACGGAGATAGAGTTCCCATCTTGCCAACAGGCCCAGGGCTACGACGACGAATACAAGCGTCATCGTGGTCGCCAGTGTTTTCCACGGATTTCGTCGCACCCAGCGGACGCCGCTTCCGATCGTGCTCGGCGGCTTTGCGAGTATCGACTCATCGTGGAGAAAACGACGCAGATCTTCAGCTACGTCAGCCGCACTTGCATAACGATCGCGTGGCTCTTTCTCCAAACACTTCAGACAAATAGTTTCAAGATCGCGTGGTGTTCCGGGCTGATGCCATGCCGGCGAGACAGGTGCTTCAGAAAGTACCCGCAAGGTGATTGGCTCTTCGCTGTCCTCCGGTAAGAACGGAGGCCGGCCGGCAAGCATCTCGTAGAGGATCGCTCCAAATGAGTAGATGTCGGCCCGTGGTCCAACGTGTCTGCTTTGGCCCTTTGCCTGTTCCGGCGCCATGTAAGTCGGCGTTCCGATGATGGCGCCCGTACGGGTCAGGTTACTGTCTTCGTTGAGACGTTTTGCGATTCCGAAATCGGCTACCTTGGGAACACCGTCCGTGTCGAGTAAGACATTGGCCGGTTTCATGTCGCGATGAACGATGCCGTTCTGGTGAGCGTGTTGGAGTGCGCGTGCAACCTGAATCAGTAATTGCGCTGTATGTCGAGGTGAGGGCAGTTCTTTTCGTAATTGATCTGCAAGCGACCCGCCTTCGACGTATTCCATCGAGAAGAAGGGAATACTGTCGTGCTCTCCAACTTCATAGATATGCGCGATGTTGGTGTGATGAAGTCCTGCGGCTGTCTCTGCTTCTTCAAGAAAGCGGCGTAGTTCGTCGGGACCGTAATGTCCGGTCAACGTTTTCAATGCAACCGAGCGGTTCAGGTCCTTCTGGCGCGCAAGATAGACAACACCCATGCCGCCGCGACCGAGTTCACTTTGAATTTCGTAGTTGCCGAATTCCTTTAATGGCGTAATGCCCGGGATACGAGATCCCATCGGCCGCGTAGTACGATCATGCATTGACGAATTGCCTCAAGCTTAAAAAGGCTGGATAACTTTAGAGAAGCAACGGTTGTTGGCAACCATTAACTTAAGCCGTCTCCGGTGTCAACCCAAATATCAATTCACGTTGAATCAAACTATCACATCGAACGTACTGT
>DASSFI010000038.1:0-77046 GCA_035694465.1 Pyrinomonadaceae bacterium | reverse complement strand
CCACGAACTGCACTTTCGGATTGTGCTTCGCCAACACCTTCGTGATCGCTGCCGTCAACGTCGTCTTCCCGTGATCCACGTGTCCGATCGTCCCGATGTTCACGTGTGGCTTGGAACGGTCAAATTTTTCCTTCGACATCTCTTTATTTCCCCGTGTCCGCAGTTTCAGCTGCGTTTAAGTTTGAAAAGAAAAGGCACAGACCGTGTAAGCCTGTGCCAACTCCTGCTCCGTTATTTTGCAACCCCCTGGACCTTCGCAATGACCTCTTCGGCAATATTCTTTGGCGCTTGATCGTAGCGCTCAAAGTGCATCGTTGAGGTGGCGCGGCCCTGCGTTGCTGACCGCAAGTCGGTCGTATATCCAAACATTTCTGAAAGCGGCACAAAAGCAGTGATTACCTGCGCGCCACCTGGTCGAGGCTCGGTTTTCTCGATCTGACCACGCCGGCGCATCAGATCACCATTGACCGCGCCCATGTAGTCGTCAGGAGTTACGACCTCGATGCGCATGATCGGCTCGAGCAGCACGGGCTTCGCTTTTCGTACTGCATCCTGAAAAGCGAGTGAACCCGCGATGTGGAACGATCGCTCATCCGAGTCGACCTCGTGGTAATTACCGAATACCAGGCGCACCCTGATGTCCACCAGCTCATAGCCGGCGAGAAAACCACGCTCCATCGCGTCTCTAACACCGCTCTCGACAGGCTTGATGTATTCCTTGGGAATCGCACCGCCAGTGATCTTGTTCTCAAAAACAAAACCCTCACCCGGAGCCGGTTCAATTTCGAGTTCCACGTGTCCGAACTGACCACGGCCGCCAGTCTGCTTCTTGTAGATCTCTTTACCCGACGCAGGCTGGGTAATAGTTTCTCGATAGGCCACCTGCGGCTTGCCGACATTGGCCTCAACGCTGAACTCGCGTTTCATGCGGTCAACGATGATTTCGAGGTGCAGCTCACCCATACCGGCAATAATCGTTTGGCCGGTTTCGGGATCTGTCGAAACGTTGAACGAAGGATCTTCCTGAGCGAGACGGTTCAACGCGACGCCCAACTTGTCCTGATCCTGTCGCGTCTTTGGCTCCACCGCAACCCGAATAACCGGAGCAGGAAACTCCATCTTCTCGAGAATGATCGGCTTGGTCTCGTCACAAACAGTGTCGCCGGTAGTGACCTGCTTCATGCCGCCGATGGCGATAATCTCACCAGCGCTCGCATCTTCAATATCTTCACGCTTGTTAGCGTGCATTCGCATCAGGCGGCCGACGCGTTCCTTGGTGCCCTTGATGGGATTGTAAGCATACGAACCAGCCTTGATTGTGCCGCTGTAAATGCGCACAAACGACAATTGGCCCAGATGCTTGTCCGCCATGATCTTGAAAACCAGACCGGCGAACGGGGCAGAAGCCTCTGCAGCGCGACTCTCAATCGCATCTGTCTTTGGATTGATACCTTCAACCGGAGGCACATCGAGCGGCGACGGCAGATAGTCAACCACTGCATCGAGCAGCGTCTGCACGCCTTTGTTCTTGAATGCTGAACCGGTAACCACGGGCACGAGTTTCAGACTGATCGTTCCAGCGCGGAGCGCCGCACGTATCTCGGCCTCGGAAATCTCTTCGCCTTCGAGATACTTGTGCATCAAGTCGTCGTCGATGCTGGCGACAGCTTCGATCAACTTCTCGCGCGCAGCAGCCGCAGCATCCTTCAAATCTTCAGGGATGTCCCCGACTTCATATTCCGAACCCTTGCTCTCGTCTTTCCAGAGCAATCCCTTCATCGCGATCAAATCGACGACGCCTTTGAGCTGATCTTCGAGACCGATTGGAATTTGCAGCGCTACCGGATTCGCGCCGAGGCGAGTGATGATCGACTCAAACGAGCGATCAAATGAAGCGCCGGCTCGATCGAGCTTGTTGATGAAACAGATTCGCGGCACGCCATACTTGTCAGCCTGACGCCAAACTGTTTCCGACTGCGGTTCGACCCCCGCGACGCCGTCAAACACAGCGACTGCGCCGTCGAGCACTCGCAACGAGCGCTCCACTTCCATAGTGAAGTCGACGTGGCCCGGTGTGTCGATGATGTTGATGCGATGATCGACGCCGTTTCTTTCCCAGAAACAGGTAGTCGCAGCGCTGGTAATCGTGATACCGCGCTCCTGCTCCTGCTCCATCCAGTCCATCGTCGCCGTACCCTCGTGCACCTCGCCGATTTTGTGCGTGATGCCCGTGTAATAAAGGATACGTTCGGTGGTCGTGGTTTTGCCGGCATCGATGTGGGCCATGATGCCGATGTTCCTGAACTTACTTAAATCGTGCTTAGCCATTGCTTTTAATAGGACGTCTCAGGCCCTATCCCTACCACTTATAGTGCGCGAACGCCTTGTTCGCGTCCGCCATGCGGTGCGTGTCTTCTTTCTTTTTCACCGCGTTACCGCGATTGTTAGCCGCGTCTAAAATCTCGGCCGACAGACGATCGGTCATCGTCTTCTCGCCCCGGCCGCGGGCGTAGGAAACGATCCAGCGAATTGCCAGGGCACCGCGCCTTTCCTGGTGAACTTCGATCGGCACCTGATAGGTCGAACCGCCGACGCGTCTCGACTTCACTTCAACCGTGGGCTTCACGTTATCAATTGCCCGTTTGAAAACTTTCAAAGGCTCTTCGCCTGTCTTGTCGCCGATCTGACGCATGGCGTCGTAAAAGATGCTCTCGGCCACACTCTTCTTGCCTTCCCACATCACGCCACTGATGAACTTGGTCACCAGCGGGCTGTTGTAAACAGGATCCGGGAGTACATCGCGTCGTTCGGCTACTCGTCGTCTTGGCATATCGTTCTCTCGTTACTTGGCACTGGACTTCTATTTACCGGCACTTGCCTTGGGTCGCTTCGCTCCATACTTCGAGCGCCCCTGCTTGCGGTCGGCGACGCCTACTGAATCGAGCGTGCCGCGAATCACGTGATAGCGGACCCCGGGAAGATCCTTCACGCGGCCGCCTCTGATGAGCACGATCGAGTGCTCCTGGAGGTTGTGACCGACGCCGGGAATATAAGTCGTGACCTCAATACCGTTGGTCAGGCGAACGCGAGCGACTTTACGCAGCGCTGAGTTCGGTTTCTTCGGCGTTTGTGTATAGACACGGGTGCAGACACCGCGCTTTTGCGGGGAACTCTGAAGCGCGGGACTGGCCGTCTTGTACTTCACCTGCTGGCGGCCCTTGCGAACAAGCTGATTTATGGTCGGCACTATTTTCCTCTTAAGCCTTCATCAAATCGGGCGCGATAGACGCGCAAAAAGGCCCCTTGCCTGCCTCTTTCCGGAACCAGTCCGGCAGTCAGCGCAGGCGGCTGCCCTGTTAAGAATTTAGTTAATAGGGATGTTCTGACTTCGCTATGCGGCGGGCGTGGATCGTGGCTTCCCTTAAGCCGAAACTTTTCTGTGGCGTCGCATTATGGGCGAGTTTCCTTCGCGCGGGTTAGCGTTGGACGCAACCATTTACGCCACAATACCTGTCAACGACCGTATTGCTATGGTCGAGCAACGCCTCCACACCTCCAGAACCAACCAGACGTTGCTTTTGTTGATTTCAGACTGTCAGTCCGAAACGGGGAACTATACGGATCAGAATAAGACCTGTCAAGCCGAGCAAGGCCCTGTAGTGCTCTGGTTTGTTTCTGACTTATCCACAGATTACGCAGATTGATAAATAAGAATCTGCGTAATCTGTGGATAAGTCACATAAGCCATTTGATTAGGTGGTAGATCCCATACCCCGCGGCGCCAATCAACCCGATCAGCAACAATACCAATCCGGTCATCACGAGCTTGAACTTCCGGTACCGATTCTTATCAGCCGGGGCAAGCGAACTCTGCGGAAAATACGGTGGCGGTGTGTAAGTGGCCATTCTACTCCTCCGGCGACGGCGTGGCGGCGCCTGCGCCCGCTTTCTTCAACTCGTCTTCCTTCTGTTTCTTTAACAAATCTTCCTGATGCTTCTTGCCCGCACGAATTCGCTTGACGCCTTCCTTGGCCTCGTCCAAGCCGTCCTGCGCCCGGTAATAGTCGGGATCGATCTCCAAAGCTTTCGAAAACGCAGCCGCCGCAGCGTCATACTGAGCCAGCTTCGTGTGCGCAACTCCCAGATCGTAGTAAATATCCGGATCGTCTTCCTTCAGCTTGGTCGCCTCTCGATACTGGCGAATCGCTTCACTGTAATTGCCGAGATTGGCGTAAGTTTGTCCAAACGCATAACGAGCCTCGGCATCGTCGCGGTTGTCCTCAAAATACTTTTTGTACGCTTCGACCGCTTTCTTATACTCGGCCTGAGCTTCTTCGGTCTTCCCCAACGACTCATATCCCAATCCCAACCGAAAATGAGCTTCAGCCAGATTTGGATCGAGCCGGACGGCCTCCTGAAACGCCAAAACCGCTTCCGAGTCGTGGTCATCGCGGTACAGATCTTTACCTTTCGCGAGCTGCTCGCTGGCGCGGGTGCGATCTTCCGCTAAACTGTTGGACACTGGCGGGCTTCCAGCACTATTATTCGTGCTTTGCTGACCGCTGCGCTTACAACCGCTGGCGAAAACCATCAGCCAAACGGCGCAGATTAAGAGAATCGATCTCATCCTGTAAAAACGCTCTGCCACTGTTGAAATGCACGTAGGTTGGGGAAGTAGCGAACTTATCTAACGCAAATTCGACAGCAGAGTCAAACCAGCGCTGACCCATGGAAGTTAAGGTGAATTCACACTTTCTTCCAGCAAAAGCTTCAGTTAAGAAGTCGCAAGGAGTGCAAATGTTAAGAAATAAATCCCGGCTTTTAGGATATCTGGCGCCAATTGCCCTGGTCGCCTTATCCGCCCCACAAGTTTTCGCCCAGAAAACCAGAGTCGTTAATGCGGTCAATGCCCCGCTCTCGCTGAGTCTGACGGCCGATTCAAACGTCGTTACCGCCTGCGCTGACGGCGGCGCGCCAAAGGTCAAACTAATTGCGAATGCAGTCTCACCTGACAAAAATCCGATCAAGTATGTTTGGACAACCAGCGACGGCACGATCATCGGCGAAGGTCCTGAAGTCACGTGGAACCTGGCTGGATTAAGAGCCGGCTATCACAAGGCGTCGCTCAATATTCAGAGCATTGGCATTGAGAGTTCGTGCCAGGCTTTTTCGTCAGTGAGTGTGCTCGTGAATCCGTGTGTGGTTGTACAGCCGGTTTGTCCGGCGATTGAAATCGTTTGTCCGACGGACGTCGCTCTTGGTCAACCGGTTACTTTCAGCTCGCGTTTGACCGGCGGCGTACCAGCCAACACGAATGCGGGCTACAACTGGACGGTCTCGGCTGGAACAATCATTCAGGGTCAGGGAACAGACACGATCAAAGTCGACACAACCGGACTCGGTGGGCAAACGGTCAGAGCTTCGCTCTCAGTTGGTGGATATAACCTTGAATGCTCTGCCGACTGCGGTGTCTCGATACCGCTACCGAGACTGGTGGGCCGCAAGTTCGATGAGTTTCCCGACATCTCCCGCAACGACGAAAAAGCCCGTCTCGATAACTACGGTATTGAACTTCAGAACGATCCGACGGCGACTGCTTACGTGATTGTCTATCCGGGACGTTCAGGCAAAAGAGGCGACGTTCAGTATCACGCGAATCGCATCGTCGAGTATCTCGTTCACTCGCGTGGTCTCGATAAGAGCCGCATCGTGACGCTCGTTGGGCCAGTAAGAGAGGCGTTGTTTGTCGAGCTTTGGATAACACCCCAGGGCGCAACGCCACCTAATCCATAAAACGCCGATTAAGCCACGGATGAACACGGATGACGCGGATCAATCTGATCTGTGTCATCCGTGTTTATCTGTGGCCTTTTTTATGCCCGGTATTCGCGTTGCTGTATGATGTGGTCTTCCGAGATTCTTGTACCAGAAACCTACACGTAGGAGAAAACTCGATCTATGTTTCGTACTAAATCCGTTTATTGGTCCGCTTTGCTAATGGTCCTAATGCTTACGCTGCCTTTCGCGGCCGCGGCGCAGGACAAAGACAAAAAAGATAAAGACGAGAAAGTAAAAAAGGTCTACACGGGCACCCCAGTTATGTGGCACGACCCGGAAGACATCGCGAGCCGCAATCTCATTCTCGGCGCGGGCGGCGAAGAAATGAAGCCCGACATCAGCCGGATAACCTATATCGAAGACAAGACCGGTGGCTACTCGAAGAAATATCGCGTGAAAGACGCCAAGGGCAATGAATGGATCGCCAAGATTGGCAAGGAAGCTCAGCCTGACACGGCGGCGAATCGCCTGCTGTGGGCACTCGGATACGAAACAGAGATCGCGTACCTCGTCCCGCATTTGAAGATCGAAGGCAAAGGCGAGTTTGATAATGTTCGACTCGAAGCGCGTCCGGATGACGTGAAGCGCACCGGCAACTGGATGTGGGAAAACAATCCGTTCATGGATAAGCCGGAGTTTCGTGGTCTCAAGATCTTTATGGTGATGATCAATAACTGGGACATGAAAGACGACAACAACGAGATCCTCGCCCACAAAGGCGACACCACCGGGGAGCTGCGCTATATCATCAGCGATCTTGGCGGCTCATTCGGCAAAACCGGCGGCTTCATCTCGCGTAGTCGCAACAAGCCGGATGACTACGTCAAAGCGGATTTCATCAAGGCTGTGAAAGGCGACGTGATTGATTTCAGCTACAGCGGCAAGAATCAGAAGCTATTCGAGAACATCACGGTTGCGGACGCACGCTGGCTCGGCGCTATATTGAAGAAGTTGAGTGACGAGCAGATCAAGGATGCATTCCGTGCGGCGAACTATCCGGCGGAAGACGTCGATCGACTGGCGGCAGCGTTTAGAGAACGCGCCAACGCCCTCGAAGACCCGAAGTAATATTTAAGCCGCGGATAAACGCAGATGAACGCGGATAGGAAGAAAACTTCTTATCCGCGTTCATCTGCGTTTATCCGCGTCCAATCTACTTAACGATATCAATCGCGATGAGTTGTTGTCCCGAGATCACAAACTCCGCCGGCGGTAATTCCATCTCGTAGACAGGTGAAAGAACTGTCGGAGTGTAACCGCCGGAAGTGCGGTCGCTATTGAGTGTTGCCACCATTGACGGCGGCAGACTCGGCAGTTCGCTAGTCCCGATCACCGCGCCAGAAGTAATGCGAAACAGCTTCACATAAAGCCGATCGCTCTTCTTCACGGTATTGATCGCCTTCACAAGTTGGCTCAAATCCTGCGGCACAAAAGCCTTGGATGAGCTTCCTTCCTGCAACGCGCCGCCATCACCAACAAACACCAGCAACTGTCCTTCAGGCGCATCTTCCGGGATCTGAACCGGAATTCGCTGCACAAACTGCTTGCCCGACTCGGTACGAACGTAAGCCTGTACTTCGACCTTCTCGCCACGTCGAACTTCAGTGCGGTCAAGCGTGACGCGTTCGAGGGTGCCGGCATACTTCGTCTCGGTCGACGCGATGTCGAGCGTGATGCCGTCGAGCTGAACGTCGTCAAAACCACTCGTCAGCAGCGAACTAACCGGCGCTGCAATCGAGCCCGCCGCCATGATCGGCGAGTTATTCGCCGAGAATCTGCGGTCGATCTGGATCGAATCCTGTCCCTTGATTCTGATCTCGCCTTTCACACTGATGGTTGAATCACCAAGCGCACGCTCACTCGAAGTAATCGTATTGAAAAGCGTGATATTGAGCAGGAGTGGCGTCAGGAACGAATCGTTCGCGAGCTCATAATTGTAAGTCTCAGTCTTATCGCGGCTCGTGTGCAGGTTCACCTTCACCGGAATCATCTTCGGCGCCTGACGCAACAAACCGTAGATTCCCGACGCACGATCCTGCGAAATCGCTCCAACCATTCGGCCCGGCACTGCGAGCTTGAACGAGTTGTTCATGTTGGAAATCACGGTGACGACCGAGGATTCGCTCATCGGCATGTCTGAAGCGCCGAGGCTCAGGAAAGGATGACCAAACGCGTAAATGCGATCGCCGTCCCGCATCGTCACGGTGCCTGCTGCGGCGAGTGAATAGTCACCACGGACGAGTTGAACACTGATCGAACTGCCGGCCGGAAAAGTGTTGCCATTAACTTCCGCGAGGGGCGTGATCGCCGCCGAACCACCCACACCCGACACCGGCAACAGTCCGCTTGCCACGAGTTGCGGCGCATAGGCCGAAAGCGCTTCCTGGCTGATACCGCTGAAAACGAGCGGCGTCGCAATCGGCGTCATTTGCTGTCCCATTAACGGCAGCATTGGTGAACCAACCGAAACGGGCGCCAGCAGTGAAACCGGAGAAATTGCCGGCTTTGGCAGGTTTGGCTTCCAATCCGTTCCCGCTAACTGCGAAAACGAGACTGGTCGCGGCTCTTTGGGCCGGATATTTTCCGGTCCCTTGTTGAAAAGCTCAACCATCTGCCTGATCGGCGTGATTCCGGCAATCGGCTCTTTCGAGAACGGAAAACTAAACGCGATGGCGCCGACAATCTTGCCGTCGATGTAAACTGGCGAGCCGGACATGCCTGCGAATACGCCCGTCTTCTCAACGTTTGCGCCACTGAGTCGGGCGATAATGGCCGACTGGCGCGGACCAGGAAATCCCGGCAGGACGCCGAGAATCTCGACGCCGAATTCTTCCGTACCTTCACCGCTGAAGACTGTTCGCGCGGTGCCTTTCATTCCCGGTCGCAGGTCTTCGAGCGGGAATAGTTCGGGAGCTTTGGGTGGAACAACCGCGGGTTGAGCCACGGCCATTGTCGCTGTGACGGCGACGAGTATTGCGCTGAGAATAAGGGCAGATCTTTTCATCGTTAGGACTATAATCTTCGGTTAAGAAAGCGGTCAAGGTTTCCACAGATTGCAGAAATCATGAAAGATTCGGAAGCTTTCATCCTTGCCGGTGGCGCGTCCAGTAGAATGGGGACTGACAAGTCTCAGTTGCTGATTGACCGCCAAACGTTTACCGACCGAATTTCTGAGACGCTACTAAATCTTACCGACACCGTAACAATTGTCGGCCGCAACGCGGAAAACTCGAGTCTCGCGAGTGTTGCCGATGTCTATCCACGATGGGGTGCACTCGGCGGTGTGCACGCGGCCCTCGTCGCCTGTAAGCGCGAGTGGGCCATCGTCGTTGCCTGTGACTTGCCTTTTGTCACCTCAGAACTCTTCCGGGCGCTCGCTGCACTAAAGTTGGACCATGAAGCCGTGGTGCCGATTCAACCCGATGGACGCCCGCAACCATTGGCCGCTTTCTATCGCGTCGAGCCTTGTCGCCAACGCGCAACCGAGCTGATCGAAGCGGGCCGACGGCGGCCGTTTGACCTTCTCGAAGCAGTCAAAACACGCTGGGTTCCGTTTGCTGAAATAAGGAATCTCAAACAGTCGGAAAGGTTTTTTGATAACATCAATACGCCGTCAGACTATTATGAGGCGACTCGTACGGAACAGACAGCGACAGAGTGATATCCAGGGCTACTCACACAAATGCCACCGCGAAGACGATTTGGTAAAAGACTCGTTAAGTCTTTCCTGCCAATAGCACTGGTAATCGTGCTGGCTGTGGTGGGTGCGATCTCGTTTATTGTCTATTGTGTTTCCCGTCCCGCCAAAAATCCTTACATCGTAACGCCGGAGTCATTTTCAAAAATCAGCGGTCGAGCGATCAGGGTAACCGATGAAAACTGGGCCACGCTCGACGGGCGTCGCGCTCGCGGTTGGTTACTGCGTGGAGCGGAAGGCGCGCCGGCAGTGGTGCTGCTTCATCGTTACGGCGGCGATCGCTCGTGGCTGTTCAATCTTGGCGTCAAAATTAACGAGACCACCAACTTCACGATACTGTGGCCTGATCTGCGTGGTCACGGCGAGAATCCGTTGATCAAGTGGAGTTCACTGGGCGGACGTGAAGGTGAGGACTTGCGAGCTGGACTCGACTTTCTGCGCAGTCTCAAGTCAGAAAATCAGAAGACGCTGGTGGGAGAGAGTTTTGGAGTCTATGGCATTGAGCTTGGCGCTTATAGCGCGCTCAATGCTGCGCGCGTCGATCCGCAAATTAAGGTGCTGGTACTCGATTCTGTTTCCAGTTCACCGGACGAACTAATCAGAACGGTGGTCTCAAAATGTGTGGGCGTGGATAGTCGATTGGTCCAACTGCTGGCACGTGAGGGCGTGAAACTTTATCTGATGGGAAGTTACGAGAACGACAGTGCGTGCGAATTCGCGCTGGGGATGCGTGAACAGCGGGTGCTGCTGCTTTCCGGAAATGATGCGGGAAAGTTACGCGATGCGACGGCGACGTTGCAGAAGTGTTTTCCGGTGCCAGGGAATGTCGAGGTGAGAACCGATCTGCCGTTGAGTGGCTTTAGTTTACCGTCAGCAACTGGAGAGCAGGGTGAAGCCTACGATCGAATCGTGATTGAATTCTTCGCCCGCAATCTGAGATAGATCCACAGATTACGCAGATGTTCTGTGTAATCTGTGGATGGTTTTTACGGTTGCCACCCAAGCACCGCAGTGTGACCATTATCCCCAATAATCTCGACTCGCGGCGCATCTCTGTAATTCCCAACGTACTGCACCGGAATAAACACCACGAATTTTCTGCTAATCGCTCTTGCATCATCGACCGAGATTTCATCGAACGTCATCACTTCGCCATCAGCACGATAAATCACTCTGCCATACGCATAGAACTCCGCCGATCGATCATCACCGCGCTGCGCAATCACCGGAGCATTCGCATACCCACGCGCATCGGCAAGCACGAGCAAATCTTTTACTGACTCACGTCGCGCAAAAGGCGCCGCAAAATTCAAAACGATCACGACGAACACTACGGTCGAACACGCGATCAGTAACGGCCATCGCGCTTTTTTTACAACCGTCAAGCGATCGGCAACGAGCAGTGCAACCGCCGGCAACGCAGGAAGGATGTATCCCGGCAGCTTCGATCCCGAAAACGAGAAGAACACGATCGGCAACGACAACCACGCCAACGCAAAGAAACGAACGATGCTCATGCTATCGGTTCCACGCCACTGCCATTTTCGTGCTTTCACTAATGCGATGACCACGTGAATCGTCCACGGCAACGCAAGCAGCAGAATAATTACGGGATAAAAATAGAACGGCTGCGGATGGTGATATTTGTTTGAGATGTAGCGGGCAAAGTGATGCTGCACAAAAAACTCATTGATAAACGTCCACCCGTGTCGCGCGATAACTGGTCCATACCAGATTGCGGACACGAGCAATGCGAGCGGCACACCCCAGAGCAAACTCAACCACACTGAACGTTGCGGCCAGGCACGTCTAATCAAGTAGTAAGTTCCAACCACACCAAACGGGATCACGATCCCTACCAGGCCTTTCGCCAGCAGCGACACGCCCACAAACACGTAAAAGCCCGCCAAAAGCGCGCTCTTATTTCTTGTCGACGGCAGCTCGTGTAATAGAAAGAACGCCAGCGACCACGTCGTCGTCATCGTGATTACCACATCAAAACTCGCCGCCCGCGAAAACACGATCAATCCGAGACACGTCGCGATCGTCACGAAGCTCCAAAAGCCGAAACCCCGTGGATCTTCCGAGCGATCGACTTCGCGTCCCACAAACCAAACCGCTGCAATCGTCAACAAGCCGCAGATTGCCGGACCAAGCCGCGCCGCCCATTCGCTGACGCCAAACACCTTGAACCCCGCGACGATCATCCAGTAAAGCAACGGAGGCTTCTCAAACCACGTGTGACCGCCGAGTGTGGGCGTAATCAAATCGCGATTGAGAAACATCTCGCGCGCCACCTGTGCATAGCGCGGCTCATCCGGTCCAAGCAGCGGCAGTTTGCCGAGTCCATAAAAGTAAAAGACGATGATGAGGCCGAAGAGTAAAAGATAGAGTCGCTTGGCAAGCGTCGAAGGATGCAAGTATATTCGGCTCCGTTTACTGGATAGAGCGGCTCAGACTAACACATTATGTTACGTACAGCAGTTATCGGCGTTGGCAGCCTCGGACGGCAACATGCTCGCATTCATGCAGACCTCGCCACGGAAGGCGTTTCGGAGTTCGTTGCGGTTTGTGATCTGAACGAAGAGACAGCGCGATCGATCGCGGGGGAAAGAAAGACTGAGTGGACCACCGATTGGCACACGCTTGTCGGACGTATCGAGGCTGCGAGTGTCGCCGTGCCAACTGAAGCGCATTGCGAAATTGCGTGCGGCTTACTGGAAGCGGGCATCCACGTCCTTGTCGAAAAACCGATCTCGCGCACACTCGAAGAAGCGGATCGCATGATCGAAGCTGCGACCCGGGGCAATGCGATTCTGCAAGTCGGACATCTCGAGCGTTTCAATCCAGCGATGGTCGCGCTGCGACCGCATGTTCGTAAGCCTGTTTACTTTGAGATCCATCGCGTGGGCCAGTTTACCGCGCGTTCGCTCGACATCGACGTCGTGCTCGATCTGATGATTCACGATCTCGATATCGTGCAGTGGCTGGTCGGTGAAGACGTCGCAGTCACAAACATTCACGCCGTCGGTATCGCGATTCTTACGAACAAGGTCGACGCGGCAAATGCGCGGCTCGAGTTTTCTTCCGGGGCCGTGGCGAATATCACCGCCTCGCGCGTGGGAGCTGAGAAAATTCGTAAAATGCGTTTCTTTCAGCCCCACGATTACGTGGCCATTGATTACACCACCAAGCGAGCTACGGTCAGCAGTCTTTCACCGCCCGCCGAAGGTAGCTCGTGGCCGGGTGTGTATATCAAACATCTCGATATCGTTGACGTCGAACCGTTGCGTGCTGAGATAGTTTCGTTTCTCGATTCGGCGCGCGCAGGAACGCCGCCGGCTGTGTCGGGACTCGAAGGACGAAATGCCCTGAGCCTGGCGCTGCGTACGCTCGATAGGATTCGCGAGCACGCAGAACATCCGGGTATGAGTGAACTCAGCGCGAATGTTCGCTAGACTGTTGTTGCAATGTCTACCGCGAACCAGCAATTGTCAGCGTTACTTCAGCGACATATCGAGGCGGGTGAGTTTCCTTCTGCAGTTTATCTCGTGGCTGAACGCGACGAGATCCTTTACACCGACGCGCTCGGGCATTCGGTTGTCGAGCCTTATCGCGTCGCAAACAAGCTCGATACCATCTACGATCTCGCTTCGCTCACCAAACCTTTAGTCACTTCTCTGCTCTGTGCGCGTCGCATCGAACTTGGCGAACTGACGCTCGACAGTTCAGTTTCACACTACCTGCCGGAGTTTGATCGCACCGACAAGCAGATGATCACCGTTCGCGAGTTGCTGACGCACACGTCGGGTCTGCCCGCGTGGCGTCCGCTTTATATCCTGACCGAAGACGAACCGGAACGGGCGGCGGGCGCGATCGCGAATCTCGATCTCGAGTACAAACCCGGCACGCGTGTCGTGTACAGCGACCTCGGATTCATCGCGCTCGGAATTTTGTTAGAGCGACTGACCGGACACAAGCTTTCAGAGTTGGCCACACATGAGATCTTCGAGCCTTTGAAGCTGAAACAAACGTACTTCAACCCTGAAGTCGCTTTGCAAACAGGCATCGCCGCGTGTGAGACGGGTAATGCGTACGAAGCGGGCATGTGCAAGCAGATGGATGCCGGCGACTATGCGAATTCACGGCAACGTGTGATCTGGGGTGAGGTGCACGATGGGAATGCGTACTTCCTTGGCGGCGCAGCGGGTCACGCCGGGCTGTTCTCGACTGCGAATGAGACGTTTGTGCTGACGCAGCAGTTTCTGAGCGAGTCAACGAAATTGCTCGTGCCTGAAACGTGTAAGCTGTTTCGGGAGGACATGACGCCGGCTTTGGAGGAGGCGCGCTCGATCGGCTGGCAACTGGCGGCGACGAAAGATTCAACGGGTGGGGTGGATCTTCCGCGGGACAGTTTTGGTCATAACGGGTTTACTGGCACCTGCGTCTGGATCGATCCGAACCACCAGCGCGTGTTCATTCTTCTCACTAACCGCACACACGCGCATGCGTTGCCGTTTGCGAATATTAATGCGGTGCGACGGGAGTTTAATACGTTGGCAGTCAGGGCCGCGGATGAACGCGGATGAAGACAGATTAGAGTCTAAACCTCAGTGTGGTCCCGATTACATTTATATCGCCGGGTAGACTCACGCCGTCGTTCTGACGCAGGTAATAGAATTCCTGCGTGTAGTGTTTGTTGAAGACCTTGATGCCGCCCACTGAGAATCGATTACGCACCCAGCGGTCGACGGCCCAGTCGTAAAACACTTCGTCAGCCACAAACAACGACAGATTCAGCTTCGCAGAACCAACCGGATGCTCGACCTGAAACCGGTTACGATAGCGCCACGACTTTGCGCCGTTATTCCGCAAGCGTCGCTCTAACTGATTCCGATCACTTAATCGAAACTTCCCTGCAGTGAACCGCAGCGTGACCGGCAACGTCAGCCGATTCTCCCAAACCTTGCGTCCGCGAAACGGCTGCATACCGATGTGCAAATAATTTGGCGACACAGTGAAGTACTTTCCCCAACGGAAAGTGAAGCCAACTCCAACGCGCTCGTCTACCGGACGGCTAATATCGCGTCCCAAACGCAACGTGCCCAGGAGATTGAAATCAAAGTGTTTGGTGACCGGAACCGCCAGTTGAACGTCACTCCAGAGTTGGTTGTCGCTCTGAATGACTTGCGCCGAGGCGAGGCTACTCAGCGCAGAAAGCAAAACACAAACGTAGATGATTCGTTTCAACTCGCGCCCTTTGACGGCAAGACTGTGAACGACGTCAGCGCAAGCGTGACTCGCTCGCCCACATGCAATCGCGTCGCACTCGCTTCCGGTTTCGGTCGCGTGGCAATGATCGATTTGGTCGACTGTCTTTCAGGGGTTTGGGTGGTTAAGTAAAACGGGGTCTCGTCAGTTTTGCATTCGTCTGCGCCGCTAACATCCATTCGCAAACGCACTCGCTCATAAGCGCCGACAAAATTGATCTCTTCGATCAGCGCGTTGCCGAGCCGCGAAAGACCTTTCTGCAGGAAGTCACCACGATTCAACGAAACGTCTTCGGGTCGGAAGATTATCTTCACGCAGTCGCCGGGTTTGAATTTCTCTTTGTCCACGGTTGCAGGAATCTGCACCGAGCCGACTTCAAGAAAGCCGTTTCGTACGACTGCGTCGAGCACATTCGCCGCACCGAGAAACGTTGCCACATACTCAGTCGCCGGGCGGTTGTAGATCTCGAACGGCGTGCCGATCTGTTCGATATGGCCCACGTTGAGCACTGCAACACGATCGCCGAGCTCGAGCGCTTCTTCCTGATCGTGCGTGATGAAGATCGACGGTACGTTCACCTTCTTCAACAGCGTCCGTATCTCACGACGAAGATGCACGCGCGTCTGCGTGTCGAGCGCTCCAAACGGTTCGTCAAACAACAGCACTTCGGGTTTGTAGGCGAGGGTGCGCGCAATCGCGACACGCTGCTGCTGTCCGCCGGAGAGTTGTGATGGATACTTTTTGCGATGCTCTTCGAGTTGGACTAGCTGAAGCAACTCGTTCACCGTCTCGCGAATCTCTTTGCGTTTTCGTTTGCGGATACGCAAGCCGTACCCGATGTTCTTTTCGACCGTCATCTTCGGAAACAAGGCGTACGACTGAAAGATGACGCCGACGCCGCGTTCGCGCGCCGGCAACTCAGTCACTTCGCGGCCGTGAAGAACCACTTTGCCCGTGTAAGGCATTTCCAAACCGGCAATGATGCGCAGGATGGTTGTCTTGCCACTGCCTGACGCACCGAGCAACACGAGCACTTCGCCTTCAGCAACATCAAAACTGATGTTCTCGAGCACGCTGGCTTTGCCGAAACGCTTGCTGATTCCAATCACACTCGCAGCAGCCGGCGACGCGGGCGTGTTCGACACCGGTTCAACGACTCGCGGAATCAATGTTTCCTTTGCCTTCACCATGTCTTAGTCAACATCAAGCCAATCGCGTGCCAAAAACAGCACGCTGAAAATCAGAAACGAAAAGAGTGCCAGGACAATGGCAATCGCGTTTGCGGCCTCGATCTGCCCTTCGTTGAACTTCGCAAAGATGTAGAGCGGCGCTGTTTGTGTTCGTCCGGCGAGATTTCCCGAGACCAGGATCGTCGAGCCGAATTCACCGACCGCGCGTGCGAAGGTCAATAATGCGCCGGAGACAATTGCGCCACGCAACGACGGGAGGGTCACATGCCAGAACGTCTGCCAGCGCGTAGCGCCGATCGTTGCGGACGCTTCTTCAAGCGATCGGCTCATCGTGTCGAAAACAGGTTTGATAACACCGAAAGCGAGTGGGAAGGTCACAAAAATATTTGCGAGGATGATTGCGCCCGCAGTAAACATGAGCTGAAATCCGTGCGGCGTCAGCAGTCGTCCGAGCGTGCCGTATGGACCCCAGAGCAGGAGTAAGGCGAAGCCGGCGACGGCGGTTGGAATCGCAGTCGGTAGCGAAATCGTGACGATGAGAGCGTTGCGGCCCCAGAAGTTGTAACGTGAAAGGACGTACGAAGCGAAGAGACCAAAGAACACGTTGAAGACGGTGGCCCAAAAGCTAGTCGCCATCGACAGTTTGAGTGCAAAGATCGCTTCGGGTTGGGTCAGTGCGGACCAGAATTTATCGAGACCGTTGCTGGTGCCGAAGATGAAGATTGACGCGAGCGGCAGGAACACCAGCGGCAGCATCATGAAAATGAGCATGCCGATGCTGAGCGGTCGAACCACATCGAACCCACGCACGTGACGCATTGCTGGAGCTACACTACTCATTGTCCGTGTTATCCGTGGCTCACTTCTTCTGCACCTGATCCCTAAATATCTGCTCGATCACATCCGGATACGCCTTATCCCAACCACCAAAGTACTCAATCGTAAAAGGTATCTCGATGTGTCCAAACCCCGCGTTAGCCTGATTGAAACTGTCGTTCGTACTCGAATAAAAATGGTATTTCACAAACGCCTGCTGCGCTTCGTCGCTCCAGAGATACTGCATGAACGCATCGATTATGGCGCGTTTTGCAGAGGTGACATTCTTGTCGATCACGACCGCCGGATGTTCGCTGAAGATCGTCGCTTGTGGTGTCACCACCTCGATCGGAGCCTTCGCTTCTTTCATCAGCAAACCTTCGAGTTCGTAAGTAATTAGAGCGTCGCCGTTGCCGAGTTCGAAGGTCGTACGTGCCTCGCGTGCCGATCCAGGCGTTGAGATCACGTTCTTCCAGATCGCTCGCAGCGTCTGTAGCGCACGGCCTTTATCAGACTCGCCCGATTCCTTCTCTGACTTCTTCAACTCGGATCCGTAGATCGCGAGGATGGACCACTGCGCGCCGCCCGAACTCACCGGATCGGGATGGATCAAGCGAATTCCGGGTTTTGCCAGATCGGAAAAGTCTTTAATCCCCTTTGGATTTCCCTGGCGCACAATGATGATGAACGGAGTCTTGTTGACGATTCCGTGAGCGGGCAGTTGATGCCAGTCCGATGTGACAAAACCGCTTTTCTGCAATCGTTGAGCATCGCGTTCGATTGAGAGGATCGCGATTTCTGCGGGCGCGCCTTGCAGGATCTGGTTAGTTACTGTTTCAGAACCGGCAAATGACGATTGAAACTGCACCATTTGACCGTGTTGCTGTTTCCAATGCGCTGCGAAACCCGGGAAAACGGCTTTCTCGAGTGATTCCTTCATGACCGAGAAACCGTAGAGCGTGATGGTGATATCGCCGCTTTCGGCCGGTGGTTTTGGCAGGCACGAGAGTACCAGCAACGCCGAGACAAACGCCGCGGTCGCAAGAAACGGAAAGCTTCGGGAAGTAGTCTTCCTCATGAGGACCGTCGGGCCTCCTGATTTATCTGGACAGACCAAAAAGCCGCTGCCGCTTACTCTTTGCTACCGGGGGTTGCACCGTCTATACCACATTGTTGGGTCTTTGATCCACAGATTACGCAGATTCCGCAAATGAGCATTTACTGAAATCTGTGTAATCTGTGGATAAGTTTGTAGTAGTATCCGCATGATGTGTAGTTCCCTCGTCCGGCGAGTCATCACATTACTGCTTGCGCAGTCGCTATTTCTCCCCATCGCATCTGCTCAACAACAACAGACACGGCCGCGGCGCACGCAGCCGGTTTGGATACCTCCGACCGCCGCCACGCCAGTGATTCCCGAGTCGCCACCTCTGAGGATCGGAACCGGTCGCGAACCGACAATCCGCGTCGCGCTCACAACTGATGCACGCTCGGCGATGATCTCAACGACAGGTCATCTGATGAATGCGAGCGGTGGTGGTTCAACTCTACTCGCGATGGATACTTCGCGTGTCCGCGTCGATCCACGACTTTTGTCTCCAAAACAATCAAGTGCAGACGACGCGATCTATCGAGTAATTGTCGGCGGCGCCGCATCGCGTGAAGAAGCCGAAGAGAACGAGAAAGAAATTCAGAAGGCGGCGGGCGAAGACGCGCACACGATTTTCGACAGTGAGACGAAAACGTGGGGCATGATCATCGGTTCAACTCATCCACGTGAAGAGGCTGAAGAGATCAGGGCGCGTCTCGAAGCAGCCGGTTTTGACGCCACGGTCGACGGAAAAGATCCCGTTGCACAATCAACACCTACAAGCAGCAACAGCAGCGCGGTGCGATTGACATCACGAACTTCATTGCCATCGCGAGAAGTTGTCACCTCATCCATGACCGGACCGATCTTCAGCTCGAGTGCGCCAGTCTCTTTCGCCTCCGACGATGAGCAGAACGCACCGGTACGCTTCAACGAAAAGCCCTATCGTGGACGCATCGAAGTGTTCACAAACCTGCGTGGCAGTCTGACAGTCGTGAATGAGCTCGGTCTCGAAGATTACGTGCGCGGCGTGGTCGCTAACGAGTTGTCACCCGGTGGCTATCCCGCGATCGAAGCTCTCAAGGCTCAGGCGATCGCCGCACGAACCTACGCGCTCAAGAATCGCGGTCAATTCATGTCGCAGGGTTTCGATCTCCTGCCCACTACTCGCTCGCAAGTCTATCGCGGACTCACTTCCGAAAACCCACTTTCGACGCGCGCGGTCGATGAAACACGCGGGTTGATCGCAACTTACAACGGCGAGCCAATCAACGCGCTCTACACATCGACGTGTGGTGGACGCACGGAAGACTCCGAAAAGATCTTCAACGAAGCAATTCCCTACCTGCGGGCGCGCGAATGTGCTGCTGAAGGCGCGACGTTCGATCGATTTGTGATCAGGACTTCGCGCGAGCCGGCAGAATTACAGGACGATGCGAACGTGATTCTCGCACGCGATGTCAGTCTCCTGTTCACGCAAAACTTCGGCACGTTACGCGAGCGCGTTTCCGATTCATGGCTATCGGGTGATGCGAGTGTGGGTGAAGTACGAAACTGGCTCGCGAATGTGGCGCGAGTAGCGCGACAGACGACACCGGCCACTGGCGATGATGTTAATCGTCCGGCTGCTTTTGCCACGGCGCTCTCGACGGCTGTCTTTGGTGAGAGTCGCGCCGGCACACTGCTAAACGACGCCGACGCCGACTATCTGCTGGCAGTTAAAGATGCTGCTGAAGTGCCCGCGCAGAACCGCGCCGATCTCGCGATGTTGCTGCGCGACGGGCATCTTTCCGTTTATCCGGATGCGACGTTGCGACCACGAATGCCCCTTTCGCGCGCGCGTGCGTTGCATGCGATTGTCCGGCTACTCGAGGTGCGTAATCTTCTGCAACTGCAAAAAGCGAACGCGCGGCCGGCGAGTGAAGGACAACTGATACTGCGCACCACGAAAGGCAAGGATCAGCCGATCAGAGTCAACCCGGATGCATTTCTGTTTCGATTCCTCGGCGAACGTCCTTACGCGGTGTCGTCGGTGGCACTCGTCGGTGGCGAGCCGGTTAATTATCATCTCGCGCCTAATGGACAGATTGATTTTCTCGAGGTTAGGCCTGCCCCAAATGGAGCTGCGGCTGATCGGATGTCGCCATTCGCCAATTGGACCAAAAGCTTGAGTGTGGCGCAGGTGCAGGCGCGCTTGGCGCGTGCGGCGCGGGGTATAGGATCGATTGTCGATCTGCGGGTGGTGGCGCGTGGCGCGTCGCATCGAGTCACCGATCTCGAGATCGCGGGCACGAGCGGAACGGCGCACGTTCGCGGTGGTCGCATTCGCTCAGCGCTCGGTTTGCGCGAACAACTCTTCGTCATCGATCGTGAATACGACGATGCCGGTCGTGTCAGTGAGTTCACCTTCGTGGGACGCGGTTGGGGACACGGCGTGGGGATGTGTCAGGTCGGCGCGTACGGTCTTGCGAAGCAGGGCTGGACGTCGGAGCAGATACTGAAAGCGTACTACTCAGGAATCGAGATCACGCGGATTTATTAAAACGATCTTCAGGATAAACGCAGATCGATCCAATGAGCTTTTCTCGCAATCAACTAGTCGGGGCACTGCTGCTACTCGCCATAATCTGGATGGTTATACTGCTTCGTGCCTTCTGAAAACCCAGTCATCGCCATCGTTGGTCCGACCGCCTCCGGCAAAAGCACTCTCGGGATCGAAGTCGCTCTCCAAATCAACGGCGAAATAATCAACTGCGATTCGGTCCAGGTTTACAAAGAGATCCAGATAGCCACCGCCAAAGTTTCGCTCGACGAGCGCAAAGGCGTGCCGCATCACCTGATCGATTTCGTCTCACCCGACGTTAACTACACCGCCGGCGATTGGGCTCGCGAGGCAGCTACAAAAATCGAAGAGATTGAATCCCGTGGCCGAGTTCCTCTGCTTGTCGGCGGCACCGGATTTTACTTACGAGCCCTCCGCCAACCGTTTTTCGCAGCGCCACCAACAGACGAATCGCTGCGCCGGCGTCTCAACCGTCTGCGCGAACGACACGGCGCCGAACACCTGCATCGTGTCCTCAACCGCATCGATCCGGACGCTGCGCGTCAGCTTTACCCGCGCGACTGGCCCCGCGTGCAAAGAGCGATCGAGGTCTATTTTCAAACCGGTCGTTCGATCGTGGGCCAACAGCCGGTTCGACCGGAACCACACGAGAGTTCGCGCCGGCTGCGCATTCTCGCCCTGAATCCGCCCCGTGCGGAGTTGTACGACCGCATCAATCAGCGCACCGAAGAACACTTCCGAGCCGGTCTGGTGGAGGAAGTTCGCGAACTGCTGGACCGCGGTTTCTCGCCCAATTCAAATGCGCTCGGAGCGCATGGGTATCGCCGCGTCGTGGAGTATTTGCAGGGTATTCGCGATCTAAAAAGTGCCGTCGAACAGACCAAACTAGACGTGCGTCATTACGCCAAACGCCAATTGACATGGTTTCGCCATGAAGCCGGCGTTGAGTGGTTTGACGGATTTGGTGAGGAAAACCCCACTCTGAGTGCCGTTCTGGAAGCTATTTCCGCTGGTCCGGGGCAAAAATAATCATCTTTCTCTCACATCTACTCCATTCTCTTGTCAGGCAAAGATCCCTGTTGTAATCTCATTGCAACCGCGCGATCTACAATTTCACCCCCGGGTTTCAGGCATGTCGGACGGTAAACAGGCACCACAAAACATTCAGGACGCCTTTCTTAACACGGTGCGCCGTGAGAAGACTTCTGTGGTCGTCTACCTCTTGAATGGGGCGAAATTGACGGGCCGGATCCGAAGCTTCGACAAGTTTTCGGTCCTCCTCGAATCGGGCTCTCAGGAACAACTAATTTTCAAACACGCTATCTCGACGATCTCACAGTCGCGACGCTCGACCGGCGAACTGCATTCGCAGGCAAACGCCGAATCCAACCCACGGGAAGTCCGCACTTCCGACGCCAATTCGCCAGAGGCGTGAGATTCGATTAAACTGTCGCCCGCCATCTTAATTGCTAAATTTTGAGGACCTGTGCCTGGCACTTTCATTACTTTTGAGGGTATCGACGGCAGTGGGAAAACGACTCAGTTACGTCTACTGGGCAATTTCCTGCGCGCCAACGGCTGTGATTTGCTCCTGACTCGCGAACCGGGTGGAACCACGCTCGGACTGCGACTGCGAGCAGCACTACTGGACGCGATGGAAGAAGTCGATCCATTGACTGAACTACTCGTGTTCGCCGCTGACCGCGCGCAACACGTGCGTCGTAAGCTCCGTCCGGCTCTGGAATCAGGACAAGTCGTGATTTCGGATCGTTATGCTGACGCGACTGTCGCGTACCAGGGGGCCGGGCGAGGTTTCTCGCCGGAACTGATTTCCCAGATCGTGCAACTGGCTACCGACGGACTGCGACCCGATCTCACCTTGCTCTTCGATCTGACGATTGACGAGTCGACGAATCGCACCGCGCGACGCACAACCGGAAAAAACTCGGGCAAGGTCGCACTCGATCGTCTTGATATCGAAAACGCTGACTTTCACACTCGGGTGCGCGACGCTTATCTGCAAATCGCGCTCAAAGAACCGGAGCGGGTGAAGTTGATCGACACGAGTGGGCCGGTGGAAAGAACACAGGAACGCGTCAGAGAAATCATCATTCCCTATCTGCAAAGCAGGGGCCATTTGGCCATGAAGTATGTTTGACGAACTCACCGGAAACTCTCGCGTCAAAACAGCGCTGAAACGAATGCTGGTAAACGACCGGCTTCCCGGCGCCATGCTGTTTACGGGTGAAGAAGGCATCGGCAAGAAGCGTTTTGCGCTCGAAGTCGCACGCGCGTTGAATTGCCGTACGCCGAAGGATCACGAAGGATGCGGCATATGTTCGTCGTGCGTGCGCATTGCGAAGTTGAACTATCCGCAACGTGAAGATGCCGACGAATGGACACAGATAATCTGGACCGATCATCCTGATGTGGGACTCGTCGTCGCGCCGAAACGTGTGTTACGGGTCGAGCAGATGCGCCAGATCGAACGTGAGGCCAACTTCCGGCCCTTTGAAGGCAAGGCACGTGTTTTCCTGATCGACGAGGCCGACAAACTCAACGACGCGTCCGCAAACGCGCTTCTCAAAGTTCTGGAAGAACCACCAAGAACATCACATCTGATTTTGATCACGTCGCGTCCCGCTCAGCTTCTGCCGACGATCCTCTCGCGTTGCCAGATGATTCGATTTTCGCCGCTGTCGCCGGATGAAATCGAAGCGCACTTACTCAAAGACAATTCCCTCGACAAGAAGACGGCGCGACTGCGAGCCCGCGCCGCGGGCGGCAGCATGGGACGAGCCCTGGCAGGCGATCTGGTGACATTCACGTCGCAGCGCAAGGCAATGCTGAAGGTTTTGAATGCGCTGGTGGTGAGCGACGACCGCGCCCAACTGCTTCGTTCCGCAGAACAACTCAACGAAGCGCAGTACAAAGAAGAGTTCGAAGAACGACTCGACGTGCTCGAGACGTTGATTCGTGATGCGTGGATGTTGTCGTTGGGAGTCGAACCGGCGCAGCTTGTAAATGAAGATCTGTTACCTGAATTGCGCGAAGTGAGTGAAAAACTCGACCCCAACCGTGCGGGAGACTGGATCTTGCAGATTGAGGATTTGCGCGAGCAGCTAATCGTGAATGTGAATCGGAAGATTACGACTGATGCGCTTTTTCTGGTGATGGCGGGCGACGTTGCCGCCCCGAAACGAGTGAAGATAAAGTAACGCGGATTAACGCTGATTTATGACGGATCTAATCGTGTTTGAAAGATCCGTGTTCATCCGCGGCTGATTTTTGATCTCGGAAAGCAGTTTCTCGGTCTCCATCACGAACGCTTCAACAATATTCTCACCAGCAACCTTACGCATCGGCACGCCATCCTTGAAGATCATCCCCACCCCACGTCCAAACGTGATCCCGAGCTGCGAATCATGAGCTTCACCCGGTCCATTTACCGCACATCCCATGATTGAAAGATGTAACGGCTCCTCGATGTGCGCGAGGCGACGCTCAATCTCCGTCACGATACCAACAAAATTATCCACATCGAGACGGCCACAAGTCGGACAAGCAACCACCGTCACGCCGCGCGTTCGCAACCCGAGCGACTTCACTATCTCCCACGCGACGCGAACTTCCTCCTGCGGTTCCGCTGCCAGCGACACGCGGATCGTGTCGCCAATTCCTTCATACAACAGAATCCCGAGCCCAATCGACGACTTCACCGTGCCGCTGAACGACGTACCGGCTTCAGTTACACCGAGATGAAACGGATAGTCTACTTTCTCCGCCAGCAGCCGATACGCGGCGACTGTGCGGTGCACGTCGGAAGCCTTGAGCGAGATGATGATGTCAGTGAAATCGAGATCTTCCAGAATCTGGATATGACGCATTGCCGACTCAACCATCGCTTCGGGAGTCGCAGTGCCATATTTCTTCAGTAGATCTTTTTCAAGCGACCCGCCATTCACACCGATACGAATCGGAACCTGCTGCGCCTGTGCGGCACGCACCACTTCACGCACTCGTTCGTGCGCGCCGATGTTTCCCGGGTTCAACCGCAGTTTGTCGATACCCGCCTCGAGCGCCAGCAACGCGAGTTTGTAGTGGAAATGGATGTCGGCAACGATGGGGACGTCCGGCACTCGCTTCCGGATCTCTTTCAACGCCACGGCGGCATCATTGTCAGGCACAGCAAGCCTGACGATCTCGCAGCCGGCGCGGACCATCTCTTCGATTTGAGCCACAGTAGCGCCCACATCAGCGGTATCAGTCTTGGTCATCGACTGAATCGCTACAGGAGCACCACCACCGATTTGAATATGTTTGACTTTAACTGGTCGCGTCTTACGCATTGGCTATTCAACAACTATTTGGCAGGAGACGGGGCGGCAGCAGCCGGCGGCTTCTCCGGTTCCGAACTTCTACTGAACGTCTTCAGCAAGTCGTTGCTGATTACGAACACCATCAGCAGCAACACCATCACAAACCCTACCTGCTGTATACGTTCGCGGACTGCGGTAGAGATCGATAAACCTACGAGCGAAAGAAGCCCTTCTAGCAGGGTCAGGAAGATTGCGCCGCCATCAAGAACCGGAATTGGTAACAGGTTAAAGATACCGAGATTCAAACTGAGGAAACCGAGCATGCCAAACACGCCGTCCCAGCCGAGTTTCTCGATCGATTTTTGTGTTGCCTGGTAGATTCCGAGTGGACCGGACAACGTGTTACGTACCGATCGCTGGCCTGAGAAAACCTGGCCCAGGGCCTTTCCAGTCAAACGAAGAATCTGAAGGTTCTGGTTGTAGGCGTATTTTATTGCGGACCCAACGTTAGCGGCGTGCAATGGATATCGCTCGGCAGGTCTGAATCCTAACTTATGGTCCACACGACGTTCGTCAGTCGTAAGTTGAACCCTTTGACCATCCCGCTCGACGGTGATCGCAATCGGCTGTGCATCATGAGTCTTAACAAATTCTGATACCTGACCCGCGCTCCGGACGTCTTCTCCACCAATCGTGATGAATCGATCGTTGACTTTCAGACCGGCGGCAGCGGCCGGCGAATCAACAAACACTTCCGAAACCACCACTGGAAGCCCGCCATAATCAGGAATGAAATCGAGCGTGCCGGCGGCTTCGCCCTGCTCCGTTCTCGTGGTCGGAGTGATCGTCAGATTGACGTCAGCGCCACTTCGATTTACTACGAGTGGGAGCGGTCTGCCGGGCGAAAGCAGTGCATCGCCTGTGATCGCATCCCAGTTAGGGTTCTCATTGCCGTTAAATGAAATAATGCGGTCGCCGGCTTTGAGACCTGCCTTTTCTGCTGCACCAGTGGGTTCAACGTAGTAAACAACCGGCGCAGGAGTGGCCGGAACTCCGTACATAAAGGCTCCCACAAACGGGATCGCCATTGCTGTCAGGACGTTCATTACCGGCCCGGCGAGAGCAACCATAACGCGCTGCCAGCCCGGTCTGAGGTTGTACTGTTCCTCGGGAGGAATATCTTCAGCACCGGCGCCTTCAAGCGGAGCATTTGACTCGTCGCCACCCAGTTTTACATAACCGCCAAGCGGAATTGCTGAGACTCGGTAGTCCGTATGGCCCCATTTCCTTCCAAAAAGCCGCGGACCAAACCCGACCGAAAACGTTTCAACGCGAATTTTGAACAGTTTGGCCACGATAAAATGGCCGAATTCATGAAGGACAACCGCCGAACCAAGTATGAATATAAATGCAATTATGACAATTAAAGTGTCCATTCAAAGCCTTCTCTTAACAATTTCTACGTAAATCAACCACGTTTAGACTCGGCGATTATCGAGTCAGGTTGCACCATCCGAGTGTACCTAAACTTTGCGCCACAAAGAAGCACAAAAAGCACACGATAATGTGCGCTTGGGTCATACCGTGGCTTTTGCAAGTCTTTCGATGGTCTCAATCGCGGCGTCGCGCGCCTCGTGGTCGGCTGCGAGGATGGTTTGAATGTCAGTTGCGGGTTGATTTGAGTGACTGTTCATCACGGTTTCGATCACTTCCGAAATCTCAGTCAAACAGATCCGTTCGTTGAGAAAAGCACTGACGGCTTCTTCGTTCGCCGCATTCATCGCCGCCGGGAGCGTGCCACCCGCCCGGAGCGCGCGGTACGCGAGTGAGATACACGGAAAACGATCAAGGTCGGGAACCTCGAAGTGCAGTCCGGAAATGGCTGTCAGATCCAACGGCGGTAACTGGCATGAATGTCGTTCGGGATACGTGAGCGCATACTGGATCGCGTGCCGCATGTCGGTCACGCCCAACTGGGCGATCACCGAACCATCAACCATTTCGATCATCGAGTGCACCACCGATTGCGGATGAACAACGATATCGATCGCTTCGGGTCCGAATCCGAAGAGCCAGTGTGCTTCGATAACTTCGAGACCCTTGTTCATCAACGTCGCTGAGTCGATCGTGATCTTTGCGCCCATATTCCAGGTTGGGTGCTGCATTGCCTCGGCCACGGTGGCGTGCTTCATCTCGGTTTTGTTTTTCGTGCGAAAGGGTCCACCCGAGGCAGTGAGAATGATCCGGCGCACTTCTTCATGTCGTTCACCTCGCAGACATTGATGCAGCGCGTTGTGTTCCGAATCGACCGGCAACAACTCGGCGCCTGATTTCCGCGCGGCTTCAGTCATCAACTCGCCTGCCATCACGAGTGTTTCCTTGTTGGCGAGTGCAACTCGCTTGCCCAGCTCGAGTGCTTTGAGCGTGGGAACAAAACCGACGGCGCCGACAGTTGCCGAAATAACGCAACCAGCTTCCGGATGGGTGGCGACTTCTATCAGTCCCGCTTCGCCGATGACGATGCGCGGCAGATCGATATCCCTGGCGAAGAGCAACGCACGCAGATCGCGTGCGGCAGTTTCCGTTTCAACTGAAACGACTTCAGGCAAGTGCACGGCGATTTGATCGGCGAGCCGCTCGACGTTTGTTGCCGCAGCCAGACCAACGACACGCATCCCCCTGGCCGGCAACGACTCAATTACGCGAAGACTATTGCAGCCGATGGACCCGGTGGAACCAAGGATCGCAACACCGCTGGTGTTTGTTGATGTTTCTGTCATGCAATCAAGCGGGGGCTGAGAGTTTTAGTGTCGTAGGGGTCGAGTAATTCGATCGTTTGGCCGGCTTCGTTAACATATGACGCAGCACTCACCCGCCAGGTGCTTCCTCTAACCAGAGTGAGATCGACGGTGGCGTTAACAGTCTTGCGGTCGCCAATCACTTTCAGATGCAGCGTCGCTTCACCACTGCCGTTCTGAAGATTGACGCTCCCAGTAACGATACTGCCGAAATCTTTGACTGGTCCCGTTTCCACCTTGAGCTTCTCGCTGTTACGCAAAAAATCCTTTGCCTTTGCGGCCGCCTCGCTGTTGCCGATCTGATACAAGGCAAACCCGACGATTGCTCCCGCAAAACAGACCACCATGAAAGCAAGCACCAGGACCACGCTGATAGCTATCAAAACGATCTTTTTCGTGGTCATGAGCTTTTCTTCTTTAGCAATCAGCTGTGGAAGTAGAAGCGTGCAAAATAGTAGATGAGCGGCGCATTGAAGAGCAAGCTATCGAGTCGATCGAGGATACCGCCATGTCCCGGCAGGATGTTGGCGGCGTCTTTTGCGCCTGCGCCGCGTTTGAGCGCGCTTTCGGCGAGGTCTCCGAGAATTCCCACCACCGTCATAATAACGGCGAGCGGCAGGATATATTTCAGCGGCAGTTCACGAAAAAACCAGAAATGTGCGAGCGCTGCCATCGCGAGCGCCGCTGTGATGCCGCCAATCACGCCTTCCCACGTCTTGCCGGGACTGATCGACGGCGCGAGTTTGCGTTTTCCGAATGCGCGTCCGACGTAGTAAGCGCCGGTGTCTGCTCCCATTAACACGAGGAAAAAGAACGAAAGTAGGTGCGCAGATAAAGTTTGATCGAAACCCGTGCGGAGGGAAACGAGATGACTGCCGAGTAGCGGTATGTAAAGAACGCCCAGAATCGTCGCACCAACGGAGGCGATCATCGAATCGAACGGAGCGCCGCGGAGAGTCGCCGCAATCAGACTACCCGCAGTCAAAACAATGATCACGAATTGAATCAGCAAAACACTAATACCCGGATCATTTTGCTGCGTCAGCACGGCGATCGTGACGATCGCAGCACCTGCGAGGTAACCGGCGCCAGCGTCCGGTTTCAACTTGAGCCGCTTGGCCAGGACGTAAAATTCCCAGAGGCCAATGACCATCGCCGCAGCCGCGAGCGCAACAAACAACCACCACAACCAGGGAATCAGAATCGAAACGACCAGGATGGGTAAAGCGATCGCTGCGGTTAGAAGTCTCTTCATTCGCTATTTTTTTCCGACCACGAGCTTCAATCCGCCAAAGCGCCGGTCACGTCGCTGGTAATCAACCACGGCTTCGAGCAGATGAACGCGCCGGAAATCGGGCCAGAAAGTTTCGGTGACGTAGATCTCACTATACGCGCTCTGCCAGAGCAGAAAGTTTGAGATCCTCAACTCACCACTGGTACGCACGAGTAGATCGAGTTCAGGCAGGTTTCGGGTGTAAAGCTCGTTGGCGATCCGCTCTTCCGTCAATTCATCAGGACGGCTGCCTTCATCAACCAACCGTCTCACGGCTGCGCGCGCGGCGTCGACGATCTCGGCTCGTCCCCCATAATTCAGTGCCACGGACAAGACCATGCCCTTGTTCCGGCTCGTCTGTTCGGTGGCGCGCTGGATTTCCTCTCGAACCTTCTCGGAAAGGGCTCCGATTCTGCCGATAGCCTGAAACCTGATGTTCTGCCGATCGATCTCGTTGAGTTCCAGTCGCAGGTAACGTCGCAACATCCGCATCAATGCATCAACTTCATAACGCGGGCGTTTCCAGTTTTCAGTCGAGAAGGCGTACAGCGTGAGAGCGCCAAGACCGAGGCGCGCGCCCGTATCGACGGCGGAGCGCACAGCCTCAACACCCGCTTTGTGACCGGCGATACGCGGCTGCCCGCGTTGCGCAGCCCAACGACCGTTGCCGTCCATGATGATGGCAACATGACGCGGCAAGCGATCCCAGGCTACCGCAGCCAGTAGCGTCTCTTCTCGTGTTCCTTTTTGAATTACGCCGGAGAAATCAGAAAGCATAAGTAAGAATAGGACCTATATGACCTATCATTGATAGCGGACTGAAAGCAAGGTGAGCCCGCCTGCTGGAGCTGTAACAGCCGCGATCGGTCGTGCGCCGGTTTCAATCGCTTCGGCAACCGCAGCGCGGCTTAGTTCGCCGCGTCCGACAGCCATCATGGTGCCGGCAATCGTGCGAACCATGTAGCGTAAAAAGCCTTCCGCACTAACGCGAATCTCAATTAACGAACTCGGCGAGCGCGCATCTGCTCGGTCGGCGATTTCTACTTGAGTCACCGTCCGCACTCGATCCTCGACGTCGGATTGCGCCGCCGAGAATGCTGTCCAATCGTGCTGGCCGAGAAACAACACGGCACTTTCTCGCATGGCGTCGAGATCCAACGGGCGCGCCTCCTGATGTACATAACGCCACCAGAACGGCGATATTACAAGTCCATTTCCGATTCGATAAACATATGTCTTCTCGAGTGCGGAATAGCGGGCATGGAAATCGTCTGCGACAGGCTCGGCCGACAGGACGCGCACGTCGCGACCGATGTTTGCGTTGATCGCAGCGCGGAGTTTTGCCGGCGAGATTTCACGTTGGATCTCAACACTCGCCACTTGTCCTTCTGCGTGAACGCCGGCATCGGTGCGCCCCGAGCCATGAACGTTGACGCTGCGCCCGTCAAGCAACGAGAGCGCCTGTGTCAACTCACCCTGAACAGTCCTGAGATCGCCCTGAATCTGCCACCCGTGAAAATCCGTACCGTCATACTGAAGCAGAAGCTTGTAATTCACGGCGCTGCTTTCCTGCTTCCAGGCTTCACTACCGGTTCACCAAGTTTGCACGCATCACAATCAGCGGACTCAACCGACAACACTTTCAGCGAGGCGAGCGCAGTCAATGGCACACCGACGTCCGCATTACCCGCCGAGCGATCGATAATCGACGCGGCTGCGACTACATCCGCACCGGCATTCTTGAGCGCTTCGATCGTATCCCGAGTTGAACCACCCGTCGTGATCACGTCTTCCACAATCAATGTCTTTTCACCGGGCGACACAGTGAACCCGCGACGCAGCGTCATCTGGCCCGCTTCGCGTTCGGTCCAAACAAACCTTGCACCCAGTGCGCGCGCGACTTCGTGACCAATAACGATGCCACCAATCGCCGGCGACGCAACGAGCTTAATTCCCTGCCCCTGAAACCTCTCGGCAATCGCTCGTCCGAATGTTTCAGCCTGCTCCGGAAACTGAAGCACGAGCGCACACTGCAAATAGACCGTGCTGTGCAAGCCGCTCGAAAGTTGAAAATGACCTTCCAGCAATGCGCCGGTTTTTCTGAATTGATCGATCGTTTGTTCAGCGTTCAATTCCTTACCTCGTAAATTGGGTACATGCTACAATTCGGTCGAATGCCGCCTTATTCGAATTTAGTTTCTGATTCCACTCTCGTCCAGGACACCATCGACCTCTTAGCTTGTTCCGGCGGACGTGCCGCTGCTTCGGAAATAGTCGATGCCGTTTTTAAACTCTCGCACATCGACGACGAGCTTGCCGGACTGCTGGTTGCGGATCTCATCAGAAACGATCGGCGCTTCAAAATCATCGAAAACAACACCGTCGAACTACTGGAAGACAACACCCACTCACGACTGCTGAAAGATCTCGACTTCGTGGTTGTTGACGTCGAAGCCACAGGCGCCAAAACGCCGCCGAACCGGCTGATCGAACTGGGCGCGTACCGAATTCGCGGCGGGCGCATCGTCGACAAGTTTATGTCCCTCGTCAATCCCGAAATTCCGATCCCGCGCTTCGTCGCGTCGCTCACCAGCATTTCAAACGAGATGGTCAAGAGCGCGCCGGTGTTTGCCACAGTGGCGCCGCAGTGGCTCGATTTCGTGAGCGATTCAGTGCTTGTGGCCCATAACGCGCCGTTCGATACGAGCTTTTTGAATCACGAAATCTCACGCGTCTATCCGGGTCATCGCATGATCAATCCGCACCTCTGCACGGTGCGACTGGCGCGGCGCGCATTTCCGGAGCTTTCCAATCATCGGCTGGATACGATCGCAAACCATTTTTCGATCCCGATCGTGAGCCGTCACCGTGCGGGCAGCGATGCGCTCGCCACCGCCGAGATCTTTCTGTTGTTACTCACCGAACTCGAAGAAACACACGGCATCAAAGATCTCGCCGGCGCTCGTAACTTCCAGTTTCCGGAAGGCGCAGATATTCACGGATGATCGGGCACGATTTCCGGTTTCTTAAACTTCTGTCTTAGCACTACAAAAACTACAATCCCGACGACCAGCCCGATGCCGATAAATGGGTAGTACTTCGCGAGAATTTCCTTCGCCTGAGCGCCGTACCGCACTGCAAAGTAGCCTTCAAGGAGAAATCGAAATGCTCGCCCCACGATGACCGCGAGCATGAACCGCAGCAAACTGAACCGAAATACGCCCGCGGTGATCACAAACAACTTAAATGGAAAAGGTGGCGGCAACAACGTCGCCACCAGCACCGCAAACGCGTCGTACTTTTCGATCCAATTCTTCACCCGCTGTTGTTTCGCTTCGGAAAACCGGTTCAACGCGCGCGCGCCGGCACGTCTCGAAATCAAGTAAAGAATCCAGCATCCAAGCGCCGAACCAGCCGTCGCCATAAACGCGTACAGCAACATCCAGCTCGGATTCGTCGTCGACAACAGCAACATCAACGCGTCGGCGCTGCTTGGCAAGGGGACGAACGTCGAGTCGAGCAGCGCTACCGTGAACAGACCAAAGGCGCCGTACGTGATCAGATACTCAGAAAGACGGGTAAGGTATTTCGTAACGGGATGGAGAACGGATTTCAATCAGGGGTCCTTTCAGTCGGCACGTTTGCGCTCCGGCGGCGGTTAATAAGGAAATAAATGATTAAGCCAAGGAGCACGAGTGTCGCCACGATGCTGACAATGACGAGGCCGTTATCTCTTATAAAGAGCAAAACTCGCCGGCCATAGTACACAGCCAGAATGCCTTCAACGTAGTAACGCAGCGAGCGTGCAATCATCACGGTCAACAAAAACTTCCAGCGCGGATATTCCAATGCACCCGCCGTCGCGACAAAGATCTTGAACGGCAACGGCGGCGGAAGAACCGCGGGAATGCCAATCGCCAGAAAACCGAAGCGTTCGTAGGCGCGTTCGACTTTCTTGATATTTTCCAGGTTGAACCGCTTGCGCAGCACTGCCTGGCCGCCACGTCGTACGATTGTGTAAAGCAGATTGCACCCGATCACACTGCCCGTCGCGGCAAAGAGCGGGAAATAAAACGCGGCAGTCGGATCTTTGAAACAGCGGCCAATAACCAGATAGTCGTTGATTTCAGGCAGGGATAATAACGACGAGTCGAGCGCCCCAATAACAATCATCGCCGGCGCCGCAAAATAAATCGGCAGTCCAATGACGTTTACTTCCAACCACCGTGCAATAGCCAGTAACCAGTCGTACATGTGGCGGGTATAAAACCACAACTGCACATCCGTATCAAAATCCGCGTTTATCTGTGGCTTATTTTACCGGCGCAAACACAGACGGCGTGTCGTAGGTGACGCCGACCGTAAAGCCGGAGTTTGGACTGAAACTCGTGAGGCCTTTAATACCGGCGAAATCAAAACGAAGTCCCGAAGCCCTGATCTGCATTCCCAGTCGCGCTTCGCCATACGACTCGGTGCCGAGAGGTCCGTTGCCGGGACGCGTGTTAGCACGGCCATTGACTTCACCCGCAATGCTGAACTGCTTGTTGAGGCGATAGATTCCGGCGAGGCCGTAAGTAATCACGTCGTTTTGTGAAAACAGTTCAGTCGGCGCAGTGAGTATTGCCATACCGATATTGCCGAAAGTGTTGAAACGTCCATCCTGTCCGAATTTCTTGCCGACCAGAATCGAACCGAAAGCGTTTGTTTGATTGACTCCGATGCCGCGCGCCTGATTTGAATTCGGAAGCTGGACGCCAAACCGAAATCCCAGGGATGGACCACGACGAGTTTCATTACGAAGTTTGAACTTCGCGGCCAGCGTGAAGTCGCCCGTGTCGTTAGTTGAATTTGCACCCGGCGCGATTTCGAGCGGAACCGCCGACACCCCACGCGAGTTGATGCTCACATAATTCTGGGCCACGCCTTCGATTTGAAACTCGACGTTCGGTCCCATTCCAAAATTGATGCCGATAACACCAACACGCGTTAGATCGCCTCTGATGCCGGAGACGGTGTATTTCGCGCCCTGCATGAAATCGATGCCGGCCTCGATGCGGATCGATCCCGGTGGAATGATGTCGACGTCTTCGGTAATGAGCGGTCGTTGCTGCGCGGCGCCAAAAACAGCGCAGCAGGTTACGAGCATCAAAAGGAAGAGTAGCCGCTTCATTTCGGAAGGGATTCTAAGACAGGATTACAGGATTAACAAGATTTACTACAATCTGGGTAATCTTTGGATAAAAGGAAACCAATTCTATGCGACGTGTTGCAGTCCTCTTCGTGGGCCTTGTTTGTCTCTTAATCCCTCTGAACTCTGGCCAAACAGCTCCGCAACAGACCGCAGTTCAAATTAAAGGGATCAAGGATCGCATCACGATTCGACGCGACGAACGCGGCATTCCTTACGTCGAAGCACAGAACGACGAGGATCTCTTTTTCGGCCAGGGATACGCAACTGCTCAGGATCGCCTCTGGCAGATGGATCTATTTCGTCGTACGGCGCGGGGCGAACTGGCTGAAGTCCTCGGCGTTGGACCAAACAACATCGCCATCGACCAGGACAAGCTGCATCGCAACTATGGTTTCGCTCAAGCCGCCGAAGCCGAATTGGCCAACGCTTCTCCGCGATCGCGCACGATGCTGGAAGCTTATGCTCGCGGTGTTAACGCTTACGCTTCGTCACTCGATCCAAAGTCGATGCCGCCTGAGTTTCAGCTCCTGCAATACAGTTTCCGTCCCTGGACGCCGACCGACTCGCTCGTCGTCGTGAAAATTTTCTTCGAAGCGCTTTCAGACACGTGGCGTCTGGACATCATGCGACAGGCGATGTCCGTCTTGCCTCCTGAAAAACGCGCCGAGCTGTTACCGGTAGTTTCACCAATCGACGTGCTGGTAGTTGGTAAAGACACCCCTTCAAAAATCAAGTCGGCAGCGCGCCTGAAACCCGAAGCTGTGTCGCCGCAAACCCTGGCGCAACTCGATCACAACCGCGACATCGCGGCCGCGGCGCTGGATCGCATCGGTTTTCACACGGACGCACTCGCGGCCAGTAACAACTGGGTCGTGAGTGGCAATCACACTGTCACCGGCAAGCCGTTGCTTTCAAACGATCCACATCTGCGACCGACCGCGCCGTCGATCTGGCACATGATCCATCTAAGCGCGCCGGGCTTGCGGGTTGCAGGTGTCGGCACGGCAGGATTGCCGGGTGTGATTCTCGGACACAACGAGCGAATCGCCTGGGGCTTCACTAATGTTGGACCAGACGTTCAGGATCTCTACATCGAGAAGTTCAATCCCGACAATCCAAAGCAGTATCAAACGCCTTCAGGCTGGCAGGACGCCGTCATCCGTCACGAAGAAATCAAAGTCAGAAAAGGTATTGGCAGCCCGGAACACGACATCGTGAATTACGACGTTACCGTTACGCGTCATGGTCCGATCATCTTCGAAGGCGACGGCAAGCGTTACGCCCTCCGCTGGACCGCGCTCGATCCGACCAAAAACAATCCTGATTCGACGCAGGCACTCAATCGCGCTCGTAACTGGAAAGAGTTCAACACCGCGCTCGAAACGTTTACCGCGCCGACACAGAATATTGTTTACGCGGATGTCGATGGTCACATCGGTTATCACGCCGCAGGCGTGGTGCCGATCAGGAAGTCGGGTGATGGTAGTGTGCCGTATGACGGATCGACCGATGCTGGAGAGTGGACCAGCTATATTCCCGTTTCGAAGCTGCCGACACTCTACGATCCGCCGTCGGGAATTATCGTGACGGCTAATCAACGAATCGTCGGGACTGATTATCCTTATTTCCTGACGCATTCGTGGGCGCAGCCGTATCGTGCGCGTCGCATCTTCGACCTTCTCAACGAAAAGCCAAAACTCTCGAGCGACGATTTCCGCCGCATTCTCGGCGACGTTCACGCCATCGCGGGTGTGACGTTTACACAAGAAGCAGTTAAACAGTTGCGGCCGAAGCTGACGCCGGCCGATGAAAAGCTGCGCGCGACCCTCGATGCTTTCGAAAAGTGGGACGGGCGGATTAATGCTGAATCCACGGTGGCGCCGATCGCTTCGCAGATGCGGATTGCGTTTCGATCAAAGATCCTGACTGCGGCGCTCGGTCAGGAGCTTGTCAGAAGTTATCAGTGGAGCAACTTCGACACGACGCTCGATCGTGTTCTCAAGGAACAGTCTGCGGCGTGGCTGCCGAAGGAATTCTCAAGCTACGCCGATCTGTTGCGCGCTTCATACAACGATGCGGTCGCCGCGCTCACGAAGAGGCTCGGCGCAGACGAAACGAAGTGGACGTGGGGCGAGATGGTCAAGGCGAGCTTTCCGCATCCACTCGGTACCGCGCCGTTTATTGGAGCGCAGTTTACGGTGCCGCCGTTTCCACAGAACGGCACCGGAGGTTTCATCGGAGCCACGGTGAATGTTGGATCGAGTGTATCGATGCGTTTGATTGCGGATCCGAGTGACTGGGACAAAACGCAGCAAGGCATCGCGCTCGGCGAATCGGGATTGCCGAAGAACCCGCACTGGAGCGATCAGCTTGCTGACTGGCGCGCCGTCACACCGCGCGAGTTTCCGTTTACTCAACCGGCAGTCTTAAAAGCAACGAAAGAAACCCTCGTGCTCGAACCGGTCAAATGACAACGACGTGGCGATTGTTTTGTGCGGTTGAGCTTCCGGCTGAAGTGCGCGCGCGATTACAGGATCATGTTGCGAGGTTGCGGCAAGCGGTTCCGGAGGTGGCGGCGAGTTGGACGCGAGTGGAGAACATTCATTTGACGTTGAAGTTCTTTGGAAACGTCGAAGTCGATCGAATAGAAACTGTATCGCGCACGATCGATCGAGCGGTAAAAGGGCTCTCGCCGTTTGAGATCAGCGTCGGCAAAACAGGTTCGTTTCGGACGGAAGTGTTGTGGATCGGGGTGAGCGATCCGTCAGGAAAACTTCAAGAATTACACCAGAAAATCGGGAAGGAAGATCGAGATTATCGGCCACACTTAACGATCGCGCGCATCAGACATCGCGATGGAGCGAAACGCCTCGTCGACACTCATCTGCAAATGGAATTCGCTCAGACCAGCATCCAGGTGACCGAGCTTATCCTCTTCCGTAGTGAGTTAAGCCCTAAAGGATCGAGATACACAGCAATCTCCAGCCACGGATTAGACGGATAAAAAAGCTCGGATCAGCGCAGATCGGATCTTAAATCCGGATCATCAGCGGCCGATTTCGCGTGGACGAGGTGGCGTCGGTGGTGGTAATTCATCTTTCTCCCCCGTTTGCGAGAGCACTTCCTTAATAGCACCCACACTTGAAAGCATCGCCGAAGTTTCGACCGGCATAAATATGACTTTCGAATTATTCGTCCGCGTCATATCTCGTAAGCTCTCGATGTAGCGCACGGTGATCAAATACTGCTCCGCATTCCCATCCGGAATCGCCTGTGCGATTCGACTCAACGCCTCGGATTCGGCTTCAGCATTCTTCAAACGCGCCTGAGCGGCGCCTTCTGCAGCCAGGATCGCCGACTGTTTCTCACCTTCCGCACGCGTAACCGCAGCCTGCTTCTCGCCTTCAGCACGTGTGATTGCAGCCTGTCGATCACCCTCGGCTTGCAAGACGAGTGCACGGCGGTTGCGTTCCGCCGTCATCTGCTTCTCCATCGTGATACGCACATCTTCCGGTGGATTGATGTTCTTCACGTCGACGCGCGTGACCTTCACGCCCCACTTGTCAGTCGCCTCGTCAAGAATTATGCGCAGCTTCGCATTGATCTGATCGCGGTTCGAAAGCGTGTGATCGAGGTCCATCTCACCCATCACGGCACGCATACCAGTGATCGTTAGCTGCACGATGCCGCCTACCAGATCGTTGATCTCGTAAACAGCCTTGATGGGATCGGTGATCTGCCAATAGACGACTGAGTCGACATGAATCGTAACGTTGTCGCGCGTGATCACGGGCTGGGGCGGTAGATCGATGTATTGCTCGCGTTTGTCGATCAACGTCAGCCCGGGACGCATGTTGGTCCAATAGACGGCGCGTGGTTTATCGAGAAACGGGACCAGAATATTGAGTCCACCGTTGGCAACCTTGTCGAATTTGCCGAGACGCTCAACGATCATCGCCGCGGCCTGGGGCACGATGCGAATCGTTTTTGCCGCAATTACCAGCAATACGATCGCGATAAACCCGAAGAACAAAAAGGCAAGCAGTGCACCGAGTGGCTCCATGTCGAGGCTCCATTCATCCACAGATTGCGCAGATTATATATTGGAATCGGTTTAATCTGCGGATAAAGCTTTTTCTACTATCTCAGCCGCGGCCAAAATCATCTCTTCCGCGAACGGGGTTCCGGCGATCTGTACGCCGATCGGCAGACCTTCGTTCGACTTTCCGGCGGGAATCGTCACTACCGGCAAATCGAAGACACTGAAAGTTTGTGCGTAACTGAATGCTCGAAACGCGCCGAAAGTCGAGCCACGCACCGTTACTTTCAACGTGTCGTGTGGATAAGCCGGCGTGGCGCCAACCGGCGCGACGATGATTGGCGTCGTTTCCATCCACTGGAGCAGTTCTTCCCGCAGACGATCGCGTTCCATCCAAGCGGCGATGTATTCGTCTAAAGTAGGCATAGGAGTGTCGTCCGCGGTACCGAGACGCCAGCGTACGAACGAACCCCCTTCGGTTTCACGACCTTTGTAAATAGATCTCAACTGCACCACTGAAGCACGTGAAAACACCTTCAGCCACATCTCGTTTCCACGTTCGACGTGCGGCGGTCGTCGCTCTTCAACTATCAACCCGGCCTCTCGCAACGCCGCGGCCGCAGCCGCAACAGCCTTCGCGGTCTCGTCGGTGACTGGAGCAACTCCGTCGTCTGTGTACCACGCCACATTCAAGCCGCGCAGATCAAATGAACGTCGCTCAAATGGATCTTTACTGAGAGCGCCAAGCAACAAGCGCAAGTCGCCAACCGTGCGTGCCAGTGGTCCAATCACGGCCCCGAGCGAGTATGGACCAATACTCGGAGGAAACTGCAACTCGCCCGGTATCCGGCCCGTCGTCGGTTTCAATCCGCAGATTCCACAGAAGTGGGCCGGGATTCGTACAGATCCAGCTAAATCGCTTCCTATACCACCTGGAGACATGCACGTCGCGATTGCCACCGCTTCGCCGCCACTCGATCCGCCCGGCGTCAGCGTTGCATCGAGCGGATGATTCGTACGGCCAAAGACGAGATTGTCGGCGTTATAGTCCATCGCCATTTCCGCGGCGTTGGTCTTTCCGAGCACTATCGCTCCCGCAGCTTTCAAACGCGCGACTGACGGTGCATCTGTGACGGGAACGAAATCAGCGCGTAGTTTCGAACCGCTCGTAGTTCTCAGTCCTGCGGTATCAATCGTGTCCTTGATCGTGACCGGCACGCCGTGCAGCGGTCCAATCTCATCCCCTCGCAACAACGCCGCCTCGGCAATTTTGGCCCGCTCAACCACATCCGGAGCCACCGTCACAATCGCATTCAACCCCGGATTCAGACGCTCAATTCTCTCCAGATGCGCCTCCGCCACTTCAACCGGCGACACCTCTCGCTGCCGAATCAATTTCGCCAACTCCCTCAGTGACTGCTCCACAAGTTCACTCATGGTCTTGTCCCTTTTGTGCCTTATGTGGCTTTTTGTGGCATAATTCAATTGCTCTGTTGAGACTCATTAACAACCTGTCACAGCTAATCGGCAAAGGAGTGGATTCTTGGCTATTCGTTTGAGCAGGACCTTTGTCTTGCGCAAGCTGCATCAGCTTTCTGGTATCGTTCCTCTCGGACTTTTCCTTTTAGAACACTTTTACACCAATTCAAAATCGCTGACTGGTCCGGCGGACTTTAATAAAGCCGTCGTGGACTTGCAGTCGATTCCCTACATCATCTTTGTGGAGATTGGCGGCATCTTCATTCCGCTAATCTATCACGCGGTGTACGGTCTGGTGATCACAATGGAAGCGCGGCCCAACAACCTCGCGTATCCATATCCGCGCAACTGGTTTTACCTGGTTCAGCGGATCACCGGTGTGATTTTGTTCTTCTTCATCTTTTTCCACGTGCTCAACTTCCGGTTTGGAATGATTCCGGGATTGAACGATCAGTCGGTGGCGACACACCCGAATCAGGCTTTCGACATCGTGGCGCGAGAATTTCGCATGGTACCAATCTTCATCGTGTACATGATCGGAATCACCGCAACTGTTTGGCACCTGGCTAATGGCATCTGGTTGTTTCTGGTCGACTGGGGCATCACGATTGGTGAGCGCGCCCAACGCCTGACTGGTTATGCCTGTATCGGATTTGGTGTGTTGCTGCTGTTGGTCGGCATCAATGCCGCTGTCGGTTTCATACACGAGGGCGGATTGATAGGAGGAATCATTCATAGTGTCAAGTAATGGAATGAAAATCGCCATTGTCGGCGGCGGACTGGCGGGACTTGCGGCCGCTATGAAGATCGCAGAAAGCGGCCACGCAGTCGATCTGTTTTCGGTCGTGCCGGTGAAGCGTTCGCACTCAGTTTGCGCACAGGGCGGTATCAACGGCGCAGTCAACACCAAGGGCGAAGGCGATTCGACCTGGGAACATTTTGACGACACCGTTTACGGCGGCGACTTTCTCGCGAACCAACCGCCCGCGAAAGCAATGTGCGAAATGGCCCCGTCGATCATTTACCTGTTCGACCGCATGGGTGTTCCCTTCTCGCGAACTCCGGAAGGCTTGCTCGACTTTCGTCGTTTTGGCGGCACTAAACATCACCGCACCGCGTTTGCCGGCGCTTCGACGGGCCAGCAACTTCTCTACGCACTGGACGAACAAGTCCGGAGGTATGAAGTCGGCGGTAAAGTCAGGAAGTTTGAACACTGGGAGATGATGTCGCTCGTCCTCGACGATCATCAGGTCTGTCGTGGATTGATCGCGATGGACTTGCAAACGCTCGAACTCAAGGCTTTTCCTGCGGACGCAGTGATCATCGCGACTGGTGGTCCAGGCTTGATCTTCGGCAAGTCGACAAACTCGATGGTATGCACCGGCAGTGCGGTTTCTGCGTGTTACCAACAGGGTGCGAAGTACGCGAACGGCGAGTTTATTCAAGTTCATCCGACGTCGATTCCGGGTGAGGACAAGCTCCGCTTGATGTCTGAGTCGGCTCGTGGTGAAGGTGGACGCGTTTGGGTGCCACGCAAGAAAGGCGATGCGCGTCAACCGTCTTCAATCCCCGAAGCTGAACGCCTTTACTTCCTCGAAGAAAAGTATCCGGCTTACGGCAACCTGGTTCCGCGTGACATCGCCACGCGCGAGATCTTCCAGGTGTGTATCGAAGGCATGGGTGTCGCCGGTCAGAATCAGGTTTTTCTCGACCTGACGCACATTCCGGCTGAGACTCTCGATCGAAAGTTAGGCGCGATTCTCGAGATTTACGAAATGTTCGTTGGCGACGATCCGCGGCACGTGCCGATGCGGATCTTCCCGGGCGTGCATTACTCGATGGGCGGACTCTGGGTCGACTTCAACCAGCGCACAAACATTCCCGGACTACTGGCCGCCGGTGAGTGTGATTATTCAATTCATGGGGCCAATCGACTGGGAGCAAACTCGCTCGTTAGTTGCGTCTACGGTGGTTTTATTGCAGCCCCGACGGCGATCGAGTTTGCGAAAAATGTTGAGCGAAACGGCGCCGACGGTTCGCGTATTTACGATCAGGAGTTAAAACTTCAGCAGGAGATCAACGACAACCTGATCAAACAGAGCGGCGGCGAGAATCAGTACATTCTGCACAACGAGATGGGCAAGTGGATGACTGACAACGTCACCGTCGTTCGCTATAACGACAAGCTCAAACAAACCGATAACAAGTTACTCGAGTTGATGGATCGCTACAAACGAATCTCAATTAACGACTCGAATCTTTGGGCCACGATGGCGCTCCCGCACGCGCGCCATCTCGCCAACATGCTCGAGCTCGCGCGCGTGATCACGCTCGGCGCGTTGAATCGCAACGAGTCGCGCGGCGCACACTTCAAACCGGAATTCCCGGACCGCGACGATGAAAACTTCCTGAAGACGACCATCGCCGAATACTCCGGTGAAGGTCCTGTCTTTTCTTACGATCCGGTCGATATTTCCCTGATTCAGCCGCGCAAACGCGACTACAGTAAGGGCAAGAAAGAAACCGCGAAGGCTTAACAGCGCTATGTCATCACATCCAACCAAGACCGTCGAGATTCACATTCGCCGCCGCGCCAATCCCGATTCGCAGCAGTACTGGGAACAGTTTGAGATTCCTTATCGACCGAATCTCAACATCATTTCCTGCTTGATGGAGATCCAGAAGAATCCGGTGAATAAAGCCGGCGAGCGCACCACGCCGCCGGTTTGGCACATGAACTGTCTCGAGCAGGTGTGCGGCATCTGCACGATGATCATCAACGGCCGCGCGCGGCAGTCGTGTTCCGCACTCGTCGATAATCTGGATCAGCCGATCAAACTCGAACCGATGTCGAAGTTTCCGAACGTTCGCGATTTGATCGTCGATCGCTCGCAGATGTTCGATCATCTTCGTCGTGTGCACGCGTGGGTTGAGTTGGACGGCACCTACGATCTCGGCCCCGGTCCACGCATGGACCAGGACGACGTGATGGAGCGTTATGCTTATTCGCGCTGTATGACCTGTGGTTGTTGTTTGGAAGCGTGTCCTCAGTATGAGGGAGACAACTACATTGGACCACAGGCGATCGCGCAGGTGCGTCTATTCAACATGCACCCGTCGGGCGCAATGAATCGCACTGAGCGTCTCGAAGGAATTATGGGTGAGGATGGCATCACCAACTGCGGCAACGCCCAGAACTGCGTGAAAGCCTGCCCCATGAACATTCCGCTCACGCGCGCGATCTACGAGGAAAACCGCGAAACCGTGCTTCATGGTCTACTCGGGTGGTTGAAAGGCTAATCCGGATTTGTATCCGCGTCTAAAACGCGGATTAGATTCCGAGCACGTCAACCAATTCCTGCACCGCAGAAGCACTCTTCTGCAACGCAATTCTCTCTTCCGCCGTCAGATTGATCTCGATAATCTGCTCCAACCCGCGTGCCCCGAGCTTGCACGGCACTCCGACATACAACCCGTTAATCCCGTACTCGCCCTCGAGGTAAGCAGCACATGGCAGGATCTTCTTCTTATCTTTCAAAATCGACTCCGTCATCTCGACGGCCGCTGCCGACGGCGCATAGTAAGCTGAGCCAGTTTTCAACAAACTCACGATCTCAGCACCGCCGCCCGCCGTCCGCTTCACGATCGCGTCGATCTTTTCTTTCGGCAACAACTCCGTGATCGGGATACCGGCACAAGTCGAAAAGCGCGGCAGCGGCACCATCGTGTCGCCATGTCCGCCGAGCACAAACGCCGTAACATTCTCAACCGAAACGTCGAGGGCTTCGGCCAGGAAACAACGCATGCGAGCAGAGTCGAGCACGCCCGCCATTCCGATCACGCGATGCTTCGGAAATCCGGAGCGACGGTACGCAACCTGGCACATCGCATCGAGCGGATTCGAAACGATGACCAGAATCGTATTCGGTGAACGTCGCACGACTTCGTCCACAACTTTCGAGACGATGTCGGCATTTGTCTTCAACAGATCGTCGCGACTCATTCCCGGCTTCCGCGCGAGACCGGCGGTGATGATCACGACGTCGGAATTATCCGTTTCGTCGTAGGTGTTTGCACCGATCAGGCGCACGTCGAACCCCTCGACCGGTGCGGCTTGAGCCAGATCCAACGCCTTGCCCTGCGGCACTCCTTCGACGATATCAACCAGCACCACATCGCCGAGTTCTTTCGCGGCCAGCCAATGTGCCGCAGTCGCGCCGACATTGCCTGCGCCGACCACCGTAATCTTCTTTCGCGCACCCATTTCGTTTGATTCCTTTTATTTAGTTGTAGTTTTTTGAAGAAGCGTGAGTTTACAAGCGCCTTCGAGAGGGTGTCAAATGACGGAATGAGTGAAGATGACTTCGACAATCCGTTTCCGGACCCGGTCGAAATCGAGATCACGGACGTATTCGATCTGCATACGATTCCGCCGCGTGATGTGAAAGCGGTGGTCGAGGAGTACTTACGCCTCGCTAATGAAAAAGGATTCAGAGCAGTGAGAATTATTCATGGCAAAGGAATCGGAGTGCAACGTGAAACTGTCCGCTCGATCCTTGCCCGCACGAAATTCGTCCTCGATTGGACCGACGCGCCACCGCAAGCCGGCGGGCTTGGAGCAACAATCGTCAGACTAGCCACTGATAACACGGATTGATTACGGATCTAATCCGTTCATCCGCGCAAATCCGCGTTCAAAATTGGTTGCTGCCAACTGAACCAATAAACCAATTTTGTCGTCCGTCTTTTGTGCTAAACATTAGGCCAACATGCTCAAAAGAAGATTGCTAATTGCGATGGCGCTGATCTCAGCGCTGACGATTTCTATCTACGCCGGTCTCGCCCAACAAACATCCGGCGAGCTTACCGGCAACTGGGCGGTGCGAAATGTTAACAACACCGAAGGCACGGTGCGTTCGAGTTACTTCAATCTCAAACACGAGAACGGAAAGATCACCGGCACCATTCGCGCCACACAGTTTTTCTACACGATCAAGGAAAGCACCGGTGGACCGGAAGGGTTTACGCTGATCGCGTCCATGATGGACGGACACAGCGAGCGACGCGTGCAATACGAAGGCAAGCTCGTTGGCGACGAATTGAAACTCGCAACGCGCAGACGCCCTGATGCGCCACTCACCGAGATGGTTGCGAAGCGCGCGCCGGATGGCGAAGGCGCGCTACCTGCGCGTATCGAACCACCGGCGCGACACAGAGTTCCGTACAACGGTCTCGCAAAAACACCACCGATGGGTTGGAATAGTTGGAACAAGTTTGCCGGCCGCGTTGACGATGCAACGGTGCGCGCAATTGCGGATGCGATGGCCGGCAACGGCATGAGAGAAGCCGGCTACATTTACATAAACATCGACGACACGTGGGAATCTGGTCGCAATGAGAAAGGCGAGATTCAGACCAATAAGAAGTTTCCCGACATGAAAGCGCTCGCCGATTACGTGCACAGGAAAGGACTCAAGCTCGGCATTTATTCGTCGCCTGGTCCAAACACATGTGCGGGTTATGAAGGTAGTTACGGTCACGAAGAACAGGATGCGATGACATTCGCGAAGTGGGGCATCGATTATCTGAAGTACGACTGGTGTGGCGCGCGCACGTTGTACACAGACGAAGAGATGCCCGCGATCTACCAGAAAATGGGCGACGCGTTGTTAAAGACGGGACAACCGATCGTCTACAGTCTTTGTCAGTACGGACGACTGGATGTGTGGAAGTGGGGACCCGAAGTCGGCGGAAATCTCTGGCGCACGACCGGCGACATTCGCGACACGTGGGACTCGATGACGGGAATCGGTTTTCGTCAGAATGAGTTGGCTCAATACGCAAAGCCGGGACACTGGAATGATCCGGACATGCTCGAGATTGGCAATGGCGGCATGACCGACACCGAATATCGAACGCACCTGAGTCTCTGGGCCATGCTCGCAGCGCCGTTGCTCGCCGGCAACGACCTGCGACAGATGAGTGCCGAGACGCTCGCGATTCTCACAAATCGCGAAGTGATCGCAGTCGATCAGGACAAACTCGGGAAACAGGGTAGCCAGGTGTGGAAGTCTGGCGAACAGGAGATCTGGACGCGACCACTCTCAGGCGGCGACATGGCAGTCGCATTTTTTAATCGTGGAAAAGACGAAACAAAGATCGGTGTGAAGTGGGCCGACATCGGAGCACCTGCGAAACGCAAAGCACGCGATCTTTGGCTGCATCAGAGTGTCGAGGTGAGTGCCCCGGAATATTCAGCAACTGTCCCCGGCCACGGTGTCGTGATGCTACGCATCAGTAATAATCCGCGTTCATCCGCGGTTAAATGGTATTGAGGACAAACACGATGACCTCTAATCCTCCCTAGCAGGTGTTGTCAGGCTTGCGCACCTTGAAATCCACTATAACAGTTCTGCTAAACCTGGATGCATTGGTAACAATGCGGTGCTAAACTTCCAGAGAGGAAGACTCATGCGGGCTGTTAACCTCACAGGAAAGGAGCTTAGCAACGTGAGAAGACTCGATACCGAAATTGAAAGTTTCAAGAGGTGCGAAGAAGCCGCGGCTCAAGCCCGGGCTGAAATCCTCCGTCTCGCCCAGGGCCAACGTACAACTCTTGCGACCGATTATGACGATCTGCTTGGCGATGGCGGACCCTCTGACGAAACGGCCGATGAAATGATTCAAGCGATTAGGGAGTGGCGTGACACTCCATCAAGCAGGAGTCTCGATTAGTGCCGCTTGTCTTAGATACCGACGTACTCTCATTTCTCTACAAACGAGATACGCGGGCAAGATTATACGAACCTCACCTTAACGACCCTCCCTTTGTCGTTTCCTTCATGTCTCTTGCTGAACTCCGCCGCTGGACCCTTGAACGCAATTGGGGATCATACGAAAACTACCCATCATTTTCTCCTGGCCCAGGATGGGGGCGCGATTCAGGTCGAAGCGAACAATGCGAAGGACACGAATAGCCGCGATCAAATTCGCGGTCATCTGCGGCATATCACGATGATGTTCAGCGAGGGTAACTTTGAGGTTCCCTTGCTCGTCCACGAGAAGACACCTCCCGGAAGCGAAGTCATGACGAAGCTCAAGTCGGATATTAGTTACAAATATAAGGAGACTGAACGCGGCGCGCAGATTCAAATCTCGACCAGAAACGCCGAAGCCCTTGAAGCCATTCACGTTTTCCTGAGATTTCAAATCAGCGAACACATGACGGGTGATTCGTTAGAAGTTAAGACCCCTTGATGATGCCGATTCTTTTAGCCACGGATTTACGCGGATGAATACTGATCAGTGCTTGATCGGTTCTACAATCCGTGTAATCCGTGGCTGTAATTAGTGCACAGAGGCGAAACCGGTGCTAAACTTCAACTCGGAGTAAGACCATGCAACCGAACAAAGTTTATGACGAAGTGATCGAATTCATCGCGTCCTCAAGCCCGCAGAATGTGATCGCTTTCCGCCCGTCCGAAGAAGCCAAAGCTCGCGTAGCCGATCTAATTTTCCGGGAAAAATCTGACGGATTATCAGAGGACGAGAAATCCGAACTCGATCACTACCTGCAGATCGAACACCTCATGCGCCTCGCAAAAACACGCGCTCACCACTACCTGGCAAATGGCTAGATGGATCAGTGCCGAATTACGCGAGACGGTCTCGTCCCGCGCAAAGCAGTCTTGCGAATACTGCCTCATCGCCGAAGCAGACACATTTTACGGCTGCGAAGTCGATCACATTATCAGCCTAAAACACGGTGGTGCCACTGAACCTGACAACCTGGCCTACGCTTGCGTGTTCTGCAATCGCGCTAAAGGAAGCGATGTCGGCTCGATTGCGACATCGGGCGAGTTCACCCGTTTTTTCAATCCCCGCACGGATCGTTGGTCTGAGCACTTTCGCTTAGAGGGACCAACCATTCAACCGCTGACGACCATAGGTGAAGTCACCGCGCGCATTTTTCAATTCAATGACAGCGCAAGAATTCACGAACGCGACGAAAGCATCCGATTTACCCGGCCGAGTAACTAGACAAACAAGTGCGCAGGGTCGAGGTCTTCGCGGATGATGCGTAACTCTTCGTCTGTGGGGGGGTCGGTGGTTGTTAGGTGTGAGGAGATGCGTATGTCCCAGCCGGTATTCTCTTTGACTTGTTCAATGGTAGAGCCGGGATGGAGTGAGGTGAGTACCATCTCACCGTCAGAGAATTCGTAACAACCCAGATTCGTGATCACCATCACTGGTCCAGCGCCAGGCAGGCCGAGTTTGCGACGGCTTTCGGGGCCGTCGATGAATCCGGGCGACGTTATGAAGTCTACACGTTCGGGAAAAGAGCGTTTGCTTTGCGGCGCGATGACAAATACGCGCTTCGCCAGAATCGCAATCTCACACGCCCCACCACTACCCGGCAAACGCACTTTCGGATGCTGATAGTCGCCGATGACAGTGGTGTTGAGATTGCCGAAGCGGTCGATCTGAACTCCCTGCAAAAATCCCACATCAATGAGTCCGCCTTGCAAATAGAAGCTGAACACATCAAACATCGAAAAGACACCGAGCGAATTGGTGACGAGCGACGGATCACCGATCGAAATTGGCAGACGTTTCGGGTCGGCTCCAACCGCACCCGACTCGTAAATTAGAACGAGTTTCGGCGCGTGCAGGCGACGTGCGAGGTTACACGCAAGATTAGGTAGTCCAATCCCCACAAAAACAACTTCACCATCGCGAAGCTGACGTGCCGCCTGGCAAACCATCAACTCCTGCGGACTGAAATGTGGTCCATCAGTAGCCATAGTTAACCGGATCGCAGTAATGCGCTCGCGCTTTCAGGCGGTCGATATCAGCCCCCATGCGCGCGACATACTCGCGACGATCGCGTACCCCATACACCCACTGTTCCAAATATTGATTGAACAACGCTTCGCTCTGCGAAATCTCGCGCCAGCGAACATAGAAATCGTTGTCGCGATCATAAAAGCCTTGCGCAAACGAAGGATGACAACCAAACGGTTCATGGACCACGGCGTTCACGATCATTCCCGGAATCAACGTACGGTTTGGATCTGAGCGGATGACACTTTCAGAAACAATTTCTTCGGCGACGATAATCGTATTGCGCGAAGCAAATGCAGCTTCTTTCTGCACTCCGATCAGTCCCCAAATTTGCGCGTTACCATTCTCGTCGGCGCGTTGAGCATGGATGATGGCCGTATCGGGATTCAGTGCCGGCACTGCGGCTAACTCTTCTCCCGTAAAGGGACAAGCGACTGTCTTGATCAACCGATTGACGCGCGGCAGATCGCTGCCCCGGTAATTTCGCAGCGGATAGAAAGGCAACCGCGCCGCGCCGGCAGTCAAGCGCGCGACCATCCCGTAGTGCGAGTATTCTTCAAGTTCGATTGAATTGGGAATGCCCTGCTCGACCGCTCTGCGGAGTGCGTAGAGTGGACCAGCACCCGGATTTCCCGCCCAACTAAACACCAGCTTCCGCACGCAGCCGGCGCCGATTAACTGATCGTAAATGAGATCGGGTGTGAGACGGCAAACAGTCAGATCGCGTCGACGTTGACGAATGATTTCGTGTGCAGCAGCGAAGCAGATGAGATGGGTGAAACCTTCAATGACGATCACCTCACTGTCGTGCACAAACCGGCGGATGGCTTCATCCATCGTCATTAATTTGGTTTGGTTATCATCCACAGATTACACAGATTACCTTAATCTGTGTAATCTGTGGACCATGTATATTCGGCTTTTGCTTCTTATTGTGTTGCTGCTGAGCGCGGTTCCGACCTCTCGCGCCGCCGACATCGATTGGACCAAACTGCGCGCTGAGGCTGTTCAACTACTCCAGGAACTAATCAAAATCGACACTACCAACCCGCCCGGTAACGAGCTTGCCGCAGCGTTACACCTGCAAAAGCTGCTCGAAGCAGATGGAATTGAAACGCGCGTGCTCGACGTCGCGCCGGGCCGTGCAAATCTCTACGCTCGCTTCAAAGGCGACGGCAGCCGCCGTCCACTGATTTTACTCAGTCACACTGACGTCGTGATGGCCGAACCGCAACGTTGGACCGTGCCTCCATTCAGTGGCGAACTCCGCGATGGTTTCATCTACGGTCGCGGCGCCACTGACATGAAGGCTACTGCGACAGTTCATGTAACCTTGATGCGTCTAATAAAACGGCTCAACATTCCGTTAAAGCGCGATCTGATCCTGCTCGCGGTTGCAGACGAAGAGGCAGGTGGCACAGGCGCGATTTCGATCATCGAAAAGCATCCCGATCTGATTCGCGGCGCCGAGTTTCTTTTGAACGAAGGCGACGTTGTTTATTTAAAGGACGGCAAGGTACAGCAATACGGTGTCGACGTGATGGAAAAGGCGGCGCTCTGGCTTCGAATCATCGCGAAGGGTCCGGCCGGACATGGCTCAATCCCGTTGGCGAATTCCTCGGTGGAACGTTTGCTTCGAGCGCTCGAACGGCTGCGAAAATGGGAGACTCCGATTCAAGTTCCGCCCGCGGTCGCGGAAAGCTATCGAATGAGAGCGCAGCAACAAGCTGATCCCGTTCTCCGAAATGCGTACTTGAATCTCGAGAGAGCGCTGAAGAACCCAGCGAGGCGGAAGAAACTTCTGAGCGACAGCACTCTCAACGCTGAAGTGAGAAATACTTTTACCATCACCGGTCTGCAAGGCAGCGACAAAGTCAATGTGATTCCCGGAACGGCGTGGGCTCAAGTCGATGCGCGTCTGCTTCCCGGCGAAACACCGGCTGCCTTCATCGCGAAGTTGCGTCGTGTGCTCAACGATCCGGAGTTGGAAATCGAGACGCTCGAAGGATCGATACCGACAGGCTCCAGCGTGGACACAGCATTGATGCATGCGATTCGGAAAGTCGCAGCCCGACGCGATCCGGGTGTGCCGGTGATTCCGACAATGCTCACCAGCTCGACTGACAGCGCGAAGTTTCGTAGCCTCGGCATCACCGCTTACGGTTTTGAACCTTTCAAGTTGGATGATAACGAACTGAGTCGCTCACACGGCGACGATGAACGTGTCTCAGTGGAAAATCTCGGTTTCGCGTTACAGTTTCTTTACGAAGTGATACTCGAGTTGAACTAAAACTCAATCACTGACGCAGCGCGCTTGAGGGCACGAGTGAGTCGCTCAACTTCAAGTTTTGCGCGCGATTGATCACGAGCCTCGATTGCTTCTGTGAGTGCCGGAAGGACCAGCGCTTTATAGGTGGGTCGTGGAGCGTAGATAAGATGCTTGAACCATGGTCGACCGACAAGGCCTTCGGGATCGAGGAGAGCACGCTCGACTTTCATTAATCCCTTGTGCACACGCTCGACCTGGGCCATGTCTCCCGCTGCGACAGCTTTACGCGCGACTTCTAACGCCGTGCGACCGTTTTTCTCCCAAGCCTTAGCAGCGTCACGAACCGCACTGAAATCAACAGCAACACCCAGCCGTCGCGCCGCCGTCTCGGTTTCATCGAGATAGATCTGCACCTCGTGAGCATACGCGGCGTAGTCTAACGGCACATAATCGCATTCAGAGAGTTGCAACGCAGCGACCGCCCAGTATCTTCCCATCGCAGCGTGGTAGTAATAGCCGGGATCACCGACGCGATCGACCCACGTGAAGCTGTCGTAAATGGAGTGATAGACGCCGTATGGTCCATCGAAAGTGAGATCGGCAACGGGCAAGCCAAGGAAATTAAGAAAGACTGTGTAATCTGAGCCGGATCCAAGTCGGGTTGTAACCACCGGCTCTTTCGCGTCTTTAGTTTGACGCAACCATGCGTCGTAAATAGTGCCGCCACTTGGATCGGGAATATCGCGTGCGACCTCACGCAGAAAACCGGCAAGCGCCGGTACGGACGCGGCGGTGAAGTTGTTACCCGAAGCCGAACTGTCGACATTAAGATACGCGAGCGCTCCGGCCTTAAGTCGTTCGGCTTCCAACTCGCCCCACTCAGTGCTTCCGGTGAGCGTAAACTCTTCCGCATCCCACGACGCAAAGATGAGTGTGCGTCGCGGTTTCCATCCACTTCGCTTCAGCTCGCCAAAGGCGCGCGCCGTTTCCATCATCGTGGCGCTGCCGCTACTCGGATCGACACCGCCGAAAACCCATGCATCGCGATGGTTTCCAAGAATCACCCACTCATCCGGCCGTTCGGCGCCGCGCAAGCGACCGACAACGTTCCAGATCGAACGCACTTTCTTGTCGTTCTGAATAATGAGATGAAGCTTGTCTGAGGTTGGACCAAGACGATAGGTGAACGGCAGTCCTCCCTGCCACTCAAGCGGCACAGCCGGTCCGGTCATTTTTTCCAAAAGACGTCGCGCGTCTTTGTACGACATCGGCGCCGCTGCAACCGTCGGCATCGATACGGCCGACTCGGCCGGAAGAAAACGACCGCCGGGGACTGAAGCCCAGCCCGGTGTGCGTGGATCGCCAGGCAAATTGAAGTCGTAGACAATCCCACCGCGTTGCAGATGAGTTTCCGGACCCCATGGACCAAACGGATAGACGTCGCCTTTCTTGAATCCATCGTCAGCCGGATCGGAGTAGAGGAGTAACGCTGCGACTCCGCGTCGCTGGGCCGTCTGAGCTTTGAAGCCACGATAACTATAAGGCACCGAGTAGCGTGCGAGTGCGATCTTGCCGCGCACATCAACACCGCGCCGTGCAAGCAGATCGTAGTCTTCAGGATTACCGCTGTTGACATAGACCACTGGCGCGGTCACGTCGACGTCAGCCGAGTAAGCGCAGTAAGGAATGCCGACGTCTGCGTTGTAAGAGTCTTTGTCCTGCGGAATTGGATCTTCCTTCAGAGACAGCTTTTCGTTTGCGCCGACGAGGGTTGCTTCGTAGCGAATAGGCCAGGGCAGGTAAACAGGATGCTCGATTAGTTCCACATCTTCGAGTCCATATTCTTTCCACTGCTTCGCAACGTGCTGAGCGAGTTCGTAGTTGCGAACCGAACCGGCCATGTGTGGCTTCTCGGTAAAGATGCGATGCTGGCTGCGGCAGTTCTCGGGGCGAATGGTCTGGACCAGGCGAGCCTCGAGCGGTTTAAGCCGGCTGGTATTAGCAACGGAAAATCCGTCACGAGTGCTTTTGGGAACACTCAGCGTCGTGGCAGCGATCAGCAGGAGCAGAATGAGCGGGTAACGGACCAAAGTGGCACTCAGGTAACACGGTCACCGAAAGAGTGTCAAGGTTTATCCACAGATTACGCCGATGATTAATAGAATCTGCGCACTCTGTGGATGGATTTAGGTTTGATAATTGCGCCGGGCTTGCAACCGCAGGGTTTCTGAGTTAGAACCTCCTCGCACTCATATGTAGGTTTCCTACCCTCCGATCCGAGGAAGCTATCATCTCCTTTCTCTTGATCGAAGTTTCATTTTTGCGATGGCCCAGAAAACCAAAATCTTCATCAGCCACAGCGCGCATCAGGATGCTGATAAGGAAATTCTCAAGCAACTCGTCTCTCGATTGAAAGATAAGGAATTCAAAGTTTACTGTGACCAGGATCGGCTCAAGATCGGAGACGAATGGCGACAAGAGATCTATTCAGCCATCGGATGCTGCCATGCGGCCGTCGTCCTGGTAACGAAAGAAGCACTTGATATCGTCAAACACCCCTGGGTCTTCAAGGAGTGTTCGATGCTCACGCTGGTAAAGGGGAAAAACACAGGATTCCCGATTTTTCCCGTGGCGATGAATGGGGTCACTGCCAAGGATATTGATGAATCTCCTATAGATGTGCTTCAGCTAAACGAAATCCAGCTTGGATCATACAAGGATCTCGATTCTCTCATCGATAGGATCACCGAAAGGTTGTGCACCGAGTGTTCGGATGAAGACGAACCGCTGTATCACCATCATAAACGGATCGAAGCCCATCTCAGGTTGGTATCGGATGACGAATCCTTAAAAGAAGCAATTGAATTTGCTCAATCGGACCTTGACGATTGGGATCCGCTGGAGAAAAAACTCCGGTATCGACTGGCAAGAGTGCTGCTGACCTTGAATGCCGACCGGATAATCGACACGCTCGGTGGAGTCTTTCCGATTTTGCGTGAGAAGCCATCCGAGCGATTGATTTATTATCTTGCTCCTTTCTGGCTCGACCTTCCCGCCATAGCCCGTTTAGATAATGTTGTTCAAAATGAGCAAAAGTTAATCCAGGCATCACCAAAGCTCTCAGAAAAAACGGAGCACCCGGTGAGAACTGCGTTTGGTCTTAACGCATCAGAGCCGCTCACGGCACTCTTACATGCCAGCCGGGCCGGCTATTTAAGGAAAATTCCTTACACAGTTATCACGCCCGCGCCCGATGCGGGGACTGATGAGGAAGGCCGCTTTGCGAGTCACATTATCTCCGAGATAAATGCGCGCTCGGGACAGCTTCATAAATCAGGATCTTCGCTGGACGACCTGATGATCGAATTGGCGAAGGATCGACCGATATTTGTCGTTCTTCCTTATGGAACTGATAAGAATGTTGTCAATAACCTGCGCAAACGATTTTGGCCGTTCATCTTTATTGTGCTGACAGCACAGGACGCACGAGAGGAATGGAATCTTTCGAAATTCAATATGCTGGAGCCGCCGCTTGAAGAGGGCGTCGAAGATCAGGCCAGCCTGCTAATAGCAAAAACGATCATGGGAGCCACGACCATAATCCGAGGTTCATGAGGAAAGCCATGAATTATACGAAGATGTTCGACATCGATAAGGTTGGGACCAACAACGACTACGAACGAAGCGGTCCAGCGCGTCTGGCGGACCGTACGAAAGAGCCGGTATACGAATACACCACAGAGATCGAATTGGCAGTAAACGTTGCCCTCGCGACAGGTAGACCGCTGCTGGTGCGCGGTCCTTCAGGATCAGGCAAGTCTTCACTGGCCCGTTCGATCGCTCATAAGCTCGGATGGCGATACTACGAGTTCAACGTCACATCCCGGACAAATGCACAGGATCTCCTGTGGACGTTCGACAGTGTCCAGCGGCTGAATGATGCGATGGACAGCAACACACCGATGAAGGATCGTTCGGAGTATCTCAAGCCGGGAGTATTGTGGTGGGCATTTGATCGTGAGTCTGCCAGCAAGTTCAAATCAAGTGAACCGTTTTCACCCCAACCTGATTCAGTCGGCTCAGTGGTGCTGATCGACGAGATCGACAAGGCTGAACCTGACGTTCCCAACAACTTATTAATTCCGGTCGGGTCCTTATGGTTTCCGGTCGACGAGATCGATCAACAAGTAAAAGCTTCGACGGAACACCCGCCACTGATCGTCATCACCACAAACGATGAACGTCAATTGCCATCGGCCTTTCTCCGCCGCTGCGTTGTTCAGAAACTCACGGCGCCGCTCGAACTGCGGCTGAAGGCAATTGCAGTCAAACACTTTGGCGAACGAAACGATACGCTCTACGAAGCTCTGGCTAAAGAGATCGTTGAAGCGGCGAAAAATGGGGAGCGTCCCGAGCCTAATGCGGCTGAATTTCTGGATGCTGTCTGGGCGTGCATCAGCTTACAAGTGCGACCCCCGAAGGATGGCCAGAAGCCAACGGAAGAGTGGATATCGGTACGAGAAGCAACCCTGGTGAAACCCAAACTGACTAGTCTTTGAGGTGTTCGCGGATGTCCAAACTCCGACCCGAAATTCATTTGGCCGACTTGATTCGGGCATTCCAGGTTTTGAAACCGGACGACGAGACGAAACCATTGCTGGCCTCAATGCTCGGATTTGAGTACGTCGGCGGGATCTCAACAGCGCCCGCACCTACAGACGCAAAGTCAGCAAAACGAAACAAACGCTCAACCCAATACAAGCCCAAATCTCGAAGCTCGAAATACGCAACCGACGCGGCACCTAATCTGCTAGTCGAAGTCGTTGATGAAAGCGCGCCCGTCAAGACTCCCATGATGGTTTTGCCAAAACCATTCGACGAGTCATCTGAAGAACTTACACCTGCGCCTAAGTTCTTTCCGTTACTCGCTCCCATCTGGACCCGCGCAATCATCACCAAAATGTTATCGCGAGACGCCAATTATGGCCTTCCCGATATTTCGAAAATAATCGACATAATTTCTGCTAACCAACCGTTAGATCAGATCCCGCGACAACCTCTGCCCACGATTCGTAATGGAGTGCAGATTCTGATCGACAACGGACCCGGTTTAGTACCATTTCTTCGTGACCAAATATTCTTCCTCGAAGAACTAAAACTCGTTGTCGGAGCGGACAAAGTGGACGTCTGGGAATTCATTGGCACTCCGCTCAAACACGCAGTTTCAGGTAGAGAGCCAAACCTTCCCGGTTATCGGTTACCAGCTCCAGGCGTGCCACTATTATTGCTAACCGATCTTGGAATCGCCGCTCCGCCATTCGAAGTGGAAGTCGCCACCGTTGACGAATGGCTATCGTTTATTCAGGAGGTGAGTCGATCCGGGCATCAAATGCTGACTTTGACACCTTATCACCCCGCGCGTTGTCCGGCTCAGCTTAAGAGCCAAATGGCGATCATACAGTGGGACCGTGGCACCTCAGTCTCTGCGGTGCTGCGAGCGATTTCCTGATAACTGGCATTTTTGAAATGCAGCCGAACGGAAAATTATTTATTGAGCTGTTGCAGAAGACTTCGCCTGAAGCGGTGAGACTCGCGCACTTGATCTCGATCGCAGCTCGCGTTGAGCCTGAGCTGCTCAGGGCGATGCGTCTCCAGCATCTGCCTGGCGTCGACGCGGGCGCAGAAGCCGACTTGTGGTTCAGTCCGCTCGTTCAGGCTTCGAGCCCGTTAGGGTTGGTACTACGACAAGACGTGTTAGCCGAATTGCGCGTTGAGATGGCGAAAGAAGAAAACCGGTCCACGCTCGACGCAGCGTGGAAAACGCTGCAACTGGTCCATGAATTCACACCCGCTGCTGTTCGCCTCGAAGAGCATGTGACTTACCTCTCCTTAAGCGGCGCCAGTGAAGAAGAGATCGACAATTCTCTCAAACCGGCGGTCGCCGCGCTGGCACGTCCGAATAATGAAAAAGCCATCCATTGGGCCAGGCGTGTTTTACCTCGTCTTCCCGAAAAAGCGCAGAGCACGATGGCGGCCCAAATTCTGGATGTGAAGGCTGCGCGTAAATTGGGCAAATCGTTTCTGCTTGGCAATCCCTCGCCTGACGCGGTGCGATTGGTTGACTGGCTTGCACCCAGTGATGCGGAAGAGACTACTGTGGGCGTACGTCTCCTGGATCTCCATCGCGGCGCCAAATGGGAATTCAGTCATCCTCCCACCACACAGGCCTACGTCATTGACGTGCCAAAATCCGATCCGATTGTGATTGAGATCGAATGGGACCAGGATGATCGGCGCGAAAACAAACAGGTTCTGCTACATCAAAATAACTACGTTACTGTACCGGATCCCGGCGTTGAGATTTCAATTCGCACCGGTATCAATAAGTCGTATCGCATCAAGCCGGATCAGCGAAAGGATGAGGAAGAGGTTAGTTCGGAAACAGACAAAACGCCGAGCACCGACTTTCTGAGCGTGGGAGAATCGCCACAATCCGGCCTGACGCTCGGGCACGTGCTCCAGGAGAGCCGAGGAAAAATTCGCGGTTTGGCATGGTCACCGTATGGTCAGTTCCTGGCTGCTGCATGTGATGACCAGTTCATCAGGATTTGGGGTGTCGATACCAGTGAATTGATATTGTCATTGGCAACCGAGGGCGGCTCCACCTTGTGTGTAGCGTGGTCGCCTGACGGACAGTTCTTAGCTGCGGGTGGGGAAGACAACACTTTGCGTATCTGGAACACGAGCAAGTGGTCTTTGATCCGCGTACTTCGTCAGCATTCGAACAGCATCAGTTGCGTGGGCTGGTCGCCGGATGGACAGTTATTAGCAAGTGGAAGTTACGACAATACGGTTCGAGTTTGGGATACGCAGTCATGGGAGTTGTCGCAGGTCTTCGCAGGCCACGATGATTGGGTGCGTGATTTGGCCTGGTCACCCGACGGCCAACGCCTCGCGTCCTGTGGTGATGATTACCTTATTAATGTCTGGCAAGTGAATGGTCCGGAAGTGCCACAAGTGCTGGATGGGCATGAGGACTGGGTACGGTGCCTGTGTTGGTTGCCTGACGGTTTGAGTCTGGTCAGCGGATCTGATGATCGAACAATCCGCATCTGGGATGCGGAGACTGGTAGACTCAAACAACATCTGGAAGGTCATACGGAAGGAATCAACCGCCTGTCCGTATCTGCCAGTGGCGACCTGATCTGCTCCAATTCAACCGATGGTACTGTTCGCATATGGCGCACCGATCCCTTCTGGGACGTCGTGACGGTAATCCGCGAGTCGACAGGCAATGAACCACTTGGTCTGGCTTTCCATCCGAGCTTGCCACGTCTTGCTACTCTGGGTAGCAACAACAGTATCATCCGCATTTGGGACCTCAACGTCGGATTACTCACCGCTTCACAGGAAACCGTATCGGTCCAGTATACGACTGCCAGAATCGTCCTGGTTGGAGATTCAGGCGTCGGCAAGTCTGGTTTAGGGCTGCGGCTGGCGCATAGTGAGTTCAAGCCACAGGCTTCTACACACGGACAGCAGTTTTGGGTACTCGATCAACTCGGGGCGACGCGCAGAGACGGCACACAGTGCGAAGCAGTGCTCTGGGATTTAGCCGGTCAGTACAATTATCGCGCGATCCATTCACTATTTCTGGAGAATATAGATTTAGCCCTGGTTCTCTTTGATACCACCAATCGTGTCGATCCTTTCAAAGGAGTGCAGTTCTGGCTCCAACAACTTAAACGCGGCGGGGTTTTGCCCCCCACGATTCTGGTCGGTGGGAGAGTGGATCGTGGCATGGCTGTGGTCAGCCAAGCGGAACTTGATCAGTTTTGCGAGCGCTATGGCATTAGCGGCGGATACGTTGGTACCAGCGCCTACACCGGTGAAGGCATCGACATTTTGCTGGAAAGAATCAGGGAGCAGATTCCGTGGGATGAAATGGCTGCGACCGTCTCTACTGTCACCTTCAAGCACATCAGGGATTTTGTGCTGGCGCTCAAAGAAAGGGCTGATAGCGGTGTGTTGATCAGCCCGCCAAACTTGCTCGAGCGATTACAAACAAACAATCCCGATTTGAATTTCACCCACGCCGAAATGATGACCGCAGTCGGGAACCTGGAAACGTACGGCTATGTATCGGTCTTGCGCAGTTCGTCGGATGAGCAACACATCCTGCTTACACCAGATTTGCTCGTCTCGCTGGCTTCGTCAATCGTGATGCTGGCCGAGAAACACCCTCGCGAACTAGGTGCAGTGAGTGAGACCGAGCTGTTGCAGGGCAAATTTCAGTTTGACGAACTATCCGGCACGTCGCTCGACGACATCCAGATTCTGCTCGACGCCGTCGCCCTTCGCTTCATCGAGCACAACTTTTGTTTCCGTGAAACTCTGAATAACGAGACCTGGCTCATTTTTCCCGGCCTCATCAAGCAAAGGCGTCCTTTGGGGGAGGACCTGCCGACCGAAGATAACATCGTGTACGTGGTGCGCGGGAATGTAGAGAACCTGTTCGCTTCGCTGGTGGTCCAGCTTGGCTATTCGCCGACGTTCACGCGTGCCAGTCTGTGGCAAAATCATGCGCGCTTTGAATCGGACGACGGTGAGATCTGTGGCTTTCACGTCGCTGAAAAAGGCGAAGGCGAACTGGAACTGGTTTTGTATTTCAGCGATCGCCTACTCCCAAACGGCCGCGTGCTGTTTCAAGCGTTGTTCGAACGGCTCCTTTCCCAACGCGAAGTACAAGTAACGCGTTACCCGCCCCTCTTATGTCCTAATGGTCACAGGCAGGAGCGGGCAACGGTGACTAAGCGCCTCCGTGAAAACAAGCGTTTTCTGTTCTGCGATGAGTGTGGCGAGAAAATCGACATCTCCAATATTGATCAACCACTAAGCGGCGGCATTGGAGCATCGCCATGGCTGCACCGCGAAGAAGCGGCAACTCGTTTGCGCAGCACGTACGAAGTGCAACTGACCAAAGTGAAAGCCTATCGGCGTGACTTTCCTGCGCCTCGGTGTTTCATCAGTCACGTCGATTCGGAATCCAGGTTTGCCGGCAAACTTGCCTTCGATTTGCGCGAAGCAGGTATATACGTCATCGAGGAAGTTGCACAGGTTGAGCCAGATGATTTTGTCGTCGGGCTGGATATGCATTCTTATAGTTTGGACACACCTGCTTTTTTGAGATCTTTTAGAACAGACTACTCCAAACTTGCCACCTACACGCAACTAGTAAATACCCGTCTTGGCAAGGAACAATTAATCTCGCTCACGTTGACGGGTCGCACAGGAACACACGAATTCAAAGACTGCCAGATCGGCAGTTTTTACGATCAGACACACTACCCGGTCGATCTATTCAACCTAATACTGAACCTTTACGTTATTCCGCTCACGCACGCCGGCTTTTCGCCGTTGCGACAAGCACTACACGAGCAGTGGGAACAGACACTGGCCGGGCCTACAGCTCTCAAGGTATTCATCAGTTACTCGCATAAGGATGAGGGATTCAAAGATGAGTTGGTAACCGTCCTTGCCGGACTGCAAAGGCGCGGCGTGATTGATACATGGCAGGATCGTCGTCTCGAACCCGGTGCTGATTGGCAAGAAGCCTTCAAGCAAACGGTGGCCGAATGTGATCTGGCTTTATTACTCATCAGCGCTGATTTCCTTGCCTCGTATTATATCTACGAGGAAGAGCTGCGAGTGTTACGGAAAAGACGTCAACAAGCGAATCTACGTGTGATACCAATCATCGTGCGTCCCTGCTATTGGCAATCTGACCCTCTGTTAAAAGATCTTCAAGTCTTACCCAGAGACGGTAAACCGCTAATCAAATTTGCGGTAGCAACCGGCGAACGTGACCAGGCCTGGGTCGATATTGCTCAAGTCATCGAGCAATACGCGGAATTGAAAGAACCGCCGTTTGAGGCCTGAGATCAGGGAGCGGTCTTGCGGAGCTTTTGTGCGTTTTGTTTGAGATCGACAGTTAAGAAGAGCACTTGCTCGAGATCGTCGCTCGCCTTTTTCGCCTCATTAATATCCATCATGTTGGCGGTTTGAAAGACAGGATTGTTGACGAAACGCATGATCGTTTTGTCGAGCAGTAAAAGCTGCTCGCGAAACTGCCGCACTGTCGTCACTGTCGTCGGTTTCAAGGCTGTCTGAGAATTTCCAGACTCAGGCAACGACAAACTTCCCTTTAGATCGTTAGCCTTGCCTCGAATCCTGGAAACCATATCCGCAATCGACGAATAATCAAGCGAGTCTTTTAACCAGGCGTCAGCCATCATCTTGTTATTCAGTGACTGCAGGTCGCGGAAATCATCCTTGATCTTTTTGAAGCGACCGAGTCGCATCGATTCAGACTCTTTGTCTTTGGGGACAGAAAAAAGCAGCAGCCGATCCATCTCCGCACGCTCGATAGCGCGAGCGCCATCCCTGTTCGGAGAACGTCCTTGTGCTTGAGCGCTACTAAAAGAACCAGCCAGAGTTAGAACAATGAGCAATAACTGAAATCGGGTTGGATTTGTCATGGGGGAGACTCCTTCGACCCGGGATTATCCTCCTACTGCCAAATTTGCACAACAAAAAGGGTGGCGAAAAAACACTCGCCACCCTGCCAAATTGACGTACCTGAATAGCGCGTTAGAAGTTAAATCGCGCCGCAAGTTGAATCACCCGAGGATTACTACTCAACACCGCGGATGGGTTCAGAAAGTCTAAGGTGAGCGGTGTCACCTGATTAAGTGTTGTCAAACCCGTCGTAGCCACCGGATCCACACTATTGACGGAACCCGGTACGTACTGTGGATGATTCAACACGTTAAAGAAATCAGCGCGAATCTGGATGAATCTCGACTCGCCGATGCGGAAGTTCTTGAAGATCGAGAAGTCGACGTTGTTGATAGCGGGCAATAGGAACGTATTCCGCCCGATATTGGATTGAGCGCCGTCGCCGGTTTGAATGTAACGAGCATTCGGATTGTTGGCGAGATAGCCAACTACGGTGCCAATTACATTTCCATCATCGTCAAAAGTGCAGGCGCTGATGCGACACAGTGGAGTAACTTCGCTGCCGACTCCTTCGATTCCATTTGGATTGAGAATCGCGCGATCGCCAGCGTTGTCACCGTTCAGGTTTGCATCGTTACCGCTGCGCACCGTTACTCGCTCACCGGCTTCATAGGTATACGTTCCGGCGAGGTTGAAACCACTGAGCAGGGTCTTCTTGAAACCAGTACTCTTCGAGAACCACGGCACTTCATAAATCCACGAAGTGACAAACCGGTGACGGTGATCGAGCGCTGAATCAGCTCGTTCACGGCGCAGGTTTTGAAAGTCCTCTACACGGCGAGGCGAGAGAACAGTCGAGAAGACTTCCGCAGTCGTATCGTCAATCAAATGACTGAACGTGTAAGCACTGGTCATTTGGAAACCACGGGTAAAGCGTTTGGTAACCTGAACGGATCCACCGTGATAAGTGGAGTTACCGTTGGAAAGGAAAGCCACCACGCTCGCGCCGTCGAAACCCGCGTTTTCGAATTGAGGCACAAAGCTCGAACGCGCGTTGATCTGATCCAGATCCAATGCCAAACCATCGAGCGTTGCCTGCGATGGCGCGGTAAAAAACGTCGGCAGACCCGGACGGCCATCTTCCGGCGCCACTTTCGCCTGTCGATTGATGCGATTCTGTTCCAACAGGTGAATGCCACGCGTACCGACGTAGCGCAGTTCCATCGACCAATCGTTACCGAACTGTCGTTGATAACTACCGGTCCACGTCAACGAATACGGAACTTCCTGATCGGGAATAAAGGCCCCGGTGTTTTGTCGTGCAACAACCGGATCAGTAATAGCAACCGGTGTATCCGGCAAACCGCCAGCCGCTAAGAAGTTCGAAGTCGGTGGTAGAGTCGTATCGACGTCGTTTGTCTGCTGCAATTGCGGAGGATTCGACAGGATGTAGAGATTATCGAAGATGTAATCGTAACCCAGCGAGAATCCGGCACGCAGCGAACTCTTTCCACCCGAGCCAAAGATGCGTCCCAGCAATCCTTCCTTGTAATCAGGCGACCAGGCAAAGCCGAACTTGGGCGCAAAGTTTTTTGTCTGTGCTTTCGGTTCGCGGAACTCCAGTAAACCTGGCACCGTCGAGATCGCATTCAACACCTGACTCGTTCTCGCACCCTGCGGCACTTGTTGATAGGAATAACTGACGCCGAGATTCAAAGTTAGGTTTGGACGAATGCGCCAGTCGTCCTGGGCAAACGCGTAGAGCACCTTTTGATTTCCGTAGTAGATGCTGTTGCCGGCGTTTCGTTCGCCAAATGCATCCGGCGACAGATCAACCAGGAATTGTTCGGTTGACAGGTATTCATAGTCTCCGCGAACACGCTGCGAAAAACTCTGAGGCGAAATGATCCAGCGCAGATCACCACCGAACTTAAAGGTGTGCTTGCCTTTCAACATCGTCAGGTTGTCGACGATCTGATAGTTGTTCTCGATTCCAAACTGTGGCGCATTTGGATCGGGGCCGATATTCAGACCGAGATCGTCGAGCGTGATATTTGGAAACACTGTCAGTCCCGGGAACGTGATTCCGGGAACCGGAAAGTTCTGAGATGAGCGACGGAAAGCAAGTCGCGTCTCGTTGATCAGGTTAGCCGAGAAATTGTGAATCAGCGTGTAGGAAAACAGCCGCTGCTTGCTCGGCAAGGCGGTGAAGAATACCGGCAGGTTTGGAGTGTTGTCGATATCAGCGCCGTTTGTAAACGTAAAACGAACGTGATGCTGCGTCGCAGAGCTCTGCAGGTAATCGAGATTGATTACCGCGTGATTCTGTTTGAAAAAGTTGGGAGCGGCAAAAGAAACGTTGCCGACCGGAATCGGTCTTCCCAGCACATTGATCGTCCCCTGATCGTTTACCGGAGCCACGGGTACGAACGAGTTAAAGACCGCGAGGTTGTTTCCTGACAGTCCGGGAATTGTATTTAAGGCTGCAAAGCCAGCGGCGGTCGGAGTAACAATACCGCCTGCGCTCGCTGCGCTGCCGGTTTGTACTCTTTCATACGAGGTAAAGAAGTAAAGCTTGTCCTTACCACTAATGACTGACGGACCGCCCTCACCGAAATGCGGCAGATAAAGCGGACCACCGATATTGAAACCACCTCTGAAGTAATCCGAACGCGGCATAAAGAGATCACCGGATGATTTATCTCGAGTGACACCCGCGTTCTTTTGAATGGTGTCGAGTGCATTCAAATAACGATTACGGAAGAAACCATAGCCAGTGCCGTGGAAATCATTAGTGCCACTCTTGGTCACCGTGAGAAAGTTTCCACCATTTGATCTCGCAAATTCAGCGGAGAATTGATTCTGCAGCAGAGTAAACTCGGCCACTTCTTCCGGCGAGATATAAGACTGCGGACCAGTTATTGACTTGTCGTTGTTGTCGACGCCGTCAACGATAAAGTTGTTATTGCGTGGCCGCTGACCACCGACCGAGCCTCCGGTACCGACGCCAACGCCGCCTGAGCTCGTTACGTTTGGAGCAAGCAGTGCAAGGTTGTTTACTCCGGCAGGACTTCCGGCTGGACCGGCTGTAGTCTGAGCCAGTTCGACTACCTGCCGGCTGCTGAAAGCTTTCGACAAGTTTGCGGAAGTAGTATCAACCAACTCAGCGCCACCGGCCGTGATGGTAACGGTTTCCGTGAGCGCGCCCGGAGAAAGCTGCACGGGCAGGTCGGTGTTTTGGTTCACGCTCACCCGGACATCAGTGAGAGCGATGTTTTTGAAATTCTGTGCTTCGACTGAAACACTATAATCGTCGGCCGGTTGCAAGTTGGTAAATTCAAACTGACCCGAACCGTTTGTTTCAGCAGTCTGAGTTCCGCCAGTGGATTTTCTGGTCAAGGTTACCTTTGCACCGGAGATGACTGCCCCGTTCTGATCCGAAACTACTCCGCGGATAGAGCCAGTTGTCGCCTGACCATGTACGACGTAAACGCAACTCACCGCGAATAAGAGCGCCCACAAAAAACGGTGTACTGCGAAGTTCTTCATTATGAATTCCCTCTAGTATGGAGTTGAGAATTGGGGAGATGTACTTTGCAGTTCGCAACTGCTATTCCCAGAGTGGTTGTGTCAAAACCAACACGACGAGTGTTCAATGAAGCACTGGTTCGAATGCAGTTTTGCGTGAGGCTGTGAAAGTTTTGTTAGAAGAAGGCGATTCGAAGATTTCGAGAAAATCCAGAAAATTGGAGTCAGTAAGCCCTGTCCACAAAAGGCACAAAGCAACATTAAAGAGAATTTGTCACTCTGTGCCTTTTGCGGGAACGCAGTCTTGAGCCGGTCCCGCGTGGCTTCTTATCAGCCTACGGTTTTACACGGATAGTTCCGGTACCTGTCCTTCCGTTAGCCGTGCCGAGGATGTTCACAAAGGTTGCCGTCGACACGTGGTTAGTTCCGATCGTAAAGCTTCCGGAGAGCGAACCGGCCGGAATACTAATGGATCCGGATTGTGGAGTCTGGATGAAAGCCACTCCGGGAAGATCCGTCGACAATGCAACCGATATCGCCACCGGACTGTCCGTACACTCCAGTACCGCTTGGGCATTAACCGATTGGCCTCCCGTAACCTCAAAGGTAAAGCCCGTGCTGATGAAGGCGACGGAGATCGGTCGCACGGTAATCGTTTGCGATCTTGACGTGCCCGCGTAGGTCGCTGTGATCTGACCTGTCTGCGGACTAGTAACCGTCCCGTTCGCGGCAATCTGGAAATCTCCGAACGATTCACCAAACGGAATAGTCACACTCCCCGGAATCGTAATCTTCGGGTTGCTATTCGATAACGTAACGACGGCCCCACCCATCGGTGCAGCACTTGTTAGCCTGACGGTGCCAGTCATGCGCCCGGCAGTACTGCTGATGCTGGGACAGCCACTGACCTGCGGGTTGGTCGGCGTGATCGAATGTAATGTCACCACGCGTGTGCTCTGCACCGCGAAGTTGTTTGACGGTTCCGGATCGATTTCGTTTGCCGTCACGCTGGCCTCGGCGCTAATGGTGCCCGGCGCTGAACCAGAACCCGAAACCGTAATCGTCGCACTACTATTCGCGGCGAGATTGCCAATGACTTGTGATGAAGAGCCACCACTACTCATCACGGTTGTGACCGTGACGCCTGTAGCCGCCGACGGCCCCAGGTTCGTCACCTTGATCGTATAAGTCGTGCTACTGCCCATCGGAACTGGATCAGGCGAATCATGGTTCGTGATGATCAGATCTGCGCGATGGGTAACGTTGGTTGTCGTCGAGGCCGTATTGTTTGAACTTTCCGGATCAGCCTCTGCGCCGGTAACCGATGCGGTATTCGTTATCTGACCGTCGTTTTGTGGTTGGACCACAATGTCGACGTGTGCAATTTCGAACGCGCGCATGTTGCCAAGGTTACAGGTCACGGTACTGCCGGCGTGTGTGCAAAGACCCTGTGATGACGTGGCGGAAACAAAGTTTACTCCGGACGGAAGAATGTCAGTGACCTGCACGTTTGTCGACGCGGCTGCGCCGTTGGCGATGGTCAGGGCATAAGTCAGATCCGTCTTGATTTCCACCGGATTGGGACTGCCGGACATGCCGATCGAGAGATCCTGCGAAACGATGTCTCGACTACATGAATAACCGGAGAATTCGAGGGACACATCTCTGACTGTGCCCGTCTCACCTTCATTCGTATCAGACACGTTGAGAATCCAGATACCAGTCGGATTTTCTCCGCGGAAAGCCGCGAGCCGATCCTTTGGCAGATACGTTCCTGTCAAAGGAGCCTGTTCCCAGGTCAAGTTTTGAACAGACCCATTCGTGGCCGCGTCATCCAGCACCAGATTGCAGAAGTTGTGACCGTTGCCACCAACACCATCGAGCAAAGTGATCGTGGTGCCTTGCGGCGAGGTCAGTTTGATTCTGAGATCTGAGTCCCAGGTGTGCGAGATGCCAGAGCCTTCATCCGTCTCACAGGAAGTACCACCGAATTTGAACTTGAGATCCCGAATCAGCCCGCTGAAGCCAGCGACCTCGATCGGTATATTCACTCCGGCGGCGTTGTTATCGGGTATAGCAGTCGGCGCACCGTCGTAGGCGACGAGCGTCGATGAAGCTTCCGGTTGTCCAGTCGGAATAGTGAAATCCAGCACGGTCACGTTAACACCGTTGTCGTAAGTTAACGTGAGTCGGAATTTTACTTCGGTACCGCACGGAACACTTTCATCGAGACTGAAGACGAAAGGAACATTATTAACGCCAGTTGACCCGGCTTGCAGCGTGCCGTATTGCGCGGTTCCGGATGAGATAGTTACACCCGGAGTCGAGGTCGTGAGGGTGGCGTTGATAGTGTTGGCTGCGATCACACCTTGATTGACTAGTTGAACGCTGAGTTTTGCAGTCTCTCCACTTTCAACGAAAGCATCGTTGTCGCCTTCGGCTATGGACGTCGAGGTAATTCCCAACTGAAGTTTACTGGACGGCGGCGGCAGGTTTACCGGCACCGCTTCCCAGTCGTAGTCAAACTCGGACGCGGCATCATTAGTCAAATTAAAAACACCCGAGCCGTCGACATTGACGATAAAAATATCCGTCGGCGTTTCCACCAGCAGTTTCTGGCTGTCGGGTGACCAACGCGGCGCCAAAGCGTTGCCGGTATTGTGTGGTCCGGCAAGCAACGTTTGACCGGTGCCGTCGGGATTCATCACCCAAACCTGGAAAACGAAACTGTCGTCGAAGGTTGTGAACGCGATCTTACTTCCATCGGGCGACCAGACTGGTTGCGCGTGTCGGGCGCCAGTGTTTGTGAGTTGGATCGGGTTACTGCCATCAGCATTCATGACGAACACTTCACTGCTTCCCGTCCGGTTACTCACAAAAACAATGCGGGTTCCGTCAGGCGACCATGATGGATCCTGACTCATAGATGTCGTTCCGGTTAGATTAGTCAATCCGGTGCCATCTGCGTTCGCCAAAAAGATCGCCTGGTAGACGTCGTTTTGCTCGTTCAGTCTGAAGCTATTGAAAGCCAGCTTCGAACTGTCGGGCGACCAGGCGGGGTTGAAATCAGTGACGTGACCGTGCGAGATATTTACTGGATTACTGCCGTCGGCATTCATCACAAAGATCTGGTAAACACCGGAGCGTGAACTATAGAAAGCAATCTTGGTCCCGTCAGGCGACCAGAACGGGAAATAATCATCGGACGGATGATTTGTCAGGTTCACGAGTCCGCTTCCGTCGGGATTCATTACAAAAACGTCCTCGTTCGATAGGTTCGGATCAGCGCGATAACTATCAAATGCGATCCTTGATCCATCCGGCGACCAGACCGGATCGTAGTCATCCGCCGGATCGTTGGTGAGTCGAACCGGATTAGTGCCGTCGGCATTCACCACATAGATCTCCGACTGACCGTCGCGATCCGTGTCGTAGGCGATCCTGCCATTAACCGTGGAACGGTGAATGGGCGTTGGAGTTGGTGAGGGTGAAGGCGTAGGAGTTGGTGTGGGAGTTGGGGTTGGAGTTGGAGTCGGTGTGGGAGTTGGTGTGGGAGTTGGTGTGGGAGTCGGTGTGGGTGTAGGCGTCGGCGAAGGCGCGGCCGAGTATCCAAACGCTTCCAACTCAGTAATGCGGCTATAACTCGCCAGCGAATTGTTTACCACCACTCTGATCTTGCTGGTGGTAATGTCGGAAAAGACGAACCTGCGCCAAACATTTGTATTGTTGATGACATGGCCGTCCGGAACCGCCAACCAATTCGTTCCATCCCAGTACTGCACGTCGAAGTCGGTCACACCATAAAGTGTGAACGTCAGGCTCTCCGAAGGATCCGCTGGTTGACTGTAGTTATCCTGGAGCGTGAAGAAATTGATCTCGCTAATGATCTTATTACCGTCGAAATCAATCTCAACCGAGTCAGGATAGGAATCGGCTGTGTCGTCGTTCCAACCGCCACCGCCGCCCCAATTGATGCCGAGGCGATCGCCGTTATTGATGGCGCTCACCGAGAAACCGCCACTGCTGTGCGACGACGAGGCAATTGCGACCGCGCCATTACTTGCCAGTGCAACGTTCTGCTTCGGTGGTGATACTGTTTGACTCGAAGCAGTGCCGTACGCTTCAACCTCGACAATTCTGCTGAAGGATTGCAGCGCGTTATTCACGACGACACGAACACTCGTCGTTGTAACCGTCGGGAAAGTGAACTTTCGCCACACGAGATTGTTGCCGGTTACACTTCCACCTGGCACAGCCGACCAACCCGAGCCATCCCAGTATTGGACCACAAAATCCGTGATGCCATACTGATTGAATGTCAAACTCTCCGTCGGATAGATCGGACTCGCGGGATTGTCCTGTAACGTGAAGACGTCGATCTCAGAGAGATCCTTCGTCCCGTTGAAATCAACCTGCAACCAGTCGGGATAGGAGTTGGCGCTGGCGTCGTTCCAACCGCCACCATCACCCCAATTTACTCCTCGTCGATCGCCGTTAATTACGGCGCCGACCGGATAACTGCTGTTGTACTGCGACGAAGCAGTCGCCACTCCTCCATTCACATCACGCGCAACATTGATTGCGCCTGCCGGCAAGGAGTTCACGATCACATTTACAGCCGGCGACGTGCCGAGCTTGCCGGTACTGTCGATGGCCTTCGCATACAGCAGATAATTCCCTGTTGCCATGCCGCTCCAATTGAAGCTGTATGGCGCGGTAGAAGTCTCGGCCAGTTTGTGTGAGCCTTCAAAGAAAGCCACCCTCGTGACCGCGCCTCCGGTTGACGAAGCGGTCGCCTGAAGCGTGATTGTCGCGGTGTTCGGGAAGGTGGCGCCGTTTGCAGGAGCTGTCAAACTAACGGCAGGCACTCCCGACTCAGGCTCGTACGCTTCTATTTCGACGATGCGACTGTAGTTCTGTAAAGAACCATTAACTACGACCCGGATCTTCTGCGTACTGACGGCCGCAAATCTGAAGGTTCTCCAGACATTGTCATTGCCAGTGACGTTTCCATTGGGAACGGTTGCCCACGCAGAGCCGGTCCAGTACTGAATAGTGAAGTCTGTGATTCCATACTGCGTAAACTTCGTGTCCTCGTACGGTGTTGAGGGCGAGCCGTAGTTATCCTGAACGGTGAAGAGATCGATCTCGTCGATCGTCTTACTGCCGGCAAACTGAACCTCGACCCAATCCGGACGCTGATTCGAGGTATCGTCATTCCAGCCACCGCCGTTACCCCAGTTGATCCCATTCCGATCACCGTCGATTACGGCGCTGACCGGGAAGCTGCCGCCGGAGCTGTAAGTCGAAGACGCGGTCGCCGTTGAACCATTTGCCGCCAATGCCACGTTTGCAGATGTTCGTCTCACTGGAGGCGGCGGTACGTTCTCTGTCGAGGGAATACCGAAAGCTTCGACTTCAGTGACGCGGCTGTAATTCGCCAACGAACCACTGATCAAAACGCGGATACTCGGCGTGTTGACGCTTGAGAAAGTAAATTTGCGCAGCACCTTGTTGTTTGCCTGCACGTTTCCATTAGGCACACTGAGCCACGTAAAGCCATCCCAATACTGCACGTCAAAGTTTGTTATTCCATACTGGGTGAAGGTCATCTCGTCGGTCGGCTCGACGGGATTACCGTAATCATCCTGAAGAGTTACAACACTGATCTCATCGATCGCCTGAGTGCTGCCGAAATTGATCTGGATCCAATCGGGATAATCGCCGGACGTATCGTCGTTCCAGCCACCTCCATTGCCCCAGTTCAATCCTTTCCGATCGCCATCGATCACAGTGGTCGCCGGAAATCCGGTCGAGCCACTGTAGACAGATGAAGCAATCACCGTTGCCCCGCCTGATGCGAGAGCGACATTGCCTCTGTTAGCCGGTGTAGGCGTTGGTGTGGGCGTCGGCGAAGGAGTCGGCGTGGGCGCTGCAACGGCGGCGAATGGATGCCAGTTAGGCATGAAATCATCTGCCGCGTTGTCGGTCAGCCTTAAAGGATTACTACCATCGGCACTCATCGAGTAGATCTCGGGATTGCTGTCGCGCGTGGTAGTGAAGACCAACTGCGAGCCATCTGAAGACCATGATGGTCCATAATCGTCCGCCGCCTCATCAGTCAGCCGGACCGGATCACTTCCATCATTACTCATCACGTAGATTTCAGAATTTCCATCGCGTGTGCTCGTGAAAGCAATCCGAACTCCGTCTGGTGACCAGGCCGGCTCGCGATCGTCTGCCGTGTTGTTGGTGAGACGAGTTTGACTGCTGCCGTCGGCCTTCATCGAATAGATTTCAGAATTTCCATCGCGATCGCTCGAGAAGGCGATGAATTGTCCGTCGGGTGACCAGGTTGGACCAACGTCGTTATGAGAGTTGTTGGTTAACCTGACCTGATTGCTGCCGTCGGCATTCATCACCCAGATCTGACGCGTGCCGCTACGGAAACTGGAGAATGCGATCTTCGTCCCATCGGGCGACCAGGCTGGATTAGTGTCGTCACCAGCATTGTTCGTGAGATTGGTTAACCCGGAACCGTCAGCATTCATCACGTAGATCTCGGCGTTGCCGTCGCGATTCGTAACGAAGACGATCTTCGTACCATCGGGTGACCACGCGGGCGAGATATCAATCGCCGGGTTGGCAGTGAGTCGCGTTTGCGAACTGCCGTTTGCATACATCGTGTAGATCTCTTCGTTGCCGTCGCGCTTGCTTACGAATGTGATCCGGCTGCCGGAAAGTAAGCGGTAACTGCTCAAACTTGATTGGTTGCCGGCGTTGTCTTCGGCGAACGCATAAACAATAGGAGTGTGCGCAGGATCTACCTGGAAAGGACCGGTATAGTCATCGCAGAACATTCCGGCTTCAGAAAATCCTTCCACGCAGTAGAAGACCGACTTGACGCCGGAACCAGTGTCGCTTGCAGTGAGCGTTACGGTGCTGGTTGCACCCGACGGATTCTCACCGAAACTGATTTGCGGAGCAGATCTATCCTCGGCTGCGGCGCCACTGAGACTTGCAGTGGGAGTAAGAACAGTTTCGAAACTACCATTGTTATCACTGTCGCTGCGCAAGAGCTCCACGCCTTGTGGTCCAATGCTGAGCATCACTCGTGTGTTGGCTGGAAGCTCGACATCGTTGTAACGCATCGCCATGGTCGTGGCCGTCTCGCCCTTTGCCTTCATGATCTCCAAACTCATTGGCGTGGGATTCGTGGTGGCAACGACAACGAACCTCTCATCTACCGGTATCACCATAGACGCCGAACGGGAGCTTGTTTGCGTGATACTGACATCCTCAACTTGTTTATAACTGGCTGGACCAAATGCCTGGTCTGTATTTCCATAGGCGTCGGTGATCTGCAAACCGCTGACGTTCTTAACCGCCAGGTAGTAAGCCGGGTTGGGATCGAGTGGAGTGCCTTGATCCGCCGCCTGCTCGGCCGCTTCCGTTGATTCCGGGGAAATCTGATTCGCAGCCTGATTTTGGTTATCCTCCGGAGTGTTATGAAATGAGATCGGAATGTCTCGTAGAATCGTGAGCAGGACGTTGTGGGTCAGCGGATTTGCAGTAATCCCAGTGTGTTCCGCCATGCGATCTTTCAAAAAGAATTTTGAGGTAGATTGAACCAGGAAATATCTGGCATCACCTTCCAGATTCCAGCCCGGGTTGAGATTTACTGTAGGCTGTCCATTAACCACGATGGCCCGTTGCAAACTGAGCATTGGGACTGTTCCATCACCGGCAGTGAGTACGGTTCTAACTCCGGTGGTGGGAAAAATTCTCCGGCCTAACCTTTGGCCGATTCGGTCACGCAGCGAAGCAACCTCATAGATCGAGACAACGCTTCCAACCGTATCGACCGCTTTTTTACGGCCATAGATACTGTAATAGTCGATACCTGAAACATCGCCACTGGCGTCTTCCTGTTCCGGGTTACTGTAAAACTTCGAGTTTGTCTGGCCCGGACGGCTGCCCACGCGCGGGTGTTGGACATTGAGTCCATGAACCAATTTGCTGTGACTCCCATACACTTCGACATTGATATTGTTCTTGTCGTAGTCCCAGCCGTCTTCCGCAAATGGCCGGCCGCCGAGAGCATAATATTTCGGTCCTGGTATTAGCTGATGAGCCGCAGGAAAGAATTCGATGATCCTTTTTATGACGTCGGCGTGGGCCACAATCGGCAGCACGAATTCTCCCGTTTCCAAAGCGTTGATGGCTTTGGGAGCGCCGAGCCAGGGAGCCGACATCGTAACCATTTTGTTGATGTGATGATTTGTTGGATGTTCGAGAATGTAACGTCGTGCTACGAGTCCTCCCATACTGTGAGTCAGGATGTTGACCTCGCTGTCGGGATAAAACCGGCGAACGCACCGAACGTACTCTCCCAGCTTTCGTGAGTTATCGATATTGCTCTTGCGCCAGTCGTACGGAAAAACAAATAGATTCGGGTTTTTGTTCGCCTGTGTTAAGTCACATCCGTCGAAGGTACGTAAATCCGGGTCCTGTTTGTCGTCGTACTGGCGGTATCCGCCCTTGTCGAGCGCCGCCAGCAGCGGCTTGTAACCAAATATTCCCCTATATGGCGCAGCAGGTATGATGTTTGGCGGAACGTCGTCTGCGTCATTCGGATCGAGCGAGAGTTTGTTATGGTCTGTAACCCACGGCGATAAGCCCGGCCACAAGCATGGGCCATTTCCATCCGGACCAATTGAATCAGCATCGCAAAGTTTACTGCCCGCGATACCGGGAACGAAGATTAGCGGCGGCGGTGGCGGATCGAGTTTGGCTACGAAGCCGTTGACGTGATGGCCGTGTCCAGTGCCAGTAGCATAATCGGGTTGAAAGGCGTCCGGTGTGGTGGGAAAATTCCCCGACTCGGTGCTGCCGGCGAGATATGGTTTGCCTTCAATATCAAGCGCCACGCCGTTACCAAACTCAGTGCCCGAACCACCGAGATAACTGGCGTAAAGTATTGCGCCATTGCTCGACTTCAGCTTGGCGACGAATGCATCGCCGCTACCGCCGTAGCCACTTTGCGCGGCGCCCGGTGTCGCCGGAAACGAGCCTGAACTGGTCGATCCTGTAACGTACGCAGTCCCGCGTCCATCCACCACGATATCGTTGATCTCGCTGTTTCGAACCGTGGCAGCAAAGAGAGTTTCGTCAGCCGACGAATCGAGCTTCTCAACTGAACTACCACCGACAACGTATGCTCGCCCCGCGCGATCGACAGCAACTGCATTGCCGGTAAAACCAACTTTAGTGGCATACATCAGCGAACCGCTGCCGGACAAAGTCGGATCGAATTTGGCCACAAATCCGGGGCCCGATCTGCCCGTGGTGGTTTGAAAATCAGACGAAGAGGTCGAGCCGGAAACGTAAATATCGTCTTCCAGATCGACGGCGACTCCCAACGCGAAATCGAAACTAGAACCGCCGATGTAGGATGAATACAGGAGCGACGATCCGGTCGCATTCAATCTTGAAACGAACGCATTGACCGAACGGCCAAACTGGTCCACTGGCGCCGAACCTTGAAACGCGTTCGCGGTGATCTGAAAGTCATTCGAGTCAGTGCGCCCGGACACGCAGGCATTGCCATTTCGATCGATTGCGATCGACGAACCGATATCGTCGTCATTTCCGCCGAGGTACGTCGAATAGACGAGGGTTCCCTGGTTGGTGAGTTTGGTGACGAAAACGTCCTCGTTCTGCAAGTCTTCATTCGCGGGATCAACGCCCGCGTGAATACGCTGGTAGGCCGTGGATGAGACTGGATAATCCGGTGAACTTGTGCTTCCGGTGATGTAGGCAGTGCCATTGAAAACAACTGCGATATCGTCAGCGTCGTCGCCGTAGATGCCGCCGATAAAAGTCGAGTAGAGCAACTCCGTACCGGTGGGATTCAACTTGGAGACAAACGCGTCTTCGTAAAAAACATCCGCTCGATTGTTATCGTAACCGCCTTCAGTGGTCGGAAAATTGATCGATGTGGCGGTTCCGGTTACGTAAGCATTGCCGTAAACGTCTACGCCGATTGCAGTCGCAACATCGCCCGCTTCAGCGCCGAGGTAGGTTGCATACATCAATTGCGGATCGATGATCAGCCGTTTGTTACGGTCATACGATCCCAACTCAAAACCAATCTCATTCTGGTTCTTAATTACATACTTGCTGGAAACTTCTTTGCGGACGCCATTAACTTCCTGATACACAAACGGCTTGCGCTGTTTGACGTTACCGACCCGCGTGGGCAACGTTAGCTCGCCGTTGCTGTCGATTTCGATCTTGTCTGCGCCCTCGATTGCGAGGGTGATCAGTTTCGGATCGACTTTGGGTTCCACCACGAAGTCGTATTCGAGATTGCTCTGGTTGCCGTAATAGTGAACGCTGATACCCGGATAAACATCTCTCGCCCACACGCCGAGATAGTGAGGCACGTTTGTGCGCCACTTGCTCGGATTATTTCCGATGTAGTAATTGCTCCTGGCAGGCAGCTCTTTTAATCCTTCGAGGTATGCCTTTTCGTCTGCGTTCTTAAGCTTGATTCGGAGAACGGCGGCAGCCTGACGACGTCGATCACGTCCGCGTTTTGGGCTCGCATCCAGCTCACTTTTGTCTTTCGCCGTACGGGATGAATTGCTCAACACAAACACCGCTTCAGCCGGAGTGAGGAACAGGTTATAACCACGACCATGTGAAAAGAATTTGACTTTCTCATCAGTCTGGCCCAGGTTGCGCTCAAAACTCATCGGCAGTTTGCCGAAGTTTTCTTTCACTGATTTCTGATTCGAGGCGCTTTGCTTTTCAGGCTCGCTCGAGTTCGATGAGGCGGCTGTCGTAGCAAGTGGTTCCGTTACTGGGTTGGAAGCCTGAGAGATAAACAGAGATCGGCCGAACAACGCGACGCCTGCCAACAGAACGAAGAAAAATACTGGGAGATATTTTCCTGCACGGGTCATGGGTGTACTCCTATAGTTGTGTGGACACTAAGATGGAACGACAAAAATCGTTTGGCGCTGGAATCTGAGCTGCAGAGGACGCAATCGTAAGGGAGAAACGATTGTTTTTAAGGAGACGGGCTAACTGCGACCAGTTCCCAACGAGAGAAACAGGAAACGGGCCCGTCAGATTTGGGCTAAGTCAAACGTTGCTGGATGGCAGCAAACTCAGGTCTACATCCGGGAGTGTGAAATTACCGCTTTGCCCAACAACGTGGCGCGCAGACTAGAGCACCTTTCGATTGTAGTCAAGAATTTTTTTTGAAAATTTTTTTAGGACGGAATGAGACCAGACTTTAATTGCGTGGATGCTTGCCAACTTCATAGACAGCAACTGAACGATTACCTGCGTTATCGTCGGCGATCCCCAAAATCGAAGTGGCTTCCTTGAAATTAACTCTGACGGGCCGGTCATAAGGAGAGTCGTACTGGCCGTCAACCGAGTAGGAGAGGCTTTTTACCCCAGTCTGTTTATCAATTGCTTTGATTGAAACCAGAACACTGGTGGCATCACGTTCGAGGATCTCGAAAGTGATTTCAGGTCCGCGAGTATCTTTCGCGGCGACACCGCGAACGTGAGCTGATGGCTCCAGGACCGACTCAAAGCGGCCGTCGTGATTTGAATCAAGCCGTACCGGCCCAACTCCCTGCGCACTTAATTGAAATCGAGCGATTCCCTTCTCGAGCGCAAGGTCGTTATAACGTATCGCCTCTTCCGGTGAAACGTTTCCGCGACCCTTTACAATCTCGAGTGACATCGCCGGATCGATAGATTCGAAGGTTATCGAATAAATTTCCTGGACCGGAACGATGATGTAGAGCGTATTTTGCCCGACGTATTGATAAGTGGCCGCGACAACTTGCTGCCTCATGCCTGCTTTTAAGAGATCATCCGTCCTGCCATTCGCGTCTGATACCAATACTCGTTTAGCGCCATGCAGCCTTACGTAATAAGCAAGCTCAGCTTGCTGTTCGGGAATTGGTTGCGCCGTGGTACCCGGCGGAGTAAGCAGCGGATCAGCGAAGATTGTGGTTGCCGGAAGCGGAGTCGGAGAGGGTTGTGGTTTCGTCTGGGGCTGTATCTTTGCTTTATCAGGAGTCCGGTTAGTCAAAACCTGGGCTTCAATACTGACTGCAAAACAAATCAGCAACAGCAGCAGAAACCATCTTGTGAGTAGGAGTTTTTTCCTCATGGCACCGGTATCGCCTCGACCGTGAGCGCATCGCCAAATCGATTATAGCGAAGTCTTCGACCCGTGGATCCTAATTTAACGGCGATACTCGGAACGTACTGTAGGGGCGGCCCTCCGTGGC
>DASSFI010000037.1:0-4981 GCA_035694465.1 Pyrinomonadaceae bacterium | reverse complement strand
CCTCCGTGGCCGCCCCCGCGGTGCATTCAAATGATCGATTCCACGCGGGGGCGGCCACGGAGGGCCGCCCCTACAGTACGTTCCGAGGATATCCGCCCAACAAAAAGGGTGGCCGCGTGGGCCACCCCTTAAATCAACCGTGAGCAAAAACTACTTTCGTTTGCGTTGCGCACGTAGCTGGCGGACTTGTTTTTTCAGCTCCACGATCTCTTTCTGCTGCTCTTTGATCGCATTGAGCATGGTCCAGATGATCGGATCGTTGTTGACCATCAAGTAGCCGCTGGAGTTGGTCGTAACCGCTTCCGGGATCACTTGCTGTACGGCTTGTGCGCCGAAACCGATGAATTCGCCCGGTGCCTTGATTCCCATTGCGTTGTCTGGTTTGTACTCATAACGCACTGGCTGTAACTTCATCACTGCATTGAGTCCGCTAGTGAAGTTTCCTTTGATGTTCTTCAGGCGTTGATCCGAGAAGACCGCCCAATTTCCACCACCGGGCTTGCTGGCAGTGCCGTTGACTGACAGCGTGTCGGTTGGTGCAGTCGTTCCGATGCCGACGTTGCCGCCGTTCGGATTGACCAGGAACGGGAAGTTGGTCGCCAGATTCGCGCTGGAAGTAGTTTGAAGCCATCCTGCTCCGGTAGCTCCACCAAAACCAAAATCGATCACACCAACTCCGCCCGACTGGCTAAATCGCGTAATACCCGTTGGAACAGTTCCTGAATTGACTGGCAATCCCACATTCCCAAGAACTTCAAGCTTCAAGTTCGGGGAAGCGGTATTGATGCCAGTGTCACCATCAGCCGAGATATCGATCGAGCTGGTTGGCGCCCCTGGACGAATGCGGAAAGGCAGACGCGATCCGCTAGTCACGTCACGCACGAAGAAGTTCGCTTCGTTGCCGCCGATGTCCCACGTCTGCGCAGTAAAGCCGCCTGAGTTGTTCTGTTCGAGCCGAATGGCAGGAGTGTCGGTGGTGTTGGCGTGAACGTCCAGCACCGGTGTCGCGGTTCCGATACCCACATTTCCACCACTGCTGACCTTCAACGAATTTGCCGGAGCACCGGCGTCAACTTCAAACACGATCGTTCCCGTTTCAGAGTTTCCGGTTGCGCCCTGATCGACGAAGGCGAGGAAGCTCGCGCCGCCACTAGCTGAATTGTTGGCTCGAATCTGCCAATTGTTGGTGGCAAAGCCGGCGGAGCTGCTGGTGTCGTCAAACTGAATACGTGTGTTGTTTTCCTTGAGGCGGATTGTATCGAAGCCGAAGTTCTCGTTGTTCACGCAGTCGAGACCGGCGCAGATACTGCCCTGTACGATCAGGTCATCAGGAATCACTTGATCGAACACCATAAAGCGCGGATGGTGTCGTTGGACTTTGTAATTGATGCGACCGGTTGAGACAGCCTGTACCGGAGCGGCTGCTGGTTCCGAGGTTACGCGTGCTTGTTTAGCACCAGCTTCGGTGGCGCCGGCCAGAATTACTGAGCCGCCCGAGACCATAAAACTGCCTGATTGGACCAGACCCTGTGGCAGCGCGCCCTTTCGGTTTAGCTCGCGCGTTACTTCAGCCTCATTGCCTTTCTCGCGAGCAGCTCTCAATGCTGCTTTGGTTTCCGCGGCGAAGTTGGGAGCCAGCCGCAGTTCATATGTATATACACCGTCCGGCATTCTTTCGCCTTTTGCGTAGCTCAGCTTGAATTCAGGGGCATCGCCCGACTTGAATTCTTTCGTAAAGGCGACGCCCTCTGGACCAGTAACGGTGAGAGTAACTGATGCGTGCGGCGCGTTTACGTCAAATCTGACGCTCGATCCGAAACTGTTGACGCTGGCGAATTGATTCTTGTCGTCAATCGCCTGGGCCAGGACCAGCGTGTTGAAGCAGGCAAGCGCAAAGGCAATACTTAGCACGGAGGGTACAAGCTTAAGATTTTTCATGGAGAAACCTTCCTTTGTCGGCCAGGATGCCGACCATCAAATGTGGATTAAGGGCTCTCTAAAAGCAGGGCCGAGAGCACTCTCTGATAACGCGAGGTGTTGCAGAACAGTGCGTATAAAACGATCTTCAGGCGGCGAAAGTCAAGGGTTAAGTTTCTTACATTTACTGACAAATAGGACGTCGAGCTTGGACACAGTCAGAACCGTCCGCGATAGCGGATGGGTACGTCGTAGACACGTTCGATTTTCGCTGCGCATGCACCCATCCGCTACCACGGACGGTTCTGACTGTTTCCAAGTTGTGAATCCGGACTTTGCGGCACAGCAAACAAATTCTTGAATCGGCACGACAACTGGCGCATACTGCGCGCGTCGGTCGGGGATATTCGCCCTTTTTCCTCCAAACTGAAAACAGCTCGTTGCTTTGGACCACGCATGTGGCGGAGGCACTATGAAGATCCTTTTGCTTCTCTCGCTTCTCCTGAGTCTCCCTATCCTTTGGCAAACTCCAGTCGATTCACCGTTAACTGTGTCCAGCTCCAAGTGGACGCGCACGCGGCGCAGCGTTGAAGCGCCCGAAACGGCAGGAAGCGCGCCGGCCCAGGCGATGATTCCGCAGAATCGAAACTTCGCGCGCACTGCGCGAGCTAACGACCCGGCGGGAGTTCGAGATCCAAACGCCGACACACTCGACGGTCGCAGCGCCGCCCTCGAAAAAAGCGTCGCTGAATCGCGCGCTCCCAAGCCGAAGCCGATGGATGGTTTTGCTTACCGTATCAAGGTGCAGAACACCGCGAAGAAAGTGGTCGAGATTGTTTTCTGGGAATATCAGTTTCGCGATCCCGCCAAACCGGATGAGGCAACGCGGCGCCAGTTTCTCTGCGGTGTCAATATCCCGGAAGGGAAGTCGAAAGAGCTTGAGGGGTTCAGTTTGTCAGGTCCGAGCGAAGTGGTTGACGTGAAGACTCTCAATTCGGGCGCCGCCTTCACGGAGAACGCAGTGATCAATCGCGTAGAGTATTCAGACGGAACAATCTGGCAAAGAAAAGCCTGGAATCTTGCCGAGGTGAAGAGTAGCTACGAGCGCGTGCTGCGCGAGCCGTGGCTGCCGGGAATGTGCAAGGCACTTTAGGCAATGGAAGCAGTTGATCACCACAAGCCAACGATTCTCATCATCGACGATGAGGAACAGATCAGGAATCTACTGATCGACGTTCTGGGCAACACCTACCAGTGCTCAGACGCGGGTTCGGCAGAAGAAGCGTTGGCTGCGCTGGCGACAACCACCTTCGATCTCGTCATCAGTGACATCGACATGGGCGGCATGAGCGGTCTGGAACTCGTCCCCCGAGTTCACTCGCTCTCGCCTGATACTGTCGTCGTGATGGTGAGTGGTAATAACGACATCGAGTTTGCGATCAAAGCGCTGCGTGTCGGAGCTTTTGATTACATCACCAAACCTATCGACCTGCGACACGTCGAAGCCTCAGTTGAACGAGCCCTCAATCACTTCAATCTCTTGAAAGAGAAACGTCGTTACAAGGAACAGATCGAGGCTCTCTTACAACAACGCACCGCGGAAGTTGATTGGCTCGCTTACTACGACAACGTTACTAAACTTCCTAATCGCGCCGTCTTTGAAGATCGAGTAGAACAGGCAGTCGCGATTGCCAAAGCGACGGGGCAGTCGTTGAGTGTCTTATTTATCTCACTCGATCAGTTTAAGAAAGTTAACGACTCGTTGGGCCACGGTCCGGGAGATGTGCTGTTGCGTGAGTTTGCCGAACGGCTGAAGAGCTGCATTCATAAGTCGGACACGGTGGCAAGATTCGGAAGCGATGAGTTTGCGCTACTGCGGACGCAGATTGAAGGCACGAAAGACGTGATCGAAACGATCGGTTCGCTTTCGCAGGTGCTGAAGTTTTCTTTCGATCTTCCGGGCCACGAACTCTTCGCGACGGCGAGTGTCGGTGTGAGCCTGTTTCCGGTCGATGGTGAAGACTGTCAGACGTTGCTGAAGAACGCCGGTGCTGCGCTGTACAAAGCAAAGCGATCGGGCGGCGCAAATTACCAGTTCTTCACCGCCGACATGCATGAGCTGGCGGCGAGCCGTCTCGCTCTCGAAAGCAATCTGCGCCGGGCGATTCAGAACGAAGAGTTCTTGCTTCACTACCAGCCGCGAGTTTCCGTCGATTCGTTGGCAATCACTGGCGTCGAAGCGCTGGTGCGTTGGCAGCATCCGCAGCTCGGACTGGTCTCGCCGTCGGAGTTTATTCCGCTCGCCGAAGATACGGGACTCATTGTGCCGATTGGTGAGTGGGTATTGCGCGAGGCTTGTTTGCAGGGACGTCGCTGGAATGAGCAGGGATTTGCGCCGATTCGAATTGCAGTAAATATTTCGGCGAGACAGTTTCATGATCGTGACTTGTCGCAGACGGTGATCAGAATACTTGAAGAGACTGGATTTTCTCCGAAGTATCTGGAGTTGGAATTGACTGAGAGTTCGATCATGCAGAACGCGGAGTTTGCGGCGAGCATGCTGAACCAGTTGAAGAGCATGGGTATCAATATTTCGATTGATGACTTTGGGACGGGATTCTCGTCGCTCGCGTCGCTCAAACGACTTCCGATCGATGCGTTAAAGATCGATCAGTCGTTTGTGAGAGAAGCGACGAGTGATCCGGACGATGCCGCGCTCGTGATGGCCATCATCACGCTCGCTCACAACTTGCGATTGAAAGTGATTGCGGAAGGTGTCGAGACGGAAGATCAGTTGAGATTTCTGCAACTGCTACGCTGCGACGAGATCCAGGGATATTTCTTCAGCAAACCACTACCGGCAGACACACTCGTTACCTTATTCGACTCACAAGTAAAAACAGACCAGAGTTGGGCGTAACTGTTGGTTCGTGTCTCGGAATCAAGCCTCTTCAGCACAAATAGCGGTCACTAGCACGTACTGTAGGGGCGGCCCTCCGTGGCCGCCCTCGGATTTGAAATCGCGTATTTCGAATCAGGCCTGTTCAAAACCAAGGGCGGCCAC
>DASSFI010000036.1:0-19900 GCA_035694465.1 Pyrinomonadaceae bacterium | reverse complement strand
CCTCCGTGGCCGCCCCTGCGTCGAACTCTTTCGTGCTAGGCAAATCCCTCTCGCCCAGTTCACTCATAGATCAAAGGTTCGATCATTCATTCTTTCGTATGTTTGCGCGCATTCAATTTCTTGTGCAGCGCTGCAACATTACCAAATAAAATTCATCTCCTTGTAAATAATCCGAATTTCCCAACCTCACGCCTACTCGAAGATTGGAAATTACAAAAGCATGGAGACGTCTCTGCTCGTGGGCACAATCTTTGCACCTTCGACTTCAGTCTTGATCAGCAACAACTGATCAGTCGAAAGAGGAAGCCTGAGGTTAATCCGAAAAAATAGATCAATGTAGGGCACATGTCCTCACACCAGACTTATGAATTTCTTTAATCGTCGGCTTCAAAATTCATTCAGCATAACGATTCACACATTTCGCAAAACTGTGTCGAATCGTTTTATGAAAAGGGTGATGCCATCAACCATGATTCATCGACGACGGGTCGATGAACCAAAACAGACTTAGGAGATCTACAGACATGACGAAACTAACATCGTCTCTGATCGCCGCCGTATTCTTGCTTATCTTGCCGGTCGTATGTTTCGCCCAGACGACCTCCGCGACTTCGGCAGTCACGGGCACCGTAACTGATGCCCAGGGCGCCGTAGTCACCGGAGCGACTGTCACTTTGGTCGACACGAAGACTTCGCAGGAAAAGACGACGGTAACAAACGATCGAGGCGTTTATTTGTTTGCTCAACTCCCCCCGGGACAGGGCTACAAGCTCACATTTGCTGCACCCGGATTTCAGACACTGGAATTGTCAGGAATCGTGCTGGGTGTAGGAAACACCGAAACTCACAACGCTCAACTGACAGTGGGCCAGGTGTCGTCGAGTGTGGTGGTGACGGCGGAAGCCGGCGCCACGTTGAATACTACCGATGCCAGCATCGGAAACGTTATTGAGGAGCGCCGCCTGAAGGAGCTTCCGATTCAATTTCGCGGTTCGCCGGCGCCGCTACTCGGTCTTCAACCCGGCGTAGTCGGTAATAACGTAGGCACGGGAGCCACCAATCGCGTCGGCTCTGTGACCGGATCGCGCGCCGACCAGGGCAACATCACTGTTGACGGTATCGATGCGAACGATCAGGCCACCGGTCAGGCGTTTGCAACTACCGGCAATGCTCCCATTGATGCTATTCAGGAATTTCGAACTGTTTCCGCTAACCCCGCTGCCTCAGAAGGTCGCAGCAGTGGCGGTCAAATCGAAATCATCACCAAGAGCGGCACCAACGATTTTCATGGTTCGCTCCGTGAATACAATCGTACCGCTGCCACTGCCGCCAACAGCTTTTTCAATAACAAGAACGGCGTTGAGAGACCGCAGCTTACGCGTAACCAGTTTGGCGGCAGCATCGGTGGACCAGTTTACCTGCCACACTTTGGTGAAGGTGGACCAACCTACTTCAGTGGTAAGGACAAGTTGTTTTTCTTCTTTGACTATGAAGGTCGACGCGATGCGCAGGGCCAGTCTTACTCGCGTATCGTTCCGTTGGCGCACCTTCGCAATGGCGGCCTCGGATTCGTCAACCGCAATGCAGGTTGTGCGGCGAACTCCAGACTGAACAGCAATCCGAACTGCATCACGATCTTGACGCCGCAACAAGTAGCGGCAATCGATCCGTTGCACCTCGGCGGCAATCAGTCGCTGCTGAATTTCGTTAATCAGCGCTACCCACTGCCGAACGATTTCACTCTCGGCGACGGCGTCAACACCGCCGGTTTTCGTTTTAACGTGCCTTCGCACCGTGCCGATAACATCTACACGGGTCGCGTTGACTACAATATCTCAAACGTGCAACGGCTGTTTGTTCGCGTCAACAAGAACAACAACATACAAACAGACACGGTTAACTCGGTTGCCGCACAGTTCCCGGGCGATCCGGAAACTTCTCAGATTGTTACCGGCGATTGGGCCGTTGCAGTGGGCCATAACTGGACAATCACTCCGAACTTTGTGAACTCAGCAACAGTCGGAATAACTAAATCAGTTTTGGATTTTCCAAACTTCTTCCACCCGTCGCTGCCCAATTCCTACGCCTTCGCGCCGCTGTCAGCTCCCTTTGCCGACTTCCGCACGCAGGCTCGCGATGTTCCAGTTTGGACCTATCGCGATGACGTGACCTGGAACAAGGGTAGTCATGGAATTTTGTTTGGCGCCTCACTGAAGACCATCAACCAGCAGACAGTACTGACGAGCGATTACAATTTCCCGGTAGTGGGTCTCGGTGGTAGTTTCCCGACCAGCCTTGGCACCAGTGCTGCGGCTAATGCGCTTCGTCCGGGCACCCTGCTCAACAACGCGACGGCGCGAAATAATTTCGACTCCGCGTTAACTTTCCTCCTGGGAACGATCCCGAGTGTGACCACGAGGTTTAATTACGACGCTTCCGGAAACGCCCTGCCACTAAACACAGGCAGAATTCGCGATTGGCGTTATGTCGAATATGAGTTTTATGCTGGTGACAACTGGAAAATTCGCAACGATCTCAGTCTTACCTACGGAGTTCGTTGGCACATTTATCCGGCGCCGTATGAAACACATGGACTCCAGACGCTTCAGAATGTGGATTTTGAGACCCTCTTCAATACCCGCATCGCCAACGGTCTGGCGGGCATCGCCACGCCGTCGTCTGAGCCGTTTCTCACCTATACCCGCGGCGGTAAAGGAAACGATGCGCGTCCGTTTTACGATACTGACAAGAACAACTTCGGACCGCGTCTCGGCTTTTCCTGGAATCCTTCGATCAAGAGTGGATTGTTAGGCAAGATATTCGGCGACCGCAAAATGGTGATTCGCGGCGGTGGCACGGTTACTTACGACCGGCCCGGTGGTGGAATCACGTTCCTTCAGGATCAGAGCACCTATGTTCTGGATACGGTCGTGACTAACAATTTCCCGGCCACGAACGGAGCGGTTGCGCTTGGGACCTTCCCGCGTTTCTCGAGTGTGAACTCGGTGCCGGTCACCAACGTTGCTCCTCCGGTAACGGTTCCCTTCACGCCAAATGTGGTTAACGGCGTGGGCATTGGAAGTCAGACACAAGCCACGAACTACGCAGTGGATCCCAACTTCCAGATCCCTTACTCGATTCAGTACACATTTGGCTTCCAGCGTGAATTGCCCGGCAACTTCATCTTCGAGGCATCGTATGTGGGCCGTCAGGCGCGCAAGCTGTTCACGCTTGCAGACGCGGCTCAGATCGTCGACTTCAAGGATGCTGGTTCGGGTCAGTTTATGATCGGTGCTCTGAATCAGCTTCAGGATCAGATCAATGCTGGTGGCGCGATCACGCCGATCGCGTGGTTCGAAAACCAGATGAACTCACGGTCAATCGCTACGTTTGGCGTACCCTGCTCCGGTCTCGGACTGGGACCAAGCTGTACCGACCTGGTTGCGAATTTCACTGGCTTTGAAGTGTCCATCGGCGACACGGCAGATACCATCGAGGCTCTGCGCCGCAATGGTCTGCTTGGTCCAAACGTTGGTTTGAGCTCCCAGTTTGCTGTGAACGCTTACGTCACTAACAAAGGCTCGTCAAGTTACGACGGCATGTTGCTGAGTTTGCGTAAACGGTTCTCCAAGGGATTTCAGTTTGACTTGAACTACACGTGGTCACACTCAATCGATAATCAGTCAACCGTTGCCAACACGACAACGGCAGGCGGACTTATCTGCGATGCGACCAACTTGCGTGTGTGCCGCGGTAACTCAGATTTCGACATTCGTCACCTGATGAACTTAAACGGAATCTGGGAACTGCCGATTGGTCGTGGTCATATGATCGCTGGTGATGCACCGAACTGGGTTAATGCAGTTATCGGTGGCTGGGAAGTTTCCGGCATCTTCACTGCTCGTAGTGGATTGCCATTCGGTTTGGCTACCGCTTCGTGGCCGCGAACGTTCATCTTCGACGGCGCCAACGGTGTTCCGGCGATGCTTTCCGGAGACCTCAGTGTGCTGAGAGCTTCGATTCACAACACGCCTAATGGTCAGATCCAGTTCTTTGCGGATCCAAATGCAGTTCACAATCCGAATACCGGAACTGGTGTGGCGCAATATCCGCGTCATGGTCAGGCCGGCAGTCGCAACGTGCTGCGATCGCAGCCGTTCTGGAACGTTGATTCACTCCTGATGAAGAACTTCAAATTGCCTTGGGAAGGTCAACGCATTCAGTTCCGCTGGGAAGCGTACAATCTGTTCAATCACAACGTCTTCGCTCCACCGGCCATCGACATTGGTTCGACCAACCTGGGCAGCATCACGACTGTGCAGAGCACCGCTCGTGTAATGCAGTTTGGGTTGCGGTGGGAGTTTTAGTTTCAACCTTACTCAAGCTTGAGTTTTATGGGGGCTCCCGAATCTGGGAGCCCCTTTTTGTTGCGTAAAAACTATTGCAATGTTCGCGGTTTGATGGACAATACGCATCATGAAATTCCGACCAAAGCTGCTGGTGCTGTTCGTGCTGATGACGGCGTTGCCGGTCATGGGTCAGAGTGGCTACGTGCTGTGGGGCGATGTAAAGATTGACGATAGTAAAGCGGAACACGCAGGCCCTTCGAGCGTCACTGTGGTCTTATACGATCAGTCGACCAAGATCGTCGGCCGGCAATCGATCGGCAGTCGTGGACGTTATCGATTTTCAAATTTGCGTGCGGGAGAGTACGACGTTGCCATCGAGGCCAATGGAGGCGAGATCACGCGGGTGCGATTGACTCTGACCGGCAATACAATGTCAGACTATCGTCAGGATTTTGACTTCGTATGGGTAGAAAAACCGGCTGCACGCGCGAGCAATGTCGGTGTCGTTTCCGCGGCGGATTTTTACGATCGACCTGCCGCCAATAAACCGCTGTTCGAAAAAGCGTACGCTGCGGTTGAGAAGAAGGACTTTGCCAACGCAGTCAGATTACTCAACCAGATTGTCGAAAAGGATAAAAACGATTTTCAGTGCTGGACGTTGCTGGGAACTCTCTATCTCGCGCAGGAAAAATCAGAGGATGCCGAGAATGCATACTTAACCGCGATCGACCTTAAGCCTACCTACGCGCTTCCGTTAATCAATCTCGGCCGGATGCGATTGACGCAAAAGAAATTCGAAGAGGCCGCTGAGTTGTTAACAAAAGCTGTCGAACAGCAGCCGGAGTCGCCGGACGCCAATTTACTTTTAGGCGAAGCTTATCTTCGTTTGAAGAAAGGATCACGGGCGATTCCATATCTGAACGAAGCCGGGAAGCTCGGCAAGATCGAAGCCCACCTCGATCTCGGCTGGCTTTACAACGCCGCCGGATTGAAAGACAAAGCCGTCGTTGAATACGAGCAGGTACTCCGGAAAAAACCCGATTACGCCGATCGAAAAAAACTCGAGCAGTACATCAGCGAGAATAAGAAAAACTAAGCCACGGATCACACAGAAAACACGGATCAGAAAACCATTTTATTTTCTTCTTTCCGATCCGTGTTTATCCGCGTTCATCCGTGGCTAGTTCTGTCTTAAAGTCGGCATCGGGATCGGAATGCCGTACGTCGTGGCCCCGACCCCAACCCCACCTTCACACGAATTCGGTGGCGTTGTACAAACACGTCTCGTCGCCGGGCATTCAGCGGCCCAGAACATGTAGCCCAACAGACCGCTCGTCGTGCCCGCGCCGTTCGGCGCTACTGTCTGCACGTACGCGCCGGTAGAGTTGATCAACGAACTGCTGAAACTCGTGCACTCCGGCGCGGCGCGATTACTGGTAACGATGTATAACGCACCGGTAAATTTCGCCGGCGCGAGTGGCAAGATCGGCGGCGCAAACTGTGGCTTACCGTCGACGTGTTCCTGCCAATCCTGCTGCGCAGTTGAAGCCGAGTTAGGTTGTCTGGCCGGAACCATTGCATTCGCGTAATCCAGCACCGGTACTGACGTGTTGAGCCAGTCGGCCGTTGCTTTACGCGTTAGTGAAATCAACCAGCGATCGCCAGCGGCCAGATCGATCGTCAATCGCGCGGCATGATTGTTTCCGGAAGCATCGTAGGGCAGCACCGAACGATAAGCGTTTATGAACGCCTGTAGTCCGGTGAGATTCGGGTTCGTGTTTTCTTCGTAATCGATCTCAATCCCAACCCCTAAACGTTGCGCTGCTTCGGCTGCATTCAATCCAAACTGCACCGGATTGGTTGCCAGCGCCTGATTCCACGCATCCGTGTAAGTGATTCCGCCGATCGATAACTGAACCCGAACACCGCGACTCTTGAAATAATCAACCACCGCTTGATTCATTCCGATGGGAATGCCCAGCGAGGTGGTCGCATCGTTTGTCTTGTTCAGCAGTTTCATCGGCTGAACAAAACTCAGCACCACGAGATTCACAGAAGGCGTACCGTCACCGCGATCGATTAGCCATCGATTACGAGTGTTGAAGTCCGTCATATTGCGAACAGTGGTCCAGGTGCAGAAATCGTTGCCGCAATGCCAGGCGCCGTAAACAGATACGCTGTTGGCAACAGCGGTAACTGCTTTCGGCTGTGAAGAAAACCCACTAAAGAGCACGGCGAATACAACCAGACTTAGCGCAGTCAATTTTTTAAACATCTCAGTTCTTCCTCCCACGAAGTGTTGAGATCTCGATTCGGTTGTAGGGGATAGAGCAGACTAGCGCTGAATCTTAGGCCATATTTAGAACGATTCACAAGAAGCACAAACGCTTCGCAGGCAATTTGTGCTTCTTGTGGCAAGAAAAACTATCGTTACTTTGGACCAGAGATTTCTGATTTCAACTCTGAACTGCGTCGTCTTTCAACAGACGTGCGCAACTCTTCCGGTGTCGCAGCGCGTCCGTGCACGCCGTAGATCTTGTCGATTTGCAATCCCATCTGTTGCAGCTTCTCTGCAAAACTCATCGTCACGTCCTGTGCGATCGGGATCGAGCCATTGGCGTTGGGGTTCAGCAAGTCCGCCTGAAACAGGATCTTCTCCTTCGGCAGATACGCTACGAGGATTTCATTCGCATGCGGATTCGGTCCAATGTCGTACAACTCAACTACATGTTTGTCGTCTTGAAACACCCGCTTCTTATTCTCGATCGTCTCGATCTTCAACTTGCTTTGCAGTGAGATCTTGGGCAACAACGACGACTGAACCGCAGCAGTCTTTTCAAGAAAACTCTTGTTGCCCGCCGTTGTGACAATCGTCGCACCCTCGGCAGCGTATTCGCGAAAACCGCCGGCGTGATCTGAATGGTGATGAGTCAGCACCAGATACTTGATCGGTTTACCCGGCACCGTCTCTTTGATTTTAGCAATCGCCTGCGTTGAATTACTGGCGTAGAGAATCTGTTCCGGGGCTTCGATCACGAGGATGTGATCGTTGAAGGCCACGAACATGACGTTATGCGTGCCGCCTGCCAATCCATTCAACATGTAGACGTCTTCGGCGATCTTGGCTACCGCTGGTGGCGGCGGTGTTGCCGGCGGCGCGTTGAGCTTCTCAAAGTTGTCCGGACCCTGGAATACGTTCTCCGCCGGTTTCGTATTGATCTGAACGTCGAGGTACTCCGCTTCCTGAATGACGCCACCGGAGTTGTACAGCATGCGCGCGCCCGGCAGCTTCAACTTGCCCACCGAACGATAGTTTGAATAGGTCTGTGCGATCTCCGAGTCGCCCGTCATCGGATCGGCGTAAAGATAACCATACTTGGTCAGCAGGTTCGTTTGCGCGTCGAAGGAAAGTGCGAGCTGTTGATTATCGGGACGAATGACGCTGATCACTTTTTGCTTTCGCCCGCCGATTTCTTCTTCACCGAGAAAGCGAAGTGTAGCGGCGCGGTCTAGCGCTTCGAGTAATACAAACACAGGCAAACGGCGCATCTGTGGACGGAAGTTGTTTGCCGATGCATTGGCGATCGGCGTGGCTGTCCTGGACCACATATCGTAGTTCTGGCCGTCCGTGCCTTTGATTACTGTCTTGTTCCAGTTGTTGAATCCGCCATTGGCAGTCTTGAGATCGTCGTATACAAATCCACGTTCGGTATCGACGATTAACGTTTCTTCCGACGTGCCCACCGCTATCGGTCCTTCCGCGGCCGGACTTTGATAGCGCGCGTAGACCTTGCCTCTCTCCTTGAGCGTGAAATCCTTGACAGCGCGTAATGCTTCGACTCCGCCATGCGCGGTGATCGCATCGTCGAGCACGCGTCGCGCTTCTTTGTACGAACGCTGTGAAGCATCGAGTTGCTGCGCACTCACCGCAGCGGCTGCTTGCAGCAAAATCAGTGTGGCAACGACAAACAGTTTTACCTTCATTGTGGTGCTCCTCTCCAAAATCCGGCAGGTATTCCGAAAATTTCGGAACAAGATATGTGTGGATCGGTCTGGGGTAGACTGTTTGTCTAATACTTAAAAAGTGAGGGAAATGTTCACTGCAGATCGCGTCTACAAAGAATTGGAAAATGGACCATGATTATGGAGACGTGTAGTAATAGTTCGTGAGCTTTTAGGGCTTATTCCCACCTCTGCCGACCGGTAATATCGTTCTCATCGACTCTGTCATTTCCTCGAGGAGTTTCTGATCGTCAGCGATGAAGTTAATGACAAGCGCATAGCCTTTTTTGATGAGAACGAAGACGGATTGTTTCATCGTGACACCTCTGACTTCACGACTAAAGTCGTCGCGGAAAAATTGAAAACCGGCAATGCGAAACTCCACCGGCTCATTCAGCGTTGCTTGTGCTCCCTCTCTCTGTTTTATCGATCGGAGACCGAGCAAATACTCTTTCGCAGTTGCGCCAGGTAGGTGAGCGACTTTCTCCGCCGCCATCAGAACGCCCGGATTTACGGCGATGTTCGGTGTTCCCAATGGGTGACGAGAAACGGTAAGCAGCAGGTACGCGTCTTTCATCGCGGCCAGGTTGCCCTTCCTGGTAGCTTCTTCATTGGCGCGGTCACGGATACGTTCGTTAGTTGCCTCGTCAGGAACAATCCAGTCTTTAGGGTAAGTGAAGGCAAAATTAAAAAACTTATTGTAGTAAACACCATCGATAATTTTTCCGTCATTGGGAAATGATGTTTGCGCTTGTGTCGAGGTACAAAGCAACAGCAGAGTGGTTAGTGCGAGAGCCGAATATTTCATACGCAGATGGTAGAGCACAGGGTTTGGCCATGGCAATCGTGGTGGAGGAAGAATAAACGAAATGTCATGTGACGCAACATCCGTGCTTCAAATGTGCGCTCCTCTAACGTGTAGCACGTGAACTTTGTGTTTTCTGATCGTGAACAATACTCGATAACGGCCCACGATCATCTGGCGAATTTCTTCCGAGAACTCGTCGTCTTCAGGTGCCAGCGGAAAGCCCTTTGGCATGAGGCTGAGCTGTTTGGAAATAGCGGCCTGTAATTCGCGGACCCATCGTTGAGCTTCTTTTTTACCCCAAACGCGACAACCCCAGTCATACGATCCGCGTATGTCTTCTTGCGCAGAAACTTCGAGGATCACTGTGTATCGCTTCATTCACGCTCCGAGATGCCTTTCTCCGCAAAAAACTCCCGGAAGAACTTTTCTGCCGGCTTACCTGCATTCCGCTTCATGCTTTCTAATCCACGTCGTATTCCCTCGATGGCTTCTATTCGGTCCTGAGCTTCAAGGAGTTTTTGATAACTCTCGGCGTCCTGGACGACCAGCTCCGCCTTGCCATTGACGGTCAGGACTACTGGCTGTCCGGTCTTTTTCAACTGGCGCACGATCTTCGCAGTATCGCGTTTGAACGTGCTCAGGCTCTGAATATCGCGCGTAAGTTTCATCGGCGTGCTCCGTTGCTAAATCTGCACTGAATTTCGCGCACATTGTAACACTTCTCTTGTTGAGTATTAACTTTACAGTCGACGCAATCTACGGCCACGTCCGGAGCGGCGCTGGTACAAGAGGTGGGAGAGCGCGAGGAGGGTGAACGCGGTGAGCAGGACGAAAGCGCGATGTTGGACGATTTGGGAGAAGGTGTTGGGGTTTTGTAGATCTTGATAGTGCCAAAGTCTGAAGAGCAGGGGATTGTAGAGCCAGCGCGTGGGGCCCTGGCTGTACCAGTAAAAGAGCGCGCCGGCGATTCCGATCGCCACGATGTAGGTTAGATACCGATCACGCAGGAGCACTTTGAGGAACGTCGCCGCAGCCGTCAGAAAGATCGCGTTCGGAATCAGGATCCAGAAGTAAACACGCAGATACGTAGCCAACTCAACTGGTCCATCCCCTTTCAAGACTTGCGTCAATACGGCGATTAAGCCGGCGGAGATCAGTAGAGCGCACACTAACAAGAGCGTCGCCAGAAACTTGGAAAACAGCAGGGCAAAGTTTGGAATTGGCTGACTCCAGACAATTGGCTCAATTTTTAGATCTCGATCGCGCTGGAGCGCCTCTCCGATGTAGAAGATGCTGATGCCGATCATGAAGAGCAGCAGATTTCCGGCAATGTTGGAAACGTACCTTCCCGAGTAAGACCCTTCGCCACGCACACTCCAAAAAATAACTTCCATCGTCGCTAGCAACAGTGCCAAAGGAATGATGACCACCAGACTACGTTCGGAAAGTAATAAACGAAACTCACTTGCGAGTGCGGCGACGAGTTTTCTGAAGCCCGCACGAAGTCCACTGTCATCGCTGGTGACGTCGGGAAGTGCACGCGGCGCTCTCTGCTCTTCATACTCGATCGAGTTGTCGCGAATGCTGTCAGGTTCGAAAGAAATTCTTTCGCTCGCAGTCGACAAATTAAGAAACGAGAAATGAACTTTTTGCGGCCGCGCGGCGGCGATGAAACGACGGTAAACGAGTGTGAGGATTGCCGCGGCCAGCAACAACATGACAAGGCGGTTAATGATTAGTTCCGCGTCATAAGTAACCACCAGTTGATTGAAGGATTCAGGATTGGAGAGGTGGATATCCGCCTTTGGTTTGCCCCAGATCATTAGTAGCGGATCGATCGCGCGTTGCCAGCCAAACGGCAAACCTTTTACGAAGAAAACGATGTAACTGATGTAGATCGGGTAAAAACAAAAGCCCAGCCCATAAACAATCTTCGCATTCCGTGTGAGCGTCCCGGCGGCAAAATAGATTGCCGCCAACACCAGGTGAGAGATCACTACAAAAACCAGAAAGTGTTTGAAGTAAGGAACGACTTTCACCTCCTGCACGACCATGCCCGGGCGGCTAAACCACTGCAGCACGAATAGCGTGACGACGAAAGCAGCCTGACCGCAGGCAAGCACAAAAAAACTGCCGAAAAATTTTCCCAGGAGATAGACTGCCCGACTAACAGGCTTTGAAAAGATCAATGGATCGATTTGGGCACGGAAATCTCTGATCACCGGGTCTGCCATGATCACGGCGGTAAATAGCGGCAGGGTCATGAACGAAAAGACCGGCAACACGCCCGAAATGAATGCATCACTATTGGTAGCGATGCCTCGACCCAGTGCCGGTCCCCAACCCCACCATAGAAACGCGTTACCGGCACAAAGCAACGCCATTACGTAAGGCGCCACTCGCTTTGAGTAAAGCAAAACCTCGGTTCGAAATACCGTAAAGAACGCCGTGTGGAAGGGGTGGACCATTTACGATTGAGAGACCAGATTGAAGTAGTAATCTTCGATGGTCGGCAGGGCTTGACTGAATTCGTCGCCAGGTCGTTCTCGCTGTGAGAAGACTCGAATCCGCATCATGCCGTTGTACATTTGCGACGAGATTAGTTTGTAATGAGATTTAACTGTTTCGACTTGTTCGCGTGTCAACGTCGCTTCCCAAACGGAGTCAGTCAACTCGTTGATAGCTTGAGACGGACTGCATGAGGCGATGATCTGCCCCTGTCGAATGATCGCCATGTTGGCGCAGAGGTTCGAAACGTCGGCGACAATGTGCGTTGAAAGAAGCACCACACTCCCCTCCGCGAACGTTTCCGCCAACAGATTATGAAAACGGGCTCGTTCTTCCGGATCGAGACCAGCGGTCGGCTCGTCTACGATTAGCAATGCGGGTTTGCCGATCAACGCTTGTGCAATTCCCAGCCGTTGTCGCATGCCGCCGGAGAATCCGCCGACTTTCTGACGACGCGCGCTTTCGAGGTTTACTCTCTCCAGTAAAGCATTCACCAGAGACTCCCGTTCTTTCTTTTCGTAGACGCCTTTTAGTCTGGCGAAATAATGGAGTGTCTGTTCGGCGGTGAGGGAGGGATAGAATCCGAAATCCTGCGGCAGATAACCCAGCATCATGCGCGTTTGATGCGGCTCGCGAATCAGATCGGTGTTGCGCATTCGCGCGGTACCTGAATCCGGCTCGAGCAGAGTCGCGAGAATCTTCATGAGCGTCGTTTTGCCGGCGCCGTTTGGCCCCAGCAATCCGAACATTCCGGGAGGCACTTCGAGACTAATACCTCTCAGTGCGTGAACTCCGCTCCCGTATGTCTTATTCAGGTCTGCAATGGCAAGCATTCAGGAAAAGATCGAAGAAGAAGATTCGTTTCGTCGCCGAAAACGTGACGGGGTTAAGTTGCGAACGTAAATCAGTAAACGGCAGGCAATGGCGATCATGATCAGCATGTCGCCGATACGAGCTACATGAAAGTCTGAGTTGTTGATTCGAACGATCAGTCCGGTCAGTGCAAGAAGAATCAAAAACCTCTTAAAGGCACGTTGCAGCGGACGAGTTCTTCTGCAAATGGCAATGCATTCGGTTTTGAATTGGTCGAGACTGCCGAAACGCTTCACCGTTGCAGCCCGTGCTTCTTCTGGAGACATTCCTTGTTTCATGTATTCGTGCAGCAACAGGTCAACGTGAAAACGCAGTTCCTCATCGACTTCGAGCTCGACCTTTTCGGGCTGAAAACAATTGCGTAGTCGTATTAGCAGGTTATTCATCGATGCACGTTAAGCCGTCTGTAAGATCCTGGAGACCGCTTTTGAGACGCGCTCCCAGTTCGCACGTTCGCGTTCGAGTTGTTTTTGCCCCGCGCGGGTCAGTTTATAAAACCTGGCGCGACGATTATTGTCTGAAACTCCCCACTCTGATTTGATCCAACCACGTTCCTGCATGCGGTAAAGGGCTGGATACAAAGATCCGTCTTCAACCTTGAGCAGGTCTTCGACAGTTTCGTGAATTCTTTGCACTATGCCGTAACCGTGGAGGGATTCGCGCTCCAGTGTTTTTAGAATCAGCAACTCGAGCGTGCCCTGCATCAAGTCTGTCCGCGTCTTCGCCAAGTCAGCCTCCCCTAGATAGTCTAGGGCGGAGTCTAGCGTTACTCTCCTAGACTGTCAAGGGATTGTTTTTAGTCACAGAGAGCACATAGAGTGGCCACAATGATTTCGCACCTCGGAACCTTTGATGTCGAAAATTATGGCGACCTGCTGTATCCGATTGTCCTCAAACATCTACTAAAGAAAGATCCTTCATTAAAGGTTCGGCACTATTCTCCATTGCCAGTCATGGGGCCGCAGGAAGCTGGTTTCGAGACTTCCGCAATCGCGACTCTGTTTACTTCGACCGCACCGGCAACGACGCTCATTATCGGAGGCGGAGACATCTTGCGCACTGATTGGGATACCTTTGCCAGTCACTACAGCACAAACTCCTACCACAGTCTGCGCCGCTCAATAGGACCACTCGACGCCTGCAGTTATTTGCTGCGCACAAAAATTCCGCGAGGAGCACCCGCGGCTTTCTTCGTCCGCCGGTTTAGAAAGCACCGGCTAAACTATTCCGAGGTTGGTCCATTTCTCATCGATTCCGACATGCTGCCGCAAGGAAGCGTGATCTCTTATATGTCGTGTGGCGTGCCGCACGAGTTCAGCTCAAGTGAGAGCGAAAGTGTCAGACGAGTCTTCGATCAAGCGTCCTTCATCTATTTGCGTGACGAACAATCGGCGGCAAAACTGAGACGCGCCGGATTTGAAAGGGAGATACATGTCGCTCCCGATTTGGCCATCACTTTAAGTGACCAATTTGATAGGGAAATGCTGAACAGGCGCGGGCGAGAAATTCTTTCCCGAATTGGAATCGAAAGAGACAGCCCATTCTTATGTTTTCAGTGCAAGCCGTATCCGAGTTTTGATGAGGAAGCGATCGTTAACGAATTAAAGCGTTACCAGGAGAGAACGAATTGTCCGGTGGTACTTTTGCCCATAGGCTATTGCCACGGTGATGATAAGTTCTTGCAAAGTTTGGCAGGACGTTCCGGCGGGTCGCTGAAATATGCGAATGTCAATTCCATCGCCGACATCATGAGCGTCATCGTGGCGAGTGACCTGTTTATCGGCACCAGTCTCCACGGCAACATCACGGCCGCATCGTACGGCATTCCTCATCTGTTTGGACCATTGCCGGTAGACAAAATCGCGGGCTTCGTTGACGTCATGAAATTGCCACCCGAACTACAACTGCGATCCTGGACGGAGCTGAACGACAAGATCGATTTTGCAGTAGAATTAGGCCGCGAATATTTTTCCGCCCGTGCCGCACAGGCTAAAACAAGAGTCTACGAAGTAATGAACCAGTTGCTTCTTGCTCAACGATGATCGATCTCACACGGCTGACACCGCAGGCGTTATCAACCGAACCATACCGCTGGGCGTTTGTCGATCGACTGTTTTCACCTCCCGACTCAGCCGCTCTGGTTGAAACCTTTCCGCGCGATCATTTCAAGACAGTGACGGGCTACGACGGAGAAAAAGGATATCAATACGAAGCCCGCTCGCTAATTGCCATGGGGGCGACGTCACCGTCTCACGCACAACTTTTGAGTCCGGTATGGCGACAGATGGCGGAAGATTTGTTGTCTGTTGAGTATCGCGAGGCAATGTCTCGTCTCACTGGTCTTGACCTTGCACCGTTGCCGATCGAAGCAAATGTTTTTCATTATGGCCGGAAGGCCTGGCTTGGACCACACGTCGATCTGATCGATAAGGTTACAACCCATATCTTCTATTTCAATGAAAAGTGGGACGAGCAGGATGGAGGTTGTCTAACGATACTGCGCGATAACGATATGTCACAACCGGCCCACGTGATCCCGCCACTTGTTGGTAACTCTGCCGTAGTCGTCAGATCTGATAATTCGTGGCATGCCGTATCGCGTGTGCGTGACAAGTCTCGTGTTTCGAGACGTAGTTTGACGGTAACGTTTTACCGGCCCGGATCGCCCAGTACCCTCTGGCCCAATGGCGACAATGCATCGTTACATAACTACACAGGCGAGCATTCGACTCTGAGTCGGTGGATTCGACAACGTATTAGTGGTTAGTTTGACCACGGATGGGAGCGCTGTTTGTTCTCGGCTGATCCGTTGCCTTTGGCTGCGTGCCTGGCGATGATGCGTTCGTAGAAATCTACGAGCAGTGGTAACACTGAACCGGGCGAGAACAGTTGCTCGTACTTTTTCCGCGCCGCAAGTCCGAGCCGAGTACGCAACTCCTCATCTCCGGCTAACCGGGACATCGCACCGGCGAGAGCATTGACGTCGTTCGGCGGTACCAGAATCCCAACGTCTTCGCCAACAAAATCAGGCACACCTCCAATTGCGGTGGCAATGATCGGTTTAGCATGAGACATCGCTTCGATGATCGCGTTAGGTGTGCCTTCCGTCAGCGAAGGAAGAACAAAAACGTCGATGCCATGCATGAATTCATTTCTGTCCTGAAGCGTTTGGTAGATTCCCACCAGTTGGCATTTGTCGGCGAGATTGAAGTTGCGGCAGAAATCGACGACTTCCTTTCGTTGTGACCCTTCGCCCGCGATTCTCGCGGCGATGTTTGGTTGTGAATCGTGCGCGATACGCAACGCAGCCACAAACGGCATTGGTCCTTTCAGATATTCGAGGCGTGCAGCGAAACCGAAAGTTACGGGTTGAGAAGTTCGCGAGGCCGAAGCGCCGTTATGGTCCGGAGTGATCAGAGGTAACACGTGGGTATGTTGAACTTGTGGCACAGCCTGGCAGAGCTCACGCGCGAGTGCGGGAGACAGCGCTGCGACACCAGCGCAGAGCGGTAGCACCGATGTGAAACGCTCGTACACTTCTTCGAAACCCGGTGGGTGAAAGGGAATTCCAACTTCCTGATAAACCACGGGAATCCCGCACACAGATGCAGCACGAATGAGCATCACCGCACCCGGATCGGGCGTCAGCACGTGGATGATGTCGGGACGAGTGTGTCTGAGAAACTCACAACAAGCACCGTGGTAACGCTGTAAAAGATCGAAGACAACTTTGCGAGAGTTGGAACGAATAAGATTCCTGGCCGGCGTGAATGTTCGCATGGCGCGAATCGCGAGCTTTCTCGCAGTGGCAAGTGAAGAGGTGAAGGTTGGTGACGCCAGGGTTTGTAAAGACACACCGGCGGCAGCCAGCCGGGCGGCAAACGGATCATCGTGAGCGGGACAATGGACCAACAACACGCCTGGCGAATGTCCGGCAGCTTTCAACTCCACCGCATAATTGACAACGATCTCGTCGGCGCCGCTGAGTGGACCAGCGAAACCATTTTTGCAAAGCAGGACTTTTAAAGGATTTGAGGTCACTCTGCGCGCCGGTACGCCTCCAAATTGTTTCTCAACGAGCGTAAGGTGGTGAAGCTGAGAAGATGTCTCGTTAAGCTAAGCGGATACATGCGCGTGCCTGCAAGTGTCATTTTTACTGATTCAAAAAACATACCGGCTTTCAAGCGCGCGCCCGCCGACCATACCAACTGTTGCGAAGCATGTGAAGCAAAGTCACGCGCAGCGCGGCGGCGTTCGGTTGCGTGCACCGCGCTAGCTCGCGGTAACTTGAGCCATTTGTCGCGGTGCAAACGGCGCGCTTCGCGGTGGAGTTTTTCTTCGTGCGATGTGAATTGTCCCGAGCGGGGAGATGATTGTCGCCAGATTGCAACCGGCTCCTCAACGGCGAGCACGGGATACACTTCCGCTATGCGCACCCACAAATCCCAATCTTCAACACCAGGCGCATTGTCTTCCAAAAATCCCAAACGCTTAACACATTCGCGACGGAAAACCACCGCTGGGCAGGGGATGAAATTCCAACTCATAATTTCCCAGAAGAGATCGCCTTGCGGACAGTTTTCCGGGTAGCCGCCGCCTTTCACATTGCCTTCGTCGTCACCATAGAGCACCTTTCCATAAGTCATTCCGGCATCGATCCGAGCTTCGAGCAGATCAACCTGTGAGTCGAGCGAGCCGGGCAAACGTAAGTCGTCGTCGTCGAGGAAACTGAGGTAAGGCGAAGTGCCGGCGATTAGACCAACATTGCGCGCTGGTCCAAGTCCTACTCTATGTCTTAGCCGAATGTAATTGATGCCGGTCTGTGCGGTGCAGACTTCCGGTGTTTGATCGCTGGAAGCATCGTCAACGATGATAATCTCCACGTTGCGACCAGCATTTCGAGCGCTCTCGATAGCACGCAAAAGAGACGTACAACGGTTATGAGTAGCAATGATGAGGTCAACTTTTGGCATGCTTCGATGCACGCCATAGTACTCGGAAATGTGTTGGCCGCGCAGCCCATAATGGACTGAGCCGAAGAGCGTACAAGAAGTTGGAAGCGGCGAAGCGATAAGCGCCGCGCGGTAGTTCTTCGGCGGCACGCCAACTCAAAGTGTCGGCAATACGGCGTCTCACATTTCGCCGCACAGACTTGCGTTGAGCCACCGACGCTGCTTGCGCGCGTGGAAGTGAAAAGAGTGTCGCTTGATGTTTGACCGCGCTGTAGAGGTGACGACCCATTCCGGACGAACCTTGTCCCGATCCTGGCGAGGCGACGCGATAGATGCAGACGGGTTCCGAATCGAGTAATACGGGACGTACTTCGGCAATGCGAACCCACATGTCCCAGTCGTCGATGCCGGCCAGCTTGCGATTAAAGATGCCCACTTCAAAAAAGCATTGCTTGCGCACGACAACCGATCCGGGAATGAGATGGACGTCCAACTCCAACACTTTCCAGAAAAGATCTCCGCTGGTTCCGCGCGGCACTGCGATTTCTCCAGTTGGCACACCTTTCTGATCGGCAAGCACGACCCCGCCGGCGACAAAGCCGGCTTCCGGGTTGTTCGTTAGTAACTCGACCTGATGGTCCAAAGTGCCTGGTAATCGCAGATCATCGTCATCGAGGAAGGCGATGAAATCAGCAGTGCTTTCGAGTAATCCGGCGTTTCTGGCGCCGGCTACTCCCTGGTTGCGGTCAATTCGTACGTATTTTATGCCGTGCAATGCGGCACACACTGACGCCGTTTCATCGCAGGAAGCATCATCAACCACGATCACCTCCACGTCGCGTCCGGCGCGTTGTGCACTCTCAACCGCCTGCGGCAGCGAGTGCGGCCGGTTGAAAGTCGGGATGATCAGGCTGACTCTGCTCATGACGAAGAAATATATAGGCTTGGACCGCAGAAGTCAGGTGTGCTTCAATTTTGTGAAATGAGATTCAACCGCGTGACAAGTTCGTTGATTACGAGGAAAGAGGCGCTTCACGAATACCGCAAGCGAAACGTCGTGTTTTGGTCTCTCTTTCTCGGCTGGGTGCCGATGGGATTTTTTTTAGCCCCGTTTCTAGGACGGCTGTTGAATTCCAACAACGTGGCTCCAATCGTTGTCACCGGATGGTTCATCGCCATAGCCGCGTCCGCAATCTGGCGGCTAAATTGGAAGTGCCCACGTTGTAATAAGCATTTCTACCGGAAGTGGTGGTACAAGAACGCGATCGCGCTCAGGTGCGTCAACTGTGGCTACCGCCCCGGCGATTTGACGTAGCGCAAAATTTTGGCTGGGAGGCAGGGACTCGAACCCCGATAGCCAGATCCAGAGTCTGGAGTCCTACCATTGGACGACCTCCCAGCACGAGGGTTTTGAATTTACGTATCGTCGCTCCGCTTGTCAACTGAGCGAATTGCCTCACTAAAAATCTTCTCCAAAGGCAATCGGTGCCTCAACTGAAAATCTTCTCGAAATAAGTTTCACAATCACCTCCTGCCACAGCGAAGGAGGAGAAAAGGTTGAGGCTAAAGATGGCGGAACGCAAAGCGGTGACGGCCGCAATAAGAAGGCGCTATCAACGGGCGTCCAAGAAGGAGAAAGGGAAGATTCTGGCAGAGTTCATTGAGCTGACTGGCTACCATCGCGTTTATGCGCGGTCGGTGTTACGGACAGGAGTGCGAAAGATGGTCCGGGAGCAGCCAAGAGCCACTGAGTCAAAGTCAGCAATGGAGAAAAGCCGAAAGGTTTATGACCAGCAGGTGCTGCTTACGCTGCGGCAGCTCTGGATGATTCTGGATTACATTTGCGGCAAGCGCTTGGTGGCGATTCTGCCGGAGGTGCTGCGGCGACTCGAGTATTTCGGCGAGCTTAAGGTTGAGCCAGCGGTGCGCGCGAAACTGCTGCGCATCAGTGCGGCGACGATCGACCGGCTGTTGCGGCCCGAGCGACGCAAGCAGGAGTTGCGCGGGCGTGGCGGCACTAAGCCGGGCACACTTTTAAAGCAGCAGATCCCGCTGCGCACTTTCAGTGAGTGGAATGAGCAGCGCCCGGGATTTGTGGAGATCGATCTGGTAGGACATGACGGCGGTCTGGTGCAGGGAGATTATCTGCAAACACTGGATATGACTGATATTTACAGTGGTTGGACCGAGGTGCAGGCGGTGCCGAACAAAGCGCAGGTGTGGGTCTTTGCGGCACTGAAAGAGTTGCGTGCGCGCTTGCCTTTTCCTTTGCGTGGCATCGACTCCGACAACGGGTCAGAGTTTATCAATGCGGACCTGTTGCAGTACTGCCAACAGCAGCGGCTTACCTTTACCCGGTCGCGGCCCTACCGCAAGAACGACAACTGCTATGTCGAGCAGAAGAACTA